>NZ_ADNU01000049.1 GCF_000178455.1 Brevibacterium mcbrellneri ATCC 49030 | reverse complement strand
CAGATGCCGGGGCCACTTTTGTGTTCGTTTTCTGGTGCGCCCCCGGCGTGATTCGAACACGCGACACCGGCTTTAGGAGAGCCGTGCTCTATCCCCTGAGCTACGGGGGCAACTAGACCAGGCAATACTACCAGGTCGTCGGATCGAGGTATAAGGGCCGGTAGCGCAAAGTGAGTGGGACAGCGCGGATTTTGCGCCGTCCCACTCACTCTGCTCGGTTTGGCCTACTGGTTTTCTGCAGGCTTACAGCAGTTCCAGGATCGTTGCGTTGGCTTGGCCGCCGCCTTCACACATCGACTGCAGGCCGTACTTGATGTTGTTGTTTACCATGTTGTGAATCATGGTCGTCATCAGGCGAGCGCCCGAACCACCCAGCGGGTGACCCAGTGCGATCGCGCCACCGTGCGGGTTCAGCCGCTCAGGGTTAGCGCCAGTTTCCTTCAACCACGCAA
This sequence comes from Brevibacterium mcbrellneri ATCC 49030, assembly GCF_000178455.1. Taxonomy (GTDB): domain Bacteria; phylum Actinomycetota; class Actinomycetes; order Actinomycetales; family Brevibacteriaceae; genus Brevibacterium; species Brevibacterium mcbrellneri. The sequence continues at coordinate 72,708 of NZ_ADNU01000049.1, read as the reverse complement.
GCGGAACAGGTGCGAACGCTTCGTTAATCTCAAACGTTCCAATGTCGTCAATTGACAGGCCCGACTTCTTCAGCGCCTTCGCCGTTGCCGGGATCGGAGCGGTGAGCATCATGACAGGATCGTCCCCAGCCAGCACAGCAGTGTGAACACGAACCAGAGGCGTGAGCCCTAGTTCCTTAGCGCGCTGTGATGTCATTACCAACATCGCAGCGGAACCGTCGGAAATCTGCGACGCGTTACCAGCGTGAATAACACCGTCTTCCTTAAACACGGTCTGTAGCTTCGCAAGCTTTTCTACACTGCCACCTCGGCGGATGCCCTCATCAGTGGACACCGTGCCATTTTCCGTTTCCACCGGAATGATCTGAGACTCAAACGCGCCAGCGTCAGTCGCAGCCGCAGCGAGTTCGTGCGAACGCACAGCGAACTCGTCCAACTCCGTGCGCGAGAAGCCCCACTTTTCAGCAATCATTTCAGCGCCAATACCCTGGTTTGGGTCATCACCTGGGTAACGGTCTTTGAATTTGGTTCCATACAGCGACTTGCCCATCGAGGACGAGAACATGGGGTTACGCGACATGGACTCGACACCTCCAGCAATCGCGATGTCATACTGGCCAGACGCAACACCAGCGGCAACAAAGTGCAGTGCCTGCTGGGACGACCCACACTGACGGTCAACAGTCACACCCGTGACGGACTCAGGAAGACCAGCAGAAAGAGCTGCGGTGCGTGCAATGTCGCCCGTCTGCTCGCCGGCCTGCGTGACACAACCCCACACGACGTCGTCAATCAGGTTGGGGTCAATGCCAGTAGTCGAAACGATGTCTTCAATCACCAGAGCCGAAAGGTCTGCCGGGTGAATTCCACTGAGCATTCCTTCGCGCTTACCGGTGGGGGTGCGGCGAGCGGCAACAATAACTGCGTCGTTCATTTTTCTCCTCGTGCGGTAGAACCCATCCCGGCCAGCTTATGCGCTAAGTCACATATTCGTGAAACGTTGTCCACGGTGTGGAGTAGGTGTGGAGTAGGCGGTGTGGCACCACTAAGCGAAGCGTGAAAACAGATAGTGTTGCGATGTGTCTATGAGCAATTCCTCTATTAACTCTGCAGTCGCCGAGTGGAACGAACGTGCCACAAAAATCGGTGGCCGAGACACGATGCTGAAGTTTCGTGACTCGCGCGAGGGCTCGCTCGACCTCTCTGGCGCCCACCCCTCTGGTGTAGCGCAACTGCTTGCCGGGCGTGCAACGCGCCTGTCCAGCCTCATCCGCAACACCGAACAGCTCGCGGATGCCCGCCGCCGAGTCAAATCAATTCGCCACAAGGCTGATCAGCTGTCTTATGAACGCGGAATTCACACCGCGCACCTCGCCATTGGTTTCGCTCAGTGGTCCCGCGACATTGACGGTACTCGCACCGACTACTCCGCGCCCATTCTCTTGCGCCACGTTGAGCTCGTGCCCCGCGGCACCAACGTCGAAGACTTCGAAATCACCCTGGCCAACGACACCGTGGTCAACCCGGCCCTGGTGGAATATCTGCACAAACACCACAACGTTCACATTGACACCGACGAATGGATCGCCTCCACCCAAGAGTCGCACGGCTTCGACCCCACCGGTGTGTACAAGCGACTGCGCACAGCAACCCGGTCGGTCCCCGGCCTGCTCGTCACCCAACGGCTCGTGGTGTCCACATTCGCCAACATCACCACCCCTTTCGGCCGTGACGACCTGCCATTGGACCACCCTGTTGTGCGCGCCCTGGCAGGCGACGCTGACGCTCGGCGCTCCCTGTCCCGAGGTGGTTCCAGTGACCCTGCCCCTGCACCCACCGCAGGGGGAGGGAAAGGAAGCGCAGAGGTGGCGACGACCTCGGCGAAGAAACCCGGACTGTCTGCCGGTGTTTCTGACGCCAACACGAAGAACCTTCCCACCCTGGGAGCCAACGCAGACTCTGCGAAATCTGAAGACGCGGGCTCAACGCTTAAGACCTCGGGGGAGAAAAAACAGAAGCGGTTGCGCAAAAGGCGTGAATTCCGCTCCTCGCTGGACGTGCAGACGACCCCACGTCTGCCAGACCGCTCGCCGTCGTCAGAATTCCTGGCCCTGGACGTGGACGGTGACCAACAGGCCGTCGTCGACGCGGCGCTAGCGGGGGAATCGTTTGTTGTAGACACCCCACCCGGGACAGGCGCCACTCAAGTGGCAACAGCACTCGCAACCTCACTGGCCCACGCGGGTAAGAGTGTGCTCTACGTTGCACAAAGCTCAGACGCACTCGACGACTACGCTAAACGTCTCGACGACGCCGGGGTGCGGAACTTCGTCGTTGACGGACGAGAACGCATGAGTGACCTAAAAAAGCAGCTCGTGTCACTCATTATTTCCGCAGAACGAAGCTCCAAACCAGACCTCAACCAACTGCTCCAGAAACTCACCTACACCCGTGAGCGGCTTAACGCACACACAGCGTCCCTGCACCAAAAACGGGAGCCGTGGGGCACCTCGGTCTTTGCCACCCTGGAACACCTCGCCGCACTCACAGCCTCAGACCCGGGGCCGCTCACAGACGTGCGGTTCGACGACCGAGTCATGAAACTTGACTCTGCTGGGCGCGACACACTCCGGGGAGACCTGCTCAAACTATCTGACCTGGGCGCTTTCACAATGGACGTGGAAGACACCGTGTGGTTTGGAGCCCGGTTCGCCAACGACGAAGACGCCGAAACCGCCCGAGCCACCGCCGAACGAGCAGCCCGCCTGGTCACAGAACTGACTAAGCAAGCCGAGCCTGTTTTGCGCGCAGCCGGCATGAACCCGGCTCGCAACGTCGACGCATGGGGTAAGTGCCTAGAAACCATCGTTGACGTGTCACGCATGCTCAAACGATTCACTGAACAGGTGTTCGACGCCAACTTGGAAGAGCTCATCGCAGCGACGGGAACTGGTAAGTACCGTAGGCAACACAACATCGACCAGGGCATGTTCGAACGTGCCCGCCTGAAAAAAGAGGCAGCGGCACTCGCCCGTGGTCCCATTGTTGACCTACACGAAGAACTCCAAGGCGTCCGCAAACTCCGCGACCAGTGGTACCGACTCACACGCGACACGTCGAAAGCCCCGCACGCCGTTGACGGAGCAGATGAGGCGTTCGACGTGCACCAAGAACTCGACATCAAACTGCGTCAACTCGACCCCATCATGGACGACACCCCTGACGGCGGAAACCTTGGACGCATGCTGGTCGAAGAACTCCAAGCCCGTTTGAGCGCAATGGGCGAAGACCGGGCCGCACTGGCGGATTTGCCGGCACGCACCTCGGCGGACGACAAACTACGCGAAGCCGGACTGGGAGACCTGCTCGACGACTTGCGCGCACGCAAGGTCCGGCACGCCGGTGTGGGCGCCGAGTTCGACCTCGCCTACTGGGCGACAGTGCTGCAACAAATGGCAGCTGCCGACGCGCTGATCAGTGGACACGACACTCGTGAACTGGACCATTTAGTCAGGGAGTTCCGCGACGCTGACCGGGAGTTCGTGAAAGCCGGCGGGCAACGCCTCATGTATGCCCACGCCGCTGGGTGGCGGCGCGCAATCGCAAGTTTTAAAGCTGAAGCGGAAATTGTGCGCATCGCACTGCGCGCACCTCATCTGCACCTTCAACAACTTGCGCTTGAGGCGCCTCGGGTGTTGTCAGCGTTGGCGCCAGTATGGATGATGAGCCCGTTTGAAGTTCCCAACGTGTTTGCGACGCAAGAATTTTTTGACGTGGTCATCGTTGCCGACGCGGCGCGACTGTCAGTTCCTGAAGCGCTGCCCGCAATCGCACGAGCCCGCCAAGTTGTGGCTCTAGGTGACTCTCGACTACCTGGACCCAAGCCGTTTTCTGTGAGCGTGAACCGTCACGCGGCTCCAACGCAGCCGTCTTCGACCAGCGTGTTCACTGAGCTGGCGGAATTCTTACCGCTCAAGGGATTACGCACGTACCACCGAGCCGCCCCACAAGGGTTGCTTGACTTAGTGAACGGGCACTTCTACGACTCGGCGATTTCGTCCTTGCCCACCGCCCGCACCAGCGAGGGCACTGGGCTGGAATTTGCGTACGTTCCGGATGCGACTGGCGTGCCAGACTCTGTCACAGGCCAGGTGGAGAGTCCTGATCAGGAAGTTTCCCGCGTGGTGGACCTGGTGTTGCGTCACGCTCGAACCAAACCACGCCAGTCCCTTGCGGTGATCACCCTGACGCCGTGGCATGCGCAGCGTGTCGCGTCAGCGGTTCAGTCGGCGATTCGTCAGTACCCGTACGTGGCGTCGTTCTTTACCGACACAACAAAAGAGCCTTTTGTTGTCACCGATGTTGAGCGTGTACAAGGTTTTGCACGTGACGCGGTCATTTTCTCCGTGGGTTACGGGCGGACTCTCCAGGGTCGAGTCTTGTACAACTTTGGCTCGCTTGAAGAGCCAGACAGTGAGAAGCTTTTGGCTGCGATTGTTACGCGGGCCCGACGGAAGCTGACCCTGGTGTCCAGTTACGGGCCCACTGATCTGGAGCGGTCACGCCTCAAGCATGGGTCACGGTATTTGCTCGAGCTCATCACCGCTGTTGTTGCGGCCTCACGCAGTGAAGCGGCCCGAGGTGGCGAACAGGGTTCCGATGCGGCAAGTAGCCGTGGCACGGGTGCAGGTACTGGCACGGGCGCTGGAAGCAGTACAGACGCTCCAAGCCCGCTGGTCGTCGACATCGCTGAACGTATGCGCAAGCTGGGTGCTCACCCCATTGTGAACTACAACGGTATCGACATTGCGGTGCCGGTTGGAAAGACCGTGGAACAGGGCATGGCATTGGCGATTGAAACTGATGGCCCCGCCTACGCGTCGACCCCGAGTGTGCGTGAACGCGAACGTCTACGCCGTGACTCGCTTGAACGTCGCGGTTGGACGTGTGCACGCATGTGGTCGATGGACGCGTTTGTTAACCCGCAAGCGGTTGCTCAACGCATGTTTGATTTGTGGCGCGTATCGGTCGAAGCACACTCGCCGCAGTCGGTGTTGGATGCCGCGCGGGCAGCTTCGGTCGTGACAGGACGCCGGGGTTCACGTCCTCAAGTGACTCCGGGCTTGCCCCTGCACGCGTACTCCGAGTCTGATCTTCATCAGATGCTCGAATGGATCCAGTCGGACAACCAGTTCCGTGACGACACTGAACTTGAACACCAGTTGAAGAATGCACTGGCTTACCGTGGGCACACTGATCTCAACGACACCATCGCTAAGGCTGTGCGTCGCTACCGTGAGGCGCAGGCGCGTGCGAAAGCCGTGTTTGAAGAGCAGTCGCATGAAGGTTCTGAAAATGGCCGAGGTGGTGAAGAGCACGAGCTCGACCAGGACGCGATCATGCCAACGTATGACACGGGCGTTCTGCGGGATGAAGACTTGATCGATGCTGGCCTTCGCGAAGATGAGCGCGAAGGCACGGGTGAAAGTGCGAGCGAACGTGAAGGCGAGCGAGACGACAAGCGTGGCGACGCGTAAGGGTAGTTCGGAAGAACCGTCAGAATCCCAGCGTCGGAAACGAGCCCAACAGGCGAAAGAAAAGTACCGACGTTTGTTGGGTAACCGATCAGGGGAGACCGTGACGGGCGACTCTGGACTGTCGCACGAGAAGCCTCCACACTGGGGCGATCAGTTGTTTACACCGCCTAAACGTGGGTAAGCACAAGCGGGCGCCCCGCACATCAATGCGGGGCGCCCGCGTAAAACTTATCAGGTGGAAGGCTTAGTGCTTGCCAGCTTCACCAAGGTTGGTGTCAGCGTCTTCAGATGCAACGCTGTTTGCGTGAGCTTCACCCGGAATTCCAGCGCTCTGGTTCTGAGCAACCAGGAGGTCGCGAATTTCGGTGAGCAGTTCTTCGCTAGTTGGCGGTACTTCTTCTTCATCAGCGTTGCGGTTGCGCCATTCGTTGAGGCGGTTCATTGGCATGATGATGATGAAGTACACAACAGCAGCAACGATGAGGAAGTTGATCGCTGCGGTGATAACTGCACCAAAGTCAACAAACGTTTCGGCGCGCTCAGGGCGGATGCGGAATCCAAGCCCGCCTACTTCAGGCGAACCGACGGCAGCGATCAGCGGGTTGATGATCTTGTCCGAAACAGCGGTAACGATTGCGGTGAACGCGCCACCGATAATAACGGCGGTCGCCAATTCGATGACGTTTCCGCGCAGAATGAAATCTCTAAAACCTTTAAACATATCTGCCTTTCAACGGGCACGCCAGATTGGTGCCGAAAGAATGAACTGGATTTTGCGCTCACTTGCGCACTGCTAATTTACCAAAGTTCAAGGCTCAACTTCTTGTCTATGCCCGTTTAGTTACGAAAAACACATCATGAGGTGTTCTGTGTCTCAGTTTCCCCGAGCAATCCAAAACTCAGCCCTGCATTGCCCGCTAACTTCGGTGCGTCCTCCTGACTAACCGCGATTGTGACGACACTGGTTTGGCCCGTGAACTGGTCGTTCGCGGTAGTGACTGAGACGACCAGTGCGTCGTCTACCAGCGAGTTCGCTTCTTCCGATGTTGAGGAATACACCTGAATGCGGTGGCCGGGCCGCAGCACCGAGGTGGTTGCGGGGTCGCTCACGCTGATGGGTACCCGTACGTGCCCTGGTGGGATGTTTGCAGGCGCGGACTCCAGCAGCGCTGTTGTGGTTACGGGCGTGCCGGCATCAAGGGAAGACGCCGAGGTCGTTCCGACTACCTGCGCTGGGTCGGTGACCGCGTTTTCAGGTATCAGTTGCGGTGGGAAGACTCGGGTTGTGACAAGGCGGGCGGTGATGACAGTGCCAGGGTCGATGCGCGTGTGCGCTACGACGATGCGATCGCCGTGGGAGCGGGGGAGGAGTACCATAACGAGCGTGACAGTTGCCAGCCCTGCGCACACCGCTGCCAGTAGCCGACGTTGCGTATGCGTAAGCCGGCGTGGTGGTGCGTTTGGACTTTTCTTTTCCGTGGAGCCGGTTAGGCGCTTCAACCATGTGTTCATACATCAAGTGTGAAAGCGCAAAGCGTCTACGGGAAGGGCCTTGGTGAATCTGTGGAAAACTCGTTCACCTGTGCCGTTCAGTTGAAAGGGGCAAAGCCCGGTTGAGCCTGGGAGCCCCACTGGGGTCTAGGAAACCGAGGACCCTGAGGAACTAGAGCCGGAGGAACTGGATGAACTCGATGAGCCAGAAGAACTTAAGCCCCCACCTGAACTAGCGCCTGAATCAGAGCTTGAGCCACTGCCACTTGCTGACCCAGAAGCTCCACCCGAACCAGAGCTCGAACCAGACCCGCCACTACGCGAGTCAGTGCGGTAGAAACCCGAGCCCTTAAACGTCACACCCACTGAGCCGAAGACTTTGCGCAAGGATTCCTTGCCACATGCTGGGCAGGTGGTCAGCGAGTCGTCGCTGAAGCTTTGGTGGATATCGAACGCGTGATCACATTCGCGGCATGCATAGGAGTACGTGGGCATTATCAACCTTTCTGACCGCCCAATTATATGCACACATGCGTGATACCGAATGTGTCACGCCAACCGCCAGCGTCGCCAACCGCCAGCGCCGCCAACCGCCAGCGCCGCCAACCACCAAAGCAACCAGCTACACCGTGCGCAGTCCCTCTTCGGTCACAACGGCATCAACGCGCAAGTCCCACGCAGCGACAGGGAACTTCCCGCCGTACTCAGCTTCGAAGCACACTCCCGCGCTCAGCGGCAGGTGGCGCCCGGGCTCGCGCAGCAGAGGTGCAACCCCTTGCGGCCCAAACGTGCGGTCGTAGAACCCGCCGCCGTTGCCCAGGCGGTCGCCTTCAGCTGAGAAGCTCAGCCCTGGAATCAAGGCAAGGCCGAGGTCGCTGACAAGTTGTTCTGCACCCACAGTTGGGCGCGGTTCACGGATACCCCACGTGCCCGCCGGGGTGAGTTCCTTCATCGGCACGGTCGCCTCCCCAAACATCAACGGTTCGCCCGCCCCTGTCACCACGGGGAGATACACGCGCGCCCCGTTAGTCCGCGCCTGGTCAAGGGCATCGTCAATGGACGGTTCATGCGCAATGCTCGCGTACGCCAAGATGTTGAGGTGCGCACCTTCCCTCATAACAGACTCAATGAGCGCGCTGACCTGAGCGTTCAACTCTGAACGCGCTGGATGGTCTGCGGATAAAGTGCTCCGGCGTGACCTAATTCGCTGACGCAACTCTTTCTTACGGGCGTGTGCCACCGTTCCTTCCATACCAGCACCTTAGAATGAGGGCATGAGTAACACGAAGTCTGTTAAAAAAGCCGTCATTCCCGTTGCTGGTTTGGGAACCCGATTCCTGCCCGCAACCAAGGCGACTCCAAAAGAAATGTTGCCGGTCGTCGATAAGCCGGCCATTCAGTACGTGGTTGAGGAAGCAGTCAACGCTGGTATTCACGACGTGCTCATGGTGACCGGACGTAACAAGCGCCCGCTGGAGGACCACTTCGACAAGGTTGACGGTTTGGAAGCAGCGCTCAAGGCAAAGGGCGACGACAAGAAGTTGCGCTCAGTTCAGCACGCTTCCGAACTCGCAGACATTCACTACGTGCGCCAGGGTGACCCGCTGGGCTTGGGACACGCAGTGCTTAAGGGTGAACAGCACGTGGGTGATGAACCGTTCGCTGTTCTTCTGGGCGACGATCTCATCGATGAGAACAACCCGATCCTGCCCACGATGATGGCGGTCCAGGAAGCAACCGGTGGTTCAGTTGTTGCCCTCATGGAGGTGCCCGCAGACAGCATCAACCTCTATGGATGCGCAGCGGTGGAAGACACAGGCGTTGAGAACGCCGTGAAGATCACTGACCTGGTTGAGAAGCCTGCGGTTGATGAAGCTCCGTCAAATCTGGCAGTTATTGGCCGTTATGTTTTGGCGCCCGAGGTGTTCGAAGTTTTGCATAACACCCCACCCGGACGAGGAAATGAGATCCAGCTGACTGACGCTCTGAAGACTCTGGCTGAAGACCCCAACTCGAACGGGGTTTACGGCGTGGTCTTCAGCGGTGACCGCTACGACACCGGTGACAAACTCAGCTATCTCAAAGCGGTGGTGACGTTGGCTGGGCGCAGGGACGACCTCGGCGAGGAACTCAACGCGTGGCTGACCGAATACGTTGCGGGTCTTAAGTGACAGCTGGCCAGTTTGAACCACCGCAGTTCAGCGCGGTTATCGCGTATGATCCTGCGGTGGTTTCGCCACAGACTCTCAAGCACGCGTTGTACGTGTGCTCAGTGAATGAGTTCAACGCGATTGAACACCCGGTTGAAAACGCCCAGGACATGAGTGGCCTCCTCACAAAGGCCAGAGGTTCGCTGGACCTTCTTATTTACCTGGGTGATTTGCCGGTACGGTCCATCGACCCTGTGTGCCACACGATTGAACTCGAGCTCGATTCCCGAACTCCCGGTGTGGTGAACCTGGCGCGTGATGTGCTCATGGAATCGGGGCATACTCGGGCGTTGTTCGAACACATGGTTGCCGGTTGGATGGGGCGCACGTTAGTGATGACATTGCCGGCGAATTCGGGTGCTCTAACGGAAACGTTTATTGAAATCTTGCCGGCCTACGCTGAGCTCATGGACCCTAACCCTCAGCCACCCAAGCCACAGTTGACGGCGGCGGGAAGCGCAGACGGGCCGGTGAGCGAGAATGACACGGACACCGCCACAATTCTTCGAATGCCCAAGCGTTCTCGCGATTAGCCATGGTGGATTGGTGGCCGTCTCGGCTGATCGACGCAGACCTGACTTTGCGCCCGCTTCTGCGGACGGACAAGCGCGAGTATGTTGAGGTCCGGTCCGTCAACGCCCAGTGGCTGGAACCGTGGGAAGCGACCACCCCGGGCTGGGAGGGGAGCATTCCCACGTTTTCGCGTCTGCGCAAATCGCTGAACAGCGCTGGCAAGCGGGGCGAACTACTTCCGTATGCACTGATTGTGGACGGCCGTTTCCGAGGTCAGCTCACCGTCAGTGGGATCAGTTGGGGCTCGCTGAGGTCGGCGTCGCTGGGGTACTGGATCGACTCGCGGGTAGCAGGCAGGGGATATACACCTCGGGCCGTTGCCCTGGCAACAGATTTCTGCTTTTTTGAGCTGGGACTTCACCGCATGGAAATCAACATTCGACCGGAAAACGCGGCGAGCCTGCGGGTGGTCGAAAAGCTGGGATTCAGGGAAGAAGGCGTGCGAAGAGAGTACATGCACATCAACGGGGAGTGGGCCGACCACCGCACTTTTGCATTGCTTTCAACAGAGGTGCCAGAAGGACTCATGACTCGGTGCAGGCGAAATACTGAGCCACGCAAGTCACGCGAATAACAGGAGGCTTTCGCAACACTCCGCGCATGGTCCTCAGCCGTGAATCACATTGCTCTTAAGGTAAGAATGTGGACACAAGTATCGTCATCCTCATCATCATCGGAGTGCTTGTGTTCGCGTTACCTTCCCTGGTTAAAGGGGTGGCCAAAGCAGGTGACGCGGACACGGTGCCGCCGTCAGCTCGCGACCCACGAACAGGTTCGCGCACACACTGCGATGGCCAAGCGTCCCAGCCACACACGCTACTCACCGGTGAGCTCGCGGACATTCCGGAAGCTGGCGTTCCGTTTGCGACGCAGCCGCCGAGTATTTCTTTGCGCAGGCCTGAGCCTGAACTCACCGTACTTGCTGGCGGGCTGGACACAGAAGAGTTGGCTCACGAAGAAGCCCACGATCACGTGTACTTAGCCCCAGCATCCGGGATGGACTCCGTCGCTGTTTCACACCGACCATTGGACATTCGCATGACCGCACACACACCTAAGCCCCAAACTCCGCAGTCTCACGGCTCAAAGCCTCACACGCCTCAGCCTCACGCAGCTAAGCTGCATTCGGCGAAGACCACGGGCAAAACAGCTGGAGGTAAAACCCCTGTGAAGGGCACGCCAGCAAAAGCTACGAAGCCCACAGTCATTAAGGCTGAGGCTGCCCCACGGCAGGGTGGTGTTTCCGCGCCAGGTCAGCACGAAACGAACAAGCTCAAGCGACTGCTGGCCCTTGGATTCATGGGACTGTTTGTGGTGGCCGTGGTTACGGGTGCGTTTTCGATTTTTGGCCCTTTGAGCTTCGCCGCGCCGGTGCTCACCCTGGCCGCTTCGCTTGCATGCCTCACCGGGGTGGTTGCGCTGAACAGTGTGAACGAGCCTGCTTCTGTTGAGGCCTCTGCTGAAGTTTCCCGAGGTGGCGGCAAAGTTAGTGCTGAAAAAGCGCGAGGTGCGCAGAAAGTGCGTGCGGAAAAAGCAACGCCTGTTGCGCGCGAAAGTGCTGCAAAACCACGAGTCGCGGTGGCAGGGGCGATCACGTCCGAAATCCCAGTCGTCAAGGACCAGGCACGCGACACAGCACAGAGTAAAGCAACTGAACCAAGGCCGGCAGAGCCAAAGCAGGACGCAACACGTGACTCCGAACAGACTGAGAAACACACTGTTGCGCAGAACTCGCCGTCCTCAACAGACCAGAGCCTCAGCGTAAAAGAAGCCTCCGAGGCACCGGAACTTCACTTGGGTGAAAAGTTCGAAGAACTCAGCCAAGGCAAAGGCTGGTTCCCCAAGGACATGCCGGCCCCCACGTACGTCACAAAGGCGCACGCGGAGCAGGCAACCACCTCGGGCAAGGTGGAGGCAGCGCAGACCTCTTACGGCGTTTCCCCATCTGACCGTGAAGAGCTGGCGCGGGCGTTTGCCGCCGAGGTGGGCGCCCGCCCCGAGCTCGAGGACGCGGCTAAGGACTCGGCAGCTTTGCGTCACGGCAAGGCGGCGATCCGCTCAGACAAGAAGCTGGCAAACGACAACGCTCGGGCCGTGGTGGACGACGTTCTGGCGCGTCGCCGCGCATAATTCTTGCTGTAACCGTCTAGAAACGGCTGGAGCTCGGATGCTTGCAGTAAGCATCCGAGCTCCAATCGTATGAACCGTCCTTAGCTTCGCGGTGTGGCCACGTACTTCACTTCGAGGTATTCGTCGATTCCGACGTTGGAGCCTTCACGGCCCAGGCCGGACTGCTTGACGCCGCCGAACGGCGCTGCGGGGTTCGACACCAGGCCGGTGTTCAAGCCCACCATGCCAACCTGCAGCTGTTCAGACAGGCGCAGACCGCGGTCCAGGGACTGTGTGAAGATGTAGCCAGCCAGTCCAAAGTCCGTGGAGTTGGCCTGCTCAATCGCTTCGTCGTCGCTGGTGAACGTGAAGATCGGGGCTACCGGGCCAAAGATCTCTTCGACTGCGATGTCAGCGTCGCGGGGGACATCGGTCAAAACGGTGGGCTGGTAGAAGTAGCCCGGGCCGTCGATCTTCTTCCCACCCGTCGCGACCTTTGCGCCCTTGGCAACAGCGTCGCTGACCAGGCTGTCGACCTTGTCGCGTGCGGATTCTTCGACCAGCGGCCCAATATCCACACCTTCTTCAATGCCGTTGCCTACCTTGAGCGCTTCCATGCGCTCGACCATCTTCGCAGCGAAGTCCTGCGCCAGGGACTCGTGGACGTAGAAGCGGTTGGCGGCCGTGCACGCTTCACCAATGTTGCGCATCTTGGCAAGCATGGCGCCTTCGACGGCTGCGTCTAGGTCAGCGTCTTCGCACACCACGAACGGAGCGTTTCCGCCCAATTCCATGGACGACTTCATGACATTCTGCGCCGCCTGTTCCAGCAGCCCAATGCCCACACCGGTTGATCCGGTAAAGGACACTTTGCGAGCAATCCCGGATTCCATCCACGGAGTGACAACGCGGCTCGCTGACTTGGATGTCACCACGTTGAGAACGCCGGCGGGAAGGCCCGCGTCCTCTAAGGCCTGTACCAACATGAGTGAGGTCAGTGGGGTGAGCTTGGCGGGTTTGAACACCATGGTGCACCCGGCGGCAATGGCTGGACCGATCTTGCGGGTGCCCATCGCCAGCGGGAAGTTCCACGGTGTGACCAGCACGCACGGTCCAACGGGTTCACGCGAAACCATGAGGCGTGTCTTGCCGTCGGTGGACATCGTGAAGTCGCCACCAACACGCACTGCTTCTTCCGCAAACCAGCGGAAAAATTCGGCGCCATAGGCGACCTCGCCCTTGGACTCAGTGAGTGACTTACCCATTTCAGAGCACATCACTGCAGCAATGTCGTCCTGACGTTCCATGAGAATCTCAAAAGCGCGTCGCAAAACCTCAGAGCGTTCGCGCGGAGCCGTTGCTGCCCATTCCTTTTGGGTGTCACCGGCAACCCTGATGGCCTCAAGGGCGTCCTCTTGAGTTCCGTCAGCAACGCGTGCGATCACGTCACCGGTTGCGGGGTTTTCCACCTCAAACGTGTTGCCACCTTCGGCATCACGCCACTGCCCGTTGATGTAAAGGCCGGTAGGTACCTTGTCGATAATGCTCTGCACGTCCATGTTGTGCCCTTCCTTTTAGCCGGTTGTGTTTGTTTCAGCTAGGGGTTCTGTTTTAGACAGGTATGGTTTTAAGCCAGGTGCTCTTTGTATTCGGGGTTCTTCTCAATGAAGTGCTCAACGTAGGAACATCCAGCTTGGATCGAGAACCCGTCACTGATCGAGTCATCAAGAGCGTGCCGGACAACCTTGCCTGCAAGCCCGAGCCCGCCGTACTCGGGCTGAGTCACGGTGTGGTTGAAATCGCGGATGCGCGCTTCAGCATCTTCGGTGTATGAGCAAAATGCAATCGATGCACCCTGATATTCCACACTGTAGAGGCGGTCTTTTTCGTTGTGGACGATTGCGATGTCGTCTGCGTTGAACTCCATACAGCCAACTGTATGCGTTCGTTATGCTGAGAGCATGGCGAGTCAGGAAGTTTTACACATTGATTCTCACGAAGTAGACGCCGCTTTGGACTTTGCCGGGGCTGTTGAGGTCCTGCGAGGCACCTTGGCAAACGGCTTTGATCCCGAAACTGACGGCGTGCGAACCCGTAGTGAACTCCGAGGTGGTGAGTTCCTCTTCATGCCATCCCAGGTGGGTGCGTATGCGGGGGTGAAAGTACTCACCGCCACGCCAAATAACCCGGAACGTGGCGAACCGCTCATCCAAGGAACGTGCCTATTGTTAGACGGCACTACTCACCGCACACTCGCAACCATCGACGGGGTAGCGCTCACCAACCTGCGCACACCCGCGGTCTCTCTTGCCGGAGTGCTCCCGTTTGCTCGGGCACGCAACCCTGAGGGCCTGTCCATGGTGGTTTTTGGCAACGGCGTACAAGCGGTGCCGCACATTCGCGCAGCCCACCAGAACCTCCCTATCACTCGCACAAGCGTGATCGTGCGCACCCCAGGCCGTGGTGACCAGGTTGTCAAAGACGCCCACGCACACGGCATCGAAGTCGACCAGATTGTCGCTGAGTCCTCGCAGGCGACTGGGGCCCTCCAGGAGGCTGGGCTGGTAGTGACTGCCACCTCGGCGTCCGAACCTCTTTTTGACGCATCCCTCATCAATGACAGCGCTTGCGTTGTAGCGATGGGCTCCCACACCCCGGACGCGCGTGAACTTCCCGGCGAACTGTTAGGCCGGGCGACCGTCCTGGTGGAAAGCATGGCTACGGCGAAGGCGGAGTGTGGTGACGTCATCCAGGCTGTCAACGAAGGGCACCTGACATGGGGAGATGTCCGCACATGGGCGCACTCACTGGATGCGGGTGCCGTAGCTAGTGGAGCCCCGGTGGTGTTTAAATCGGCCGGAATGTCGTGGGAAGACATCGCAGTCGCCGCTGCGATTTACGAAGCGGTCAAAGGCGAACGTGGCTGAGGCTTTAACGCCTGTGCGGGTGACCGCCCAGGCGATCGAACCGTGGGTCGCGTTGGTGGAGTCCGCCTACCGAGGTGAGGCTTCCCGCGCAGGGTGGACCACCGAGGCGGATTTGCTGGCTGGTCAACGGCTGGACGCCACGATGGCAGCTGAGGTGCTCGCCCAGGACGACACCGTGGTGTTCGCGGTCCCTGCCCACGTGCCCGGAGCGACTGAGACCAGCACCTCCTCGCCCGAGGCGGTAACTACCTTTGCCGCGTCCGTCCAGTTGGTACGCACCAGTGAGCGGGAAGCGTACTTGGGCATGTTTGCAGTGTCTCCAGATCAGCAGGGGAGCGGGCTGGGTTCGCGGTTGATGGCGTGGGCAGAAAACTGGGTGCGTTCCCAGTGGGGTGTGCGCAGTATCAAGATGACCGTGATTCGACAGCGCAGTGAACTGATTGAGTTCTACAGGCGCAGAGGATACGAGCCCACTGGGGAGACTGAACCGTTCCCGTACGGTGATGAGCGTTTTGGTACGCCCCTGCGTGATGATCTGGAATTTGTGGTGCTGTCAAAAGGGCTGGACATACCGAACTAGCTTGCAAGCATAGTTGGCACGACAAGCAAACCGATCAATGCAACTGGCCCAATCACTACCATTGAAAGCCCAAATCGAGTGAGCACTCGAACCAACCTGGGTTTGTCTTCTTCTGGAGCTGTTGCGACAACCGTGGCGCCCAAAGTGGAAAACGGGCTGACATCGACCACCGCTGAGCAAATTCCGAGCGCAGCGATGAGTGCCCAGCCTGGAAGGCTTCCATCTGCAATCAGTGGTAACGCGAGAGGAACAAGCGCGGCTAGGATCCCCGTGGTCGAAGCAAAAGCTGAAACCAGACCTCCCACAAGGCACAGAACAAAAGCCGCAACAATGGGCGATCCCGCCGATTTAGCGGCCTCTCCCAGAAGGTCGACCGCCCCCATGTGCTCGAGAACTCCCACGAATGTGATGATCCCGCCCACGAGAAGGACGGTCGACCAGTCGATCTTGCTGACTGAGTTCTTTCCTGTAGAAGGGTCGATAAGCGTCAATACGGAAGCAAACGCAAAGCAAAGAATTCCAATGTCAGGCTCCTTGCCAAAAGCCGCGAGTGCTATCACAGCGCCGATCAAAGCGACGATCATAACGACAGTCAGGATCTGAACCGTGGTGAGTTTCTGGACGGCGACCGACTCGTTGTCAGCGTCTGCAGAGCTATACATTGCTTCGTCGTCATCGCTAAGAAAATCACCGCTCGCGATTGACGCTTTTCCTCGGTTGAGAGCCGTTTCTTGCTCAGACGGGTGGTTGCCCTGTGCGCGAGCAGTTGCCAGGTCCGGTACGTCAATCGAACGTTGAGCTGACGTCTGCGTGCGCATAAGCGAACGCCCGAACATGGTGTAACTGACTGCCAGCATAATCACGTAAGTGGCTACGGCGATTCCAAACAAAACAAACGGGTGCAATGATATGCCTGCTGAGTGCGCTGTTCCGTAGGTGACGATGCCGTAAAGGCTTGTAGGGGCAAAACCGCCAGCGCCAATCGCGAAACACACAGCCAGGCCCATCAGCGCGAAGTCGATCCCGTACCTACGAGCAACTTGCATCGCTACAGGCATCATGACCAGTCCCGCAAGTGGCGCACCCATCGATGCGATTCCCATGGTGAGAAGAAAGAACACAAGTGGCAACAAGGCGGCTCGGTTTCCGACCTTCGTTAGTGCTCTATCAATGAGGGCGTCAATGGTGCCGTTAGTTTGTGCGATCGCAAAGAAATACGTGACTCCGACGAGCAGAATCATGATGTTCAGTGGGAAACCTTCAACGATTTCCTTTACTTCCATCCCCGCGAGAACGATTCCTGTTCCTGCCGCCCCAGCAATCATCAGCACGCCAATGTGCACACCTCGAACGGCGCCGATCGCAAAGAGAGCAACGAAGATGAGTAGAGCAAAGATCTCAGCCATTGAAATTTTGTCCTCTCGTCTAACAAAGTCTTGAGTATCGTACACACCCTGCTGAAATCTGTTGTGCTGACGAGGCCTTTGACCACACCATGATACGGGTCACACAGTTTTTCACTCCCGCACTGATCGAGCGTTAAGATGAGCTCGTTGGTGCTAATACGTCAAAGGAGACTCATGAAAGCCGTTCAGCTACCGGAACTCACAGGACCGCAGGCCCTGAAAGTTGTCGACGCCGACATCCCAGAACCACCAGCTGGTTGCGTCGTTGTTGAAGTGCACACGGCCGGTGTGACATTTCCGGAACTTCTACAAACCCGCGGCATGTACCAAACCAAACACCAAGTCCCGTTCATCATCGGTTCTGAAGGCGCCGGTACCGTCCATGCAGTTGGCAAGGGGGCCGACTTCCAGGTGGGAGACCGCGTCGCGTTCATCACGGATAAAGGGGCATGGGCACAATACGCAGTCGCCCCGGCAACGCACACTGTCAAACTCCCTGACGAAGTGAGCTTTGAAGCTGCTGCCGGAATGCCCATGAACGTTCTGACTGCTGACTTCGCGTTGCGTCACCGTGGCAAACTTCAGGCCGGACAGAGCGTTCTTATCCACGGCGCAGCAGGTGGTTTGGGAAGCGCCCTTGTTCAGGTTGCGCTCGCAATGGAAGCCGAAGTTATCGCGGTGGTATCCACTGAAGAAAAAGCGGCCATTGTGAAGGAGCTCGGCGCACAACACGTGGTTCTTGCCGATGGTTTCAAAGACCGCGTAAAAGAAATCAAACCCCGTGGCGTAGACCTGGTCGCAGACCCTGTGGGTGGAGATCGCTTCACTGACTCACTTCGCTGCCTGGCTACGTACGGAACCCTTCTGGTTTTGGGCTTCACCGCTGGCGGAATCCCAGAAGTCAAAGTCAACCGTCTGCTTTTGAATAACATCTCCGTTGCAGGTGTGGGCTGGGGTGCGGCAACCGTGCCCAACCCGGGGCTCATCGACGAACAGTGGCAGACCTTGCTTCCTCACGTCAAAGCCGGAAAGCTCAACCCGCGTATCCACGCGACCTTCCCATTAGAAGACGCATCCGCCGCCCTAGCTGAACTGGACAACAGGTCAGTCATGGGCAAGATCCTACTCACCCCATAAACACATTGGAGGAGCTATGAGCCAAGGAGTGCTCACCGATCTCACCGACGGTATTCTCACGATTCAGTTCAACCGTCCAGACGCTATGAACGCGTTGCACCTCGAGGCTTTCCTTGCACTGGAAGACGCCCTGGCCAACCTGGACCCAGAAGTGCGTGCAGTCATTGTGAAAGGTAACGAGCGCGCGTTCTGTTCTGGCGCTGACGTGAGCCTCATGTCCCCAGGCCAAGGCAGCCTGGGCATGGAAAAGATTACTCGTCTCATGCAGACCTACCGCAACGTCGAAGTCCCTGTGATTGCGGCGGTGTCCGGTCCGGCTGCAGGGATCGGGTGCTCCTTGGCCCTCATGGCTGACTACGTTCTTATGAGCGAAAAGTCATACCTCATGCTCGCGTTCACTCGGATTGGACTCATGCCCGACGGTGGGGCAACCGCGTTAGTCGCGGCCAGCGCTGGCCGCCACCGCGCCCTCCGCATGGCGCTCACTGCAGAGAAACTGACTGCCACCTCGGCGTTTGAATGGGGGCTGGCGTCCGAGGTCGTTGCCCCCGATCTTTTGGATACCCGGGCCGGTGAAGTTGCGGCCACCTTCGCGAAATCCGCGACCGTTGCGTTGGGGCGCACCAAACGTGCCATCAACGACGCGACACTGACTGAACTTGATGCGGCTCTAGGCCGGGAGGCAGAAGGGCAAGATGCACTTCGGACAACAGAAGACTATGCAGAAGGCGTAGCCGCATTCTTGGAGAAACGACCCGCAGTATTCAAAGGAGTGAACCGTGCTTAAAGGACGCGCTTCAACCCAGGGAGACAACTTCCCGCTCAACCTCACCACGTTCCTGACACGTTCAGTAGCTGTGTTCCCAGAGCGCGAAATTGTGCACCGCACAATTGACGGCGAATGGAAGCGCAGCAACTACGCTGAACTGGGACGCCGCGTCAAGAAGCTTGCCAACGTCCTGGGAGACTTGGGCATTGGCCCAGGTAGCGCCGTTGGTGTGCTCGACTGGAACTCGATGAGGTGCCTGGAGCTGTACTTTGGTATTCCGGCAGTGGCAGCCACCCTAGTACAGCTGAACCTGCGGTTGGCCACCCACGACCTCGAGTACGTGGTGTCCCACTCAGGTACCGAAACCGTTTTTGTTGACGAATCACTTCTGCCAATCGCTGAGCAGCTGGCACCCAAGGTGTACGTCAAGAAGTGGATCGTCATGACGGACAAGCCGTCCTCGGAGATCTCCACAACGCTTGACAACGTTGTCTTCTTTGAAGACCTCATGGCAGAAGCCAGCGAAGAGTACGACTTTGAGTTCGTCGAAGAAAACACCGCCGCATTTGCCGGATACACCACCGGAACCACTGGGCGTCCCAAGGGAATCTTCTACTCCCACCGCTCCGTAGTGCTCCACGCTCTGAACCTGTGCCAGATCCTGTCAGTGACAGAAGCAGACACTGTCATGCCCTGGACGCCTATGTTCCACGTGATGTCGTGGGGCTTCCCACAGGCGGGTGTTGCAGTGGGAGCCAAGATGGTTCTGCCCGGCAAGTTCAGTGCGAACGACATCGCAGAAGTTGCGCCAGCGCTCGTGACAGAAGAAGTGACACTCGCAAACGGGGCACCCGCTATCTTTGCTCCAGTGCTCGACTACCTGAAGACCTTGGACAATGTGCCAGACCTGTCGCGTCTGCGCCTGGTTTCGGGTTCAACAGCACCTGCTTTGGCTCTCATTAAGGGCTTCAAAGAGGTCGCCGGAGCTAACGTCATCCACGCCTACGGAGCATCTGAAACCACACCACTGGTCACCGCCAACGTGCGAACCAAGCCAGGGTCAACGCTCACTGAAGAAGAAGAGTGGGACCTTAAGCGTTCGCAGGGGCTTCCAAGCTTGCTCGTAGAGATGAAGATTGTGGACCCCACAGGCAAAGAGCTACCGCGTGACGGTAAGTCCGCAGGTGAACTTCTGCTACGCGGACCGTGGATTGCCGAAAGCTACTACAAGCTTGACGACAATTCTGACCGCTTCATGGACGGATGGTGGCGTTCAGGTGACGTTGGCGTCATTGAGCCAACAGGACACCTGCGACTGACTGACCGCCTCAAGGACGTTATCAAGTCTGGCGGCGAATGGATTTCGTCAATCGACATGGAAAACTCCATTCTGGACAACGCCAAAATCCTCGAAGCCGCAGTGATTGGTGTGCCGGACCCCAAGTACCAAGAGCGCCCAGTTGCGTACGTGGTGCCACGCCCAGGTAACACCGTGACAGAAGACGACGTCTACACCACCTTGAGCGAACGGTTTGCCAAATGGCAGCTCCCAGACAAGGTGATCATTACAGACGAACTGCCACGCACCTCGGTCGGAAAGCTGGACAAGAAACTCCTGCGGGAGCAGTGGAACGGATAACGCTCCAGCTGCTTGGCCGCTAGGACGGGTGGGACTGGCTCAGTCGTGGGTGAAGATGTACGTGTTATCTTTGCGCAGACCGGCTAGGTCCCACCCGTCTTGGGTGAGCTGGACAATCCCGCGACGCAACGCGTGACGCCACTGGCCGGCGAGTTCTGCGTCGGCGCCCCGCAGGGTTTCAACATCGGCAGGGATCTGTAGCGCCGCGTACGTGGTGGACCTAGGCACGTCGCTTTCCACCGGCTCACCGGAATCCCCGACGTGGAGCGCGTAGTTCATATCCAGATCATCGATTTCGTCTAAACGTTTGGACGACGTTTCTTTAGGTGCACGGTCCAAACTCCAGCTGACCATCATGCGGTCTGATGCTTGACCTGCGTTCACCCCGTCGCGCATCTGGCCGTAGAAGTCTTCGTAGTAGTCAACGAAGTAGACACCCAGTTTGCGGAAGTTAAACGCCGCGTTGCGTGCGATCAGCGGGTCGAACGTCCATGTCATCTGCATGATCCCGTGGTTGAGGCACCAGAGGCGTTGGTGGAGCTTCATCGCGGCACCGGTTCCGCGCCCCACTTGGTCATGCCGCACACCTGCGATATGTGAGTGCATGGACTTGCCAAGTGGCCGCCCAAAGAACCCCACGGTGACACCAATGAGTTCGTTTGTGTCGTTGTCAAAGGCGCCACCCACGTAGTTACCAGAGTGGGCAAGCGCCACAATCAAGCCGGGTTCCAGTTGGGTAGTCCCCGCTTTTCCCACGTTCCACACGTTGTCCAAAAGCAGTGACGCTTCAGCGGCTTCGTGCGCGTCGTGGAGTTCACGCATGGTGACGTTTGCGACTTCTTGTGCGTGGGCCAGTTCGTTTTCTGCGAGCGCCAAAACGGCGGAGCTTGTCGTACTCATGTTCAAAGTTTGCCAGGCTCACCCGGCGAAGTCACGCACGTTTCACACTGCTGCGCGATAAAAGAATGACCTGCGTGCCGCGATGAGCCCGTCGCCGTCAAACTGGATGAAGTCGGCGAACCCTTCATGGGCTTCGCTACCGTCTTTGAGCACCCCGTCGAAGGTACCGTGGACCGCTGCGGTGAACCCTTCAACCACGACCATGTTGACGGTGTGGGCACCGGATTCGATCACGCGAGAGTTGCGGTAGAACTCCCGGATTTCTTCACCCTTGAACGTGTCGTATCCGGGGCGGTCGTAGGTTGCGTTTTGTGCAAAAAGGTCCGAGGTGGCTTCCGGGTCACCTTTGTCCACGGTTTCATAGTAGTTGAGTGCGAGCTGTCGAATATCCATGTTTTTCACCCTAGTCATAAAACCGCTGGAAAACACGGAGTATCTACGGATTCGTTCGGGGCGTGAGTTCGTATTGAGAAATACGTGGCAACGAGGTTTAACACCTCTTGAACGTTGGTAACGTGTAACTAACCGGCTCATCCGAGTCCGTCAACAGAAGGGATAAACCGTGTCTGAATACAAAGTTGTAAATCCGGCAAATGGCGAAACCGTCAAAGAGTACCCCACCGATACTGATGACCAGATCAAAGATGCCCTGGAACGCAGCCACAAGGAGTACGCGAGCTGGAAGACTACCCCGGTAGAACAGCGTGTAGAAGTTTTGCGTAAGGTCGCTGCCATCTACCGCGAACGTTCAGAAGAGCTTGCGAAGATCATCCAGACTGAGATGGGTAAGGTCATTCCTGCCGGTCAGGGTGAAGTCGAAATTTCGGCTCGGATCTACGAATACTACGCAGACAACGCCAAAGCGTTCATTGAAGAAGAAAAACTGCGTGGCGCCAACGACGGGGACGCGTACTTGCTGCGCAAACCAACCGGGTCGATTCTGGGCATTATGCCGTGGAACTTCCCGTACTATCAGGTGGCGCGTTTCGCAGCACCTAACTTAGCTCTGGGGAACACGATTCTGCTCAAGCACGCTCCACAGTGTCCATGGTCAGCAGAAGTCATGGAGCAGATCTTTCAGGAAGCAGGCCTTCCTGCAGACGCATACATCAACATCTACGCAACCAACGAACAGGTTGCGGACGTCATTCTGCCCGACCCACGCAACCAGGGTGTTTCGCTTACCGGTTCAGAACGCGCCGGAAAAGCTGTGGCAGCTGAAGCAGGGAAGAACCTCAAGAAGGTCGTTCTGGAACTGGGCGGATCTGACCCATATGTGGTGCTGGACACGCCAGATGTTGCCAAGACTGCAGACCTCCTGTTCAACACCCGTATGGGTAACATGGGGCAGGCGTGCAACTCGCCTAAGCGCATGATCGTCATGGAAGACATTTACGATGACTTTGTGTCGTCCATTACGCAGGCAGCCAAAGACATCGCAGTGGACAACCCGTGGGAAGACCCGGGCACGCTCGCTCCGCTGTCTTCGACTGGGGCAAAGGAACGCTTTACCGAACAGGTCAAGGCGACCGTAGCTGAAGGGGCAACCCTCTTGGCTGGTGGCGAAGACTACGACGGCCCAGGGGCGTGGGTTCGCCCGGTTGTCCTCACCGACGTGAAGAAGGGGAGCCGCGGGTACTACGAAGAACTTTTTGGCCCGGCATTCATGGTGTTTAAGGTTTCAAGCGAAGAAGAAGCCATCGAACTTGCCAACGACACTCAGTTCGGGCTGGGGTCAGCTGTTTTCTCCTCGGACTCCGCACGCGCGGAAAAGGTGGGATCGCAGATCGACTCCGGAATGGTGTTCATCAACACTCCTGAAGAATCACGCGAATACCTACCGTTCGGTGGCGTGAAGCGTTCTGGCATTGGTCGCGAACTGGGCCCACTTGCCATGGACGAATTCGCAAACAAGCAGCTCTTCTTTAAGAAGAACGCATAAGACACAGTGATTCGGGCCCGAGGTGAGAACCACCTCGGGCCCGAACGCGTAAGGATCCCATGAAGAGCATCACCGTTTCAGCCTTAGTCATTCAGCACCCCAGCGAACCTGCGCTTCTCATGGTTCGCAAGAGGGGGACTACCTCTTTTATGTTGCCGGGCGGAAAACCCGAGCCAGGCGAAACAGCTCAGGACACGGTGGTGCGTGAAATTCGCGAAGAACTGGGGCTGCGCCTGGATGCGAACCAGCTATTTTTCTTAGGAACCTTCACCGCCCCCGCTGCCAATGAAGCACAGCACACGGTGACTGGACACATCTTTGTGTGCGAAACGGTTCCGGCGGATCTCAACGTTGACGCACCACAGTGTTTGCACGAAATCGAAGAGATCGGATGGTTTAGCTACGAGCAGCTGCCCCCAGACACGGATGCTCGGCAGTTCGCACCACTGACCCGGACGCGTGTGATTCCGGCTCTGATGCAACGTTCGGGTTCAGCGGGCGAGGAACAGGGCTAGACACACCACTGCCACTACAAGCACACTCGCTGCGATGATGACCGAGGTGACCGCCAAGCGTGCGCGCGGGCGTTTACGGGGGCGGGCGAGGGGTCCGTGGAGGGGAGCCGGTGAGGGGCGTGGCTCGGTGTTTGGTCCTGACGGGAGTCCGTAGAGATCAGTTGACCACGCATCGGACTTGTATGGTTGCATGCCTGTTCACTTTCCTTCTTGTGTTCCTCCTTCAGTCAACGTCACATGCACAAAAAATGGGACTGCCACGTGTGGCAGTCCCGAAACAGGCAGTTGTTGATTAGCCTTCCGAGGTGTCAAACCAGTCCTGTTGCCATTTTTCTTGGTTAGTGGGCATGGCGAGGAGTACCACGATAATGAAGGTTCCGAACGGAGCGAAGATCAGTAAGTACCACCAGCCGGAGTAGCCTGCGTCGTGTAGCCGCCGGATAGATGCTCCCAGTGATGGTAAGAACGTTGCGAAACTGATGAGACTCGTCAAGCCGCCCCCCACCAACAGAAAAACGAATCCAAGCCCGGAAGTTACCACGCCTCCTGCGCCACTTCCGTCATACGACGCTGACGCAGCCGCACTCAAAATACCGGCAAAAACCATGATGTATCCGATTGAGAAGATGACGCTCGGAATAAGCCCGATCAAGGTCAAGCCTAAGAATGACCACCAGTATTCGCCACGTGACGCGAAGCCGTTGAAGCGGACGTACTTCTTAAAAAAGCGTTTGTTTGCCTCCATGAAGCCAATTCCGTACCACGGCTGGTTAAGCGGCACTGTGCCATCGGGGCCAGGGTGACCGAAGCCCGGTGGCACGCTCACATACGTGTGTGCGTGTGGCTGTGGGTACGGGGTCGCTTGCGGTTGCCCGTAGTCGTACTGTGACATGTTTAGCTCCAAAAGGGGGGGGGTTCACAAGGATCTCATGCTTATCCTACGGGGGCACTTCGCCTGTATGGCCGTGTACACGTTGCTGTTTGGTTACGTTGCAAAACACGAGTGGGAGCCACTTTTGTGACTCCCACTCGTTAAGGATTGTTGTTGCTGTTAGGCGTTTTGGTCATACCATTCGGGTTGCCATTTTTCTGGTTTGCTTTCCATTGCGCAGAAAATAAGAACGACGATACTTCCAAAAGGAGCCAAGGACAAGAGGTACCACCAACCGCTGTAACCGGCGTCGTGAAGACGACGAACCGCCAGCGCGATGGAAGGCACAATGACGGCCAGTCCAAATAGGAAGAGGAGTCCACCAGAGAGGAACACGAGGATAGTTCCAAACGTGGCTGCCCCTCCGCCACCAGCCGTACCTGTTGATGAGTACGACGAAGCGGCAGTAGCCGTGCCCGCGGACACCATCACAATTCCAATGATGTAAGGGATCATGAGGATGAACTGAATAATAATCAGCGAGAGTACTGGCCACCAGAATTCGCTCCTGGAAGCAAACCCGTTGAAACGCGCGTACTTCTTGAAGAAGCGCATGGTCGCTTCTTTGATCGACGCGCCGTAGTGGGGCTGGTTGAGAGGAACCGTTCCGTCAGGTCCGGGCTGACCGAACCCTGCAGGCATTCCGCCACCCATGCCCTGGTTGGCGTATGAGTTTCCGTAAGCAGGCTGCTGACCGGCGCCACCCGCTGGCTGGGAGCCGTAAGGTTGCTGGCCGGCACTACCTGCTGGCTGGGAGCCGTAAGGCTGACCATTTCCGTAGTTGTGTGATTGGCCGGGCGCTCCGGATGCGTATGGGCTATTGCCTCCAGGTTGGGGGCTGTTGCCAGATCCGGGCGTGTTTGGGTATTGAGGGTAATTACTCACGCTTTCATAGTACCTGGAACGCAGTGTGTGTAAATAGTGTGTGTAAATATTGTGACTATGAGCATTGACTTAGAAATTGCGCATAAAGCTACTATCCGTCCTATCTCTACTATTGCAGCCAAGCTGGGCCTCAACGTTGAGGACATCGTTCCCTTTGGCCATGACAAGGCAAAAGTTCCTGCAACCACAGTGACACGCGACCGCGAAGCTGCTGACTCTTCGACACCGTCGACGACCCCAGCCAAGCTAGTCTTAGTCACCGCGATGAGCCCCACGCCGGCCGGGGAAGGCAAAACCACTACCTCGATTGGGCTCGCTGATGGCATCAATGAAGTTGCACACGAAGAAAACTGGGACGTCCCAGAAGGCAAAACCCCTGCTGTCCTGGCGCTGAGGGAACCTAGCCTGGGACCTGTTTTTGGGATGAAAGGTGGAGCTGCCGGCGGTGGCTACGCCCAGGTCCTGCCAATGGAAGACATCAACCTGCACTTCACAGGTGACTTCGCGGCAATCGCGTTGGCTAACAACTTGGCGTGTGCGGCACTGGATAACCACATCCACCAGGGAAACACTCTAGGAATTGACCCTCGCCGGGTTGAGATTCGTCGCGTCGTTGACCTGAATGACCGTGCTCTTCGCGATATTGCGATCGGTTTGGGTGGCTACAACAACGGGATGGCTCGCGAAGACCACTTCGACATTGTTGTGGCAAGTGAAGTCATGGCCGTGTTCTGCTTGGCCACGTCGATTGCTGACTTGAAGGAGCGCCTGGGCAACATTGTGGTTGCGCGCACGTTCGATAAGAAACCAGTGACGGTCGCCGACCTCGAAGTCGCTGGTTCGATGGCCGCTCTCTTGGCCAAGGGGCTGTCACCCAACTTGGTGCAGTCGATTGAAGGAACGCCAGCGTTTATCCACGGTGGTCCGTTCGCAAACATCGCCCACGGGTGCAACTCGGTGCTTGCTACAACGGCTGCGATGAACTACGGCCAGTATGCGATCACCGAGGCGGGATTCGGCGCTGATCTGGGTGCTGAAAAGTTCATCGACATCAAGTGCCGGGCTGCGGGAATCTTCCCGTCCGCTGCCGTGATCGTGGCTACCGTGCGTGCGTTGAAGTTCCACGGCGGGGTCGCTAAAGCTGACCTGGAGAACGAAAACGTCGACGCAATGCGGGCTGGTCTCGTGAACTTGGACAAGCACATTGCGAATGTCCGCGATGTTTACGGTGTCACCCCAGTTATTGCCGTTAACACGTTCCCATCGGACACTGACGCTGAACACACCGCACTGCTTGAGGCACTCAAGGAACGTGGTGTAGAAGCATCTCTCGCGCGCCACTGGGCAGAAGGTGGTAAGGGTGCAACCGACCTTGCACGCAAGGTGATCGCGGTTGCAGAAGCAGCGGACACCTCGGGCAAGGAACCACAGTTCACCTATCCACTTGACGCCACGCTGGAAGAAAAGATCACAACGATTGCCCAGCGGGTTTACGGTGCTGACCGGGTAGAACTTCCCAAGAAGGTGCGCAACAAGCTGGCACTGTTCGCAGAAGACGGGTATGGCGACTTGCCGGTGTGTATCGCCAAGACCCAGTATTCGTTCTCGACTGACGCAACCGAGTTGGGCGCACCAACTGGGCACGTGCTCGAGGTAGCTGACGTGCGTCTGTCTGCCGGTGCGGGCTTCGTAGTTGTGGTCTGTGGCGACATTATGACCATGCCAGGGCTTCCAAAGAAGCCGGCAGCCAACACGATCGACGTTGACGACGGCGGCAACATCAGCGGTTTGTTCTAAGCAGTTCTGGTGGTGCAGAAGCCACTTGCGTAGCTGACTCAAAGCGAGGGGCTCCCTGGTTGATTACCAGGGAGTCCCTCGCTTGTGCATTCAGATGGTCGTGTTTGGCCGATCAAGAGCAGTGGTTTGGCCGGTCAGAACCGACTAGTACCTGAGCACCTCAGACCTTTAGAACGCTGGGAGAACAGCGCCGTCGGTCCAAGTGTCTTCGATGTACTTCTTGACTTCAGGTGAGTGCAGAAGTTCGTCCAGCTTCTTGATCGATTCGTTGTCCTGGTCGCCGTCTCGCACGGCAAGGAAGTTGGCGTATGGGTTGTTTTCTGCCGATTCCACCAGGATCGAGTCCTTGGTGGGGGACAGACCAGCTTCGAGTGCGTTGTTTCCGTTGATGATCGACGCGTCGGTGTCGTCCAGGGTGCGTGCCAGCTGTGCTGCGTCGGCTTCCTGGAACTTCAGGTTCTTGGGGTTGTCCTTGATGTCGTGGATGGTCGCAGTGGTTGCGTCCTTGCCATCAGCCAAGGTGATGACGCCTTCCTTGGCCAGCATGTCCAGCGCGCGACCCTGGTTGGCAGGGTCGTTGTTGATACCAATGGTTCCGCCGTCAGGCAGTTCGTCAACCGACTTCACCTTCTTGGAGAAAAGTGCGATCGGTTCAATGTGGACACCTTCGAAGCCGTGGATCTTGTATCCCTGACCTTCAACTTCAGTATCCAGGTATGGCTTGTGCTGGAAGTAGTTGGCATCCAGGTCACCGTCAACCAGCGCGCGGTTCGGTAGCGTGTAGTCGGTGTATTCCTTGATTTCGATGTCGAGGCCAGCATCCTTTGCCAGGTTTTCGTCGACGAACTTCAGGATGTCACCGTGTGGAACCGGTGAGACGCCCACTGTAAGCGTGGTGATATCGCCGTTCTTCTTGCCGACTTCCTTCGCGTCCCCACCTGCGAGACCGCAACCGGTGAGCAGAAGGCTGGCAGCTGCAACGGCTGCTGCAATGCGGAGTTTCATACGTGTTTCCTTTTCTATTTGCGTGAAATTGGTAAGTACGGGCCAGGTTGCCCGCCGAGGTGTCAGCCACCCCTGCGAGCACCTTCGCCCAAGTGCCGCTAAAGTTTTGGAGTGCTTATCTGTGGTCCACGGCGTGTGCGATCCGGTCGCCTACGAACTGCAGTACGCCCACGAGTGCCACGAGCACGATGATGCACACCAGCATCGTGTCTCCTTGGTAGCGCTGGTAGCCGTAGGAAATAGCGAGGGCGCCAACACCTCCGCCGCCGGCCGCACCAGCCATCGCGGTGTAACCAACCAGGGTCACGGTGGTCACGGTGGCTGCCGAAACCAGGCCGGGCAGCGCCTCGGGAATCATGACCTGGCGGATGATCTGTCCGCGGCTGGCCCCCATCATGGTGACGGCTTCGATTTTCCCGGTGGAGACTTCGCGCAAGGCTGATTCAACTAACCGGGCGTAGAACGGGATCGCTCCTACGGTCAGCGGTACGACCGTTGCGTACCATCCCAGCGCGGTGCCCACCATAAATCGGGTGAACGGGATGAGCGCGATCATCAAGATGATGAACGGGATCGAACGCCCGATGTCCACGATCGTCGACAGGATTCGGTACAGGACCGGGTTGGGGGACAGGGAGTTCTTGGCGGTTCGCCACAGCAGGATCCCCAACGGCAGTCCCAAAACAACGGAGAACAAGGCTGACAGCAGCGTCATGAACAGGGTTTCGCAGAAGGCTGGCCACAGTTCATTCGCGATGACGGGGTTATTCAGCCACATCGTTGGCCTCCTTTCCGTTGTTGTGGGCGTTGTTCGCCGAGGTCGTTCCACCTACTGTGTACCCGGCCTGCTGGAGTGCCTGGGAAAGGCGGGGCAGGTCTTCGGGTCGTTGGGTAGAAACGCGCAGGCGTCCTACTTGCCGGTTAGCGATGACTTCGACGGTGCCGGCTTGGACGGCTGAGATCGGCACACCAGCCTGCGAGGCAGCTTCGAAGACACCTGAGACCGTGCCGGCGCCCGCCTCGGGACCCGTGACCGAGGTGGCAGGCAGGGCAACTTCCAAGGTCCCGGTGATGTCGGTGCCTTCTGGAAGCGGAATGAGGCTTTTGGCCAGCGGTGAAGCTGGTTCGCTCAACACACTTTCGAGCGTTCCGGTGTGGGCGATCGTTCCGTTGACCAGGTGGGTGACCGCGTCGCAGATTTCGCGCACGACTGACATTTCGTGGGTGATGATGAGCACGGTAATGCCCAGACGGTCACGCAAGGAACGTAGAAGTTGCAGGATCTGGCTGGTGGTCTGTGAGTCCAGTGCCGAGGTGGGTTCGTCACACAGCAAAAGTGAGGGTTCCGTGGCAAGGGCGCGGGCGATACCCACACGCTGACGTTGACCTCCGGACAGCTGTGCGGGGTGGTTGTTGGCGCGGTCGTTTAGGCCCACCAGTTCGAGGAGCTCTTGTGCTCGTGCCTTGCGCTTAGCGGCTGGGACGCCTGCCACTTTGAGTGGGTGCTCCACGTTGCCTTGCGCAGTGAGGGAGTCCAGCAGATTCGCGTGCTGGAACACCATGCCGATCGAACGGCGGGCACGCCTCAGGCCCGAGGCGGATTGCCCGGTGATGGCGGTGCCGTCGATGGTGACGGTGCCGCTGGTGGGCGTTTCTAGCCCGGTGATGCATCGAATGAGCGTGGACTTTCCGGCACCCGAGCGTCCCACAATTCCGTGGATTTGACCGTCTGGGATGGTGAGGTTGATTCCATCCAGTGCCGGAGCGCCAGCAAATTCTTTGCGAAGATCGCGCAGTTCGATCACGTGGTACTCCTTGTATGGTTTAGCGTCTCTCATATTGCGGAACGTTGATGCTAAGTGGGGTCGGGTTTGTCATGAAATGACATAGTGTGACCCGGGGCACGCCTGAATGTGACACGTATGACATTTGGGGGTGTTCGCAGGGGTGAGTAGGAGACACGGCGGGGATAATCGTTCAGGCGCCTGGCGGGTAGTGTTGAATGGTTCATTATGACGACTTCGAGGCCAAGCTCTGCGCAACGCTTTAGGCCAGAGATTCAGTTTTTGCGAGCCCTGGCTGTGGTCGCTGTCGTCGTTTATCACATCAACCCTGCCTGGTTGCCGGGTGGTTTTGTGGGTGTGGATGTGTTCTTTATGATCTCCGGATTCCTCATTACGGCCGGTATCCTCAACCGAATCGAAACCACGGGGCAGTTTTCGCTCATGCAGTTTTGGGCGAACCGCGCTCGCCGGATCTTGCCAGCAGCCACGGTGACCATTGTGGTGGTGTCGATTCTGTCGGTGTGGTTTTTGCCTTTGACACGTCTGAAAGATGTGGCCACACAGGGGGTTGCTTCAGCGCTTTACATTCAGAACTTCGCCCTTGCACGCCAGTCGGTTGACTATATGGCTGCTGACGCGAAGCCCACTCCGTTCCAACACTTCTGGTCGTTGTCCTTGGAAGAACAGTTCTACGTGGTGTGGCCGTTGTTGGTTGTGGCGGCCGGTTTGATCGCGGGACAGGTTCTACGGAAGTACCCAACGGGGTTCTATCAACACCGCAGGCGGTTCAGAGGTATCACGGTGGTGTTCTTCTCCGTGTTTGTCGCGGTGAGTTTCGTTGCCAGCGTGGTCCACGTGTCAAGTGGTGACCCCGCCGCGTACTTTGTGACGTGGACGCGCCTGTGGGAGTTGGGTGCTGGTGGGCTTTTGGCGTGCGTGCTCATCGAATGGACCTCGCACCCGTGGTTGCGACTGGCCCTCCAGTGGGGTGGAATTGCCGCCATCGTCATCAGCACGGTCATGTACTCTTCGGCAACTCCGTTCCCCGGTGTCGCCGCGCTTCTCCCCATCGCTGGGACGGTGGCGGTCATCGCGGCGGGGACGACTTCGGGCGTGGGTTCCCCAGACCGCGTCATGCGTTTAGCGCCTATCCAACGGGTGGGGGACTGGTCGTACTCCTTGTACTTGTGGCACTTCCCGGTAGTGGTGTTCGCGGGAGCCCGCATCGACGGTGGCATCACCGCGCTGGGCGGACTGCTGGTTTTTGCGGTGAGCCTGGTAGTTGCGTGTGCCAGTTATTACCTGGTGGAAAGGCCAATCTTGTCGTGGACGTGGCTCAAGGCTCGCAACGCGCACACGGTTGTGGGCGCGGTAGCCGTGGCGGCAGTTGGTGCCGTGGTCGCCGTGGTGCCCGGTTGGGTGAGCGCACACGAGTTGCGCCAGCAAAACCTGCGTGACGATGTGCTGGCTGCTCCTACGGTTGATCTGCCTACTAAGTTGGCGCCTGGGTTCGGGTCACTGCGCGAGTACGACTACGACGTATTCTTTGGCGAGGACACCACCATTGAGCCCGCTCCGATTAGCGCGCGAGAGAGCGAGCCCAAGTTTCCAGAGTGCTCCTTTGAGGTGCCCGTGCCGGTTTCTGAAAAGCGCACGCGGGATTGTGCGATTGCGGGTTCGGACGGCGGACGGACGATTGCTGTCGTGGGGGATTCTCACGCGGCGCAGTGGGTGCCGGCTCTGCGTAAGGTCGTCGAGGGCACCGACTGGAAAGTCGTGGTGTACTTACGGCAGAAGTGCCCGTTCACGGTGGGTGAGTTCAACGCTGAGCAGGCGGGCGGCCTGAAGTGTCAGGATGCAAACCGTGATGTTTTGGAAAGGTTGAAAAAGGACCGGCCCGAGGTCGTTCTCACCTCTGGCCTGGTCCGAGGTGACGCTGTGGCTCAGGATGCTGAGAAGGTGCCGGGGACAAAGGGGTTTGCGGACGTGTTCCGGGAGCTGAGCAGTGAAGACATCAAGGTTTTGGCTTTTGTCGATTCGCCCAATCCGCCGGGGGACATGCCTGAGTGCGTGAGTGAACACATGGACGATCCATCTGCGTGTGACTTCAAACGAAGTGACGCAAAACTGGACCAGGGCACGAACGCGGCCATGCGCGAAGCGGCGCGTGAGGTATCGGACGTGGAATTGGTGGACACAGCTGACGCGTTTTGCGTCGAAGACGTGTGCCCAGCCGTTGCTGGCTCGCGGCTTGTGTACCGCGACACTAACCACGTGTCGCCGGCATACGCAGAAACCTTAGAGCCCTGGTTAGGGACAATTATTGACGTAATAGTCCGACACTGAGACTTTAAGCGCTGTGTAGCGGGTTATATTTCTTACACTAGGTGGGCTGGTTTCCGTCTCATGAGAGTTTAGTAGATGCGAAAGTTTCGTCCTGAGATTCAGCTTCTGCGTGCGATAGCTGTTTTGGCTGTCGTTGTTTACCACATTCAGCCTTCGTGGTTGCCGGGTGGTTTTGTTGGTGTGGATGTGTTTTTTGTGATCTCTGGTTATCTGATCACGGCACACATGCTGAAAGAGGTTGAATCTACGGGGCGTTTGTCGCTGAGCCAGTTTTGGGCCAACCGGGCTAGGCGTATTCTCCCGGCTGCGACTCTTGCGATTGTTGTCACTACTATTGCGAGTTTGCTTTTTTTGCCGGTGACGCAGCTGGATACGGTGACCAAGCAAGCTGTGGCATCGGCTGTGTATGTGCAGAACTTTGCGTTGGCTGCTCAGTCTGTTGATTATTTGGGCCAGGGTGAGGCAGCTACTCCGTTTCAGCACTTCTGGTCGCTTTCGGTTGAAGAACAGTTCTATGTCTTCTGGCCACTTTTGGTGGTGTTGGCGCTGTGGGCTACACGCCGTTTGCAGAACCGCGGGCGCCATAGTGCAGATGTTTTCCGGCGTCGTTTCCGGCTCATTGCGTTTGTGTGCCTGGTTTCTTTCGTGTGGAGTGTTGTGTCGGTAGGGGCCGGGGACCCTGCCGCGTACTTCATTACGCCTACTCGTGTGTGGGAGTTGGGTATTGGTGGTTTGCTTGCGTGCGTATTAGGTGATCCGCAGAAGTTTAATAGTGCGCGCAAGGCGATGGCGATCGTTGGTGTAGCTGCGATTGGTGTTGCGTGCGTGACGTATACGGGGGAGGTGCCCGCGTTTCCGGGTGCTTCTGCTTTGTTGCCTACTGTGGCAACGGTTGCAGCTGGTTGGACTACCGGGTTGGGCTCTATGGGGCCCATTGTTAACTGGAAGCCTGTTCAGTTGGTGGGCCTATGGTCGTATTCGCTGTACTTGTGGCATTTCCCTGTTGTGGTGTTTTTCAGGGAACGCAATGGTCGTCCTGCTGAAGGTGTCACGGAGTTTATTGCCTTATTTGCGGTGAGTTTAGCGTTGGCGATGTTGTCGTTTTATTACGTTGAGCAGCCGTTACGTGTTTTACCCTTTTTGAAGAAGTCGAATCGAAGAGCTTTGATTGCCGCAGGCGTTGCGGTTGCTGTGACTGCTGCAGTGGGGGTAACTCCCGTCGCGAAACAGCAAGCGGTATTAGCGTTGGAGAAACGAGCGACCGAACGGCTCGTGAACGATCCAGACCTTCCAACTGGGCGCGCGTCGCTTCACGGGGAGTCGTACAACACCTTTATCGAAGGTTATGAGAATGTTTTTCTTCCCGCATTGCCTGAAGCTAAAGACGCGCAACCACGGTATCCATGTGACGGCGTTCCCGCAGGCCGTGACGAGGCGGAGACTAAGGAGTGTATTGTTGCGAACCCAGACGGGAAGAAGACTGTTGCGGTTGTTGGCGATTCACACGCGAGCCAGTGGGTGCCTGCTTTGGAAAAGATCGTGGAAGGTACCGACTGGAAACTAGTGGTATACATTCACAACTCATGCCCGTTATCACTTGAGCCTCGCGGTCTTGAGAAGCGCAAGGAACTTCGCTGCACTGAGCCCAACAAAGAGACGATTGAGAGGCTCATTGAGAGTAAGCCTGACAGGGTGATTACTACCAATCTCAAAGTCAATGACTATGCGAAAGTTGGAAGCGAGGAGCACGCAGGCACGTCAGGCTTCGTGAAAGCCTGGAAACCGTTAGTGAAAGCTGGGTTGCGCGTCACGGTTCTACATGGCACGCCGGCCTTTGGCACGAAAACGTTTATCCCTGATTGCATTGCAAAGCATGAGAAAAAAGGTGACCTGGAGAAGTGCGGTCGCAAACGTAGCGAGGTAGGAGAGGACAGCGGAACAAATGCAGCTATGAAAGCTGCAGTCGAAGAGCTCGACAACGTTGATTTCATTAACCTCACTGACAGCTTCTGCACTAAGAAGGAGTGCCCGGCTGTGATTGGAAACGTCATCGTCTATCGTGACGCGCACCACATCAGCACCACCTACATCGAAACCATTGTCGATGACCTTGAGGAGGCTCTGAAACTATGAGCTTACTTAGGGTGCTGATGATGTCTACTTACCGCTTTCGATCTTCAAGGTCGCCACGTGCATGGGGGATTAATGTATCGTCAGCATAAAGTTTGCGTGGAACGAGAGTGTCCTGTTGTTGTCGGGAACGTCCTTGTATATCGTGATCACAACCACGTTAGTGCGACATACGTAAAAACGCTTACACCATTTCTTCAGGACCAACTGCGTCTTGAGAGCTGACGAATGGAACGACTAGATGACGGTTGATCTGTCTACTTACAAAATTGCTGCCATTGTGCCTTGTCATAACGAGGAAGTGACTGTCCGCAAAGTAGTCACTGACCTCAAAGCGGCCGTTCCGTCAATGGACGTGTACGTGTACAACAACAACTCCTCCGACCGCACAGTAGAGGAAGCCATTGCGGCAGGAGCAATTGTTCGCCATGAAGAACGTCCTGGAAAAGGTAACGTTGTTCGGCGCGCATTCGCTGATGTTGAAGCCGACATTTACGTCATGGTAGACGGCGACGACACGTATGAAGCTTCGCATGTCCCTGACATGATTGAAATGTTGGTGAACGGTCCGTACGACCACATCCTGGGTGTTCGGCGTGACACAAACCCTGAGTCTTCATACCGCGCAGGGCACGAATTTGGCAACCGAATGTTCAACGTCATCACGAGTAAGCTTTTTGGCACCCATGTCAGCGACATGCTTTCCGGTTACCGTGTCTTTTCACGCCGCTTCGTCAAATCATTCCCGGCAGTGAGTAAGCGCTTCGAAATTGAGACGGAACTTACCATTCACATGATGTCGCTCCGACTTCCTTGCGCCGAATACAGCATTGACTTCCGTGACCGTCCGGAGGGAAGCGAGTCGAAGCTCTCCACCGTGTCAGATGGCTTTAAAATCCTTGGCACGATTGCGCAAATGATGCGACACGAACGCCCTAACTTGTTCTACGGTACGCTTGCCCTTCTCATGGTGATCGCGTCGCTTGTGTGTGGTGTGCCGGTCATCGTTGAGTTCATGAACACTGGATTGGTTCCACGGTTCCCTACAGCGCTTTTGGCAGTGGCGCTCATGATTATCGCCGCCATTTTTGCCACCGTTGGCATTATTGGTGACGCGTTACGGCGCGTGCGACGTGAATCAGCACGCCTACACTATCTGGAACTACTCCCGCCCAAGAAAACCGTGGGCCTGAGCGGGTCTTCATCTTAAATGCCCGCTGACTCTCAAAAATGGCGTTCCCTACTTGTGGAAGTCATGCGCTTCCTCATGGTAGGAGGAGCGGGATACGTTGTTGACGTTGGGCTCTCCAATCTACTGGTGTACGGCTTTCTGGGTATCCCTGCCACAATGCCAGGAAGTCCGGTCAAAGCAAAAATCATTTCAACGATTGCCTCTGTCATTGTTGCTTGGCTGGGAAACAAACTGTGGACATATGGCGACCGCACTACAGGGTCAAACGTACGCGGATTCATTCTCTTCGTGGTTGTGAACGCCATTGGAATGGTCATCACGGTGTTACCGCTGGGAGTGACGTGGTATCTCCTCAATCTGCGTGACCCGATCTCGTACAACATATCCACCAACATTGTAGGAATCGCTCTCGCCATGGCATTTAGGTTCTATGCATACAGAACATGGGTTTTCAAAGAAGCGGATTCTCCCCGAGCAGTGAAAATCGAGGAAAAGTGACGAAAGTGATGAGCTTTTCTAAACACAACAAAGCGCTACTGTGGGACGTCGGGCTCTTGCTTCTGTGCCTCGCAATTGCCGCCGTTACTTTCTTAGGCTTTTACCCAGGGCGTGCCGAATACGACATTTCGGAACAAGCGAAGCAAATGCTGGGAATGAAGAATCTTTCTGACTGGCATCCGCCTATCGTCGCTATTCTGTGGCGGGGTCTGTATGCAGTAACGGGCAAGCTCGGTTCGCTACTAGCCTTCCAGCTTGGTATCTATTTCCTGGCGGTGTTTCTGCTCGCCGTATTTGCGCACCGCATTCTAAAAAGTAAATGGGCGTCTTTGGCGATGATTGCGATCTTGGTTTCGCCTTGGGCCTATAGCCAGCTGGCTGTTATGTGGAAAGACACAATCATGGCAGCACTTTTACTTTTTGCCGCCGGATGTTTAGCGCTTGTCACTCCCAAGAACAAGAAAACACTTTGGTTTATTGTGCCAGCGGTTTCGCTGCTTGTATTTGCCACAGTAGTAAGGAAGAATGCGGCCCCTGCTGTTGTGCCAATGTGCATTTTTATTGGCTGGCGGCTTGCTCCACTTTTCGCCCCAAAACTACGGAATCTCATTCCGAAGCTGAGAGAAGGGCGATCCAAACAATTCATAAGTGCCTTTATCATGGGTTGTGTCATCGTGGGATTTGTAGGAGCGTCAGCGGTTTCCTTGGATGGTGCAATTGCAAGAAAGTGGAACGTTAAACCGACGCACCAGATCTATCAGGTCATTCTCGACGATGTTATGTTCTCTGTCCCTGAAAATGAGCTCAATGAATCAGCAGCACCCCAGGAGCTCAAGGACAAAATTAATAAGGCGCGCCCCAAGTGCTATGAAATGAACGAGCCCTATGACGCGTACTGGAACTGTTACGGTCGCGGATCTAGTGGCAGCGATTATTCACCGCTTGGCTACAGAGACGAGCTGAAACAACTGTGGCTGGATCACGTCATCACCCACCCACAACGTTACGTTGAATATCGATGGTCGGTGTATAAGTTTTATCTCACCACTTCTCGACTTATCTACTTCCCAAACAAAGTGGTCAAACCCGCTAAGGAAGTAGGTTTTCGCAAGGGAAGCACGAAGTTTGATAAGGTCGCGAAGTTCTACGTCGTGGACTTTGGTGCCGACACGATTGGCTTTGTGTTTAAGCCGTGGTTTTGGCTGCTGGCGGGAGCCGTTATATCCATCGGTGCGTGGTGGTCGGGCCGTAGCAGGGCGTTTGCTCTCATGCTGACGAGTTCAGCGTTCCTGTATGTTTTTGCGTACTTCCCGGTGATACCCGCGAATCATTTCCGTTACACGTACTGGCCCGCCCTGGCGGTTTCAGTGGCGTTTATAGCGGTCGTTGCAGGTTCGGTTAAAGCTTGGAAAGACCGTCGCGAACGCGCTGGGGCATTTCGCGCCTCACAAGGCGATACGCTTGAACCACGGGTTTTGGAGTCCTCGAGCGCACGGTAGCGCGTAGCCCACGGTAATTCTGCTGAAGCGCGCCCGTCCGAATATCCGGAAGCTGTTGAGCACGTGCTCGTTTCGCTAATAGTTGCAGAGCATGTGGTAATTCGTCGGTGAACGGTTGGAAATAGTTGGCTGTGAGCCACGCTTCAGACGGGAACCTAAAGTCCGACCGTTCTAGATCGCTCAACGGCTGCGCGATCCCAGAATCGGCGAACGCCTCATTGAGCATGTCTTCGTTGACTCCAAAGTCAGCGATAATGAGTGTTGCCAGGCCACGGTCCAAGCTTTCAAGCGCAGCTGTCGAAGACACTGTCGCCAGAGCCGTTCCCGGCTCAAGGAAATCGGACATAGGACCAACCTCAACCGACAGACGTCCCGGTATCACTTTTCCTTCACGCTCCAAATCCTCCAAGAGCGCGGTGTAGGAGTGTTCTTCGTGATGAGTCTCCTGTTCACCTGGCCGGCTACGCACCTTCACAATAACTGAGGACTTCGGAAAATTACGTGCGAAGCGGTTCAGAGACAACAAGATCTGCTCGCGTTCGTCCTTCTCCACGGGCACCTTTGCCTGCGGAGCAAAAACCAAACGGGTCGGAATATCCCCGGGAGTAAATCTAGCGCGAGGTGGTTTCTTCGACTTCAGCATGGGTAGACGAGCGACCACCACTTCGACAGGGAAGCGACAATCGGTTAATACCTGCTCGTATCTTTCTTTTTCAAAAGCGGAATGTGTGATGAACATGTCACCGAGACGCCTGTAACGTTGCCCCTTCGAAGTCGCAGGAAGTCCCACCCCAGGGAGGCCGGAGACCAGCCCAGGGCGGTGCGAGAGAAAGGCAGCAGTTGAATATATGACCTGCACAATAGGCCCAGTAGCAGCCGCGAGAATCACATCCGGCCGAAGGTCCTCTAGAGCGACTTTGAGCTCTGAATTCTTAACAACAGGCACATGCGCACTGCTGAAATCACTTCCGGCCAACGCGTTTGCGATCTGCTCGCCAGTGGGCAGGATCGGGTTGTCAACCAGCCACACGTGGACATCAAAATCCTCACGCAGCTGATCGAGGAGCGAAGCCGACCATTTCAGATAGGACTCTGAGTCGGAAATGGAAACAAGGATGGGTTTTGTAGTCGCACGGTTTACTGCTGTGTTGAGCTCCATTTTTGTTTTCATTGTGACGTTCGGTTTCCACCAGTCGTCAGGGACAAACGTGGTCTTGATCTTGGGTGCGTCCATCGTCAACGGCAACGTTTCGGTCGCGGTTGTGGGTAGCGAATAAACCTCAGAACCAGCTTGCGCGTGGGAAAGGCGAATTTCCACTGGAAGTCCTGCCGCATAAACCGTAGCGCCAGGGATACTTCCGACCCGATTCAGAAATGCGGAACTTTCGCGCCGGTGAGCAATATAGGCAAACTGATCGAGCCCAAGGTTTTCGAGCCAGCAAAAGTATGAGTCTTCATCGATCACACCGTCGGCGACCATTGCTGAACCAATGACAAACGGCCCTGAAGTTGGCAAGTCGTCCCAAGGAAAGGACCGGATCGTCGAGAAGCTGTGTGACTCAATGCGTACACCAGCGTTCTCTACGCGGGTCCGGAGCGAATCGTTGAGGGTGAGAGCTGTGAACCACGTGATATGGCCACGCTGTGCATGTGCGTAGAGAATACGAGAGGCAACATGGCCAAGCCCGGTACGGACAACAGAATTCGATACCCGTGAACGAACGAGTGGTGCCTTAGAAACCACGTTTTCGAACGCCGTGATCGTCGCACGTCCATCGTCAACAACGGTCAGGGCAGGTAACTTGCCACGCGCGCGGACCAGAAGTAGCTGAAACGATCCTGAGTTGAGGTCTCCCACGATCACGTTCTGAGCAGCAGTGAACGTGCGTGTCGGAGGGAGCCCCCACTTCACAGTGATGTCCGCGAGAAACGACAAAGGCAACTTTTCAACGAAGTCACGCATAGTCGCTGAGTCATAACAGAAAAGCGTCGAGGCTTTGTGTGTCTCCAAAGCCGCCAGAAACTGTAGCGGTGACTCAACTATCGCGATCATGTCAGTCCTCCACAGCGTCCCTTTTGGCACTTTGTCTCTTCTGGAATGATTTGTAGGTTTCACGCGCGAGCGTTTTTCCAGCGGACAACGATTTGCGAAGTACCGTGCGAGGACGATTCCGCTTTGGAAGTCCGCCTGGCAGATCGAGCGAAGTGAGACGACGTTTCTTAAAGTACTTCATGGTATTCGAGCCACGTCGCTTGCTTAGGAAATCCTGGGCTGTCTCCCGCAGGCGGAACGCAATTTCTGGTTGCATTGCGTAGGAAACGGAGTCGACGAGTGCTTGCAACTCTTTGACCTGTTCAGTTGAGAGCTCCGCATTCGAACCGTCGAGTGTAGCGTCGGCAATCGTCACGGGAATGCGGTTGGAGTTTTGGTAAGGCGTGATGCGCTCTAAAAGCAGGTCTGTCTTTACTGCCTTTGCCGGGATGCGGTACAAGGCGCGGGCGGTGACCAGTGCCGTTGAAAAACATCCAATGACCAACGCCGGTTTGAGCACTGCAACAGCAACTTCGGCAATGACTGGGGAGCTGTACACAAAAAAGCCGATTCCCAATTCGTGTGCATAGGCACCCAGTGCTTGCACCATGTCGGGTGGCGAAGCGGGATGTGGCTTGAACACCACGGCTGTCATTCCTGCCTCGTGGGCAGCAGAAACAAAATCACGGTGCAGGTCGTGTTCTTCTTGGGGCGTCAAGATTCCTAATGCGGAAAGATACTGGCCAAACGCCATGGCTGTCGTTGATGAGTCAAGCGCCTTGATTTCATCGCTGAGACCCAGGTCAGTGTCGCGCGCGATTTCGTCAACGACTTTGACAAAAGCTTGGCGATCGAGAGCAATCGGAGTGATCTCATACTCGTTTAAGAGCCGTGGCACGAGCCCTTCAACAAGTGGCAGATAATGCAAAGACGACATCCGCTGTCCGTTAGCCAGCGGGATAAAGTTGCGAGTTGGGCCGTAACTCATGAGACCGTCAGAATGTACGCGAATCATTGCTGTGTGAAAGATACGGCCAAGCGCGATTGCAGGATTCACTTGGGGAGATTCCACAACAAGCTCAATGGTTTCGTCGCCAAGTTGCCAGCGCGAGCGTAGCTCAGTTTCCCACAAAGGCAGGTCTTCGGTGCGTGGTGCCCATGAGTTTGGGTGATTAGGTGCAACAAAGTCGTTGAGATAGATCACACGGTCGAAGCGTGTTAGTAGTGAGGCGGCGCCGGGTGCCTCGTCGATAGGGGTTGCAGCTTCGAGGACCACAGCGTTGTTTGAGAGGAGCAGAATGCGCTCGCTCGGAGTCTCAAAAAGCGCGTCGGGAGCTCCTGGGCCTTCGAGTGATGCCGCTGGGGTTACCGCCGAGTCATACACGCCTGAATCGATTCCGGCCGCAAGTCCCGCGACCTGAAAAAGGGTAGAGGCAAGGAAGATCTGCTTCACTTGATGAGCTCCTTTAGCGCGTCTTTCGTCAACCCGAGAGCAGGGAGTACCGCATGCTGGCGGTTGGGTTTGGACTGGGCAAACTCGCGGAGAAGTACGTCTTTGGGAACCATGGCTGATACCGTTCGGCTCTTTTCGTACAGCTTGTTCTTCATTACTTGTGGCGAGAGGGAGAACCGCTCGACTTGAGCCTGCACAATGGCAAGCCAGTTGCGTGCCGCTTTCTGCCACCACATATCCGCGTCACGGTCGGCTTCCACGAGTCGGAAAATTCCTTCGAAGGCATCGGCGAACATTAACTGACGTTCATCAACGATCTGGGTAAGCGATCCGGCAACATCCCGACGATACAGAATGCCTGGAGCATCAACTACGGCAAAGGAATCGGCGTTTAAATGCAGGTTCCAAATCCACTCGCGGTCTTCTGCCGTCATGAAGTCTTTGGGGAAATACAACATTCCTGAGTCTTTGACTCGACGGTGGAAGATCCCAGCCCACGCATACGGATAGTCCACCATAGTGGAGTCATGTACCGGCAAAATTCCATAACGAGGGTTCAGCGGTCGGTTGCGCAATGCCATTGGAGCACGCTTCAAAACACGCTTGTTGCCCGTGACAGTGACGTGGTCGCACCGAATGAAATCTACGTCGAGTGCTTTGGCAGCGTCGAGAAGTGTGGGGAGATGATTGTCGGCTAACCAGTCGTCACCATCGAGAAAAACGATGTAGTCACCTTTTGCGCGGTCAAGCCCCTGGTTGCGCCCATTTGCGAGGCCCACGTTGGTGGCGTTTGTGACTACTTCAAAGTGGGGGAACTGCGCGCCGTATTCGTCTAGCAACAGCGGGGTGTCATCCGAAGACCCGTCGTTAATGAAAATAATCTGTACTTTGCTCATATCACCCTGTTTGTGGAGGGAAGTAAAGAGCGTGCTCAGATACGGCGCCGCATTCATCGCAGGAATGATGAGCGAAAGTTCAGGTGTTGACACGGTTCTCCTCGACATAGAAAGGTGCGGTCGGTAGAACCGACCGCACCTTTAGCATCAGCTACTTTACGACGCGCAGGGAAGCGATCTTGGATTCTTCGCCAGGCATGACGCGCTTCTTACCGTCACCCAGGGCAGTGGTGACTTCGCGGATTTCTTCGCCCAACTTGATGAACTCGTCAGGCTCCATGGACGCCTTCTGGTCCGACCCCCACATTTCGTTGTCCAGAGTGATGTGACGTTCAACGGTCACAGCGCCCAGTGCAACGGCAGCGGCGGAGATCGCAGTACCGATTTCGTGGCCAGAATAACCAACGGGAACACCGTAACGTTCGCGCAGAGCTGGGATTGCCAGCAGGTTCACTTCCTCAGGAGGAAGCGGGTATGTGGACGTTGCGTGCATGAGCACCAGGTTGTCCTTGCCCATGACCTCAACGGCCTTGTCGATCTGTTCCAGCGTGGACATTCCGGTAGACATGATGACGGGCTTACCGGTGTCGCGAACAGCTTCGAGGAGTGGAATATCGGTAATGGAAGCCGAGGCAATCTTGTAGGTCACAGCGTTGAACTTCTCCAAGAAGTTCACCGAATCAATGTCCCACGGAGATGCGAACCACTGCAGGCCGAGTTCCTTGGCGTATGCGTCGATCTCTGCATACTCAGCGTCTTCAAACTCCACCCGGAACTTGTATTCCAAGTAGGTCATTTCGCCCCATGGGGTACTACGAGGCTTTGACTTCTGGTCTTCCGGAACAGCAACGTCCGGGTTGCGCTTCTGGAACTTAACAGCCTGAGCGCCGGCCTTTTTAGCCACATCCATGAGTTGCTTAGCGATCTCTACATCGCCATTGTGGTTGATGCCAATTTCGCCGATCAAGTAAACCGGGTGGCCAGCACCAAGCGTGTGTTCGCCGATTGCAACGGGCTTAATTTCAGCGGTCATTGCAGACTCTCGCTTCCTTTTGTCTTAAGGAACCGTTTGCGGTTCCAGGTACAACTGTCATTGAGTGGCCTCGGGAATGCTCACCAAGTCGCAGACTTCGCGAACAGCCCCGTGACCGCCGTTCTTCTTCAGGACAAATCTGGCAGCCGCCAACACCTTGGGGTGCGCATCCGCTACTGCGATTGGCCACCCCACGGCGCTAAAAGCCTCCAGGTCGTTAATGTCATTTCCTACATAGGCAACACGTTCAGGATCCAGACCCTTGTCCGCCATCCATTCCGAGATTACCTGAGCTTTGTTGTCAATTCCCTGTGCCACCTCGACACGCAGTTTTTCTGCGCGCCTAGTGACAACGGGGTTGCGTTCTTTAGAAAGAATGAGGAATGGGAACTCAGCTTTGACAAGTCGGCTGACACCCATGCCGTCGCCTCGGTGGACACGCACTGATTCGACGCCGTTTTCATCAACATGCACGGCGTCATCGGTGTGTACTCCATCGAAGTCGGTGACCAATGCGTCGATGTCGAGGTGGGTAGTTTCCGTACGCCCCGCAGCCATGGCACGCAAAAGCGTGAGATCAGACATGGTGTCGATTTCACGTGCGTCTTCTGGTGGGACTTCCTCAATTTCGACTCGCCCAAAGAAACGGTGGTTACGCTCTATGAATCCAGCGGTGCGCATGACATAGAAAGCGCCGGTTTCATTGAAGTGTTTTTGGCGGTCTTGGCGACGTGGACGGTAATCCATGCTGTGGCCCACAGCGACTGCGTGGTGTGCTTCATCTAAGGTCCACAAGAAGCTGTGATCCTCAACGGCCGAGAACACAACATCTGCAGCATTGCGCTTAACCCGTGCGATCGCGTTGTCCATGTTCTGTGGGTTGATAAACGGGGAAGTGCACTGGATGAACACGGTGATGTCGAATTGTGTGCCACGAAGCTTTTCCAGCTGCTCGAGCGTGTAAATGAGTGC
This sequence comes from Brevibacterium mcbrellneri ATCC 49030, assembly GCF_000178455.1. Lineage (GTDB taxonomy): Bacteria > Actinomycetota > Actinomycetes > Actinomycetales > Brevibacteriaceae > Brevibacterium > Brevibacterium mcbrellneri. The sequence goes on along the minus strand of NZ_ADNU01000049.1, from coordinate 28,520 downwards.
TGACTCGCTGGTCGCGGTGTCGCCCGAAATTGCGTCGGGGCGCCTGACTACAGTGGCGCCATGCCGTTCAGCTTCCGCGGCAATCCCGTCGTGATCAGTCGACACTACGACCAAATCGATCCCGTGGGTTGCCTGAGCAGACTCAATCGCACGTGCGAGCAAAGACTTGCCAGCAATCTTCTGCAGGTTCTTCAGTGGTACGCCTTTTGAGCCACCGCGGGCGGGAATGATCGCAACGGTGCTCGGCGTTGTCTGTTGAGTAGTCACAGGCCTCCATTATGCGCAGAGTTTCCTTCACCATACAAGACCAAACACACGCTTCAGTACTGTGACATGGCGTTTTTACTCACGCGTCATTAAATCCACGACGGGTTAAACATGTGCTGTCGCCAGCTGTCATACGGCACAGTAGTGCCCGTGTATAGAGGCCAGAAGTAGGCGAAAAGTAGCACTGCAACTGCGAGGAACACGCCCACAGTCGCGCGCCGGGCGCGCAAAGAGGCGGTGAGACGACCTCGGCCCCACACAAGGCCTAAGCAGTAGGTCACCGCCAGCACAACGAACGGAACCATGACGATTGTGTAGAAGGTAAAAATAGTGCGGTCCTGATACGTAAACCATGGGCCCCACGTGGCAAGCATGCCCGCTGCAATGCCTCCTGCACGCCAGTCTTGCCGTACTAGCCACGCAAGAATCACGATCACTAACGCGACCGCGGCAACTCCCCACAAGGCAGGGTTACCCACCGAGGTGATGGCTGCCGAGCACTTGTCCCAAACGCAACCGTTCTGACCGGGTTCGGGAGAGCGGTAATAAAAACTGGTGGGTCGCCACTGCACAATCCAGCCCCACGGGTTTGACGCATAGGGGTGTTCGGAACTCAAGCCCACGTGAAACTTGTACGCCGAATGGTGGTAGTGCGCCAGGGACGGAATCCAGTCGGGGAGCCAGCTCCACCAGCCTTGATGCTCTTTAGCCCAATGCCTGTCATAACCATTGCTGGTAAAAATCCAACCTGACCAGCACAGGACATACGCGATGAAAGCCACGGGAACGAGTGACATAAAAGCGGGAACGGAATCGCGTACCAGCATGCCGCGCACTGGATACTTCACCCGCGCCGCGTAACGGTTTCTTACGTCCCACACAACGATCATGATGCCGAACACGGCTAGTGCATAGAGTCCAGACCACTTCACGCCCATCGCGCATCCCAGCGCTACGCCTGCAGCCAAACGCCATGGGCGCCACCCCAAGTGCGGGCCGAAAGTCGAAAGGTCCGCGGATTCCTTGTGCGTACTGCCGGTGGTGAGTTCCACCATGCGGGAGCGGGCGTGATCGCGGTCGATCACGAGAAGCCAGAACGCAACGAGTACGAAGAACATCAGGAAGAGATCCAGTAGCGCGGTGCGTGAGTGAACGAAATGCTCACCGTCAGTCATGAGGAGAAGTCCCGCAATGCAGCCCATCCACACGGAACCAAACAAACGAATCGCTAAGCGCACAATGATGAAGACAGTCAATGCGCCAACTACCGCTGCTGAAAACCGCCACCCGAACGACGAATCCTGGCCAAAAATCATTTGGCCCACGGACAACATCCACTTGCCTAAAGGCGGGTGAACAACGTATCCGGGATCGTCCAGCGGCATAGGATTGCCTGCGACGAAATCGGGGTTAGGTTCTTCTGGCCACGCGCGTTCCGTGCCGTACTTCCACAGTGAGTAGGCGTCTTTGACATAGTAAGTTTCGTCAAAAATCAGTTCTTTGGGGTGGCCCAGACCAATCATGCGCAAGATTGCCGCAATGACAGCCAACCCCGCGGCGACCACCCAGCCAATAGGGTTGCGGAGCGCGTCATGCGAAAGCACGTGTTTAGTAGGAATTCGCTTAGAAGAAACCACGCGCCTAGTTTACGCATGTGACTTCCACTAGTCTTGGGTTTAGGAGTCTTAGGAAGGAAGTCATGTCGTCGAACACTCCCAGTTCACACGAGGGATCGAGTCGCCCATATAACGACCTCCCCTCGTACGGTTCAGGCCCGTCGTCAAGTAGTCAGGGTCCTGCCAGTTTTAAACCTGGGGCTTCGCACGGTTCGGGAGGATCCGCGTACGGTTCGGCAACTCCAGGGGTGGAGTCTTCCGGATCTGCTGCATACGGTTCTGCTGCATACGGTTCGTCACCTAGCGACTATGGGAATAGCCAAAGCGGTACGTATGGCGGTGGGGACTACTCACCGGGAAACTACGGAGCGTCGGCAAGTGAACCGGCTAACCCCGCGTCGGCGTACAACCCAGCGCCAACATATGACGCACAATCCTCCCCGTACGGAGCGCCCTATGGGGCTCCCGGGTATCCCGTACGTCGCGGAACAAACGGCTTGGCTATTGCAGCGCTGATTACAGGGATCGTGAGCTTGATGGCCACCTGGCCTTTCGGGTTGGTTGGTATTGCTCCTGTCATCATGGGTCACATTGCGGTCAAGCAATGTAAGGAGCGCGGTCAAGAAGGAAAAGGGCTGGCAATTGGTGGGCTCGTAACCGGGTACATTGCGATCGGTGGCTTTATTTTGATCATCCTGTTCTTCATTTTGATGTTAGGTCTAGCCGGGCTTGCATCCAGCTGAAGCTTGAGAAACAGAACACAGCGAGTGACGGAACACTTAACCAGTAACCCACGGGCGCGTGCATGACTGACCCGGCTCTGGTGCTCGTGGGTACTCCGATCGGAAACCTCGACGACGCGAGTCCCCGAATGCGGGCAGAGATTGAAGCTGCCGACGTCATCGCGGCTGAAGATACCCGTCGCTTCATGGGCCTAGCTACGCGCCTAGGAATTACATACTCTGGCACTCTGATCAGCCTTTTTGACCACAATGAACGGTCTAAAGCCAGTGAGATCGCCCAACAGATTGAGAACGGCGCCAGGGTCGTGTTGCTCACCGACGCGGGGATGCCAGCAGTGTCAGACCCCGGCTACCACGTGGTCAAAGAGGTCGTGTCACGCGATTTACCCGTAACAGCAGTTCCGGGCCCGTCGGCAGTATTTACCGCTATTGCCCTATCCGGTCTACCGTCTGACCGCTTCACGTTCGAAGGTTTCGTGCCGCGCAAAGCCGGAGAGCGAGGGCGCTTGCTAACAGACCTTGCCAGCGAACGGCGCACCATGGTCTTCTTCGAAAGCCCACACCGGATCCACACAACCCTGGCGGACTTTGTCACCCGCTTTGGGGCAGACCGACCTATGACCCTGAGCCGAGAACTGACCAAAACCTATGAAGAAACCCTGCGGGGGACAACCCAGAGCATCCATGAGCAAGTGGTCGCCAGAGACGGTCTGAAAGGTGAGCTCACGCTGGTGGTGGCAGGCGCGCCCGAGGTGAGTGACACCTCGGCGGCGGAACTCACAGAAGACGTTGCTCAGTTAGTGGAATCTGGGATGCGAGCCAAAGACGCAGCCGCCCACATTGCAAAGATCCACGGACTGAAATCCCGCGACGTGTACGAGGAATACATCCACACAAAGTGAGTGCATAGACTAGAGGCCATGACGTTTTACATGACCACCGCAATTGCATACCCCAACGGTGCCCCACACATCGGGCACGCGTACGAATACATCGCATCCGACACGATCGCGCGTTTCAAGCGTTTGACTGGTGAAGACGTATTCATGCTGACCGGCACAGACGAGCACGGGCTGAAAATGCAACAGTCGGCTCAGAAAGCTGGAATTACGCCACGGGAACTTGCAGACAAGAATGCGGCAGGCTTCCGCGCTTTGCACGATGCGTTGGGATCGTCATACGACAGGTTTATTCGCACGACTGACCCTGACCACTACACGGCCAGTCAAGATCTGTGGAAGAAAATGGACGAGGCTGGGGACATCTACCTCGACACCTACGCCGGCTGGTACTCCGTGCGCGATGAGGCCTACTACGCAGCAGACGAAACTGAAGTGCGGGAAGACGGTGAACGCTATGCGATTGCTACCGGCACCCCCGTGGAATGGACAGAAGAGGAGTCGTACTTCTTCAAGCTTTCGGCATACGAAGAACGGTTGCTGGAATGGCTTGACTCCGTCGATGACACAGGCAGGCACCCAGTTGGCCCCGATGTACGACGCAACGAAGTCGTGTCATTCATCAAGGGTGGCCTGAAAGACCTGTCGATTTCACGCACCACATTCGACTGGGGTGTGCCAGTGCCCGGCAACGACAAGCACGTGATGTACGTGTGGGTCGACGCTTTGACTAACTACCTCACGGGTGCGGGGTACCCCAATGTCGACTCTGAAGAGTTCCAGCAGCGCTGGCCCTGTGAGCTTCACGTTGTGGGTAAGGACATTCTGCGATTCCACGCCGTGTACTGGCCAGCCTTCTTGATGAGTGCTGGGTTGGAACTGCCCAAGCGCGTTCACGCCCACGGGTTCTTGTTCAACAAGGGCGAAAAGATGTCGAAGTCAGTGGGCAACGTGGTTGACCCGTACGACCTCGTCGACGCTTTTGGTCTGGACACGCTCCGTTACTTCCTGCTGCGGGAAATTTCGTACGGTCAAGACGGTTCATACTCAGCCGGAGCGATCATTGGACGCAAGAACGCAGACCTGGCTAATGAGTACGGTAACTTGGTTCAGCGTTCCACCTCCATGGTCGCCAAGAACCTGAGTGGAGTAGTTCCCGAGGTGTCTGAGGCTGATCTGACGGACGACGACCGTGCGCTGCTCGAACGCACCGACGGACTGCTGGAACGCGTCACCGCTTTTGTGGACGTGCAAGAACTGCACCGTTATGTGGAAGCGCTGTGGCGGGTGCTAGAGGAAACCAACCGGTACTTCTCTGCCCAAGAACCGTGGAAGCTAAAGAAAACCGACCCTGACCGCATGGGTGTCGTCCTTTACGTCACGCTCGAAGTTCTGCGCCGGGTATCGATTCTGGCTCAACCAGTCATGCCGGAATCAACCGGCAAGGTCCTCACCCAGCTGGGAGTTGCCGAGGACGCGCGGACCTTTAACGATTTCGGCCAGTGGTTGCCAGCCGGAACTGAACTGCCCGCGCCGGCCCCCGTATTCCCGCGGTACGAAGCCCCGAACGAAGGTGACGCCGGGACTGCAGGAGGCGCCAAGTAATGGCATCTCGCGCTGCCGGCGAATACCCACCGGTGCCTGAACCACTCGCGGTTCCGGCCGTGGACACGCACACGCACCTGGACATGTGTACGGGCGCTCGCGGTCCTATCAAGTCCGGTGAACCTGCCCCGGAGGTCGAACCCGAAGAGGACGAAACGTTCCCGCCCCTGGACTTCTTCTACGACACGGCCATGGCTACGGGCGTGACCCGAATCGTACAAATCGGATGCGAAATGGGTGCTGCCCGGTGGACGGCTCGTGTAGTGGAGGAGCAGGCGCAGGCTGGCCGCGACTGGATGTTGGGTGGGGTTGCGATCCACCCCAACGAAGCACCTCGGCTGGCACGCGCCGGCATCTTAGAAGAGTCGCTGGACGAAATTGAAAGCCTTGTTACGTCCCATGACCGCATGCGCGTGGTGGGGGAGACCGGGCTTGATTTCTTCCGCACCGACGCTGATTCCGCGCGCGATATGAAGGCGCAGGAAGAGTCGTTCAGGGCTCATATTGAGATCGCGCAGAGGAACGGGCTGACGCTCCAGATCCACGACCGTGAAGCGCACGCGGATGTATTCCGGGTTCTGCGTGACACAGGTGTTCCTGACCGCACCATTCTGCACTGCTTTTCCGGTGACGCTGAGATGGCAAGGGAAGCGGGCAAGTTGGGGATCTTCTGCTCCTTCGCTGGCAACGTCACCTTCAAGAATGCTCACGGGTTGAGGGAAGCCGCCGAGGTGGTCCCGCCTGAGCTGCTCCTCACAGAAACCGACGCGCCGTTTTTGACCCCGCACCCTCACCGTGGAAAGCCCGGCGGGCCGTACATGGTTGCGCACGTGGTGCGGACTCTTGCCCAGGTGCGCGGAGTCAGCGAAGAAGAGCTGGCTGAGCGCGTCACCGCGAACGCTGTGCGTGCGGTGGGGTCGTGGGAGTTGACGCTCTGAGCTGAAAATTCGCTCAAGGATGGCGAAAAATTGGCACTCGAGTTGAAAGAGTGCCAACTGCGGAATAGAGTTTCAATTAGCACTTGGGCAATGTGAGTGCTAACTGCACGGTGAGGTGAGTGTCGCACTCGGCGGCACCTAGAGACACCGGCAAACTGCACTAAAGCTTAATGCTGATTCGGCACCCGCGACGACGAACAACACTAAGCGAGCTAGCCCAGAGGGCACACAAAACACATCTCGACACAGACTCAAAAGGAGACTGTCACATGTCGGTAGCTATTAAGCCACTCGAAGACCGCATCGTAATCCGTCAGCTCGAAGCAGAACAGACCACTGCTTCCGGCCTGGTAATCCCAGACACCGCTAAGGAAAAGCCACAGGAAGGCGAAGTTGTCGCAGTTGGCCCCGGCCGCGTTGCAGACAACGGAAACCGTGTGCCTGTTGATGTCAACGTTGGCGACAAGGTCATCTACTCCAAGTACGGTGGAACCGAAGTGAAGTACCAGGGCACGGAATACCTGGTGCTGTCAGCTCGCGACGTTCTCGCAGTCATCGGCTAATCACACCTTCACACACTCACACTCTTTAGAAGGAAGTGAAAAATGGCTAAAACTTTGCAGTTCAATGACGACGCTCGCAAGGCACTTGAGCGCGGTGTAAACGTTCTGGCTGACACCGTCAAAGTGACACTGGGCCCACGCGGTCGCAACGTTGTTCTTGACAAGCAGTGGGGCGCACCCACAATCACCAACGATGGTGTCACCATCGCACGTGAAGTAGAACTCACCGACCCATACGAAAACCTGGGCGCTCAGCTGGCAAAAGAAGTTGCCACCAAAACAAACGACGTTGCCGGTGACGGAACCACCACCGCAACCGTTTTGGCTCAGGCACTCGTTCACGAAGGTCTGCGCAACGTCGCAGCCGGCGCAGCTCCTGGCCAGTTGAAGGCTGGCGTTGAAGCGGCTGTCGATGCAGTTGAAAAACGCCTCAAGGAAATCGCTCGCGAAGTTGCTGACTCAAAAGAAATTGCACACGTTGCAGCGCTTTCGGCTCAGTCGCCTGAAATTGGTGAACTGATCGCAGAAGCTTTCGACAAGGTTGGTAAAGACGGCGTCATCACGATCGACGAATCGCAGGCGTCTTCGGTTGAGCTTGAGTTCACTGAAGGTATGCAGTTCGACAAGGGCTTCCTGTCGCCATACTTCGTGACTGACGCTGACCGTCAAGAAGCGGTTCTGTCGGATCCATACATCCTGATCCACCAGGGCAAGATCTCCAACATTCAGGATCTGCTCCCTGTTCTGGAAAAGGTGCAGCAGGCAGGCAAGCCACTGTTCATTGTTGCCGAGGATGTGGAAGGCGAAGCGCTGTCCACTCTGGTTGTCAACAAGATTCGTGGAATCCTCAACGTCGCCGCCGTGAAGGCCCCCGGATTCGGTGACCGCCGCAAGGCGATCTTGGAAGACCTCGCAATCCTCACCGGTGGACAGGTCATCACCGCTGACATGGGTATGAAGCTCGACCAGATTACCCTGGACCAACTGGGTACCGCCCGCACCATCACTGTCACCAAGGACAACACCACTGTTGTTGACGGTGGAGGATCGCAGGACGACGTCGACGCTCGCACCGCCCAGATCCGTGGCGAAATCGAGAACACTGACTCGTCATGGGACAAGGAGAAGCTGCAGGAACGCCTGGCCAAGCTGGCCGGCGGTGTTGCAGTGATCAAGGTGGGTGCCGCCACCGAGGTCGAACTCAAGGAACGTAAGCACCGTGTCGAAGACGCTGTTTCCGCTACGCGCGCCGCCATCGAAGAAGGTGTGGTTGCTGGTGGTGGATCCGCGCTGATCCACGCAGCTAAGGTCCTTGACGGTAATGACCTGGGCAAGGAACACGACGCCGCAACTGGTGTGAACATCGTTCGCCGTGCAATCGTTCAGCCGCTGCGCCAGATCGCAGAAAACGCTGGACAGGACGGCTACGTTGTTGCATCGAAGGTTGCTGAGCTGGAAGCAGGTCAGGGATACAACGCCGCAACCGGCGAATACGGTGACCTGATTGCTCAGGGAATCATTGACCCAGTCAAGGTGACCCGTTCGGCACTGCGCAACGCTGCATCGATCGCAGCTCTGGTTCTCACCACCGAAACACTGGTTGTAGAGAAGCAGGAAGACAACGACGAAGACGACAAGTAAACGTCCCTTCTGAAGAATCGGGCCGCAAGCATCACGCTTGCGGCCCAATTTTTGTATGCCGTCACGCGCCTCACGCATGCACGCATATTTACATAAAGCTATGACACTATAACGTTTCGTTTTTACTGTTTGGGAGGAAAAGACAATAGAGATAGAAAGTCGAAACTGTGCCGTTTCTTGGTCGTGCTGTGGCGGGATTCGCCACCTCTGTCGCACTCATCGCATCAGTGCTGGGCACCGGAGCCCACGCCGCCCCAACTGACAACACCTACACTGCATCATCCGCACCCGTCTGTGGCGCCGACGCCACCGGACTTCGCGGAGACGTGCCCAAAATCGGCAAACGCAACGTTGTCGCCACTGAACACGCCGACGCAGTTGCTATGTGCATCCGTGGCGGAAAAATGCACATGTTCTCCAAAGTCGACTGGGCGCCTTCCAACGGTAAGTACGAGCACGCCCGCGAACCGGCCAACGAACTGCTGTTCCACGTTAGCGACGCACTCAAGCAAGAAATACCTGCCAAAGGCTTCGAGTTTACTCACGCGGCAGGAAAACGGGCATGGATGATCCCACAGAACCAGAACCACGAAGGGCTCTGGGCAGGGTGGAACACGCAAGACATCGCTGAAAAGGATGTCAAAGGTGGCAAGGTCACCATGCGGCTCAACCAGAAGAAGTCCCAAGCACCAAAGGGTGCTCACGTCGAGGTATTCCAGACCGGGTGGTCGGGCTCGAACCGAATCTTCTCACTCACCGACCCCAAGCACTCCAGCTACGAGCAGATCGCTAACGCTCACGTTCACGCTAATTGGGTGTTCACTCATCCAGGTGTCTACCGTTTGGTCTTTGATTCCAGCGCGGTAGTCAATGGCAAACGCGTCACCGGTGAACAGGAATACGTCTTCGTCGTAGGTGACCTGAACAAAGCCGAACTTGAAGACCTTGACAAGCCCAAACCTGCGCCACAACCCACACCCGAAATACCAAAACCAGCTCCCACCTCGGGACCAACGACAGCACCTTCAGCGCCAGCCACTGATAAGCCCGCCCCCTCACCAAGTGGCAAACCTGGACAGCCGGCACCAGAACAGCCGAGCGTCACGGTCGAAGCGCGTGCTGACAAAGATCAGTACGAGGCCGGTGACACCGCGGTCCTCAGCGCCACAATAGACGGTGGCGATGAAAACGGACTTGTGTCATGGGAACGCAAAGCATCCGGTTCAGAAAACTGGGAGCCCGTTGAAGCGGCACAAGGAAAAGAACTCCGCATCGAAAACCTCGAAGCTACTGACTCGGGCACCGTATTTCGTGCCGTATATGCCGGGGAAACGCGGTCGAACGAAGTTGAACTGAAGGTGGGAGCAGGCGAACCTGAAGCTCCTGAGGCCCCACAGGAACCAGAGCCATCCACCTCGGAAGCCCCATCCGACGAAGACAACTCTGAGTACGACTTCACACTCACCACGACCTTGGACCAAGACGAATACGTCGAAGGCCAAGATGCACGCGCAGAAGCCACCTACAGCCAAACCTCTGATAACGGCGGACAACCACTTAAGGTCGCCGGAAAACTGGTGTGGGAAACCCGTGCATCGGAGTCTGAAAAGTGGATGGAATACAAGGACGGTAAGAAGGCAGTGTCCTCGCGCCAGATCATCATTCCGTCCGTGACTAAAGAGTTTGACGGCGTTCAGTTTCGCGCCGTTCACACATCAGGTGACGAACGCGTCGAATCTAAGCCGGTCACATTAACGGTGAACTCAAAGGACGACGCTGACGGGAACGGCGGGAGCGCCAACGCTGGCCAAAGCGGTGGCACAAGTGCCAACCACAACTCTGCACCAGCCCAGGCCCCCGTGGTGTGCGAACCAACCGCTGCTTCTGGTGCAGCCGGCCAGGGCACTGAAAGCAACACTGGTGCCGGTCAAGGAAGCAACGGCAGCACAGGCGGCGGAGGTGGCCAGCAGGCTCCTGCAGGCCAGCGTGTTCGCGTGACTGACGGTCACTTCGACTTTGGTGCCCGCCTCAATGGGAAGCGCGCAACCGCGCAAGTGAAAGACGACCGTACCTCGCCGCCCGTGTGGCGCAACCCGTCAGACGTGATGTTCGTTCTGGGGGACGCGTCGAAGAAGAAGGTCCCCGCCGAATTCGGATTCTTAGGCAAGCCCGGTTCAGACATTTATATGATCGGCCAAACCCAGGAGTCACAAGTTCCATGGTTGGGGTGGAACACGCAGGACGAGCAACTCGTCAATAACGCCACGAAAGTCACCATGCGCCTCGATTCGCTCAACGGTCCCGGAAAACTCAACGTCTTCGTGGGTGGCGGTGGCCTGGGCGGCGGAAGCATCAAACACGTGTTCCGTAACGCCGGAGACTCCTACGACATTCCGTTGCGTACGCACGAACACGGCAACTGGGTGTTCTCGGCTCCCGGAAACTACACCGCGACAGTCACCTTCACCGTGAAACTCAAGGACGGGTCGACCACCCAAGCCACCGGAACCCTGAACTTTGAAGTGGGCCAGTCCGCCAACGCCGGCGCCGGCAACATCACGCCAACGGGGCAGACGGCTCCCGATCAGAAAGCTGACGCCCAGTCCGGTGACCAGCAGGGCGACCAGTCCACCTCGGACCAGGCAACCGCTGACGCCAACGGCGGTGACTCAACCGCTTCCGTCAGCAACGCAGATGCCGGCAACATGGAAAACTGTGCTCACCCATCCCTGCCGCGGACAGGTGTTTCAGGAATCTCCGCCGGCCTGATAGGTGGCGGTGTGCTTATAGGGATCGGAATCGTTGCCGTCGTTTCGCAACGGCGCCGCCGTTCATGATCAGGCGTACGTTCCTCGCGGTCAGCGCTGTCCTGGTGACGGTGTTGGCCGCGGGGTGTCAGGGGAGTGCGTACACCCACCGCAACGCAGACCAGCTTCAGGTGGTTGCCACGACCGGCATCATCGCTGACCTCGTTAAGAACGTTGCCGGTGATGCGGCGAACGTGGTCCCGTTGGTTCCTGCCAACGCGGACCCGCACTCCTACGAACCCACCCTGCGCGATGTTCGCAACATCGTGTATTCCGACGTCGCCTTTTCCAACTACGTCATGCTGGAAGAGCACAAACTCATCAAGACCCTAGACGCGAATATCCCGTCTGACGCACCCAACATTGGGCTCGCGGAAGGCGCTACCAAGTATTCCGCGCGCGTCATCCCCCTGGTGGAGGACGTCACTCTTGACACCGTGTGGCTGGGGCTGCGCGTCTCGGGTGCCGGTAGTGAGTTGGGCGCTGACCGTTCCAGTGAGGTACGGATGAAAATGACCGAGGTCGTTGCCCCTTCCGGGGGCACCGTCCACGGGTTTCTCACGCAAGCGTTGGGGCAGAACACCCTGTACTTTGACAGTTCAGACGGTGCAAGGGACTCTGACATGGCGACCTTGCCGGTCAATGCGCACACCCACTTAAGCTGGGCGTTTTCCAAGCCCGGAGTGTACAAGGTCACGTTCGAAACGCATCTGGCAACCGACCCGGAAAACGAAACCTACATCGGAAAGGGTACGTACACCTTCGCCGTTGGGGTCGACCCTCACTCCGACCCGCAGCTGAAAAACAAACGCATCATCGACGAAGGCCACGCGGACCTCACCACCGACCTCGACACCAAACGCCTCACCGTGTTTGCCGACTCGGAAAAGGAAACCAGCTCCGACCTCGGCGAAAGCTCTTATGAACGCAATGTTGCCGGACACGACAGTCTGAACCCAGACGACACTGTCATTTCCGTGACCAACAAAGCGTGGCAGGAAATCCCACGCGGTTCGAAGTTCTTAGGCGAACCAGGCTCGTCCACGTATCTGTTGCCACAAGCGGTTCTGGGGAAGCACGTGCACGGCGAAATGGACCCGCACTTGTGGCACGACGTGAGCAACGCAATCGCCTACGTCAAGCTCATTCGCGACACGCTGGCCCACGCCGACCCGGACAACGCACGCACATATGAGGCCAACGCCAAGCGTTACGTGGACAGGCTGGACGCACTGGACCGCGAAGTACGCGACACCCTTGCGTCTATTCCCAAAGACAAACGCCACCTCATTACCACGCATGACGCGTTCGCGTACCTCGGCGCGGCATACGACGTGGACATCGCCGGGTTCGTCACGCCAAACCCCGCTGTTGAACCCAGCGTCACTGATCGAATTCGGCTCGCCGACACCATTCAGAACCTTAAAGTCCCAGCGGTCTTCGTTGAACCGCAATTGGGTAGGTCACTCACTCTCAGAACAGTTGCGGATGAAGCGAACGTGAGCGTGTGCGACATCTACTCGGACGCGTTTGACTCCCGCGTCACTACTTATGAAGAACTCATGCGGTTCAACGCACAATCATTGAAAGGATGCCTGACATGAAAGCGATTCGACTGACAGCGATCGCATGCACGCTACTGGCTGTAGGGGTAGTGAGCCCCGTTGCGACAACCGTTTCCTCTAGCGTCACAGCGACCGCGGCGCATGCCACGGGAAGCCAACCTTCAGGCAACGGTGCTGAAGACGAAGAAGAAAAGCTTAAACAGAACGTCTCTGATTCTGAAGAACTCAGCGAGGACCAGGCGACGATCGACGCCGGTCACGTGGACATTGGCCCGCGCCTCACCGACGGCAAAACCGAACTCGTCGCTCGTGACGACACTACTAACCCACCCGTGTGGCGACACCTGGACAAGACCGTGCTCAAGGTCGTTGATCAGGGTGGCAAGATTCAGATGCCAGACGACGAACAGTACTCGTTCATTCCAGCCAACGCGGGCGATGACGTGTGGGTGATCCCGCAGGTTGAACAACCCGGTGTCGTATGGCTCGGGTGGAACACACAGAACCCCAGCTTCGTCAACGAAGTAGACGGAAACGTCACCTTGTCTCTGCGCGGAGTGCAAGGCCCCGGAGACCTTGTGGTGTACCTGCAAAACGGCGGTTTCGGTGCCCCGCAAATCGTGTGGGACGACCAGCAGCGTGACGCCTCGGTGGACCTCAACACTCACACGCACGCCAACTGGGTATTCACCAAGCCGGGGGAGTATTTGGTGAAGATGTCCGTGAGCGCGAAAACCACCTCGGGCGAAAAATTAGAAGACACCAAAACCATCCGCCTTGCCGTGGGAGACCAAGCTGACGTAGACAAAGCCGCCAGCATGCAGTGGGAAGGTTCAGACGACGCTTCCAACGAATCCGGGCAGAATGAAAACTCGGAAGACAACACAGCCGCTGGGAAATCGGACGGCAACTCTGCACTGCCACTGATCGCAGGGGGAGTGGGTGGCGTTTTCCTCATTGCCGTCATCTCGGTCGCTGTCATGTCAGCGAACGCACGCAAGCGCAAGAAGGCCGCAGGGATGGACGAGTGAGCGCACCCGACACGACCACTGTTTTAGACGTCCGCGACCTGAGCACAAAACTGGGTGGCCGGTTGGTTCTTGAGAACCTCAACCTGGAGATTTCCGCGGGCAGCTTTGTGGGTCTTGTGGGTCCCAACGGGGCTGGTAAGACCACCCTGTTGCGATCGATCCTGGGGCTCATACCTTCCCGCGGGAAGGTGACTATGCAGGCCGAGGTGGGTGTTGGGTACGTGCCCCAAAAGCACGAGTTTGCGTGGGACTTCCCGATTTCGGTTGAAGACACCGTGCTGACCGGTAAGCGCTTCAAACTATGGCAACGCCCGACCGTTGAAGATTACAGAGCGGTCAATAATGCGCTTAAACAAGTACATCTTTCAGAGGTCAAAGACCGTCCCGTTGCCGAACTTTCCGGTGGGCAAAAGCAACGTGTTTTGGTGGCTCGCGCGCTTGTTTCGCACCCGCAGCTGCTGGTGTTAGACGAACCCTTCACCGGTGTTGACGTGCCCACTCAGGAGCTGCTCACTGACCTGTTCATCTCTCTTGCGAAAGAAGGAACCGTCGTGCTCATGGCCACTCACGACCTGGTGGCGGCCATGCACACGTGTACACACATTGCGATGCTCAAAGGCAACATCCGTGCGTACGACTCGCCGCACAACCTGACCGATCCACAGCTGTGGTGCGATGTGTTCAGCCTCAAACCCCAGTCACCTCTGCTGACTGCGCTGGGGGTGAGCGCATGAGCGTGTTCGACTTCTTTGCCGACCTCACCAATCCGCTTCTGGTGTTCCTCCCCAAGGCACTCATGGTCGCTACGATGGCGAGCATTCTGTGCGGTGTCGTAGGTTGTTTCGTGGTGTTGCGGGGCATGAGCTTTATTGGTGACGCGGTGGCTCACTCGGTATTTCCGGGTCTTGCAGTCGCGTTCGTGGTAGGCGGAAACCTGGTCGTGGGTGGTGCGATCGCAGGTATTGTGACGGCGCTTTTGGTAGCGATTTTTTCCCAGTTCCGCAGGCTTAAAGAAGACTCGGTCATTGGTGTGTTCTTCGTTGCGGCGTTCGCGTTGGGAATCGTCATCATCTCGCAGTCTCCCGGCTATGCAGGGTCGCTGACGGACTTCCTGTTCGGGTCGATCACAGGTATCCCCACATCAGACGTGTACGTTGTCGCTATCACCGCTTGCGTCGTGATCGCGGTGCTCATGGTCTTCTTGCGTGACCTTGTCACGGTGAGCATCGACCGTGAATATGCGCGGGCGTTGGGGCTCCGCGTCTTCTGGCTGGACATCGTCCTCTACATTGCGGTGACTCTGGCAATCGTTGTGTCGATCAGGACCATTGGAAACATCCTGGTGCTGTCGTTGCTCATCACCCCGGCGGCGACCGCGCGACTTCTCACCGACAAACTCTCCACCATGATGTTCCTCGCACCCGCGCTGGGTGCAGTGTCGGCGTTCATTGGGCTCTATATTTCTTGGACTGCTGACTTCCCCGTGGGCGGAACGATCGTCCTGGTGCTCACCAGTTTTTTCCTACTTGCGTGGTTGTTTGCTCCACGGCACGGGATGGTGGCGCGTCTGTGAAGTGTCGATTCTGGGTAGCTATTTGTGCTGTGGTGGCGCTGGCGTTTGTGCCGCACGTGACACCTCAACCGGTGTATGCCAGTGAGATTTTCGAATCGCGTGGGGACACACTCACGCTCGATACACGCGAGTGGAAGAGCACGGGGCCCGTAACTCTGAGCGTGCCTGCCGGCGCGAAAGTCGCTGATAGCTCTGACGGTGCTGAACCCGCGGGTGGCACCAACCCGCACACCATCTCAGACGAAGTGACCTTCGACGGGGAACACCTGCCGTTTGCGGTACAGACCAAGCCATCGCGCCCGGTGAGTGTGCAAGTGAAGGCCACTCCTGGGACGTACTGTCTGAGCATCCACGCGCACTCGCTTGGCAAGAAAGAGCCTCGGCAACACACCCACACCATCCGGGTCGAATCCACCGACGGCACCACCACAATCGACACCGACCCCGCAGACTGCCCAACCGACCTCGACGAGAAATACCGCATCAAACCGCCTGAGCTGGGACCCAAACAGCACACGGTCAAGGCGGAAAACACCTCGGCGGGGTACGTTGCCCACGCCGATTTCGACGCACGCGGACTGGACGGACGCGTGCGCATGGCGTTCCGGCACGACGGCCATGGAACCATGGGCGTCATCAACCCCAACCGTTCTCAAGGCGGGTACATCGCGACGCGTGGGGACACGTTCGCCTACGACATTTCGGCCCCCACGATCGAGCCCTTACACCTGACGTTCTCCGAGCCGGGAACGCACTGCGTCGCCTACTCCATGTACGGAGAAGACGCCAAGAAACCGGCGCGAAACGGGATGCTGACGGTCACCGCACAAGGGGCCGAGGTGACTGACGACCGGGATGCGGACGGCCGGGCGGAAGATGGGGAGGCTAGTGATGGGGCGGCGGACTCGCAGTGCGCGCCCACAACCCCGGTCCCTCGGAACCCAGCCGAAAGCCCCTCCGATTCTCACGACACGTCGACCGACGACAAAGGCGCGGACAACGCAGAGGAAACGGGCCCCGGCCAGGAGGGTGACACCTCGGGCAATATGCCTGGCCAGTACGGCGCCACGCCGGGCGTGACCGTGCCCACTCCCGCCGCGCTGCCCTTCCAACCGGTTGCGGCCAATGTGTGCGCACCGGCAGGCGAGGGGCAAATGGTTGACGTGACGCACGGGCAGGTGCTCATCAGCCCCACCCAGGTCCAAGTGAATGGGGCAGAACGCGCACCCTCAACCGTGAACGTCACCGTGCCAGATTCAGCGCGGACTGCATTCACTCCTTCAACAACTCAGGACAAAGAATTCGCCACCCCCGGATCCCAAGTATGGGCAACCGGTGGTGCAAACGCGCCCGCCGTGGGATGGAGCGCGAACGACCTGGATCCGGCACTCGTGAAGTCCATGCAGGTGACGCTCACGCGCGTGAGCGGACCGGGAAACGTCATCATTCAGCAAAAAGACGCGCTAGGGAAGAACACCAAGAACCTTCGTCAAGGTTCGCAGTCGACCGTCACGCCTGGGCAATTTAGCACCCCCACCTTCATGTTTAACCAGCCAGGCGCGTATGACGTGGAGTTTGAAACGCTGACTCGTGAGGTTCACGGACACGAACGCCGGGTCACTGTTGTTCTCCGGTTCAACGTGGGCAAAAAACTGCCAGCTCAGGTGGTCGGCTCGCCCTTAGGCGCTCTCATTGGCCACTGCCAAGCCGCCTCGCTCACCGGGGACATTGTGCACGCCAACCCACCTGCGGATCCTCCTCAAGCTGCCCCAGTAACGCCCGAGGTCGAAGGTCCGTCGAACTGGTGGTGGGGAGTCGTTGGGGCAGCGGTCTTGTGTAGCATTGCGCTGGCGATCCTTGCCGCCAGTGTGTGGGTCAGAGGGGACTCGTAATGCACAGTGAAGACAAGCGTTACGCCAGCAGCCTGCAGGACAGCGCCGAAATCCCCAAGGTTCCTACGCAGCCCAAAGGAGCTACGAAACCCAAGGTCGCAGCGAAACCCAAAGGCACTACGAAGGTGGCAACGACCTCGGCGGGGGTATCCCGGTGGTGGGCAGTCCCGCTCATGGCGATGTCGATTGCGTTGGTGGTACTGGCCGGGTTGCTGTTTGTGAACCTCCGTGCAGACGGGGCGGCCAGCGAGGCCGAGGAAGTCGTGGAGATTCCAGCGCCGGTTGCGCCCTCCATGCCTGCCGTTGACCCGGTGACGGGCGGGGTTGCCGTCGATAACCCGTGGTTGCGAGAGACGAGCGAAAAGTCGGGGATCCCGCAACGTGTTCTGCAGGCGTATGTCGCGGCAACGGTGTGGGCTGCCCAGCGCAGTCCGCAGTGTGGGTTGTCGTGGAATACGTTGGCTGGAATCGGCAAAATCGAGACCGATCACGGACGCTACAAGGGCGCCCGCGTCGATGACTCCGGCGAGGTCACGCCGCACCTCTTTGGGGTTCAGCTGCGTGGTGATGGGACGGCGCATATTCGCGACACAGACGGCGGGCAGCTCGACGGCGACCGGACACACGACCGTGCTGTGGGCCCAATGCAGTTCATTCCAACCACATGGAACCAGTTTGCTGTGGACGGTAACGGCGACGGCGAGAAAGACCCGCACAACATTGACGATGCGGCGGCGTCCGCAGCTGCTTTTCTGTGTGCGAACAACCGCAACCTGACCGACGTGAACGGGTACACGGTCGCGATCAAGGCATACAACCCGTCGGATCAATACGTGCGCGACGTGGCAAATGAAGCGCAACGCATTGCCCAAGTTGTGGGTCAGACTGCGCAAAGCGAGCAAAACCGCGCAATATAATGCGTAGTCTCGCTCGCTTTGCGCCGTTTGTTAAGGCCGTTTGGCTGATGGAGCCCGAGGTGTCGGTAGGGTAAGGGGCATGAGAAGTCCGCTACGACCTCGGGAAGGGATCAGCGCAACCCGGTTGCGCGCACCTGGCGGAAATCAGACGCACTCCCGCCAACACGAACCAGTCCCAGCGACCATCCGCGACTGGTTGTTAGCCGACTTCCCCGAATCAAGCGAAGACCTTGACTACATCGCCGACCCCCACGGTGGTGGGCTCGTGGACGAAAACGGTCAACCGGTCACTCTGGAAACACCTGTGACCCCAGGTGGCTTCTACTTCTTCCACCGGATCGTGCCGCCGGAAGAGCGCGTGCCGTTTGACGTGACTGTGGTGCATGAAGACGAACACCTGCTGGTGGTGGACAAACCTCACTTCTTGGCCTCGACTCCCAACGGGCGATTCGTACGCGAATGCGTGGTCACCCGGTTGCGTGTAGACCGCAACGAACCTGATCTGGTGGCCATCCACAGGCTTGACCGCGTGACAGCCGGGCTACTCATTCTTTCGCGCAACCCGGACACACGCGGGGCGTACCAGCGGCTTTTCCAAGACCGAAAAGTGGACAAAACGTATGAGGCCTTAGCGGTTCTGCCGCCGGACTTTGACCCGGCTGCGTTTCCACGTGAGTGCGAGTCGCGGATCGAAAAAGACAAGGGCACGCGCGGTGTTAAGGAAGTCGACGGGCCCATCAACGCGCGTTCCCGCATTGAGTTTTCACACGTGGTTGGCACGTATGAGGGTGATCCCGTGGGCCGGTTTGTGCTCACACCGCACACGGGTAAGACTCACCAGTTGCGCGTTCACATGCTAGGGGCCGGCGTGCCTATTTTGGGTGACCCCGTGTACCCGCACGACTTGGACCAGGACCCGTACGACTTTTCGCACCCCCTGCGTTTGTGTGCGGTTGGGCTTGAGTTCCGAGATCCGCTCAGTGGTGAGGAACGCCGGTTTACTTCCGGGATTCAGTTAACTGTGTGAGCTTTCGGTTACAGCATTCCGCCAACCATGCCGGTGAAGTAGGGAACCAACCAAATACCCCACACCACAAGCGAAAACTTGTGGAACACTGCACGCGCACGGTCCGAACCCTTGATCATGACGTAAAGCGCCCACACAAAATGGATGGCCATGAGCAATAGTGCCAACGCTCCCGTGACCGCCATGATGAGCCCCAAAATTTGGGCGGCCTCGCCACCAAAGGAAAAAGAGTCGGACTGTGCGATTCGGCGCATAAACTCGGTTCCAGTTGCGTCACACACAAACCCAAGCCCAAATAGGATCACATGTGGCCACGTGAGAACTTTTTTCTTGTGTTCTGCCCACACGCCCATGGTGTAGAAAACCAGGGCTGCGGTGATGAAAGCAATAGCAAAAATCAACATAGCTCCAGTGTGTGAAAAGTAGCGCTCACCCACATCGCCCACCAGTTTGGTTGTTCACTCAACCAAACGGTTGAGCTGCCTGTTTATGAACTCTGAAGTGCCCCGGGTTGGATGTCGTCATCAAACCCGGGGCACTTCAACCCAACCCGTGAGTCCAGCACATCTTTCTCATCACAGCCATGAGCCATCAACATGATTTCAGCTGCCAACATTGCGCTAACAGACATGCCCACACCACGGACTCGTCCGCACGCCTCGATCGCGGTACGCAGCCCGATACTCGGTTGGTGACCGCCCTGTGAGCTTGCGGTACTGCTTCGCCGCATGAGCCTGGTTCATCCAGCCGACCTCGGCTGCTGCCTGTCGGGTGGTGGTGTCTGTGGCGCTGATGGTTCGAGCTATCGCTCTCACCCGTTGAAGGGTCGGCCACGCGATCGGTGGCATCTCGAGGATCTCGACGAACAACTGTCGCCGCCGCGACGGTGACAGATGCGCGATCTCAGCCAACTCCACCAACCGCCACGGGCGTGTCAGATCGGCGTGGACCGCATCCGCCACTGCTGCAACCCCCGAGGGGACTAGTGGCCGTGCAGCGGGGGAATGTGGACGGGCGGAAGCTTCTGGTAGTCCGCGCTGAAGGTCACGTGTTCGTTGTTGCGGGTGTGTTTCGAGGGGCGGTCTGTAGCGTGAGGGCTCCCGCGGCGAGGATAGCGAAACCGGCCCCGGTCCACATGGCGATGGCGGGGTCGTCGCCGAAGCCACTCATAGTCAGCGCGCTGATGGCGGTCCCGAGTGTCACGCCCATCGTGATCACAGAAGTGTGGATGGTGCTGACCAGGTTCCCTGTCCCGCCCACCTCGGCAACCCGCGTTACAAGCGCGGGATTCATCGTCACGCCCGCCAGCCCAACAACGAGCACCATGGCGACTACCACCCAGGCAGCGGTCACGAACATCGCGATCACGCTCAGCGAAGCGATCAGCAACCCGTGGCCGATGCGCAGCACGGCCACGGCATGACGGTCGGCGAACCGGCCGACCACGAGGTTGCCAACGAACGAAAAGACCCCGTAGGTCAGCAACACCACCGTGGTCACATTCCGTCCCAGGCCGGCGCTGTGCTCCAGCAGTGGTGTGAAGTACGAGAACGAACCGTAGGCAGCCCCGATAGTCAGCAAGCTGACCAGATAACGCGACCACAGCCGCGGTGAACGAAGGTTGCGTAGATCCTGCGCCGCATCCTCCGGCGACGCGGGCTCGCGAGGCGGTAGCGCGAGCGCGCTGGCCACTAACAGACACAGAGCCGCCACCGAAAGGAAATAAAAGCTGGCCTGCCAGCCAAGGACGCCGGCGATGTAGTGCGACAACGGCAGCCCGATCACCGTTCCGACCATGATCCCACCCAACACGATCGAAATCGCCTCGCCGATCTTCGCCGGACTCTGCGCCAACTGAGCCCCGAACGTGACCGACAGACCGAACGTCGCACCAGACAAGCAACCGGTCAACACCCGCATCAGGGCCACCCACCAGTACTCATGCACCACCGGAAGCAGCGCCTCAAGAACCCCATACATGCCCACTACCGTCAACAACGCACGCTTCGGCGGTACATGCCGCAGAACGTAGGCCACCGCAGGGCCGCCGAGCGCCATTCCCAGCGAATACATCGACACAAGCAGCCCCACCTGCCCAATCGACGTCCCCAAATCAGCCGCGATCGATGGCATCATGCCCGCGACCTGCAACTCACTCATCATCACGATCAAGATCGTGACCATCAACAAGTACAGATGCTTCCTCATCCAACAACCTTTCTGTATTACAAAGTACAAAACTAGGGCAGAGGTGGGCCAGGGTGGCGTTGCGAGTGGAGCTAGGGGAGCAGGGCCCTCAGTCCAAGTGACGTCACGACCTGCAACTCCTCAGCGGCAGTGCCGGACTGGGCCATCACCCGCACCCCCCAGACCAGCGACACCATCAACCGCGCCGCGTCCCGCGGGGTCACATCCTGCGCGATCGAGCCATCGGCCTGCCCCTGCCGGACGACTAGCGAGAGTGCGGAAAGTTGATGCTCCAAGCCCTGATCGAGGAGTCGCCCAATGCGATCATCCCGGCGCACAAGGTCAGGCGTCATCCGAGCCGCGACCACCATGCACCCCGCCGCATGGCCATGCCGCGCCGCATTGGCTTCCTCTTCGACCATGAGGTCCAAGAAGGCGCGTAGGCGTTCCATCCCATCGAGCGACTCGCACTCCAAGATCTCCGCCTGAGCTGCCGACGTGGCCTCCAGGTAGCGTTCCAGGGCCCGCACGAACAACTCATCCTTCGAGATGAATGTGTTGTACAGCGTGCTGCGGCGCACGCCCGCCGCCTCGCATAGCTGCTCCGTCGATGTGTCGGCAAACCCATGTACGCGGAACTCGCCCGCCGCTGCGTCAAGCACTGCTGCCTCGTTGAACATGCGCGGTCGTCCCATGGGCTCGATGCTACCACGAACTGTACCTGTGAGTACAAAATGTGCGGAGAGGGGAAAGGGTTTGCATGCGTCGAGAAGGAAGCGTTCGGCGCAGGGAGTGGGAGGAACTATGGGAACGAGTCATGGCCTCGAGGAGACAGCCATTCGTGTCGAGGTGAGGAACGAACTCTGGACGGTCGAAATCCCGGCGGGCGACGGCCGACCAAATGAGGCCCACGACTATGCGGCAGCGCCAGTCGGTGGCACTCTCGCGGCCGGGGAAGATGCTAAGGACGTGTGGTGTTCACGCCAGAGGAGCTAGACTAGGCTACGGTCACCCATGACCGGGCCGGATGCCTCCGACGAGCGGGCGTCATTCCGCCAATGCCTTCAAAGCGGCAGCGTGCCTCCCGTTGAGGCTGATTGTGTACTGTATGCGGATTTAACGGGAGGTGTCGTGGCCCCTTCGCCGTGGATAGCCCATCAGGCACGACTATCCGCGAGCACGTGAAGAGGGTTGCTTGATCGGGTGGCCACACCAGCGACAAATCCCTACGGGCTCGTTTTGACTCCAGACCTTGGCGCGATACTCGGTTGGTGACCGCCCTGTGAGCTTGCGGAACTGCTTCGCCGCATGAGCCTGGTTCATCCAGCCGACCTCGGCTGTTGCCTGTCGGGTGGTGGTGTCTGTGGCGCTGATGGTTCGGGCCATCGCTCTCACCCGTTGAAGGGTCGGCCACGCGATCGGTGGCATCCCGAGGATCTCGACGAACAACTGTCGCCGCCGCGACGGTGACAGATGCGCGATCTCAGCCAACTCCACCAACCGCCACGGGTGTGCCAAGTCAGCCTGCATCGCCGCCATCAGGGTAGTTACCTCCACGCGTAACCTACCTGCTTGACTGCCTGCAAGCTCCATCTGGAGGTGACGCTGGTGGCCCGGGTGGAGGGTCATGGATCGTTGGCTGTTCAGACGGAGATGACGACTTTGCCGTCCAGCCCGCCGGCCTCGACGGTTCGGTGTGCGTTCTGGATGTCTGACAGGGGGTAGTGGTGGGCGACGCGTAGCCTGAGCGCACCGGTTGTCACCAGAGTGGACAGCTCGCCGAGGCGCTGAGGGTCGTGGTGGACGTAATTGTGATCGGCTATCCGTGCGCGTTCAGCCAAAGCATTGGGGATTCGGTCGTCGCTGACGGTGACAAGTTTGCCTCCGGGCTTCAGGAGGCGTGGTTGCCCGAGGATCCCAGCCGTGTCGAAGATGGCGTCGAATTCGTGGGCGGAGTCAAATTCTGACTGCGCGGCGGTTGCCCCCAGAGAGATTGCCGTTGTTTGGTGCTCTGGGCGCGAGACGAGAGCGGTGACGCTGATGCCTGAGAGTGTCGCAAGTTGCACGGCCATGCCGCCGACACTGCCGACTGCTCCTGTGACTAGGAGGCGTTCTCCCTTGCGCAAGTTCAGCCTCTGGAGTGCTTGGTCGGCGGTGAGGGCGGCAAGGGGGAGTGTGGTCGCCGTGATGAGGTCAACGTTTGTCGGTGCTGCCGCTAGAAGGTTCGGGTCAATGGTGACGTACTGCTGCCAGCATCCGTGGCCCGTCGGCTGTGGTGGATGCATCGCGATCACACGGTCCCCGGGCCGCCAGGCCGACTCCGGCGGGGCGGTGACGACCACGCCCGCGAGATCCCAGCCCAGGACGGCGGGAAACGTGCTCACCTCTTGAGGGGTGTCTGGAAGGCGGGTCTTCACGTCCACTGGGTTGATCGTCGAGCTGACTACGGCGATCAGGGCTTCATGTGGAGAAGCGGTGGGTACGGGTAGGTCGAGGATCGTCAGTGCGTTGAGACTGCCGTACGTGGTGATGGCGGCAGCTTTCATTGTGGTTCTCCTTGTCGTCAGGAAGTTGAGGAGTCGGGCGAGGAGGGCGTCGCGCGCAGTGCAATGACTGACAGAGCGAGCCCTATGAGTGCGAAGAGGCTGGCGCCGAAGCCGCTCCACCGCAGCAGGCCGGTGGCGACTCCTAGGCCGCCGAGGGCAGCGCCAATTGCGTTGGCAAGGTTGAAGGCCCCTACATTGACTGCCAGTGACAGCGTCGGTGCTTCGCCTGCGTGCCTTAGGGCGAGAGACTGCAGGGGAGCGATGGTGGCTGTGGACAGCAGTCCGAGTGCCAGTACCAGCATGATCATCGGTCCCGCAGCGCCTGCCAACAGAGGGAATGCTGCCAGTACGGCTGCCAGGGAGACGAAGACGCCGGTCAGGGTCTTGCTCAGAGAATGGTCCGTGAGGTGTCCTGCGACCAGATTCCCTAGGAACCCCCCTACGCCGTACGCGAGTAGCAGAGCCGGAACAGCCCCGGGGCTGATGCCAGTCACCTCGGACAGCAACGGGACGAGATAGGTGAACACCACGCTGACTCCCGCGAAGCCGACCACGGTGGTCCCCACGGCCAGCAGAACCGGGATCCGCAGCAGCGTGCGGAACTCATCGCTCACTCTGGTGGATGGAGCAGGCGTGCGGGGCATTGCCAGTGCTACGACTGCAACCGCAGCCACTGCCATACCGGCCACGATGATGAACGGGGTGCGCCAGCTGATGCTTCCGCCCAGCAGACTCCCCAGTGGCACTCCCAGCACAGTGGCAACCGTCAGTCCCGACGTCACAAGAGCGATCGCCCGGCCCTGCCGCTGAGCCCCCATCGCCACGGTGGCCGTCATCAATGCGATCGCGAACAGCGTGGCCTGAGTGCACGCCGACACCACTCGACCGACGATCACCCACCCGAAGCTCGGTGCGGCCACCGTGATCGCGGTGCCAGCGATGAAGACACCCGCCAGCGTCAGCGCCAAACCCTTACGGGGCAACCGAACCGTCAATGCGCTGATGATCGGGCCACCCACGGCGACTCCCAGCGCATATGCCGTCACTGCCTGCCCGGCCGTCGCCACATCCACCGACATGTCGTTAGCGAGCTGCGGCAGCACGCCGGCCACCAGGTACTCCGCCGTCCCTGTGCAGAAGACCAGGACCACGAAACCGACCACCGAGAGTACATCCAGCAATTGGGCACGAGAAGAAGCACATTTAACACTCACCCTGCTAGACTGAACCTTCACATCAATGAGAAGGCAAGTCTCCGCAGAAAGTACCCATCCATGCGCATCTCTGACGTAGCCGCTCGGACCGGCACCACCCCGCGACTGCTGCGCTACTACGAGGAGCAAGGGCTCCTTGACCCTGCCCGCAACACCTCGGGGTATCGCGACTACAACGACCAGGACGTCGAGACCGTACGACGGATCCGGACACTTCTCGATGCGGGCCTCAGTACGGACACCATCCGCGCAGTTCTGCCCTGCCTGATCGAACGTGCCGGACACCTCGCACCAATCTGCTCCGAGACAATCACCGCCCTCCAGCGCGAACAAAGCCGCATCGAAGCGTCCATCGCCGCCCTCACCACCTCCCGCGACGCCATCACCCAGGTCATCAACGCCGCCAAGCCCTGAACAGCTCGGTGGGCTGTGGGACTGCTCACCCAGCAATTCCAAAATCAGATCAGCCGCGCGTCTCGCAGGAGTTTGGTGCATACCAGTACGCGCGCCAAGTCCACACCCTTTTTTGTGACCAAGCGTCAGCGCGAACCTTGAGACTGGTCCATTGATCGCGTAGGGAGGATCACCAGGCCGGTTGCCCATACCGATCGGCCGGTTCCGGCCTGTAGGGCCTGTTTCTGGTGGTCGGCTCGACGACAGGAATCGGTTGCTGCCTAGCACTCATAGGGTCAGGTATCGAGACATGATCGCTGCGATAGTTGGTGCATGGCCACCTCGTTCTCTGTGTACACCGACGGACCCGTGACCGAGCTGGGAGAGTTCCTGTGTTCCCGCCGTGACCGCATCACTCCCGAAGCCACAGGCATCAACAGTTACGGACGTCGTCGGGTGCCTGGACTGCGTCGTGAGGAGTTGGCCCACCCTGTCGGTGTCACTGTGACGTACGTTACTCGGCTGGAGCAGGGGCAATCCCAGGACGCTTCTGACGTGATCATCGGTGCTCTCGCCCGCGCCCTCCAACTGGATTCGGACGAACGTGCCCACCTGTACGCGCTGGTCCATCCCGCACCCAAGGAGCACATACGCCAGCGGACGCCTGCGATCGCCAAGGCCGGTGCCGAGCGGC
Organism: Brevibacterium mcbrellneri ATCC 49030; assembly: GCF_000178455.1. GTDB lineage: Bacteria > Actinomycetota > Actinomycetes > Actinomycetales > Brevibacteriaceae > Brevibacterium > Brevibacterium mcbrellneri. The sequence goes on along the minus strand of NZ_ADNU01000049.1, from coordinate 2,402 downwards.
TCCTGCACGCCATGGGGACGTGCCGGCCGCGCTCTTGGGGCGCTTGAATGACATCCTCGCGTGGAACCGTGCTGGCCACCTGCCTCTCGCTGGCCATCTGGACCTTGAAGCGCCCACGCGTGTGGCGGATCGCCCCAATCAGCTGAAGCTACTGTTTCTGGATAAGCACATGCGTGACCTGTACGTCAATTGGGAGGACGAAGCCGCCGTGGCGGTCTCGTCGATGCGCTACGTGGCCGCACAGTTCCCCCCATGACCAGAGACTGGCGGCGCTCGTGGGCGAGGTGAGCATGAATAGCCCCGAGTTCGCACGCCTGTGGGTCGGTCACTACGTACGCCGTGCACAAGCGGGACCAAGAGGCTGCGCCACCCGGAAGCCGGCGATATTGAACTCGACTACGAGGTACTCCACCTGCCCGAGGGCAACGGGCAACGACCCTTGACTCACACTGCCGAACGCGGGAGCACCTCGTTTGCGGCACTGCGTCTGTTGCTCTCCGCGTAGACGCCCTACTTTCTCAGAGCTGCCTCAGCGCGTCGCTGTCGATGGTCCACTCTGCGCCGGTGACTGGAGGCCGCTGACCGTTTTCGTGACATCGTCGGGATGTGCGATTTTGCCGAAGGGCAGGAGGCGTTCCTCGCGGATGAAGCGCTCGACTGCTGTATCCGGGCCGGTGTTGAACCGGGTGCGAACCGCCCAGGGCATCGAACGGGGCCGAAACGACGTTCGAGCAGATTCCGAGCGGGCCGAGCTCGATCGTCAGCGACTTCGACACGTGAGCAGCGCTGCCTTTAATGCCGCGTAGGCGGCCATGGTCGGCTCGGGCATCCGCTTGTTGCGCCAGTGACGATGATGACGTGATCTCGCGCGTTCGACTCAACGATGGTCTCCCTTGCCAGAGGTGGCATGTTAGGGGCAGTCGGTGGTGGCGGTGCTCGAATCGAACGACGTCCGTGCGGATGATCGTCGAGTGAAGAGGACGATGACAAGCCCGGCCAGGGTGAGTGCAGCTCCGGTGACGGTGGCACTCCGCAGACCCCACACGGCGCCGATTGCGGCACCGGCGATGTTGCCCCCGATGGTGCTGCCAAGGTTGAAAGCGGCGATGTTCGTGGCAGAGGCGAGGGTGCCTCATGACCCGCGCCTGCAGTCCGGGCACGGTGGCGAAACCGACCAAGCTGAGCAGGAACAGGCCGATGCCCATCGGCACGGGCAGAGCAGAAACCGCGACCGGTCCAAGAATCACCACCGGAAGCAGCATGGCCAGGACAATGACGGCCTCGTCGGGGTCATGGTCAGCGGCCTTGCCTCCCACGACGTTCGCTGTGAACAGCCCGGTTCCGAAGACCACGAGCAGCCAGGGGATGGCTTCGGCTGGATAGCCGGTGACTTGACGCAGCAGAGGCTCGATGTAGGTGAAGACCCCGAACATCCCGCTGAACACCAGCGCGGTCGTGGCCAGTGCCCCGAGGACCTGCGGTTGGGCCAGGGTTCGGAACTGGGACCTCAGCGGCAGTTGAACGCGTTCCGGATCGGTCGTGGGCACCAGTGCGATGACACCGGCAAGGGCGAGCAGGCTGACAGCGGAGATGCTCCAGAATACCGCCTGCCAGCCCAGATGTTGACCCACCCAGACGCCCAGCGGCACCCCAGTACGTTCGCGATGGTGAAACCCGCGAACAGTGCAGTCTTTGCTGAAGCACGTTTGTTTTCCGAAACTAGGGAAGAGGCAAGCATGGTGCCGATGCCGAAGTAGCCACCATGCGCGAGTGCGGAGGTAATGCGGCCGGCCAGCATGACCGCGTAGTTCGGTGACCAGGCGGACAGGACGCTCCCGACGATGAAGGAGCTAGGAGGATAACCAGTGCGAGCTTCGGGGTTCGACGCATAAGCATTGGAGTGATGATGAGGGCTCCCGGGACGACGGCCAGTGCGTAGGCGCCTACGAAATGTCCTGCGGCAGAGATGCTCACGTAGAGGTCGCTTCCGACCTCGGTGAGCAATCCCGCAATGATGAACTCGGTCAGACCGATCCCGAACCCGCCCGTGCTCAATGCGAGTAGAGCAAGTGCTGGCGTCCGGCGCGACAGTTCGCAGGCAACTTCCAAGGGCGCCGTCCGATCGGCTGGAGAGAGTGGCTGCGGCTGATGGCTCGACCTGCGCGGGCGGGGTGTAGTCATGCGTCCACGCTGCTTGCCTTGAACCGAGGTAGCCAGAGCTCTCAGCTGTCTACCCCTGGCAGGGCCACGACGGGACTGTTGCGCGGTTGGGTGACATCTTGAAGTGCCCCGGGTTTGATGGAGACATCGAACAGCCGGAAGGACAAGCGACTCATGGAAGCACCACTAAAGTACCCGGACGAGTTGCGCACGTGGGTTCGAAAGGCTCATTCCCTCGGATG
>NZ_ADNU01000050.1 GCF_000178455.1 Brevibacterium mcbrellneri ATCC 49030 | reverse complement strand
GTGTATCCCGGTGTTTGATGAAATGCTCACCAGTAAACGGGTAGACGTGTCATGGAAAACTTTTAAACGGCACGTGACTGAAGTGCTTGCCATGCTCACTACCCCAGAAAGCCGTAGTGAAACGGCTAGGCGTAACCGGTCAGTGTCGTACTGGGTCAATGATGACGGGACAGCAACCCTGAGTCTTACTGGGCCGGTGTTGGAGATGGAAGCGTTTTATCAGCGGGTACGCGGGACTGCCAGAGCGATCATGGCGAATCACATTGAACCTTTTACTGCCACGTTGACGGATGAACAGCAAGCCCTGTTCATTACCGAAAACAACGGGGAAACGACCGAGGTACGTGTGGGTGATCTGGGTCGGGTTGAGGTTGATGATGACCGGCTGATGGACCAACTCACCCTGGACCTGATCACAGGTGCTAAACCCTCAACCACGCTACGCGTCAGAGTGACCCGGACAGGCAAACAAGCACCTATCAAAGTCACCACCATCCCGGTTGATGCCGAACACGCCGGGGAAGGCTCCGGGGCTGCGAGTGGTGTTGAGATCGTGCGCGAAGACGGTACACAAGCCCAAATCAGAAACGCTGCAGGTGCGCAAACACAGGGCGGGAACGCCATCGGTGCGCAAACACAGGGTGGGAACGCTGCTGGTGCTGACGCGAACGGTGCTGATGTAGACGGCGGTTCTGCAACTGACGGGTTTGGTGCAGCTGCTTCTGGGCCGGGCGATGCAGACGGTTCGGTGTGGGCTGAGAAGTGTGAAGCCCGTCAGGCTGAAGACGTGTATGAGCTTGAGTTGTGCGTATCCATGCCTGAAAAAGAAGAATGGCTACGCGCCCAAGCCGGTATCACCGTCACCGTCCCAGTGCTGCACTTCCTCATGGACAACCCACCATCAGGTACAGAGAGCATACCTGAGGAGCAGAGATCTGAGAGACAAAGATCCGGAAAAGCCCCCGGGGTGGACAAACACAGACCCGAAAACCACGACCTTGGAAGGCACGAAACCGAAGAACAAGCATTTGAGAACCAAGGGAGAAGTGCGCCATCAGGGACTGATTCGCCACCGGGTAGTGAAGAAACCCTAAACCCCGAAGAGTTCTTGAACACTGAGGAACGCATGAGTGCCAGCGAGCCTGTGGGTGCTGGTAGTGAGCTTGATTATGGGTTGCCGGTCGAGGTGGACCCGGGAGCTAGGGTTCCGGTGATGATGAATAACCGGGTGCCATTAGATACTAAGACTGCTGATGAGGTGATTGCGCAGGCGAAGTGGGTGTACCGGATGTTCACCGACCCGCAAACCGGGGTAGTCCTGGAGTCTACGCCGACGAAGTATTACATACCCGCGGCTTTGAAACGCATGGTTGAAGCTAGGCATCCTGATTGCAGTGCCCCGTGGTGCGCGGTGCCTGCCAGGGTGTGTGAGAAGGACCATATTGAACCGTTCAACCATCAGGACCCTGAAAATGGTGGGTTGACTGTGATGGAGAATCTGCACCCGTTGTGTAAGCGGCATCATCAGGAGAAAACCCAGAAACGACTCCGCGTTGACAAGATGGATGATGGTTCCTTGGCGTGGGTGTTCCCCAGGATTGGTGCCATGCTGGTCTACCCGCCAGAATCGAGGATCAACCAACTTCAGTATGAGCGGTTACTTGAGTACTTCGATACCGGTGTTCAAGACATCAGCGACACCGTTAATGAGTGCCTAGCAACAGAACACCAGACTGCTCACGGTGCAGAACGCACGGCCACGAACTGTCCCGAACCTGGGGTTGATTACGGTTCAGAACCCACGACCGTGAACCGCACCGAACCTCGGACTGCTCCAAGTTCAGGGCAGGTCAACGGGGACCTCAGTGCGGCGTACCCTCGCGAGGTCGCTGACGAGTACGCGCTAGCAGGGGAAGTGTTCAACGGTGACACCCGCCTGTGGGAATCCAACGAGGAACCGCCACCATTCTGAGTTGGGCTGTTCTAACCAGAACTCACATGCCAAAACCTTCGAAACCTGGGCCCAAAACGAACTACTCCCCACCGGCTGACAGCTGACTTTCAGCAGTCCAACCAATGGAGAGCAACTCAGAAGCCCCAACTAAAGGAGCCACTCAAATATGAAAGCTATTCAAAACCAAGGCAACTCACACGGAGACTGCCCAGGCGAAAACAAACGCAGCTATTAGCGTTCTTCAACCGGCACGTAGGAGCGCTGAGGCGAACCGGTGTACACCTGGCGCGGGCGACCGATCTTGGTCTCTGGGTCCTGGATCATTTCGTGCCACTGCGCAATCCAGCCAGGCAGACGACCAGCGGCAAACAAAACCGTAAACATGTCGGTGCGGAAGCCCATCGCCTTGTAGATGAGACCCGTGTAGAAGTCAACGTTCGGGTACAGGCTACGCGACACGAAGTAGTCGTCCTTGAGGGCAATCTCCTCCAGCTTCATGGCCAGGTCCAAAAGCTCGTCGTTTCCGCCCAACTTCTCCAAAATGTCGTGCGCAACGCTCTTAATGATGGCCGCACGTGGGTCGTAGTTCTTGTACACGCGGTGACCAAAGCCCATCAGGCGCACACCCTGTTCCTTGTTCTTCACGCGTTCCATGTACTTTTCGGCACCGTCATCGGACTCGGCGATCTCCTGGAGCATCTCCAGCACCGCAGAGTTAGCACCACCGTGAAGCGGGCCAGACAGTGCACTCACACCAGCAGAAACCGACTGATAAATATTCGCCTGCGACGACCCCACCAGACGCACAGTCGAAGTGGAGCAGTTCTGTTCGTGGTCGGCGTGCAGAATGAACAAAATGTCAAGAGCTTTCACCAACAGAGGGTCCGGCTCAAAGTCACCCTGAGTAGGCAACGCGAAGTGAACGCGCGCGAAGTTCTCCATGGGCGACAGGTTGTCCGACGGGTGAACCACAGGCACTCCCGAACGGCGACGCGATGCAAGAGCAGTGATGGTGGGCATTTTCGCCATGAGACGGAGCATGGAAAGTTCAACCTGCTCCTCGTCGAAAACGTCCAAGCTACCCTGGTAAAAAGTCGACATTGCCGAGATCGCACCAGACACCATGGACATCGGGTGTGCGTCATACGGGAACGCCCGGAAGAACTCACGCATGTTGTCATTGACAATCATGTGGCTTGAGTACTTAGCGGTGAACTCTTCCAACTGCTGAGCGGTAGGAAGCTCACCATAAATCAACAGATATGAAACCTCAATGAAGCTCGACTTCTCAGCAAGCTCCTCAATTGGGTATCCGCGGTAGCGCAGAATTCCTTCGTCACCGTCGATAAACGTGATCTTGGATGATGACGCTGCAGTGGATGTGAAGCCAGGGTCGTATGTGACAGTTCCGGTTTCTTTGAGAAGCGAGCCAATTCGCAATCCTTCGGTGCCTTCAGTTGCACGCACTCGGTCGAGCTCAAGCTCCTTCTCACCGACAAGAATTTTGCCGTCTGCCACCATCATGTCTCCTTAAAGGGTTCACATCATTGCACTCACAGGCTACCCCGTTTTGTGAGTATGCACTAAGTCGTACTGTATTTTGTTGGAGGTCAGACACGTACCTGACCAGAGCTTTTCCGCTCACTTCACCTGCGCAAGCGCTCAGCCGCCGCACGAATCGTGTCGTCCGATCCGGTCAGAGCAACACGCACGTACTGGGCACCATCCTCGCCGTAAATAATGCCCGGCCCAGCCAAAATACCCAGATCAGCAAGGTCTGAAAGCGTATCCCAACAGTCATCACCGCGCGTACACCACAGATAAAGACCAGCCTCGGAATGATCAATTGTCATCCCCCACGCCTCAAGCGCAGGCTTCAACAGGTCACGCCGAGCACGGTACGTCTCCTTTTGCGCCACCACGTGCTCTGAGTCCTGCAAAGCTGCAATCATTGCCGTCTGCACAGGCCCGGGGACAATCATTCCTGCGTGCTTACGCGTGTTAATGAGGTCGGCAATCAGGCTCTGATCACCGGCAACGAACGCGGCTCGGTAACCGGCGAGGTTCGACTGTTTAGACAGCGAGTACACACTGAGCAGCCCGCTGTGATCATCGCCCGCAACAGCAGGGTCTAGCAACGACGGCGCTTGGGCCTCCCAGTTGAGAAGCGCATAGCATTCGTCACTTGCAACAACCACGCCAGCTTTGCGCGTGGCTTCAACAACCTTACGGAGCGTCTGTGCATCGAGCACACGTCCCGTGGGGTTTGCTGGCGAATTGAGCCACACCAGGCCAATACCCTCCAGCGAAGCCCCCTCAGCGATCTCATGCGCATCGAGCTGACGGAACTCCACACCTGCGATCGTGGCGCCCATGCGGTACGTGGGGTACGCAAGAGACGGCCCGGCAACAGCCAGTCCCAGCTCTTTCAATCCCAACAAGGTGGGCAACCACGCAACCAATTCTTTTGACCCAACAGTGGGCAGAATCGCATCAGGCGCAACGCTCACACCGCGCGACCGGGAGTACCAACCAGCGATTGCTTCACGCAACTGTGGTGTGCCGGCTGTTGTGGGATATCCGTGCGCGTCAGCGCCGGCTGAAAGGGCATCCTGCACCACCTGCGGTGTGGGATCGACCGGCGTTCCAATAGACAAGTCGCACAGGCCACGTTCTTCTGCTCGCGCTTTAAGAGGAGCCAGCTTGTCCCACGGGTAGGCTTCGAGGTGGCGACCGTACTGAGCGAAGTTCATGCTACTGCTGGGGTGGAAGAGCCTCAATGATGGGGTGGTCGGTTCCGGTGTTACCTACACCGGCAGCTCCACCTGGCGATCCGATTTCGTCGAAGAACTCCACATTGGCCTTGTAGTATTCGGCCCACTGTTCAGGGACGTCGTCTTCGTAGTAGATGGCTTCAACCGGACACACGGGTTCGCACGCACCGCAGTCCACACATTCGTCAGGGTGAATGTAAAGTGAGCGAGCACCTTCATAAATACAGTCCACGGGGCACTCATCGACGCATGCCTTGTCCTTGAGGTCGACACACGGCTGCGCGATTATGTACGTCACGGATACCTCCTGGTTGTATGGATACTTAATAAGGTTACTCCTACGCACGTACTTTTCCACACTTGAAAGGGCCTCCATGTTTTCACCCGGCACACGTGTTGTTGTGAGATACACAGACAACGGCTCTTTGACCGACGCTCTGGGCGAGGTCCTCGAAACCACACCAACACACCTCCGCATTGCTACCAAGCGCGGGCCCGTCGACGTGCCAATAGACGCAATCGAAACCGGACACGAGATCCCGCCTGCCCCCACCCGCCCCGGCAAACTCCACGAAATCGTGAGCGCAGAAGACCTCCGAAAAGTCGCCGCCGCAACATGGTCGCCCCACGAAATCGCGTGGCTCCACGCCGACAACCTCGCGTCCGAACTACGCGGTGAAGATCCCAAAGTGCTCTCCGGGTGGCTTCTTCGGTCAGCGCCTGCCACCTCGGCAGTGAACATTTCGGCACTGAACACCTCGGCGGCGGCCAACAGCGCCCTCCCCATCAGCGACCCCGGCATGCCAGCCCAGGAGGCACTTTCCCTCTCTATCGACTGGCTCAAAGAACGAGGCAGCACGCCATACATCCTCATTCACACCCAGGCCCATTCCAGTGAGCTCAGTCCCGCAAGTCAGCAGGTTGCCCCACTTTTGCGTGGAGAAGGATTCGTCCCGTCAGATCCCATAACAACGTTTACCGCGCCCACCGCAGAACTCGCTCAATTGCGTGAACCGGATGGCGAGATCGTCGAATCAGACACTCCCGCTCCCCTGCACTACGCGGTGTGGGGCATCGAAGAATCGGCGCGCGAAGAGTACAGCCACCTGATTTCAAGCGCACCCCAGTACCGCGTACTTTCGGCCATTGCGACTGGCTCGGACGGCACACGGACCATGGTGGGTGCGGCGCGCATCGCGTTCGCGATGAAGTGGGCCGTACTTTCTCACCTGGTCGTTCATCCAGACTCGCGACGCACCGGGGTTGGTAGCGCACTTGTCACGGCAGCTGCGCGGCTTGCCCAAACCCGAGGTGTCCGTTCACTCATGTACGAGGCTCCCGACCGCGAGCGCTCCGACTTCGCCCACGCATGTGGCATGAGCGAACACCACCGCGTGTGGATGGCGCAGCCGGCGAGCGAGTGAGGCAGCCCCGGCGTCAGTGACCTGCCCCTGTCACGACTTACCAGAACAGATTTGACCTTGTTGATCTGAGTACTCCCGGTAGAACGTATCCCGCATGGCTGGCTGATCTTTATTGCGGTCCTTGATGACTCGGTACGTGAGTACGGAACCGCCGTCAAGCGACGGATAGGACACGCACCGCCTGCCTGATTCTTTCGTGGGTGGAAGGCCCGCTGTCACGTTCCACCGGTCAGTCGTAAGAAGCTCCACGTCGAACTGTTTGGTGCCGTGGATTTTGACATGTGTCTTGTTGTCATCCGCAAACGACTCGATCACGATGGGTTTGTCAGTCGTGTTTACGAAAACAAAGTTGGTTCGTGTGTTGACGATGACATCGCGACCGTCCGGGTACACGGACGGACGCTGTCGTCCTCCGTGCTGTTCGCGGATTTCAAGCCCTGCTTTTAGCGCAGCGTTAAACAGGGTTGTCGCAAGTTGTGAGTGTGGGCCACCTAGCGAGTCATCCTTTACGCCACCCAGAACCGTTGGTTGAGGGAAGGGCTTGTATCCAGGCTCCGCCCAGTCGGGCCCCACTACCACGTTGAAGTCGAACGTTTCACCCGGCTTAACAACCGTGCCTGATATCTTCTTTGCCACATGCTCAAGCCGTGCATTGCGCTCATCGTTCTGCGGGTTGTCTGTTGCAAACTGCGAAATCACGTCTGGGAACTTCATCGCTTCAGCATCCTTGGTGCTGAACTGAGCCTTCTGGTCGCCCACCCCAACGGAGGCCGTGCTGTCCGGAGACGCAATCGCTTCTCGCACTGCACGCGTGAGCTCGTCGGAGTCAACACTCACGCCGTTGTGCGCGGGTTTCACAGTGGGTTTTCCATCCGGGAATTCGAAGCGCGCATTGACAATGTGATCGCCAACGCCAGGGTTTTCGTCCATGACGGCGTTGCGGAACTCTTCACCGCGAAAACACAGCTCCAGCTTGTCGTTGAAGTAGCCATACTGTCGAATAAGCTCGACAGGAATACGCAGTGATGCCCCACCACCCGCTTTGAGCACAACATCTTTGTCGCCCAAGCCTTGATCAATCTCGTACGCACGCGCTGACGCTTGCGCATCGCTAACGTCTGCGTTGATCATCTTTGTGGGCACTTTGAGAATGCTCGACCGATCGTTCGGAGCTTTCAGGACAGCCTTTTGCACCTCGGCGGACTCCACCTCCAACCCATCTTCAGAATCATCAGACGAAAAAGCGCCTGCGGAAGTGAAATACACCGTGGCGTTCTTCTTCTCGTGACTTAACTCATGGGCTATGCGATCAGACATTCGCCCTAACTTCTCGTCGTCAATGCGTTTAATCAGAGCGACACTGCCGTCGTCGTATGTGGCCTTGATCCGCTTGACGATCGTCACTGGATTGAGCGTGAAGCCGGCAACCTGCCGAGCAGTGGCATGTGCATCAACGGTGATCCCCATATCCTCAGCCGAGACAGTCGTATGACCCCCGCCAGCTTCGGGAGACACAATAAACGTTGTGCCACTGGAATTCTCCTCAATCGACTGAACGACTTCTTCGTAGCTCATCCCGCCGACGTTACGACAACTAACGCGCGTGCCATCCAGCGCGTGACGCGTCAAGAAAAATGCGATAACTACATACGCCACAACCAGGACACAACACACAATGCCGATCCTGTGCACATGCTTCTTGTCCATGAGCGCTCCGCCACCTTGCCCCTGATGTGTCCCCGGCCCTGTACCCGGACGGGTCTGTCCCACATCAAAACACTACGGTGAGGACCGTCCCAGGGCGCCATACTCACGTGCCAAGGTGGCAACATGCGTTACAACATGCGCTACAGAACGCACCAGTCAGTCAGACACCCACGAACGCGTCAGCTTCTTAAGAACACGTCACCCGATGAACCGGGTTGTACACCGTCACAAAGTCATCCTTTTTAATGACCTTGCCACTGCCGTGTTCCTTGATGGTGCGGAAGATCTTAATCGACCAGCCCGGACGGGGCGACTGCGGTTTACACGTGCTACCAGAACCTTTGATGGTCGACGGTGACGTGTATGCGAACCGGCTCGAAGCATCCGCCTCGACATCAACCGTTTTGACACCCAGAATTCGCGCGTGGACCTTCCCACCTTCGAGGTACATGTCCAACACCACAGGCTTGTCCGTGTTGTTGGTGAATTTCAAGTCAATCGACTTGTAGTCCAGCGTAGTTTCGCGTCCTTCTGGGTATCGCGAAATGTAACGCGAGTGAGCCTTGTGCTCATCCAAATCAAAACCGGCAAAGAACGCGGCGTTGAACAGTGTGGTGGACACCTGGGAGACTCCCCCGCCGTAGTCCTGTTTCATCTGTCCACCAGAGATCACACCGGCTGGTTTATATCCCGCCGAGGCGGTCCGCGGTCCCAGCGTCTTGTTGAGGCTGAATTGTTCGCCAGGTTGGAGTACCGTTCCTGAGACTGCCCGCGTCGACACCTTCAGGTTGGTGTCGCGTGCGGGGCTCGACGCGTACGGTGTTGCGAAGTCGGAGACGGTGTCGGAGAGATCGAGCTTTTCAGCGTCCTCGGTCGAAAAGTCCGCCGGTTCCGCCCCTAAGGTAATGGCCGCAGAACGGTCGTCGGCCCCAATAGCGTCACGAACAGCTTTAGCGAGTTCATCCTTATTCACTGACACGCCGTCGCGGGACGGAACAACTTTGGGTTTGCCGTCCACGAACTCGAATGACGCGTCACGCCCCGCTTCACCCACGTCTGGGTTGTCGTTCATGACTGTGGTCCTGAACCGCTCGTCAAAAACGAGCTGGCCGGACTCGTCAAACGACCCGTGCTTGACGATCGCCTCAGGGGTCACAGTGAGTTCTTTTCCTGCTTCGACATCCCCTTCGACTTTCAAGGTGACATCGTCTTTCAGCGCAGGTTCAGCAACTTCACGTTTGACCTTCTCTGCGTCTTCGGTGGTGAAATCGGGCTGCTTGACTTCGTCCTTGACCGTCACGGTGTCTTCCATGAGCCACTGGTCGCGGATACCTTGCCCTACTAGTTCAGGGTCCACCTGGGTTCCGTCTTTGGACGGGCTGAGTTTCACCGAATTCTTTTCAAAGGCCAGTTTGGCGCTTTCTGGTGACTTTTCGAGGTTTTTGGCTACGGCCGCCGCCGAGGTCGTCAACCGTGAGTCGTCGACCTTAAGTTCTGGGGATTGGTTAGTGCGATTGTTAAACCGTTCGTAGAGTGTGACGGGGTTAAGGGTGAAACCGGCAATCTTCTGTGCACTGGCTTCATAGTCGACCTCTACTCCGGCGTCTTTGGGCGACACTTTCGCGTCGCCGTTACCGGACTCGACTTTAACCGTAATATCTTGGTCAGCCTTGTCTTTCAGTGCTTCTTCCAGCACGCCCGGGATTTCGTCAACGGTTTTATTTGCAACGTCAACTCCGGCGACGCTGGTTCCGGCGAGTGCAGCCCGGGAGGTCAAGAAAGCGACAACGAGGTAGATGAGCGCAAGGCCACACACTCCAATGCCTACAAACTTAGCTACCCGTTTCATCTTTCTCCTTGCGCACAACCGGTGGTTGAGGCTTTAACGACGGCAGTGTAAATGCCATAATCCCAGCAATCACCATAGGCGCAAAGAGCCACACGACAGACCGATAGAAATTCGTTATAAGAAGATCCTGCCCCGGTAAGAATCCGCGCTGCCCCAAAATGAAACTGCCAACGGAAATCACCACGCCGTGAATCACGACTAAGAGAGTAGAGCGGTGGGACACTGCGATGTGCCACGTGCTAGCGATCAGCATGGCCACAGCCAGCACAAGACCCCACGGGACAATGATCGTTTGTCCACTGACGTTGACAGCACTCGCATTGAGATGTTGCAAAGTACCCAAAAGACACACAAGCACCGCCACCAACACGGTGTGGAGCGTGTCAGCAACCCACCGCCCGGCGGACTTTTTCCCAGAGTCTTCTGGCGCTTCCTGTGACGCACCTGCACTCGCACCTTCGTGCGCCCCACTGATCCCGCCGTGAGTGCCCGCCACCTCGTTAGCCCCGGACTCTGCAGGAACCTGACGCCGGTGTTCCTGCGCATACTCCAACAGGTCACCCAACACAGGGCCCGAATAACCCGGCGCAGTGAAGTACTCCGTATCCAGAATCTTCTGGCCCACATCGTTACTCAGCGCAAAAAACTCACCGGCAACCGTGATCTGAGTGGCGTGCGCGGCCATCGCCATCGCTTTGGCTCCCACAAACTCCGACAAATCCTGCGCCACCGCAACCGGGTACTCCGCCGGAACTGACGGAACAGACGTAGCCGCACCAAACCCAGTCAAATCGAAACCGGGAGCCTCCGGGTCGAACGCGTCAACGGCAACTTCGGGAGGCACCTCGGCGAACACTACAGGGGGCGCGCCCGCCCCTAAACGCGCCAACGCTTCTTGTGTGGCTTCAAAACAACGCACGTGATCCGGGTGGCCGTAACCGCCACCTGGCCCATACGTCACAACCAAGTCCGGGCGCACGGTGCGGATGGCCGCACCCACGTAATCCGCAACCTCGGCAACGGTGGCACTGCACAGTGCCTCCGGCGGCATGTGCGCGGGAGCAACCGCGTGCCCGTCGGCTCCCCACTCCATCCCGGAGTCTTCAAACCGCCGAGGTGGCAGCTGTGTCCCAGCGACAGTCCGCTCCTCGCCCAAAAAGTACGATTCCGTAACTCCCAGCGCCGAGGTGGCTTCTGCCAGTTCACGCTCCCGATGTTCAGCCAGCCCCGGACGGTTACCGAACAAGTGGGCATGGGTTTCCCCGATCACTTCCCCACCCTCACCCCGGGTGGCGGTCACGAGTACCACTGAGGCACCTCTGGCAGCCAATGCCGCCATGGTGCCACCCGTCATGATCGATTCGTCATCGGGGTGAGCGTGGATAAAGAGAACAGTGGTCATGAGTTTTGGCGGCGCTTTTGGTTAGCAACCTTGTGGCGTTCCTTCTGATCGAGGATGACTTTGCGGATTCGGACGATCGACGGCGTCACTTCCACACATTCGTCGTCGTTGGCAAACTCCAGGCTTTCCTCAAGCGTGAGCTTGCGCGGAGGAACCAAGTTTTCAAACGAATCCGCCGTAGCCGAACGCATGTTCGTGAGCTTCTTTTCCTTGGTGATGTTCACATCCATGTCATCCGCACGTGAGTTTTCACCCACGATCTGCCCCTCATACACCTCGGAGGTGGGTTCCACAAAGAACGTTCCGCGTTCCTGCAGGTTGATCATGGCGTACGGCGTGACCGCTCCGGCGCGGTCAGCAACCAGCGACCCCGAAGTGCGGAACTCGATCGCACCAGCCCACGGCGCGTAACCGTCGGAAATCGAGTTCGCGATTCCAGTACCCCGCGTTTCGGTGAGGAAACGGGTACGGAAGCCAATGAGACCCCGGGCAGGCACCCGGAACTCCATCCGAACCCAGCCAGTCCCCTGGTTAGTCATTGTTTCCATGACACCCTTACGCGCGGCCATCAACTGTGTGACAGCACCCAGGTGCTCTTCTGGAACGTCAATCGTCATGCGTTCCATAGGTTCAGACAGAACACCGTCAATCTCGCGGGTCACCACCTGCGGCTTGCCCACGGTGAGCTCAAAACCTTCGCGGCGCATCTGTTCAACCAAAATTGCCAGCGCCAGTTCACCGCGGCCCTGAACTTCCCACGCGTCAGGACGGTCGGTGGGGAGGACCCGCAGGCTCACGTTACCCACCAGCTCCTGATCGAGGCGGTCCTTCACCTGGCGGGCAGTCACCTTGGTGTTCTTTTCGCGCCCTGCAAGCGGCGACGTGTTGATACCAATGGTCATGGAGATCGCCGGTTCGTCCACCGTGATCGGTGGCATTGGACGGGGGTCTTCCAGATCGGTAATGGTGTCACCGATCATGATGTCTGGAATACCGGCGATAGCGATGATGTCACCAGCTGATGCTTCTGTTGCCGGGAACCTTTCGAGTCCCTGAGTTTCCAACAGCTCTGAAACTTTAGCGGTCTTGACCGTGCCGTCGTTCTGCACCCAACCCACTTGTGCGCCCTTCTTCAGCGTTCCACCGTAAATGCGCAAGAGCGCCAAACGGCCCAGGAACGGTGACGCATCCAGGTTCGTCACGTGGGCTTGCAGAACACCGTCGTCGTTGTACGCGGGTGCAGGAATGTGTTCAAGGATCGTCTTGAACAGTGGCTCCAGGTTCTCACTGTCGGGCAGATCACCGTTAGCAGGCTGCTCTGTAGATGCGCGACCGGCCTTACCTGAGGCAAAAATCGTGGGGAAATCTAAAACAGCGTCGACGTCAAGGTCCGGCACCTCATCCGACAGGTCGCTTGCGAGCCCCAGGAGCAAATCCTGGGTTTCTTCGATCACTTCGTCAATCCGAGCATCGGGGCGGTCGGTCTTGTTAACAACCACAATGACAGGAAGCTTGGCCGCCAGGGCTTTGCGGAGGACAAACCGGGTCTGTGGCAACGGGCCTTCGGAAGCATCAACGAGCAGCACCACACCGTCCACCATGGACAGGCCACGCTCCACTTCACCACCGAAGTCGGCGTGCCCTGGGGTGTCAACCACGTTAATGATGATGGGCTGGCCCTGTGCAGACGGCCCGTTGTACAGCACCGAAGTGTTCTTGGCCAGAATTGTGATTCCTTTTTCCTTCTCCAGGTCACCGGAATCCATCACGCGATCGGAGTAGTCCCCGTGGTCACCGAAAACACCCGTTTGAGCGAGCATCTGGTTCACCAGAGTGGTTTTTCCATGGTCGACGTGCGCAACGATTGCAACGTTACGGCGATCCTCACGGCGTGATGTGTGGGTCATAAGGTCCCTAACTGATCGATGTAGTGGCGCACAGTCGCGCCCAACCCACCACTATACGATCTACCCTCCCCCGGTTGCGACTATCTCGAATTTGTAACAAAAGATTGAAACTGTAAATTTAATGTGCACAGCATCACAGTTTTCTGACGTAGACTGTCGGTACTTCCAGACGAGAGGTCACATTCGTGCGGCGTCTCGTCAGTACGGTACTCACACAGTGCCTACGGATTCTTCAAGGCGAAAAGCCTGATAGATAAGGAGACAATATGAAAAAGCGCTTAACTACGCTGGGAGCGGCTCTCGGTGTATCAGCGCTACTGCTGTCCGCATGTGGCGGTAGCGGTGGCGACGGCGGAAACGGAGCCGGTGGCAAAGACGGCGGCGGCTCGCCCGTAGAAGTATCTGGTACCAAGGCCAGCGACACGTATGAGGGCCAGGAAGGCGGAGAAGTCACCTTCGCCGGATGTAACCCTCAGGACCTTCTGATCCCTGGGTTCACTCAAGAAACCTGTGGTGGAGATGTTCTTGACTCGATTCTTGTTGGTCTGACCGAGGTCGACCCATCGACCGGTAAGCCACGTTTGGCAAACGCCGAATCGATCGAAGCTAATGACGACAACACCATGTTCACCGTCAAGCTCAAGGACTGGAAGTTCGACGACGGATCGCCAGTCACCGCCAAGAGCTATGTTGATGCTTGGAACTGGGGAGCAAACGGTGCCAACGGTGCTAAGCAGCAGGCATTCTTCGGTCCTGGCTTCCTCGATGTCAAGGGCTACGACAAGGTTGCTGAGTCCAAAGACAAGGGTGCAACCATGGAAGGTCTGAAGGTCGTTGACGACAAGACCTTCACCGTTGAAACCACCAACGCGAACTCGCTGTTCGAAACAATGG
>NZ_ADNU01000051.1 GCF_000178455.1 Brevibacterium mcbrellneri ATCC 49030 | reverse complement strand
TGAGCCCAGCCAGGCCAGGCTCTGCGCCAACTTCGCCGCCTGGCGAAGGTGCTCAGGGAGGGGGTCGTCGCGGTGCGTGCGCCACTGAGCGACCAGGTCGCGTTCGAGCCGCGTGTAGCTCTCCTCATCCTCGCCGAGATCGGCGCCCAGCAGAGCCCGATCCCACCGTTCGTACTCTTCGGGGTTGACCGTCTCCATTTAGGCCTGGGCTTGCAGCACATCGGACAGACGTGCCCGCTCCCTGGGTTCGGGTTCCTCACGTGCCATGACAACCAGGTGCACGACGCGGCCACCTTGTCACCGATCAGATAATGCTAGAATTCCTTGAGCCCACAGGTTTATGCGGATCAACTACAGGCGGAATAATAGCTAGTTCCCGCTGACAGTAATATGCAGATGATCGTAGTGTCCGCCTGTGATATCCGAGGGGTCATGCATTCCACCCCCGTTATACTCGCGCCACCCTTCATCGTCGCGATTCAGGGACCAGATCTTCCCATCCCAGATCAGATACTCGACGCTCAGGGTCTCGGCATTGTCTTTGGCCCAATTCGTGACATCCCAACCCAATTCTCGCTGTTCGGGGGTAGGGCGTTGCCCGATGGGATTGCCGAAAGTGCCATCACATGCTCTGCCGAGGGGGTGCTCGGATTTCGTGCCGGGGCGGGGTGAATAGCAGGACCAGCTGGTCTCGGGGAAGTGCTCGAGGGTCTGCTGGTAGACGTGGAGCATCCGCGCGGTGATCTGCCCGTCGGTGGTCGGATCGTCGACGAGCCGGTTGGGGTCGCCGTCACCGATCGGGTCCGGCTCGCCGCCGGGCCCGCTGCCGCCCTCCTCGCAGCTCTCGTCG
>NZ_ADNU01000052.1 GCF_000178455.1 Brevibacterium mcbrellneri ATCC 49030 | reverse complement strand
TCGCCGTCGCAGGTGTCCCGATCTACGAGGTGCGTCGTGTCGCGCAGAGCCTCGAAGACGTGTTCATGGACCTCACCGGCAGGGGTGGTCTGCTGTGAGGCGCGCGATCCGGCTCGAGTTCCGCAAGATGCGCCGCTTGCGCACATTCCTCATCACCGCTATCCTGGTCCTCGCCGTCGCGGGCCTGTCCAGCTTCTCCCTCTTCGCGGGCAGCACGCAGGAATCGTTCAACGACCCGGACGCGTTGCCCTGGGAGGGCCTGATGGTGACCTACACCCTCATGGCCGCGATGACCTCCCCGAACCTCGCCGCCGTGCTCGCCAGCCGACAGACCGACATCGAACACTCTGGCATCGGCTGGACCCTCGCCTCCACCGCTGGCTACTCACCCGGCGTGCTATGCCGGGCGAAACTCGTCGCGCTCAGCGCGGTCCTGCTGCCCGCCGTGATCGTGCAGACCCTGCTCGTGATCGGTATCGGCATGTTCGCCGGTATCCGCGTGCCCCTCGAGGCGGGGCCGTGGGTTCTGTACACGGGGCTGCTGTTCCTCATCGATGTCGCGTTCCTCGCGCTGCACATCTGGCTCGCCGCCATCGTGGAGAACCAGCTCGTCTCCGTCGGCGTCGGCATGCTCGGCGCGTTCCTCGGCGTCTTCACACTCCTCACCTCGACCGCCATCGCCCGGCTCATCCCCTGGGGGTACTACGCCATAATCTCCCCAATCGGGCAACAGGGAGACCGCCTCGTGTATCTCACGCTGCCGTTCGGATGGATCGTCGGCTTCCTCATCCTCGTCGGCATCGTCTTCGCCGTCGCCACCCGACGTCTCGACCGGATCGAAAGGTAACCCCGTGCTCCGCGCAGAAATCCTCAAACTCAAGCGCTCCGCCACCTGGATCATCACGCTCATCCTCCCGCTGCTGGCCGTCACCACCGGGACGATCAACCTCGCCAACAACCCCGACACCCTCGACGCAGGGTGGGCATCGTTCACCTCGCAGGTCACCCTCTTCTACGGACTACTGTTCTTCTCCATCGGGATCGGCTTGATCGCGTCCACCGCCTGGCGGGTGGAACACCGCGGCACCAACTGGAACCTACTCCTGACCACCACCCGCAAGCCCGGCAAGCTGGTCGTCGCCAAGGTCCTGGTCATCATGATCCCCGTCGCGTTCATGCAGCTCGTCCTCGTCGCAGGCACCCTGATCTCGGGCACGCTCGTACTCGGGCTCGAGGGAGCGATCCCGTGGCAGTTCGCCCTCATCGGCGCGATCTCCGTCCTCGCGGCACTGCCCTTGATCGCCATCCAATCGCTGCTGTCGATGCTGCTCAAATCGTTCGCCGCACCCGTCGCGATCTGCCTCCTCGGCTGTGCCGTCGGCGTCGCCACCGTCACCAGCGAAGCCCTCCGACCGCTGAGCTTCATCTGGCCACAAGCCATCAACACCCGCGCTCTGAACCTCGGATCGACCGCTCTCGCAGGCTCTGGGGGGCTCACGGCCCAAGACGCGCTGCCGCTCATCGGCACGGCGCTCGGCGTCGCACTGATCATCGTCGCGCTCACCGGCACAACGATCCGTACAGTCAAGCTCCGCTGAGTTGAGCCTGTGCTCTCGGCGAAAGCTTCGCTGCGGTCCTCTGAGCGAAATCCGCTGCCTGTGCTGGCTCGTCATCGCTGGACAGGCTTGGACCAGCTCACCGAACTCCTGGTCGACCTCGACGACCTCTACAACAAGTGCTAACCAGCCGAACGACGCATACTCAACCGCGCCCTGTTCACCCGCATCACCATCGACGACGAAGAGAACGCCACCTACACACCCGACGAGACCACTGCCAGCGTCCTCGCCCACACCAACATCGACGCCCCGACCGAAGTCACCGCAGAAACAAAACTTGCCCCGCCATCAGGCGGGGCAAGTTTCGATTTTCTCATCTTACGTGGAGGTAA
>NZ_ADNU01000053.1 GCF_000178455.1 Brevibacterium mcbrellneri ATCC 49030 | reverse complement strand
TAACAACAAACACTCGTTGATTAACACTGGTGATCACGAACGAACATTGATTGACTCGCGTCCACACGAACAACACAAAAAACACTGTGCACGCACTGTGTGTGCCCCCACTGTTTTTTGCGGTGGTTATAGCGTCAGGGAAACGCCCGGATCACCATTCCGAACCCGGAAGCTAAGCCTGACAGCGCTGATGGTACTGCACCCGAGAGAGTGTGGGAGAGTAAGACACCGCCGCAAAACCAACCTAAAAGAAAAGAGGAGACCACGAAACCGTGGCCTCCTCTTTTCACATTCACCCAAAATCAGTTCACTTTGACGTCATCGGGCAGGCTTGGGAATTTGATTTGGTACTGGATCATGCCTTTGTTGATGCCTTTTACAATCACAGTTCCAAAGTATGGGCGGTCTGGTGTTTTAAGCTCACAGCTCTGCGAACCACGACCCTGGTAAACCTTGACATCACCCAAACACTCAACTGCAGTTAGTTTCATGTTGTACTTGTTTTTCATGAGGTCATAAATGTCGTCTTCAATGGCGGCTTTAGGAATAACGCCGTTGCCTTTGCTGTCGATCTTCACCCGAGTGTCTGAAGCTTTATTTGAGGTGTCCTGGCTGTCGCCTGTTCCACCACCAGATGAGTTGCTACCCGATGAGCTTCCCCCAGAAGAGCTACTTCCCGAAGAACCGCTGCCCTGGTTACTCGTGCCACTGTTGCTCGAGCCCGTGCTGCCTTGGTCAGGTGCAGTGCCCTTGTCTGGTGCTGAACCTTGGTCAGGCGCGGCGCCTTGATCGGGCGCAGAGCCCTGGTCAGGTGCTGTACCTTCGCCCTGAGGTTGCTGTTCGGTGCCTTGTCCTTCTTGCGGCTGGGTCTGTTCACTCAATAGACCACAACCGGTGAGTGAAAGTGACGCTGCAACTGCAACTGCAACGGCAACAATGGTTGAACGAATGTGTAGCTTGTTCATCATGTCAGCGCTCCGTTTCGCTTGGCTTTTGATGTCTTACTTACGACGGTAGTAATAGACCAAACAGCCTTGAAGCGATTGGAGTGCTGGCCCAGACACCTCTGTTGCTGGTCAGTTACATAATGTGATCAGTCGAAACGTACTAAGCGAAACCCTCCGAGCGCAGCAGTGTCTTTCGAATTTTCCCAGTGGCGGTCTTTGGGAGTTCATCAACGAAACGGATCCGGCGCGGAATCTTGTAACTCGCAAGATGTTCGCGCGAAAACTCTTCAATGCGAGTTGCGAGTTCGTCTGACGGCGTGTGGCCTCCTGCCAGAACAATGTAAGCGGTGACGACTTCGCCCCACGTTTCGTCAGCGGTACCAACCACTGCCACCTCGGCGACTGCATCATGCCGGTACAGCATCTGTTCAACCTCGACCGGGTACACATTTTCGCCGCCAGTGATGAGCATATCCTTCTTCCGGTCGACGATGTACCAGTAGCCATCTTCATCCACCTTCGCCATATCGCCTGTGAAGAACCAGCCGTCCTCAAAGGACGTGGCGTTTGTATCTGGACGATTCCAATACGCGCTGATAATGGATGGGCCTGAGAGAGCAAGTTCGCCAACCTCGCCAACCGGAACGTCGTTTCGGGATGCATCAACAACGCGCATTTCGACGTGCATAACAGGTCGGCCGATTGTGCCAGCTTTTGTGACTGCAGTCTTCGCGTCGTTAAAAGAGACGACTGGCGAGGTTTCGGTCATACCGAACCCTTCGATGATCGGAATGTCATGCTCTATCAGCTTTTCAATCAGGGCGACTGGGCAAGGTGCCCCACCGGAAAACCCAATATTGAGACTCGACATGTCATGTCTGTCCAAGGCGCCTGATGCGACGACAGTGTGCCACATGGTTGGTACTAAGAACGTCTTAGTGGCCCTGTATTTCTCAACCTGAGCTGCCCACGTCTCAGGATCGAACGCTTCAGCAATAACGGTACAACCTGCCCAATACAACAGGGGGAGCGTGTGAATGCCTAGTGCTCCAATGTGGAACAAGGGTGCCACTGACAGGTTAATGTCGTCCATCCGTACGCCCAGGGTTCTCTCGGCAGACTGAATGGAGTTAGCGAACAGGTTGCCGTTTGTGAGCATTGCGCCCTTGGGATTGCCCGTTGTGCCCGAGGTGTACATGAGCATCGCGAGTTCGTTCCACTCGGCGGGAGGGCTCTGCACTCCGTCGCCTCCGCTTGCGAGGAACACGTCATAGGTCGAAGCGTCGCGTGGTTGCTGTGACATCTTCGAGGGCACGCTAACAACCTGTTTAATGTCGAGGCCCTCTGCTGCTGGGGTGACTGTCGGCATAAACACGTCGCTTGCAAAGCACAGAACCGCCCCGGAGTCTTCAAGAATAAAGCGAATCTCGCGTGAGGTGAGTCGGAAGTTGATGGGCACACTGACTGCTCCGAGCTTCGACACCGCAATGATGACCTCGAGCATGTCGGTGCTGTTGAGCGTCACCAGTGCCACTCTGTCACCTTGGCTCACACCCGCGTTGGACAGTGAACTCGCCAGCTGGTCGGTGCGCTCATTGAGGGCGCGATAGGTCAAAGACTGTCCAGTTTCTGCGTCGATGAGTGCAACGTTGTCGGGATGGCGAACTGCGTTTCCCGAAACCCATGACCCGATTGTGATTTTCATGGTTCTCCTTGGTTCTACTGATTTCAGAGTCTTCATTGACTCCGAACGATCAACCGACCATGCCCAATTTCTTGGCGGCCAGCGTCATGAGAATTTCTGTCGTGCCCCCGCCGATTGCGAGGATTCGAATGTCTCTATAGTGTTTTTCTACTTCGGCCTCGGTAATATAGCCCAGTCCGCCAAACAGTTGCTGTGCTTGATAGACAACCCATTCGGCACCCTCCACTGCTTGTCGTGTGATGAGTGGTTGGCCGAACGTTTCACGGTCGCGTGTCCACTGGATTGCCAGATCGAGGCAGCGCTGTGCTGTCGCATACGCTTGCGAAGCCAGCGTCAGCCGTTCGGTAACGAACGCCTGCGAGATCAACTGGAAACCTTTGTTCTCTTCGCCTACAAGGTTTTCGATAGGCACTCGCACATCCTGGTAGACGAGTTCGGCAGTGTCTGACGACCGCCAACCGAGCTTGTCCAGTGTTTTGGCAACAGTGAAACCAGGGGTGTCAGTTGGGACGACGATAAGTGAAATGCCCTGTGAACCAGCGGCCCCAGTGCGCACCGCCGTGACCACAAAATCAGCCCGGGCGCCGGAAGTGATAAACGTCTTTTCGCCGTTAATGACCCATTCGTCGCCATCACGAAC
Organism: Brevibacterium mcbrellneri ATCC 49030; assembly: GCF_000178455.1. Classification (GTDB taxonomy): domain Bacteria; phylum Actinomycetota; class Actinomycetes; order Actinomycetales; family Brevibacteriaceae; genus Brevibacterium; species Brevibacterium mcbrellneri. The sequence continues at coordinate 26,419 of NZ_ADNU01000053.1, read as the reverse complement.
AAGGCCGAGACCACACCGCCACCGACCCCTGCTTCGTGGAGAGCTTCTGAAACAGCGGTCGCGGCTCGTGCACCACCGCCACCACCACCAGCACTTTCTGCAAATCCTGCTCCCAACAGACCCAGCTTTCCTGCCTTGGCACTGAGCTCACGCGGAACCTGTCCACTGGACTCTCACTCATTCTGGTAGGGAAGTATGTGCTGCTGAGCAAAACGGCGGGTGGTTTCGCTCAGCGCATCGAGATCGGGGTCATTCCATGCTGTCACTGTGTCCTCCACATCATTGTGTCGTCGCTTAGGTGGCCGCACTGTTGAGCCGATTGGGTCTAAGCGAACTGCCCCGGTGCCCGCCCTGCGCCCGGCGTTCCAGCAAACGCCTGCGCAATGCGCATCCACTTTTCGGCTACAGGACCACGCGTGCTGATTCCGGTGTCAGCCACATGCCGTCGCTGAGTCACGACCAACGCAAAGTCTTCAACAGACCCACTCACAACGTCCTCGGCGTCCTCAGGGCCGAACTCCAGAGGCTTCCCATCAAAACCAACCAACTCCACCCGCACGGGCACAGTTGGCACTTCTTCTCCACGCGCGATAAACGAATTGGGAAGGGCCCGCACCCCTAAGTAGGCAATGTGGTCGAGTGCAACAGAAGACGCACGTTTGACCCCAGCGGTGTCGAGCACGTCTTGAGAGTGAGCCCACGTTTCCATGATCCGCGCCGTGATCATCGACGCTGGGCTCATGCTCACACCGAACCATGGGGCACGCGGTGAGTCCTCCACAGCACCCTCCACGCACGCCACCGCGGAGCGCGCCAGGAAATCAGCCTGGCGCTCCCACCACTGGAGGATGTTCTCATTGGACCGCGACGCATTTGCAGGCCCGATTAAATCGACATACGCGTCTAAATCCTTGATCTTCTTAACGGAAGCGATGAAGCTCTGCGGATCGCTCAGCGCCAATCCCGCCATGTAATCGAAGTGCGCCAAATGAATGATCTGATCGCGCACGTCCCACCCTTCAGCCGGGGTTTGTGCCGTCCAAAAGGCGCTGGGGGAGGCGGCTAACACGTCTAAAACAGTCTGCCGTTCGTCCTGCAGAACGCTGAGCAGTTCGCGGATGAGTGCACTGTTGTTTGTCATTGTGGCGCTCCTTTGTCAGCCCAGTCTGACGTCAGTCCAGGAAAAGGTCCGTCTCAAGTTGGTCATCGGGAGTTCCCGGAACTGCGGCATACTCGCTCAAGTCGGTGACCCCATCTTCACGGAGCACTTCTTCGTCAATAAAGGCCCGGCCCGAGGTGTCTGCAGCAGGGCGGGTCAAGAGGGAGTATGCGGCATCGGCCATGATTTGTGGAAGACGGGCTGCGCGCATTCCCTCTTCACCACCGACGATGTTCGCAACAGCCGCTGTCGCGATGAGCGTCCGCGGCCACAAGCAAAAGGATGAGAAGTCTGGGTTGGCGCGCTGCTCTTCCGCAAGTCCTAAGGCCAAAATGCTCATCCCGTACTTGCTCACGGTGTACGGTGCGTGGGCGCCTAGCCACGTGGGGTTTAAGTTGATGGGTGGTGACAGGGTCAGCACCCGCGGACTGGAGGACTCCAACAGGGTAGGTAGGGCTGAGGAGATCAGGTTGAGAGTTCCGCCGATGTTGATGTCTTTCATCAACGCCCAACGTTTATTGGGCACTTCGGAGAACCCCCGTAAGTCAATAGCTGAAGCGTTGTTGACGACGATGTCGATTCCATCCATTGCTTCTGCGCACTCTTTGACGACATCTTGCACCCGATCGATATCGCGCACATCTCCCACATAAGGATGCGCGGTGCCACCAGCTTCTTCGATTTCCTGGACGGCGGTGTGGATCGTGCCGGGAATTCTGGGGTCCGGGGTGTCTGTTTTGGCGAGAAGAGAAACCTGCGCGCCGTCTTGGGCGGCTCGTTTGGCGATTGCGAGGCCGATTCCTCGGCTACCGCCGGACATCAAGATCCGTTTTCCCGCTAGCGATTCGCGTCCGGATGGAACGTGTGGAGATTGCTTCACTGCATACCTCAGCTCACAGAGTCGTTACTGTGACGCTCACACTACCAACAAAACAATCAATTGTGAATGGTTTGTTCAGTCGCTGTCATGGGGCTGGTGCTCACTCCCGTGAGTGCCTTTCTAGGAACTCATACACCTCGGTGGAATCCACGCCGGGAAACACTCCAGGCGGCACGGCTGCGAGAAGTGACGAGTGTGTACGCGCTGACGGCCATGACGCATCTGCCCACTTTTCCTCTAACCACTCAGGTGGCTGGCGACAGCAACTGGGGTCGGGGCACCACGACTTTGAGCGAACCTCGGTGTCGCGACCTTCAAACCACTTGACGTGCGCAAACGGAACTCCCATGCTAATCGCAAAATCACCTGCGCCCGGCATGACACGTGCCGTGCACCAATAAGTGCCTTCCGGGGTGTCGGTGTACTGGAAGTAGGGGCTGAACCTGTCGGCGATCGTGAACACCGTGCGTGAACTGAACCGCTTGCACGCGTACTGCCCTTCAACCGCGCCAAGCGGGTCAGTGGGGAACGGCAGGCCGTCATTGGAATACGCTTTGTGTACCGTGCCGTCGATGTGCACTTTCATGAAGTGGACTGGTAAATCCAAGTGCTCCGTGGCCAGATTCGTGAACCGGTGGGCAGCTGTTTCGTAGCTCACCCCAAAGTAGTCGCGAAGCTCTTCAATAGAAATACGGCGACTTTTCTTCGCTGTTTGAAGGAACGGAACAGCGGCTTTTTCCGGAATCAGAAGGGCTGCGGCAACATAGTTGGCCTCCACGCGCTGGGTGAGGAAGTCTTGGTAGTTAGAAGGCGGTTTCTGCTCCAAGATTGCTGAGGCCAACGCAGTCAGCAAATTCGACCGGGGGTCTGTGCCCACCGCATCGTCGTTCGACAGATACAACCGCTTGTTGAGCGTGTCGGACAACGACCGCACTGACCTGGGCAAATCCGATACATAGTGCAAGTTAAAACCCAACCGTTCAGCAATGTGTGCCGCGTCCCGGCGGCTCAAAGGCCCGCCGTGATAGTCGATGTGCGCCAACACTTTCCGCGCCTGCTCTTCCAACTCCCCAAAGTAGTTCCCACGCGAGCGCATTTTTTCGCGCAATAACCGGTTGGTTCGCCGGGCTTCTTCCGGTGTGGCGGCCCGTTTCTTCGTCATGTCGTGCAGACTCCGTTGCAGCCCCACGATCGCCTCAAGTGCGTCGTTGGGAAGTGATTTCACGCGCACCGTGGGTAGGTTGAGTGAGGAGTACAGGGGTGAGCGTTGCGCACGTTCGGCTTCCAGTTCTAACGCTTGCCGTTGTGAGACGGGCGTGGGGTCAAGGAGTTCGGCCGCCGAGGTGTCAAGTGCCTTGGCAAGTGCCGTTAGGACTGCGATAGAGGGTTCTCGGTTGCCTGATTCAAACGCTGAGATTTGAGATGCGGCACGGCCCACGCGCTCGCCGAGTTGTTCCAGCGTTAGGCCTTGTTCTGTGCGAAAGTGGCGAATTTTCCGCCCAATACTGAGTGCGTCGGCGGTCCCTTGTGTTGCGGACTCGGCGCTCGCGGTTTCGGGGCCGGCTGCGTTGGTGCCAGGCCGGTGAGCGTGCGGCGTGTGTTCTCCCATGAACCCATCTTAGTGTGACTGGAGCCACAGAAGTGGCACATTCACGAAAAACAGAAAAATCGTGATTTTTTACTCGAAAAAACTCTTCTCACCCCCTTGTGCAGGGCGAATACTGGATTCACAACAACGAAAAACCTTGCGGCAACACCAAGCAAGACAACTCAAGTGAAAGCGAGATGCGATGACTAACGAACTGCACAACGCAGATGCAATCCGTAGCGACTGGGCAACCAACCCGCGCTGGTCCGGTGTCGCCCGTGACTACACGGCAGATGATGTGGTTAAACTGCGCGGATCGCTGATTGAAGAACACACTCTTGCTCGCCACGGTGCCGAACGCCTGTGGAGCCTAGTCCACTCGGAAGACTTCGTCAACGCACTGGGTGCTCTCACCGGTAACCAGGCTGTCCAGCAGGTCAAGGCCGGCCTCAAGGCTATCTACCTGTCCGGTTGGCAGGTCGCAGCAGACGCTAACCTCGCATCTCAAACCTACCCAGACCAGTCCATTTACCCTGCTAACTCAGTGCCAGCTGTCGTGCGCCGCATCAACAACGCACTTATGCGCGCTGACCAGATTGAAACCTCGGAAGGCAACAAGTCGGTCGAAGACTGGTTGGCACCCATCGTTGCTGACGCAGAAGCCGGGTTCGGTGGCGCGCTGAACGTTTACGAACTCATGCGCGGAATGATCAACGCTGGTGCTGCTGGTGTTCACTTCGAAGATCAGCTGGGATCCGAAAAGAAGTGTGGCCACCTGGGTGGAAAGGTGCTGGTGCCAACGGCACAGCACATCCGCACCCTCAACGCAGCCCGCCTGGCTGCCGACGTTGAAAACGTCCCCACCCTCATCATCGCGCGAACTGACGCGGAAGCGGCAACTCTGATCACCTCGGACGTGGACGAACGCGACCAGAAGTACCTTACAGGCGAACGCACTGCAGAGGGCTACTTCAAGGTCAACAACGGACTGCAGCCATGCATTCACCGCGGTCTGGCGTTCGCCCCGTACAGCGACCTGTTGTGGATGGAAACCTCCACACCAGACCTGGACGTGGCCCGCCAATTCGCAGAAGCGATCAAGGCTGAGTACCCAGATCAGATGTTGGCCTACAACTGCTCACCGTCGTTTAACTGGAAGAAGCACCTGGACGACGACACGATTGCCAAGTTCCAGCGCGAACTCGGAGCCATGGGATACAAGTTCCAGTTCATCACCCTTGCCGGATTCCACGCACTCAACTACTCCATGTTCGACCTGGCACACGGCTACGCCCGCGAACAGATGAAGGCGTACGTCGAACTGCAGGAACGCGAGTTCGGCAGTGAAGAGCGCGGCTACACCGCTACTAAGCACCAGCGCGAAGTTGGAACCGGATACTTCGACCTGGTCAGCACGGCAGTTAACCCACAGTCCTCGACCACCGCGCTGAAGGACTCAACCGAAGCAGCGCAGTTCTAAACTGCTCAAACACCAGCGCAGTTGGTGACCATTCCAGCAATTGCGCACCCACTCTTCGAGGCGCCCGGTAGCCTGAGCCACTACCGGGCGCCTCGAACCACAAGGAGGCACAATGTTCACCGTCAACGGGCCACACATCTCCGGCGTCGACAACATCTTCACCCCCGCCGCGTGCGACTTCCTCGACGAACTCCACCGCGTGTTCTACGCGCGGCGACGCGAACTACTTGCCGCCCGCAACGCCAGCCGAGGTGGTTTCGAAAACGGTGACCTCCCCACCTTCGACCCTGCCACCAGCGACATCCGAAGTGGGGACTGGAAGGTGGTTGGCACCTCGGGAGCGCCGGGACTCAAACGCCGCGTTGTGGAGCTGGCGACCCCGGTAGAACCCCGGGAGGCCGCCAAGTCCTGCAACTCTGACGCTGACGTGTGGATGGCTGACTTAGAAGACGGCATGGCCCCCACCTGGTCGAACATGGTGACGGCTCACGAATGTCTCATGCGGGCTGCCCGCGGTGATTTCGCGTTCCAGTCGCGTTCGGGAAAAACTTTCAAAGCACGTAACCCGCACCCGCCCACGATGGTGCTGCGACCTCGGGGATGGAACCTCACAGAGGACCACCTGACCTGGACGGACACGACCGGACGCGCGCACCCTGCCAGTGCGACCCTGGTGGATTTTGGGCTGTTTGTGTTCCACAACAGTCGGCCGCTGCTCAAGCGTAATCACGGGCCGTACTTCTACCTCCCTAAGGTCGAAAACAGGCATGAGGCCAGGTTGTGGAACAGCCTGTTTGAGCACGCGCAGGAGACTCTGGGGTTTGACCGGGGGACGATTCGGGCGACGGTGTTGATCGAGTCGGTGACGGCGGCGTTCCAGATGGACGAAATCTTGTACGAACTGCGCGATCACGTGGTTGGCCTGGCGGCTGGGCGTTGGGATTACGTGGGTTCGCTGGTGACGCACTTTGGTCTGCGCGACGGGTTTACGGTTCCGCAGCGGGACGAAATTCGGTCGGATTCGCCGTTCATTCGCGCGTTTACGGACCTGCTGGTGAGCACGTGTCACCGGCGTGGGGCCCAGGCGTTGGGCGGGTTGAGTACGGCTGTGGTTGAGTCGGCGCATTTGCCGGTTGCAGAGCCGCATGAGCGTGAGCGCGTGTATGAGGACAAGCTGGCCGAGGTGTCCGCTGGTTTCGATGGCACGTGGATCGCGCACCGGTCGCTGATCGACGTGGTGCGGGCGGCGTATGGGAAGGCGCGGGCTGACCGTGCGTCGGTTCCTGCGGCCGAGGTCGTTGCCACTGACCGTGTTGATCTGACTGAGCAGTTGCTCACGGTTCCTACCGGAGTGATCAGTGAAGAGGGTGTGCGGTGGAACTTGCGGGTGTGCCTGCACTACATCAATGCGTGGCTGCGGGGCGTGGGCAGTGTCGGTTACGACGGGTATGTTGAGGATGCGTCGACAGCTGAGCTTGCGCGGTTGCAACTGTGGCAGTGGACGCGCCAGGGCGTGACCTTGGAAGATGGGCGGATGCTTAGCCAGGCGCTGGTGACGCGGTTCTTGGTGGAAGAGTTGGCGGTGCTTCCGCGTACCAACGCCGATCACTTTGATGAGGCTGAAGACTTCATTCACAGTGCGCTGCGCAGTGAAGGTGCTCCGGAGCCGTTCTACCCGGTGGCCTACCGCGACCACATGGTGTTTCGTGGGGCGTCGGTGCTAAACCCTTCGCGTGCCAACGCGCCCGGTGTTTCGCGCGCTGCATAACGGGCTGGTGTGACACGATGTGTGCATGAACAGTAGCCAACCTTTACCCAGCACCCTGACACGCATTTCAGACCGGGCAAAGGTGGTGCGCCCGTTTTCTGTCATGAACATTCTGCAGCGAGTAGCAGAACTTGAAGCGCAGGGACGCGACATCATTTCCCTGTGCGTGGGTGAACCGCTGCAGGGCGCACCTAAAGCAGTTCGCACCCGCGCCGCTGACATCATGACCGACGGAACATCCCTGGGTTACTCACCAGCTGCCGGTATTCTGCCTCTACGCGAAGCCCTGTCCGGCCACTACAAGCGCTGGTACGGGCTGGACATTCCGGCTGAGCGGTTCTTCGTCACCACGGGGTCGTCTGGCGCGTTCCTTCTGTCCTTCCTCGCGTGCTTTGACGCAGGGGACCGCGTGGCGTTGGCCCGCCCCGGATACGCCGCCTACAAGAACATTTTGGCCGGCCAGGGTATCGAGGTCGTAGAGCTGGACTGTGGCCCCGACGAACGCTTCCAACCCACGGTTGAACTGCTGGACCAGGCGCACAGTGAAGGTGCGCTCGCGGGTGTCATGCTGGCCTCACCGGCGAACCCCACCGGCACCATGATCCCTGGTGAGCAGTTTGAACAGCTATCCAAGTGGTGCCACAGTCACGACGTTCGTATCATCAGCGACGAGATCTACCACGGCATCACTTTCACTGATTCGATTGGCGACTGTGCTCTGCAGTTCAACGACGACGCGATCGTCATCAGCTCATTCTCTAAGTACTGGGGCATGACCGGTTGGCGTTTGGGCTGGGCTGTTCTGCCAGAAAACCTCGTGGACACAATTGCCGGCCTGGCTGGAAACTACGCGCTGTGCGCCCCGGTCCCGGCTCAGCACGCCGCCATCGAAGCCTTCTCTGAATCCGCCTACGCAGAAGGTGAGGAGGCCCTCGCCCGGTTTGCCCGCGCACGTCAGAACGTTCTGGACGCCGCCCCTTCGCTGGGCTGGCGCGACCTGGCACCTGCCGACGGCGCGTTCTACATGTACGGCCTGGTGGAGGACGTACTGGGGCCGTATGAAACGGCTACCCAGTGGTGTTCGGCGCTCCTGGAAACGGAAGGTGTCGCGGTGTCCCCGGGCCTCGATTTTGACAACGTCAACGGTGATAAGTGGGTGCGTATTTCCTTGGCAGCCGGGCCCGAGGCGGTTGCTGAGGCCCTGCGTCGCATCGCTAAGTTCCAAGCGGCTTATCTGACCGACTAACGCGCAAAGCGAGCGAAACTGCGCAATATAATGCGCAGTTTCGCTCGCTTTGCGCTGTTTGGTTTGGGTCGGGCGCCCAGCTTAGTTGGCGTGCTCGAGTTCGTTGACGTGGGCCATCGCGTCAAGAATGATGTGCGCGACGTGGTCGTCCATGAGCGAGTAAATCGCTTCTCGCCCATCGCGCTGCACGGAAACCAAGTGAATGCCACGGAGCACTTTGAGGTGCTGTGAGACCAGTGGCTGTGACAGCTCGGTGGCAATCACGATGTTGCTCACACTGGCTGGCCCGTGGGACAAAGTGAGCAGAATCTTCAAGCGCGACGGTGTAGCAAGAGCCTTGAACAGTTCAGCGGTGAGACTGATGTTCTTTTGCGACGAGAATTCTGATGGAATGTCGCAGTCACCTTCAGGGTGAATCTTGCTGACATCGACGGCTGTTTTTTCTGACATAGTGAGTAGTCTACTCGCGTGAAACATACGTGGAACAAACGCAGTGTCTCCCTGGCTCCCTTCCCCTAATAGGCGCCTGGGAGACACGTGCTTTACCCACGAAGCGCGGGCTATTCCACCGGTCCTGCGTGATAGATCTTGGGCGCGTCGTAGTTTGCTTTGAGGGTTCGCCACGCCAAGTTTTCCCACTGAGCATAACGGTCTGGGTATCCGGAACGTTGCACGGCTTGTGCGGCATCATTCAGGCTCATCTTTTCCCAGCCTGGAATATCCAGTAGCCCCGCGTTTTTCACCTTGGGGTTCACCCCGTAAAAAGACTGCGCGGCAAACGTGCGCGTTTGGACTTCGTCTTCCGTTCCCCAGCCGTACTTGGGACGCTGCTGGAACAGTCCCTTCGAGTCCTTATCGCCGTGATCCAGGTTGTACATGTCGGATTCCTGGAATGCTGTCATCAACGCGATCTGAATTCCCCGGTCAGATACGTTGAATGCGCGTCCCACACCAATGATGATGCGGGCGTTTTCAATCTGGTCTTTGTCCAGGTACGACGGCTGCGGAGGAAGCTTTGGCTTAGATTTGGACTTTGATTTCGACTTGGACTCAGACTTCGACTTAGATTTCGACTTCGTCTGGTTCTGAGCTTTGTTCCGTGGCTCGGGCTTCGTTTCGGGTTGAGAAACGTTGCCGTCCGTTGAACTGGTGTTGTGGTCGTGCGCATTACCTGTCAGTGACGGTAGCGCCGACGCCGGAGCTGAAAAGAGGCCTACTGATACAACGCCTGTAGCGATTGCAAGTGGCAATTTTGTCTTAAGCATATGTTCCTAAAAGTGGGAAGTGGGAGCATTTACTTGTTCGCCAAAAAGGATCGTAGTAGACATTTGCGTCAAATGATACACGCGAGCGTAATCAAAACGTTATAAAGAATGCTTACATGGATGTGATTTTGCAGGTCACATCGCTTTTTGCGCGCGCAGAAAAAAGTTAAAAAAAGTTTCAAAATGAACGCTTATCGCGTGTCAGGCTTGCAAAAGTGGGCAGCCTTCTACTTTCCGTAGTGCTGAGCCAGGATCTTCAAACCCTGCTCGATACTCACAGCAGGCGTCCAGTTCAGCGCCTCACGGGTGCGGCGCTGGTCAAACCAGTGTGCGGTCGACAATTGTTCGGCAAGGAAGTGGGTGAGGGGAGGTTCGTCGTCGTGCTCGGTGAGGTTCCACACGGTCTCAATCGCAGAACCTGCCGCCTTAGCGGCGCCCGCGGGGACGTGCAGGCGGATAGGCTCGGCACCGCCAGCCACGGCAATCCTGTTGAGAAGTTCGCCCACCGGCCGAGGTTGCCCATTAGTCACCACGAGCGCCTCCCCATGCGTGTGGGGCACCACCTCAAGGGCTGCGAGGATCGCGTCTATCGCGTTCGTTGAGTAGAGCGTGTCAATGAGGGGAGTGCCCGACCCCAAGATGGGAATACGTCCCTGCTTAGCGCGTTCAATGACGCGTTCGGTCAGCTGCGTATCACCAGGACCCCACATGAGGTGGGGGCGCAAAACAATCACGGGGAACGAATCGGAGTCTGCGTTCAGTGCAATGATTTCGCCTTGGGCTTTTGTGCGCGCGTAGTCGCCACGGGCTGTCTGTGGGTTAGCTGGCTGGGCTCCCTCCCCAATGATCGAGGAACCCGTATGCGCCACCGAAGGCGAAGAAATGTGGACAAAACGATTCACGCCCGCAGCCTGGGCGGCTTCAACTACCGTGCGCGTTCCGTCGATGTTTACGCGGTCAAACTGGGCCGAATCACCCGCCATGGAGACTTTCGCTGCCAGGTGGATGACCGCCTCGGCGCCGGTGAGCGCGCCTTCCACACACGCAGGGTCCGTGACAGATCCCAGCACGTCCTGCGCCCCGTCAACCCCGGACGGCCTGCGTTGCAAAGTGGTCACGTGGTGGCCCTGCTCAACGAGCGCGCGAGCAACGCCAGATCCCAACAGTCCAGAAGCGCCGGTGACACAAATTCGCATACCTCAAGCGTAACGGGTTGCGTGGGTGGGGTTGACGGTTGGCTTTGTGGGGTAGGTGCGGAAGCGGCCCCTCCCAATTGCAAATTTGCGCACAGATGTAACCTGCTCGCCACACACAGCGCGGGTTCAGCCCGTACATTTAAAACATGAACCTGTTGATGACCAACGTGCCGGGGCCCGTATTCCTGGCCTTCTACGCGGTGCTCATTGCGATATGCGTTGTCTTGCTCATTGTGGGACGGGTGACATCAGGTGGGCCGTTGCGCAAAACCCCTAACGTGCTTGAACTGGCCTACGCATCAGGTGGCCGTATGAGTCTGGTGGCCACAGTCGTTGCTCTGCTCGACCCTCCACAACGCTTGGAGCACCTGGAACGTCACGGCAGTCCAGACCTGTACCGCAACATCAGTACGCACCCCATTATTGGGCGAATCCGCCAACTCATGGAAGCGTCTGACCTTCAGCACTTGCCCATTTCTAAACGCGCGGAAGAAGACCACCAGCTCAAGGAGCTGGAAAAAACCTTGCCGCAGACATGCGCCACAACCGGTTACTGTCAGACAACAAGACGCTCCTGCGTAGACTGGCCGGCTGGTTCACGCTTGCAGTGTTTCTATTCGGGCTTTACCGCATCGTAGTGGGCCTGATCAACGACAGGCCCGTGGGCTTCCTTGTGGCCATGACCTGCAGCCTCATTCTCTTGATGGGGTTTCTCTTGTACTCCGGCCCAACGGGCGCAATGAAACGTACGAAGGGGGCGACGTACGTGGACACCATGAAGCAGATGAAGGAACTCGAACCGCAGTCACAAGCGTTTTCCCTTGGACTCCCGCTGGCGCTAGCGGTGGGTGGAGTCACGGCGGCCTGGCAACTGGACCCAACATTCGCCTCGGTCTGGGCTTTGCCAACAGTGCCAAGTCCTTCTGGCGGGGGCGGGGGCTCCTCGTGCAGTTCAGGGTCCTCCTGCAGTTCGTGTGGTGGCGGTGGCGGCTGTGGTGGTTGCGGAGGTGGCGACTAGTCTGGTGTGTGACTACCGTGTGCATGGCCCGGTAGTCGCAGAGGAGGAAACTGATGTTCGACCACATCACAGGTGGAGCTTTCCTGTGGTTCTACGGCGCCTTAGTGGTGCTTATGTTCTTCATTGTGTGGGGCGCTCGCGTCATGGTGAGTCGTGAGTACGCGCGAACCCCCAACATTTTGGAGCTGGCGTATTCCAAAGACCGTCGCTCAGGCGTGTTCACTACCGTGTCCACTCTGGTGTGTCCTCCCGCTCGAGCCGAATACTTCGCGCGCAACGGTGACGTCAAAATTTTTGGTGGGCTCATGCAGCAGCCGCTCATTCAACGTGCCCTGGAGATCACTGACAAGCAGGAAGTTCCAGAGCACGTGTACGAAAAGCTCGCACACGACGACTACTCGCGTGCCTTGGTGGAGGATCTTCGCCGTGGCATGCGCGAAACTGGCATGCTCATTAGCCCTAAACACCCGGCTTTGTTGGTCGCGCAGGCTGCAGGGTTGGCGCTGTTTGTGCTGGGGGTTGCGCGCCTGGGCGTGCTGATTTTCGCCCACGAACCGGTGTGGGGACTGCTGATCGAAGTGCTGGTGGTTGTTGGGATTCTGGCCTGGGCTTTCCGCGAAAAGGTCTCCAACCCCACCAAGAAGTTCCGTTCGCGCAACTACAAGCAGCTGACCAATGAGATCCGGTCTTTGGATGTATCGTCCCGAGGTCGTTCGTGAGTAGTCTTCCCGCGGGCTTAGGTGTGGGTTGGCGTTGGGAAATGCGCCAGTCGCAAGCCAAACTGACGCCTGCATTTGTCGAGGTTCTAGCCGAGAACCACAACCCGCGTGACCTGGATGAACACCTGCAGGTGCTGGTGGATTCGGATGTCCCGGTAGTCACTCACGGGGTGTCACTGTCACTGGGGTCCGCTGAGCCACCGGACGCAGATACGTTGCACATGCTTAACGCGGTTGCGGAAGCGTGCCGTTCCCCGCTGATCAGTGAACACATTGCGCTCGTGCGAGCCCAGGAGCTTGACAGTTACGATTCCCCTCACGCCCAGGTGTTTGAAGCTGGGCATTTGTTGCCCGTCCCACTCACACGCGACCAGCTGGCCGTCATGGTCGACAATGTGAACCGTGCGCAAGATGTGTTGCAACGTCCATTGGCTTTAGAACCGATCGCCACCCTGGTGGAATGGCCGGACCCACAGATGCCAGAAGGCGAATTCGTGACAACACTCTTAGAAGAAACCGGGGCTGCGCTTGTCCTTGATATTGCGAACGTGTGGGCGAACGCTACCAACCATGGGCGTGATCCGCTCACCGATGTTCTCGCCATGCCGTTAGATCGGATCGCGTACTGTCACATTGCAGGCGGTTCGTGGCGAGGAGACATGTACCACGACACCCACGCGAGCCCCGTAGTGCAAGAAGCCATGGCGCTAGCCCATGAGGTGGTGGAACGAACCGGCCCAGTTCCACTCATGCTGGAACGCGATTCAGCGTTCCCACCTGAAGACGAGATGTTCGCCGAACTCAACGCACTCGCCGATATCGCAGGCGTGGACAGGATCACTCCGTGACGGCCCGCGACCTCGGCGCGATTCGCGCACAGTTGGCGCAGGACCAAGCCCAGTTTGTGGCCATCATGGTGGGCGGTGCTGATAACACCATGGGCTTGGATCAGAAAAAACTTGACGCGGCTCGAAGCAGCCTGTTTTCCAAACGCTTGAGCACTTTAGGCGGGCACTACCGGGGCCTTGCCGTAGGCCTGAAACGTGCGCGTTCACAAGGCGAACCAGCGTGGGAAACGGCACAGGAGTGGCACACAACGCACCCACCTGCTGATCACGACACAGACGGGGCCAGCCTCCTGTTCTGCCTGGCTGAGGCGAACCAGTTACCGCCCGAGGCGCGAGCGGACTTCGTGGGAGCGCGCATTCGCTATCGACGAGTGAAAGACACGGCTGGCACCCGGGCTGGGAACCGCGCCGGTGACACAGGCTGCACCGGGGCTGACCGCACGCCCAGCACCCGGGCGAAAGGCCTGCCTGACGTCAAACCGCGAGTTGGCCCGTTTGTCGTGTCAGAAGACGGACTGCTGGCGTTCGGCTGGGGCCGGTGGGCATGGATTTTTCGCCGCGGAATGCGATGATGGTGCCAACTACGCTTTGGAGGAGTCACTATGGCTAACGCACACGCCCATTCGACAAGCGCTTTGCCCATCAGCGATCAGATTGTCCTCATCACTGGAGGCGCCCGGGGCCTGGGTGCTGCTCTGACCAAGACTTTCGTGGCTGAAGGCGCCAGCGTCGTCATCAACTACCGCACCAGCGAAGACGCTGCAGGCGAACTTGTTAAGTCGGTCCAAGGACAAGGTGGCCGCGCGCTCGCCGTGCAAGCCGACATCACCGACTTCCGCGCTGTTCTCGCCATGTTCAAGTACGTGCAGGAGGAATGGAACGCACCAGTGTCTACCGTGGTGAACAACGCACTGGTGGACTTTTCCTTTAACGGCGACGAACGCCCCCACGCCGATGAAATCGACTACGAACACTTCGACGCACAGTTCCGCGGCTCCGTAGGTGGCGCGGTAAACACCATCCAGTCGGCCCTGCCAGGATTCCGCGAACTGGGGTCCGGGCGCGTCATCAACATCGGCACCAACCTGTTCCAGAACCCGGTTGTTCCGTACCACGACTACACGGCTTCCAAGGCCGCGCTTCTCTCTGTGACCAGGACTTTTGCAAAAGACCTGGGGCCGTTGGGGGTCCGGGTGAACATGGTGTCCGGCGGTCTGTTGCGTACCACGGATGCGTCTTCGGCTACCCCGCCCGAGGTCTTTGACGGTATCGCTGCCTCCACCCCTTTGGGGCATGTCACCACTCCCGAAGAGTTCGCGGCGGCAGCCACGTTTTTCGCGTCCCCGGCTTCGCGCGCTGTGACAGGTCAGAACTTGGTGGTCGACAACGGTCTGGTGTTCGACTGACCGCTGGTTGGACTTGGCTACATCACCCCAGCTGGTCTTCAGCCCATTCGCGTAGCCGTTCGCGGTTGATCTTGGAGTTGTGGCGGATGTCAGTGAGGAAGTCCTTGGCCACAAGAACAGCCGCCACGTCCAGGTCGCACTTTTCAAGCACGGTTTCTCGGATCTGCGCGGTGATGTCGAGGCCAGCCAAGCCGGGCTTCATCTCATCGGTGCGTTCCAGGACAACAACGAGTGCTTGGTTACCGTGTGGCCCAACACCTACCACGGCACTGCGCGAAACCCCAGGCACTGTGTCCACAACGGCTTCGACACCGCCGGGCGCAACCGGGCCATAAGGCGTGGTCACAATGTGTTGCGTGCGCCCTTCAACCCAGATGCGCCCCTGCGCGTCCACGTGACCAATGTCGTTGGTGCGGTGCCACGTGTGGCCACCTGCGGTGTCGCGTTTTGATTCGACATCGGTGAGCCACAGGCGGTCGTAACCAGACTTGATGTGATCGGCTGACACCACGAACTCGCCCAAAACCCCCACGGCTTCAGAGCCCGCAACGTCTGATCCTCCAGGCGAGGACAGTTCAATGAGTTCTTCAGACGAGGAACCGTCGGGAAGGATCGGGGCGATCGCAAAACGCACTCCTTCAATCGGACGGCCCACACACACGCCGTGATCACTAGCCGCTTCCATCGCTTCTGCAACACCGTCAGCCGTAATGTCGGCAAGCAACAGTCCTTCCGTCATGCCATACGGCGAGTGAACAGAAGCGTTGGGGAACACAGACTTGATCTTGCGCATAAGCTCAAGCGGAACTGGCGCACCGGCAGACAGTGCCATTTCGACACCGGCGCATGCTGCCCGCTGTTCGTCGGTGAGCTCATCAGCGGTAGCCGCAACGTTGGTGTAGGCGGCCGGGGAAGCGAAAACCATGGTGCAAGACCCGGCGGCGACCGCCTCGGCCAGGGCGCGCGCCGTGAGCGTGCGCGGTTTTGTCACCGACATATTCGGAGTCACGGAGCTGGCACCAATTCCCGGTCCCAACAGCGCAAACGGCGGGAACCCAGCCACCAGGCCGGTGCCAGGTTTGACGTCGAAGTGACGTTGGAGAACCGTAGCCAAGGCACCCAGTGCTCGGTGCGTGTAGCGCACACCCTTGGCCGGGCCGGTGGAGCCGGAGGTAAACAGCACGGCCGCGTCGTCGTCCAGGTGTGGGGTGTCGATCTTTTCATGCGATTTGACCCAGCGACGCGACATCTCAGTCATCGATGTCTCAACCCCCAACAGGCGGCGCGTGAGTGCGTTGAGCGGGGTCACTGAAACTCGGCGACCGGGCCAGCCGGCACCTCGGGCCAGGGTCAGACCGGGCACCTCACCAATAATCCACTGCGGGTCCGAGGCCTTAATCGCCCGCGTCATGCCCGCAGCCCCCAGGCCGGCGTCGGCAACAACCACGACACCTCCGGCCTTGAGCACTGCGTAGGCAGCAGCGGTGAGGTTGTTGCCGGGAGGCACTAGAAGGCTCACACGGTCGCCGCGCTTGAGTCCCTTTTCCTGCAGGCTCAACGCGATCGCGTCAACCACGTGGCTCAGCTGCGCCCAGCTGATCGCCTGGTCCTTGCTCATGTCCACGCTGGCCACGGACGGGTCGGTGTGGCGGGCGTCCAGGGCGTCGAAGATCATGGGGAGGTCGTCGTTGGAGTCGGTGGCGGCATCGGGGCCAGTCTCACCAGTAACCGTCCTGGCTGAATCAGCCGCCCCACCGGCCGCAGCCTCAGTCCCATCAACCGGAAGCGTGGCCGCCAGCCACTGCAGAACCGTCGAAGCGTAGTCCACATCTTCAGCGAACAAGTGGCTGGTGCGTTCGAACCGGTGAATATCAGCCTGAGGGAGTCGCTTACGCAAATCGCGCAAGTACCGCTCTTGGAAAACCGGGTCCTTGGGGCCCCACAGGATCAACGCGGGCGCTTCAATCGTTGCGATGTCGCGGGCCAGTTGCTGCAGTTCACCGTGCGACGGGTGGTCCGAGGTGGCTGGAATGTCCGCGACGAACTGCCCGATCCCGTGGCGTTGGGCAGCCGTCTGGTACGGCGAGCGGTAGGCGTTTGCGACCTCGGGCGGGATGGAGTTCGACAGCGCCAAGGTGGCGCGCAGGAAGGCATCCGTGCGCACGGTGGAGTACGGCAAAACAGGGCCGGTGAGTGCCGCGCGCAGGGCTGCGGGAATGTTCTCGTTGTCGTCGTGCCACACCGCGGTGTTGAGGGTCATGACGGCGGCGACGCGGTCCTGGTTGCGGGCCGCCCAGGTCAGCGACAGCACCCCGCCCCAGTCGTGTCCCAGCGTGACTAGGGGGTGGTCCGCGCCCGAGGTGGCGGACACCTCGGCGGTCAACTCTGAGATGACCGCGTCAAAGTCCGCGACACGCTGCGCGATGCGGCGCTGCGTGGGGTCGTCACCCAGCGGTGTGGGCAGGTTGGAATGTTCAACCCGTTCCGAGTACCCCATTTCCAGCTGGTCAGGGGCGATGACCCGCCAGGTGCGAGCTCCGGGTTCGTCCGCTGCGTCCACAGTGGCCTGGGCTAAGCGACGCCACAGGTAGGACCACGTGGGGTTTCCATGCAAAGCGACGATCGTGCCGGTGGGCTCGAGGCCACGTTCGCGCAAGGCGGGCAGGGTATCGAGGACGTGGAAGGAACGCTCGCCGTCGAAGGTGGGAACCGTGACGATGCGCGACCACTGTGGGTCCCATTCCGCGAGGTCAGGTGGGGTGGTTGCCGGTGCGGCTCCGAACGCCGCCTGTGAAGGATGGGACACGTTCTGCCTTTCGACGGTTGTGCTTAGACGGTGGTGTTTACCAGACGATTTCAGTCATTGCGGTGTTGAGCCCGGAGCCAACGCCCATGGCCAGGATCCGGTCACCGGATTTGAGGGAGTCAGCGTTGCGGGCCAGCGTGATGGGCAGTGAGGCGGGCCCCACGTTACCCAGTTCGGGGAATGTGACGGGCATGCGGTCGAGGTCCAGGCTGGCGGTTTTGGCCATTTCGTTGGTGTGGATCTTGGACACCTGGTGGGTGACGTACATGGTCATGTCGTTCCAGTCCCAGCCGTCTTCGTGGGCCTCGTTCCACGCGTTGATGACCAGTTCCATGCCGTTGGTGAGCAGGCCGGTGGCGTCGGTGAACATGCCGTTGTGGTCGCCCACGCACAGTTCGTGGTTCCATGTGCCCGCCCGGGTGACTCCGCCCAGGATTCTGTGGCCTTCTGGGTGGCGGTCGGCTGGTCCTAGCACGGCGGCAGCGGCGCCACATCCCAGGGTGAGTGAGGCGAATTCGTTGAGGTATTCCGCGCGTGTGATGTCGTCTTGGGACAGGCGGTTCAGGGTTGCTTGTTGGACGCGGGTGGCGTCTTCACCGGCCACGACCAGGCCGTAGTCGATCTGGCCGGAGTCAATCATGGTGGACACCACGGTCATACCGTTGACGAACCCTAGGCACGCGTTGGCAATGTCGAAGTTCATGGCCGAGGTGGGTAACCCGATTCCGTGGTGAATGGACACGGCGACGGAAGGTTCGAGGGTTTCGCGGGTCACGGAGGTGTTGATCATGACGCCGATTTGGTCTGCGTCCACTTGGGCTCGTTCGAGTGCTTGTTTACCGGCGTTGACGGCTCCGGCGATGAAGTCGTGCGGGTTGTCCCAGTTGCGGCGGTAGTCCACTCCGGCGACCCGCCGAATTAGCCCTTGTGGAAGGTGTAAACGCTTAAGAGTTGATGCCAGCTTTTCGTCGAATGAGCCGGAGGAAACCGGGTTGGGGGCAGTTGTTTCAGCTATCCCCAGAAGCGCTGCGTTGTTGTGCCGGAAAGTCGTATTGCCGGGTGTTCTGCCGTTCAAAAGCGTCCGTTCAATTCGTGCGTCGAGTAGGTTGGCGGTTAACAGGGCTGGTGCGTGCCAGTGCGCACACCTGAGCATGTCACTGCGCGTGCCCTGTTTTCCCTATCCAGTCAATCCTAATGCTCAACGTCGAAATGGCTAAGCGGGGGTGGGCAATCCCACATTTGGTGATCGTTTAGCGCCCCAACTCACGCCCGGTTGACGAACGCGAGGACTCGCTCCCACATGAGGGTGGCGAGTTCTTCGTCGTAGTCGTCTTTTGTGGGGTCAGCGAACAGGTGTGCTTTGCCGGGGTACATGAAGTGGCTGGCCTGAGCACCTGCCTCTGCTGCGCACCGTGCTAATAGTTCGGGTTGGCCTTCGTCGTAGAACGGGTCGCCTACCGTGTGGTGGATCTGGAGGGTTGCTGACGCTTGCCAGCTGGTTGGTTTGGGGGTTCCGCCAGCGTGGAACAACAGCGCGCCAGCTGCTTGCGGGTGACGCTTTCCAAAGCTCTGCGCCATCGCGGCCCCAAGCGAGAAGCCACCAAAGATGAAGCGCTCAGCAGACGAACCGGCAACGATCTCGTCCACTGCCGCTGAGGCGCGTTTGGCCAGTTCAGGGAACGTGACATCGTCGCGGTAGGCAAGGCCGTCCGCGGTTTCTGTGAACACGTTTCCGTCGTAGAAATCCGGAAGGTGGACGGTGTGCCCGGCGTTCTTGAGGACGTCTGCCATGCGGTGCATTCCCTGGTCGAGCCCCAGGGCTGAGTGGAACAGGATAATGGTCGCCATGTGACCAGCTTAACTGGACTGAAAACCGGGCGTATAGGATTCTGCAGGACAATTTTTGAGTGTGAAGAGGGTGGAATGAATCAGCCTGCAGCGCCCGCCGAGGTGGCAGACAGAAAAGGTGGAATGTCACCGGGAGCGGTCAAAGCGTTGGTCGCGTCGATCGTGGGAACGTTGATCGAGTGGTATGACTATGCGTTGTACGGTGCGGCTGCTGGTGTGGTGATTGCACCTCTGTTTTTCCCTGGGCATTTGAGTGCGGCCGCGGGTCTGAGTACGTTTGCGACGTTTGCGGTTGGGTTCTTGGCCCGTCCGTTGGGTGGCATTGTTATTGGGCATATCGGCGACCGTTATGGTCGCAAGCCTGCGATGCTTCTCACCATCATCCTGATGGCAGTGGCAACCGTGGGGATGGGGCTCTTGCCTACCGCTCACGCGATTGGAGTGTTTGCTCCTATTCTTCTGGTGCTGTTCCGGTTCATTCAGGGATTTGGCGCCGGGGCCGAACTCACCGGCGCCATTACCGTGGTCGCCGAATACACTTCGCCCAAGCGCCGGGGCTGGTTCACTGGTTTCATTCT
This sequence comes from Brevibacterium mcbrellneri ATCC 49030, assembly GCF_000178455.1. Lineage (GTDB taxonomy): Bacteria > Actinomycetota > Actinomycetes > Actinomycetales > Brevibacteriaceae > Brevibacterium > Brevibacterium mcbrellneri. The sequence continues at coordinate 6,614 of NZ_ADNU01000053.1, read as the reverse complement.
GTCCATGCCTCCGCTGGGTATCGTGCTAGCGACGGGTGCGTTCCTGTGGGCGTCTCATCTACCTGAAGAAGCGTTCCTGTCCTGGGGTTGGCGCTTGCCGTTCCTCGCATCAGCTCTGCTGTTCTTTGTGGCGCTCTACATTCGCACGCAACTGGAAGAAACACCTGAATACGTAGCGTCCCAAGAAAACGCTGCGAAACAGCAAGCGGAAAGCAAAGTGCCCATTAAAGAGCTTCTGCGTTCGGACTTCAAAGGCGTGCTACTTGGTTTCTTTGGCATGTTCGGCCACAGTGCCCTGGTCTACTTGATTGCGTCGTTTAGCGTGTTCTACCTAACTAGCCCGTACGTGGGTATGAGCCGTTCGGACGCTCTTGTGGCTGTGACTGTGGGGACCTTGGTCGCCGTTGTGACCACGCCCTTTGCCGGGTGGGCCTCGGATAGGTTCGGGGCGGGTACGGTGCTGGCGACCGCCTCGGCCCTGGGAATTATCTACGCCTACCCATTCCTCAAACTCCTGCAGATGGGCACGGTGGCAAGCGCAACGCTGGCGGTGGGAGTCGGGTTCGGCGTGATCATCGCCGGAACGTCCGGTTCCCAAGGCGCATTCATGGCCAACCTGTTCCCACCGGAGCACCGATTTTCTGGAATGGCGCTGGCACGTGAGGCCAACGGCGCGATCGTTGCCGGTTTCTCGCCCATGATCGTGTTGGCACTGGTCAACGCACTCGACGGGGACGTGTGGGCGGCCGCCCTGTTCTTGGCGGCGTGTTCATCCGTGGCGGTCATTGCGATCGTGCTGTCACGTGGGGCTGGCAACAACGACAACGCGCGCGTGACCAACTGGGCATAAGAGCCAAAAGGGGTGTGACCTGCCAGCCTGGACAGTAGGCTACTGGTATGGACGCGAACGCCTTGCACACGTCGACCAGCCCATACTTGCAGTCCCACGCCCACCAACCAGTGAACTGGCACATGTGGGGGCCGGAGGCTTTTGAGCTAGCCCGCACGCGCAACGTGCCGGTGCTGGTGTCGATCGGCTACTCCACGTGCCACTGGTGTCACGTGATGGCGCGGGAATCCTTTTCTGACCCGGCCGTGGCGAAGGTGCTCAACGACAACTTTGTGGCCATCAAAATCGACCGCGAAGAACTGCCCCATGTGGACGAGTTCTACATGAACGCGCTCCAAGCCTTGCGCGGTCAGGGCGGGTGGCCGCTCAACGCGTTCACTGACCACCAGGGCGTCCCGTTTTTCGCAGGCACCTACTTCCCCTCCCACACCGGCCGAGGTCTCCCCACCTTCATGCAAGTCCTTCAAGCGGTCACAAACACGTGGCGTGACCAGCAAGAACAGATCAGCGCCATCACCCACCGGTTGCGCACCCAGCTGGAGGCGGTCGCGGAGTCAACGACCGCCTCGGTCCCGGAAGGGGAACTTGCCAACCTCACCGCTGACCTCACCTCCAACCTGACCGCAGACCAGCCAGCCGCCTCAGCCACCCCACCCGTCCCAGCTGAGGAACTCACCGCGTGGAGCGAGCAACTGGCCGACCGCTTCGACCCGGTGTACGGCGGATTCGGCGGGGCGCCCAAGTTCCCGCCATCCATGGTCCTGCAAGCGCTCATGCAACGAGCGGACTTCGATGACAACGCGCTGACCATGGTGCGAACCACGTTGCACAACATCGCCGCTGGCGGCATGCGTGACCAGTTACGCGGCGGGATTGCCCGGTACAGCACGGACGCGCAGTGGCACGTGCCCCACTTCGAAAAGATGCTCAACGATAATGCCGCGTACCTTTCGGCGGCGGCCGCGTGGTGGACGTGGGAGCACGCGCGTGACCCGCACAGTGCGCACGCGCACGTGGCCCGCGCCGAGGTCGTTGCCACCGCCCGCTTCCTCCTTACTGATATGCGCCTGCCTGGGGGCGGGTTAGCGACAGCGTTGGACGCAGATTCGCCACTGGGGTCTGTGAGCGTGGAGGGTGCGTATTACACGTTCACGAATTCGGAAGTGGAGCAGGCGTTGGCGGAGTCCGGGGTCGTGAGCGACTACTTCGCCCTGGTGGAGTTTCCGGACAGTGGTTTTGAAGGTGGAGAGCCGCGGTGTGCGTTGATAGCACCCGGCCGAGGCGTGAGTGACGTGGGTGCCGATGAGGACGGGGCTGGCGACGCGGCTGGGAGCGGGTCCGTCGACGAGGCTGAGGCCGGGCCCGGGACCGGGTCTGAGATGGTTGCCGACCGCGATGTTCAGCCCGTGATTGAGCATCTGCGGGCGTTGCAGGAAACCCGCACGCCACCTAAACGGGACACCAAACTGATCACTGAGGACGCGTGCAGGGCCGCCGTTGCGCTGGTGCGTGCCGGGCTGGTTTTGGGTGAAGGCGAACTGGTGGACGCCGGTGCTGCCACGGTGCAGAGCGTGCTGGACAACAACCGGGCAGGGGAACAGCTGTTGCGGTCCACCACCGACGGGAAGCCGGGCCCCAGTACTGCTGGACTCGCCGACTATGCGGCCTTGATCCGCGCGTTGCTGGAGCTGCATCAAGTGGTGGGTGTGGGTACCCACGCACTGACGCGCACCAACGTGATGCCTCTGATCGAGGAGTTGTTCGACACCGCGCGGGGCCTGTTTGTGCGTGACGGGCACGTTCACGATCACGCACCTGACCCGTTGGTGCCCGCCTCGGGTGCGAACCCTGCTGATTCGGTGGTTCCGTGTGGCCGTACCGCGTTCGCCGAGGTGGCCCTCCTTATGTCTGTCCTGTCACCGGAAACTGGGGGAGGGGCAGCCCAGTTGGCGCGGGAGTTGCTTACTGTGGGTCGTCCGTTCATGCAGAGCACGCCTACGGCTGCCGGGTGGCAGGCGTATGTGGCGATGCGGATGAGCGTGCCCCGGGTGAGCACCCGGGGCCCGGAGTTGGCGCGGATTGCGTATGCGCATCCGTCTCAGCCTGTTGTGGACACCAGTGACGGTGCCGGAGCAGACGCGGCCGTGGTGTGTGTGGACACCCGCTGCCTGCAACCGGCCACGGATGCCCGCACCCTACGCGAACAGTTGGATGCACTCAGCGTCCCGGTTGCAATCTCTAGCGCTCATGAGGGGAACTAAACGCGCACGAAAACGGAAAGTGTTGCAACTATGCTGGACTTCCCGGTGGCTTGTTCGTTCAATTGTGGAGTGTTAATCTTACTCTAAAGTAGTTTAATGTTGTATGGGAAACTTTTATGAAGAAATTCTTCGCTCTAGCGGCTGTTATCTGCCTTGGCCTGGTTGGCTCTGTGATCAGTACAGTGACTCCAGTACATGCCGATTCTAGGCGGGTGGGGTTTTGTCTCAATGACTCGAGGCTTTTCGACATTAGCCCCTCGCCCGTCACCGAGGGCCAGTTGAAGCAATCGGGTGCAGAAATCACGGTGAACGCTAAAGGTCTACCCCCGAACACGCTGGGTGTAGTTCTGGTGGTCAAAGATAAGCTACTCACACCAGAGGATCTAATGCGTACGCGGTTCGACGGCGATATTCCTGAACATGCCCAGGGGGAGCTTAAAGCCTTGCAAGCGCTGAACCTAGATTACTCAGAACCCGCCCTTTACTTGTTCAACGAAAGTGACCGTGACCCGAACTTGGTCGCGCGTAAAGGGTATGTTGTTACTGATGGGAATGGTGATGCTGCCTTCACTTTCGGTGGCACAAAAGATAGCAAAGAAGAACCACCTCTTACCCGTGAGCAGAAGGAGCTAGTCACCGAACTTGATGTGAAACCGTGGTCATCGTCGCTTCCAAAAATCGATAACGGTGACTATCGAGGTGACTACACCGTCCTGGTTGCCTTTTATAACGCTGATATTTCTGAGCCCTATGGTGTTGTGTTCGATGAAAACAACACCTTGATTCCAGCAGAGGGAATGGAACTAGACGACCAAAAGCACGAAGCGGTGATCAAGCAACGTGAAAACCGTCTTCGCGAAGCTGGCGTACCAGAGGATCAAATCGATTATCTTGCGCGGCTCATCATGCCCTCCGCCTGCACCGGATTCAACGTCACTGATACACCCACCGAGACTCCTGAACCTACTCCAAGTGAGAGTGCGACTCCGACTCCGGAACCGTCAGCTACGCCGAGCGAAAGCCCATCAGTTGATCCTGAGCCATCACCTTCGCCAAGTGAGACTTCGCCGGTAGAGCCTGAGCCTACGCCGGAGCCGAGTGAAACGCCTGAACCTAAGCCGAGCGAGTCCCCTGACCCTGAGCCATCACCTTCGCCAAGTGAGACTTCGCCGGTAGAGCCATCACCTGGTCCCAAATCCCTGCCACGCACTGGTGCGCAAACCCTCGGAGCGCTTGTAGCGGGAGGCGTGCTTCTAACAGTTGGGACAGTCACAACTGTCCTATCGCGTCGTCGCTCACGTTAACTGTGACAAGAATGCGCGCATAGACATAGATAGGAAACGAGCCCGGGAGAAGTCTTAAAAAGACTTCTCCCGGGCTATGTGAAATGTAAAATTTACGTGTACTCTCACTCAAATGCTCAGCCATAAGGATCGACGGACACGTAAAATCAAACCGACTTTGACCACAGCCGAAGGCTCACACACATTGCGTTACGCCGATTCAACTATTGACTCGAAGTTTATTCGCGCTATCAAAACCTATAGGGGCCTGCTTCTGTCAGTGTCGAGTGTATTAACTGCGTTGGTAGTTAGTGCCTGCAGTCGGGGCACAGACGCCGGACCTAGTCCAGCGATTACTGAAAATGCTGACAGCTCTCCTCAGCGGCTCAATGTTGAGATCGTCGATGAGCATCCGTGGGACTCAAGCAGTTTCACTCAGGGCCTCGAAGTGGCCGACAAAGGAAGATTATTGGTTGGCACCGGAAAGACCGGTAAGTCTCGGATTTATCACGCCTCTTTGGATGGCGAACAGTTTAACAGCCAACCGCTTCCTCCTGAGTTCTTTGGTGAAGGCGTCACTCAGCACGTCGGCGGCAACACCTCACACGTATGGCAGTTGACGTGGCAACAGAACGTCGCCTTGCTACGTGATTCGGAGACTTTAGAAGTCATCAGCACCAAAACCTATGACGGTGAAGGCTGGGGGCTGTGTTCCGACGGGCAACGACTGGTGATGAGCGACGGATCTGGCACTTTGACTTTCCGCGACCCAGAAAGCTTTGATCCTGTTGGCACTGTTTCCGTAACCGTTGCAGGAACACCAGCGCAGAGACTCAATGAACTTGACTGTGATCCCAGCGGGGGTCCTAACGGTTCGCCGGTAGTGTGGGCTAACGTTTGGGAAAGCGACGAAATTTACCGTATTGATCCGCAAAGTGGTGAAGTCACGGGAATCGTTGATACCCTCGGCGTTTTTAAAGCTTCACGAAAACCTGGCGCAGATGTCCTTAACGGAATTGCCGGAATTCCTGGCACCAACCGTTACTACCTCACAGGTAAGTACTGGGACACGCTTTATGAAGTTCGGTTCAACCCTGAAGAGCGCTGATCGTCCACTTTAAAAGCACGACCTTTTGTTGGTCTTGTCCAATCAGTGTCGGAGTGTTATTTTTACTCTAAAGTAGTTTAAAGCTGTATGGGAAAGTCCTATGAAAAAGCTCTTCGCGATGGTTGCTGTTGTCTGTCTTGGCCTGTTTGTTTCAGTGATCAGTACGGCAACACCCGTGCACGCCCAAGCACAATCAAGCGGGTGCGTGAAAGCGCCGAACTTGATAGATGTCAGTCCTGCATCTATCACCGAAAGCCATCTTAAAGAACACGGTGCCACTTTTACTGTTAAGGGACTTCCCCCAGATGCAGTTGTCTACGTTGCTTTATTTCCAGGTGACCTTGTTGACATTAGGGACGCCTGGGATTATTGGGATGTAGACCCAAATTCTCCTGTTGCCGTACCTGCCACCAATCGGTACGTGAAAATCGGCTACGTTGATGCTGACAGTTCAGGGGTTGCCACTTTCACTCTTGGAGGCAAGACTAACAGCGACAAAGACATTGAGGTTCCTCCCGAGTATGAAGGGTATCAGTGGACTTCAACGCTTCCGGCAAGTGATTCGGGTAGCTATATCGGTAGCTATGCTCTGAGGGTCGGAGCTATCAATTCTTCCGAAGGTTATCTATATCGTTTCATTCACGACGGTGCCGAGATATCTGTGATGTCAGAGCAAGATTTTAGAGAATCCCAACGTGTGCGCGCGGAGGAGTTGCTGGAACAAGGCGTGCCGGAAGATGAGATCGAAGCACAGATATGGGCACATGAGCGTTATTTCACTGGAAGTAGCCTTTGTACTTCCTTTGCAGTAGGTGAAGACCCCTCCTCGACTCCTGAGCCGGAGCCGTCACCAGAACCGGAGCCGAGTGAGACCCCGGAACCTACGCCGGAACCGGAGCCGAGTGAGAGTGTGACGCCAACTCCTGAGCCGGAGCCTACGCCCGAGCCGAGTGAAACTCCGGAACCTTCGCCGGAGCCGTCACCAAGTGAGAGTGTGACGCCGACCCCTGACCCTGAGCCTTCGCCGGAACCGGAGCCGAGTGAAACGCCTGAACCTGAGCCGAGCGAGTCCCCTGACCCTGAGCCATCACCTTCGCCAAGTGAGACCCCGG
>NZ_ADNU01000054.1 GCF_000178455.1 Brevibacterium mcbrellneri ATCC 49030 | reverse complement strand
TTCGTCGTAGACGTACCCGTTCTCCAAGGCTTCGGTGGTCGTCTCCTCGCCCCGGTCCCACGTCTTGAGGTGGTCGAGACCCGAGTCGACGCCTTCCCCGTGCATGCGGTCGAAGACGGCCCGGGCCTGGTCACCCTCGAGGCGTACGACCGAGATCCACCGCTCGGACGGGGCGTTCGCCCCCGGGTCATGCCAGGCGATGCGACCGGCTGCTGACATGGCGTTGTTGAGGTGGTCCTCGGCCTGGTCGACCAGTGCGCTGCTCTCGCGTAGCATGCTGGCCGCCGCCTGTGCGTTGTGCACGCCTACGTCGTGACTGCCGACATCGTCGTGGGCGTCGGCGATGTGGGAGATGTGGGCGGTGGCGAGCTGGTCGAGCACCTGCCGCAGCGACCGGACGCCGCTGAGCAGATCCCCGAGCACGCCGTAGAGGTCCTGGGGGTGCTCGAAGTCCCGGCTGGCATGGGCAAGGCCTCGCAGTGCCTGCGAGGCTTCGCCGGCATCGGCGACAGGATCGTAGAAGGTGGGCATGGGAGCTCCTCCCGGTTCAGGGCGATGGGATGGCGGAGAGGTGCCCGCCCCGTCCCACCGGATTGGTGCGGCGAGGCAGAGCGGTCGGGGTGCGCGGGTTCCGGGACGACAGACATTTCTGGTCGGTCTGCGTCCGGGCTCGCGGTCGTGGGTGAGGGCCTCTCACAGGCCCCGTCCGGGGTCCTGTCTGCCTGTGGTGTGGCTCGGGCGCTCGAACCACGACGTGTCGGCTCGGCCCCTTGTCGCCGGGCGCTCCGGGTCGCGGTGACGCGCCTGGCCGATACGGGGCGAGACCGGAGCCTGGCCCTGGTCGGGCGTTCTCGCTGTTCCTGCTGCCGTGGCGAACGGGTGCCGGCGCAGTTCCTCCGGGAGCGGTGGGGCGATGGTGGGGCCGGCGCCCGGTTCGTCCCAGTGCGAGAGCCCCGCTTACCGTCCTTCCGAGTTGATGCTCAGCTGGTAAGCACCGACCGTGAACACCCGTTACCGGCCGGACGGCGGTTCGTCGTAGGCGTACCCGTAGTCGAGCTCCCGGATGATGTCGGGGTCTCCGTGATCGGCCTGCGCGAGATAGGCGACAGCGGCCTCAGCGCCGTGTTCTTCGAGCAGTCGCATCGTCGTCGCCGCGGTTCTGCCTTCTTGCAGGGTCACCGTCCGCCAGACCCCGCGCTCGGACAGACGCTCGTGTGCCTGCGCGGGGTCGATCTCCTCCGCAACCGGAGACGGAGCAGGCGTCCAGTCCATGTGGTCGGTCAGGTCCGTGGCTTCCCGCCGCTGCGCCTCGACCCCGCTCAGCCCGGCGGCCGCCCCCTGGAGGACTGCGTGGGCGTAGGCGGCGGTGATTTGGCCGGTGACAGGGTCACCGTTGAGGCTGATCGCCCGGGCTTGGTGGAGCGTGTGGGCGTCGGCGAGCTGGGCCAGTGTCTCCTGCAGCGCCTGCACCCCGCCGCGGATGTTGTCGATGACGGCATAGAGCTGGTCGGGGTCATCGACGCGGCGGGTGGCCTCGGCGAGCAGCCGCAACGTGGTGCGTGCGGTCTCTGCCTGCTCGGTGGGGTCCGTGGGCATGAGCGGTTCCTTTTCCATGATCGGTTGTGTGCATCAGGTGTGCTCGATTCCGGTCCGGTCGCCGGGGTTCAGACCTTCCGGCACAGGGGCAGAGCGGCGGCGGTGAACGCCTGCGCTTGCTGTCCGACCAGGCGGCGGGTCTCGCACGAGGCCTGGACGGTGGCCTGCTCGATCGCGGCGACGGCGGCATCGAGCTCGGCGACGGTGGGCGCGGACACCGAGAGCTGGCCTGTGTAGCGCAGGACGCCGTGACCGGCGGTCAAATCTGCTTCCTGCTGCAAGACGTCCTGGTATTCGGCGCGCTGGCTGGCGTCCTCGATCTGCCCGATCCGGGCCCGCTGGGCGGCATCGGAGACGTACTCCGTCTTCTCCTTCCGGATGTCGCGGGCGGCCTGATCGGTGCGCATCGGCGTGCAGATCAGCGACATCGACCGCTGCACGCCGGTGGACAGCAGCGCCGGGGACAGGAACTTCGGGTACACCATCGAGCGGGGCCACTCGCTGATC
>NZ_ADNU01000055.1 GCF_000178455.1 Brevibacterium mcbrellneri ATCC 49030 | reverse complement strand
ACCGAGGAGCAGGCACTGAGCGGCTCCTCACCAGAGATGGAAGGAGATCCGTGATAAGCACCCAGGATGACCAGGAACGTCCTAATCCGCATGAACGGGAACAGACGCTGGAGCGGGAGTCGGCAGGCACGCCGGATGCGGTGGAAGAAGCCGACGTCGCGAAGAAGGCCGACGAGGCGGAGAAGGCCCAGAAGCACCGGGCGAAGGGTGTGGAGTGGGTGCGCATGTCGGACCTGATGTCACGGCATACCTCCAGCGTCGTCGGGCGCGGGATCGATCTGCACACCGAGCTGACCCACCGCGTCCGCGACCCACTGCTGGAGCGGGCGAAGACGCTGGCGCGCAAGCTGCCGCCGGTGTCCGCGTTCGGCCGTCGAGGCGGCCCCGACCGAGGTCCTACCCGGTCCGGGGTCGGGATGCCCTAACGGCACAAAGAGGGCGACAGCCATGGACTCAGCGATAACAGCATCGGGTGTTCGGACCTGGGGATGGCGCACGTACCTGTCCTGCAGGAGGTGCCGATCATGACAACGCACACGAACCAGCCGGCGCAGGACAGGCCCCGGCGCGAGGACTTCAGGACCAGCGAGGGACTGCGCACGCTCCTGCACCGGCTCCACCAAGCCGGTCCAGGGGCATGGAATCACGATCCGGTCGCCGCGGAGCTGATGCAGTTCACCGCGGAGAAGTACCGGGCCCTGGCCCAGAAGCATCACCTCGACCCCTGGGAGGCCGTCACCGCGGCTTTCGAGGTGATGCGCAAACGCGCCACCCGGGAGGCCGGCGACCCGTGGGCGGTGGTCACACACGCCGTGCGCATCACCTGCATCGCCGAAGAGCGAGGGCAGGGCATGCTCTGCTCCACCCACCAGGCACGCCGCCCGGAGTTCTCCGTCTTCCATGACGCCGAACGGTTCGCCGATCGCGACGAGGACAACCCCCTCATCGACTTCCACCCGGCGTTCCAGGTCACCGACCACCACCTCGG
>NZ_ADNU01000056.1 GCF_000178455.1 Brevibacterium mcbrellneri ATCC 49030 | reverse complement strand
CATTTCTTCTTGCAGGTGACGATTAACACGTGCGGAAAACCGCTGATCGCACGGGCTGGTGGCATATCGTTGGAACGGAAATGAAGAGGAGTGACAGTGACACTATCTGCTGATGTTCCGTCCGAACTGCACGACATTGTCCGTGATTTTGCACAGACACCAGAGGAACAACGCTTGGAGTTGTTGCTTGAGTTCTCCGATGAGATCCCCGAACTCCCGCAACGCTACGCAGATAACCCGGATCTTTTAGAGCCAGTTCCCGAATGCCAGTCACCGATCTTCTTTATCGCGGAAGTCGATGGTACGGGAGAAGATGCGCGCGTTTCACTGTTCTTTTCTGCTCCGGCTGAAGCTCCGACAACCCGCGGATTCGCAGGCATTTTAACGGAAGGGTTGGACGGTGCCACGGCCCGTCAAGTGCAGGCCGTGCCGGAAGATTTTGCACTACAACTATCGCTCACTTCGCTGGTGAGCCCGCTGAGGCTAAACGGTATGACTGGAATGCTTGCGCGTATCCAGCGACAGGTGAAGGAGAAAGCTCAACTGTGACTCACCCAAAACGATCGATCAAGCTCATGCCGTTTGACTTTGTGCGCGGCTTTCTCATTGGCCTTGTTGAACTGGTGCCCGGCGTTTCCGGTGGCACGATTGCCCTGGTGACTGGGATTTACGATGAGCTCATCGCCTCTGCAGTCGCGTTCCTTCATGCGTGTAAGCGACTCGTGACTGGACCGGACCGGGTTCACGGATTTATGCATGAACTGCGCAATGTGCAGTGGGGGCTTCTCATTCCGGTGTTCTTGGGAATGGTGACGGCTGTCTTTTCGATCGCCGGAATCATGAGCTCTTTTGTGACGAACTCCCCGGAACATGCTCGTGGCCTCTTTTTTGGCCTGGTGATCGTTTCTATCTATGTGCCAGTATCCATGGCCTATGACAGTGCGGTTGAACGTCACATCAACACAGCCAAAACGTGGATAGGTGGCGCGGTTGCTTTTGTGATCGCAACGATTGTTGCATTTGTCCTAGTGGGTCAAGCTGGTGGCGGAGTAGTAGCGCATCCGCCTGCGTGGATAGTTATTGTGACAGCCGCGATTGCGATTTGCGCGCTTGTGGTGCCGGGAGTTTCCGGATCGTTCTTCCTTTTGGCCGTTGGCTTGTACACCACCACACTTGATGCCGTTCACCAGCGCGATTGGGGCTACCTTGGTGTCTTCATGCTGGGAGCAGTGATCGGTCTAGCGTCCTTTGTCCAGCTTCTGCAATTCTTGCTGAAACGCTTCCGCCTGGTCACACTTATGGCCATGGCCGGGCTCATGCTTGGATCTGTGCGTGCGCTGTGGCCATGGCAACAGTCCCCAGACCCATCTGCACCTGGAGAGCTTGTAGCGCCTTATGCGCCGGTCGCCGGCCCCATCTTGCTCATGCTGGTGGGTGGCGTGATTGTGGTGGTCATGATTGTGGTCGAAAAGCTCGTGCAGTCGCCTTCACCGCAGCCACAACAGCAATAACCAGAAGGCCCCACACGAAGCCCACCACCATGGCTACAACGGTTTCGCCCAACCAGTTGAGGACACCGCCCACTGCGGGGATGTCAATAAAAATATGACCGACAGCGTGAGCGATGTGAAGCGGTAAGTGGAGGCCCAGCTCATCGGCACCCACGAGGAGGATGTGGCCACCTACCCAGAGCATCGCGAAAACTCCCACGATTGTGAGGGTGCTTAACAGCTTAGGCATTGCGTTGACCAGGAAGGTTCCTAGCTTTTGGGTAGCGGGTTTTTGGGCGAGGCGTAAACCGATGTCGTCCATTTTGACGATCAATCCCACCACCCCGTAAACCGCGATCGTAATGAAGAGCGCGACCGCGACCAGAATGGCCGTGCGCATGAGCAGCGGTTCGGAGATGACTTCGTTGAGTGAGATCACCATGATCTCTGTCGACAGAATGAAGTCGGTGACGATTGCAGAACGCACCAGCTGTTTTTCGGCAGCGTCTTCGCGAACAGGATGTTCAGCCTGCTTCTCCTGGTTCGATTCTTCCTGAGCGGGGTTGTCGTCGTGGCCAGTTCTATGAGTGAGTTTGTGCCAAATCTTTTCGGCACCTTCAAAACACAGGTACGTTCCACCAATCATGAGAAGCGGGGTGAGCAGGAACGGAGCAAACGCGCTGAGCAAAAGAGCCAGTGGCAAAATAAAGACCAGCTTGTTGACGATCGAACCCGTCGCGATTTTTCGGATGATCGGCAGTTCACGAGCTGGCTCCACCCCGGAGACGTACTGAGGAGTCACCGCGGCATCGTCGACCACCACACCTGCCGCTTTAGCGCTGGTCTTGGCAGCACCCACCGCAACGTCGTCGACGCTGGCTGCCGCCATACGTGCGATTGCTGCGATGTCGTCGAGTAGAGCGACAAGCCCACCACTCATTGGGGCTCCTTCTGTGAATGTGAAGTGTGTTCGTGACGAGTTCACTTTACCCCCTTGCGCGGAGCGGGGATCACCGTAAGACTGGGGGCATGGCTACTATCACGTTTCAAGGAAACCCAGTTACAACCAACGGAAACCTGCCTACCGGTTCAGCGCCCGAATTTGAACTGACCGGAACTGACCTCGAACCAGTTGCACTGTCGGACTACAAGGGCAAGCGTGTTGTTCTGAACATCTTCCCGTCTGTTGACACCGGGGTGTGTGCAAAGTCTGTGCGCACTTTTAATGAAAAAGCTACAGAGCTTGAGAACACTGTCGTAATCTGCGCTTCGAAGGACCTGCCGTTTGCTCTGGGTCGATTCTGCGGTGCAGAAGGAATCGACAACGTGGTGTCCGGTTCTGGTTTCCGTTCACCGTTTGGCGACGACTATGGCGTTGAAATGACCGACGGGCCGCTCAAGGGTCTGTACTCGCGCGCTGTTGTTGTGATTGATGAGAACGGCAAAATCGTGTACTCACAGCAAGTCGAAGAAATCGGGGAAGAACCAGACTACGACGCTGCTTTGAACGCCCTGAACTAATCACATGTCATAGACGCGAATTGCTAGCGCGTTGGCGACTCCCACCTCGGTCCCCGTTCCTGCCGTGAACTGATCGAAGAGTTCCCGGGCCGTGGGGTAGTCATCACCGAGGTTGTCGAGATACACGCGGTGAGCCGCCAAAGACGCTACCCCAGCTTCGAACGGTTCGCCGGAAACATCGACGTAGTGGGTGGGGTCGTCTGCGCCGGTTACAAGGAGCTGGTGAGCCTTCCACGGTTCGCCAGCTCCTTGAAATATCCACGGGTTGTCAGCGTCCCTGATCGCATCAACCGTCGCTACGCCGCACGCCCGGTGGTCAACGTGGTTGAGTCCCCACCGGGCCTTAAGGTCAAAGTTGATGGTCATAACCGCGTCAGGGCGAAACTCGCGAATCTCTCGAGTGATCGCTTCGCGGACCTCGTGAGTTGGTTCAATCAGACCGTCTGGAAACTCCAAAACAGTCAGTTCAGCACCCACGATTCGGCACGCTTCTTCCTGCTCGGCAACGCGAATGCGTTTGCACTCGTCAGGTGCGATCGTGCGGATACCCGCCTCTCCAGCTGACAGCAGAACGTAGCGCACGCGCGCGCCCTGCTTGACCCATTTGGCCACGCACGCCGATCCGCCATATTCCATATCATCCGGGTGGGCAACAACGCATAAGACTCGCTCCAAGTCGGAGTCGTCAAAGTGCTTGAGCGTCACTTCGCGTTCCCGCTGACTTTGGGCACTCGGGCCTTTGCGCCGTCCTTCTTGGACCACGTGATCGTGCCGTACTGGAACTTTTGAGAAGCGGAGCCATTCTTGGTCACTTCGTCTCCGACTGGGTAGCCCAACGGTCCACGCTCATACTTGTTCTTGGCCCATTCGTCATGGATAGCACCATAGGTAGCGTGTGCTCCGGAGCCTTTCGACCAGTGGACTACACCGTTTTCAAAACTCTGGTAGCAGCCGCCATCTGGAAGCCCGCAGATTGCGTCGGTGATAGGAAGACCCAGGCGGGACCGTTCCCACCCCATCTTTTTCCACGCGTCGAGAATCGCGCCTTCGATTCGGTAGGTTCCGCGGTCGTTTGAAACAACTAATCGCGATCCATAGTTGCGTGCCTTCGTGTCGTTGCGGAACTTCAGCGTGACTTCGCCCGAGCTAGGCTTGCCAAGATTGTGCTTGTTGGCGTATTCGTCAATAGGGTTTCCGTTGGACAAGCGACGGATCTCAGGAATCTGACCGTACAGGCCGTCACCGGGGCAGTCAGTAGAGCCGACGTCGCGGTGTCCAATCACGCGTGGCACGTTAAACATGGCACCCTTTGGCTTCTTAGCGCCGGGGCCGCCAGCGGACCTGATTCTCATGTTTGAGTTGACGTTCCAGCCCCATTTCTGTGACTGCCAGCGAATCACGCGGGACAGCGCGTCAACAACTTCCCGAGGTGCGGGTTTGTTGTACGTTCCCATGACGGAAACGCCGAACGTACCTTCGTTGACCGCCACCGCGTGTGCGCCTACGGTTGCCTTGTCGAGTCCGCCTGCGCGACCTTCGTAGATCTTGCCAAATCGGTCAATGAGCATGTTGTATCCGATGTCGCACCAGCCACGACTCTTCTGGTGGTATGCCTGGATACCGCGCAAAATGCCGGGAACTTCGCCCTGTGAGTACTTGCTTGCACCGTTGGTGTGGTGAATGACGACACCTTCGTTGCGCTTGGCATGGTCGATGTCGCAACGTGGTCTACTTGCGCCCCACTGGCTTCGGGTCACGTATTCGAGCCCGTCAACTTTGGCGACGTTGTTGGCTTCGAATGCACCATTTGCCGCCTGTGCGTTGTACGTGGTGTTGGTCGCCGAGGTCGCCCCCAGTTCGCCAGGGTCGGCGGGTTGGTCTGGGGTGTCGCTACCAGTGTCGTGGAGCGGGCGGTCAATCGCGTGACCGGCTATGATGTCGTCCGCTTGAGTCCGTTCAGTTACCGAGACTGAAACCTTGACGGGGCCGTCAGACTTCACCTGTACCACTTCGTATGGAGCTACGACGACAGCGTCGGTGGACTCGTTGTGTTCGTCGGAGTTGGGGTCACGGCCTTCGTCGCTGACAGGCATCTGTTCCCATTCGCCCCAGTTTTCACCTTGGGCGTGGCGAGTGCGGTACTGCACATTGCGTTCGCCTTCGCCTTCCCAGGTCACGCCCATGACGGTAATCAGGCGAGAGTTGTTCTTTTGGGAGTTAGCTTTTGTGGTGTTGATCGTCTGCTGTGCGCCATCGACATTCTGTTGTGTGGTGGTGACTGGCGCGTTTTGATCGCTCATTTTGGCAGATGACTGGGAGTGAGCGTCATAAGCGCTCGGGTTTGTCCGGATTTGAGTCTGGAACGGTTCAGCGCCAGGGTCAAACGGGAGTGCGCTATGCGTGGTCGCAGGCGCAAGCGAAGCAACTGCAGCTGACAGAGCAACTGCTGACACAAAAAAACGTTTCATCAGGGGTCCTTACATAGGGGAAGACGGGACCATCGGAGAACACGATACGGGTTAAACCTGGAGAACTGTCAACGACTCGCCGGAGCGTGTCTATCTCGTCATCGTTTTAGCTCGCTAGACTTGTGTACAAAATGTCCGTCTTCCCCTAGCAAGGACAGTGTGATGAAAACTTTTGCCACCTCGGCGATTCTCGCCGCAACGCTGGTTGCAGGAACAGTAACGCCAGCATTTGCCACGGAACCTACCAACCACGTTTATTTGCTCACGGGAAATGTCCGTGACCACAACGTGCAAGAAGCGAAACCTCGCAAACACAAAGAACCAGCACCAGTGGTGAAAGAGCCGAATCTGTCGGAGCCAAAAACTCAGGCGCCTGCGCCAATGCCTAAAGCTCCGGTTGTTGCTCGTCACGGTGACGTGCGTAAGGGTGACACAGCATATGTTGTGGTTTCAGCCGCGACATTGTGGAAGTCGCCCTCATCCCCGCGTAAACAGGATGCACCGGCTTTGCAGAATCCAGCGAAAATGGATGAATGGAATCACGGGCTGACCGACCGCAAGGGGTTGACCGGACGCACAGAAACGCAAGCGATCTACGGTGATGCGGTGTACGTGTGGGATGTGCGTGGCGAATGGGCTCGCGTAGGTGTGACCACCGAACCAGCGCCTGGCAAACCTCGCGGATATGAAGCGTGGGTGCCTAAGCGACAGCTTGCGAAGAGTCCCGCTTTTGGGGATGCGAGCAAGAAACTGACGCATGTGGTTTCGGTGAAGAAATCACGGGCGTATGTGGAAGCTGAACCCACCAAAACCACGGGTCGCACGCGGATCGAAGTGCCTTTCAACACGCGACTTCCGATTACTAACACGCGCGATGGAAAGGCCCGCGTAGCACTGCCGGACAACCGGTTCGGATGGATCTCCTTTAATGACGTTGAGCGGTTTGACCAGCGCGAGAACCTTCCAAAGCCCAAGTCGTCACAGCTGGTGGAGACGGGACGCCAGTTCTTGGGGTTGAAGTACACGTGGGGTGGAACGTCATCCTACGGCTTTGACTGCTCAGGCTTCACCTATTCGATCTACCGGGCACACGGCATTACGATTCCGCGTGACTCAGGGCCACAGTCGAAGATGGGGCGCACGGTTTCCCAGCGCGATATGCAACCGGGTGACTTGATTTTCTTCGCTTCCAAGCGCGGTAAGGGAAGCGTGTACCACGTGGGTATGTACATCGGTCACGGGAAGATGATCCACGCGCCTAATGCTTCACGGTCAGTTGAGATCGTGAACTGGAAGTCATGGGGCGGAGCGCGTGACTTCGCAGGTGTGAAACGTTACGTGTGATAGGGGTTGTGGCGCACCCCGCGCGCCGGGGTACGCGCCAGGTTGTTGAGCGGTTGCGCGCTGCTTCCAGCTCGGTTGCTACCACCTCGGCCGAGGTCGTTGTCACCTACACCACGCCCGCTCACCCGGGTGGGGAACAGGCGAGGAGGCTCTTAGACGCTGGGGCTCAACGGCTCGTTGTGGTGGGTGGCGATGGAACCGTTGCACAATGTGCGCATGCCGTGATTGAGTGGATCGATGAGCGTCAGCCGGCTGTTCCACCGCGCCTCATTCCTATTCCGGTGGGTTCTGCGAACTTGTTTTGGCGAAACTTGGTGGCAACGTTTCCGCCCGGCCCAGCCGATGTGGATGTGGCACGTGTGACGCTTCATCCCAGTGGCTCTACCACCACCAGTTTGGTGGCTGTGGGAGTGGGAAACTCAGTGCGAGCCATCCAACGCACACCTGCCCAGAAGCACTGGTGGTCGTACATCCTAGCGGGTGTCCGCCTGTGGTCGTGGACGGGCAACCCGTGGACGGAAGAAGTGGGGAACATCGCTGGCGTGCCTCACCGCGTGCGGATTTTTGACTCGCGTCTAGACTCCGGCTCCCTGTGCCACACGGTTTTCTCTCCCACAACGCTTGCTGACTGGGCATGTGCCGGTGCCTGGGCTGTGGGAGCTGGCCGGGAGCCTGCTGCCATTCGTGCCCACGTGGGGGAGTCCTTTGACCTGGACGCACCGCACGGCCTCCACGTTGACGGTGAGGTCTACACCAAGGTGCGGGGCGCGCGGGTGCAGGTACGACCTCGGGCGTTACCTGTCCTCATCCCAGCATGAGCAGGGACAGCGCCATGACTGCCATCCCCGCAAACAAGCCGAACAGCGGCGCCCTGGGATGACCTTGGTTGTGGGCGGCTGGGAGAAGCTGGCTGAACGAAATGTAGACCATGATTCCACCCACCCCGGCGAACACGATTCCGAAAATGGTGGGGGTCATGAACGGTGCGAGGATCAGGTATCCCAGAACCGCACCGGCTGGTTCTGCGAGTCCGGACAGCAGAGCCCAACGAAACGCCTTGGCTACTGATCCTGTCGCGTGAAGGATAGGGACGGCTACTGCGAGACCTTCCGGAATGTTGTGGATTGCAATTGCAACGACGATCGGAATAGCCAGCGTGTGATCCGTGAGCGCGGTGAGGAACGTTGCGAAGCCTTCGGGGAAGTTATGGAGCGCAATCGCAATGGCTGTGAAAACGCCCATGCGGAGCAAACGCACGTCCGAGGTGGTGGTTGTGGAAGGGTTGATGTGGTCCGGGACCAGCGCGTCAATGACGGCGGCAAAAACGATTCCGCCGAATAGGGCGCCCACTGCAATCCAAGGTGCAGCTGGGTTTTCTACTGATTCGATTGCTTCGGGCAGGATTTCTACGAGTGACACGTAAATCATGACGCCGGCTGAAAAGCCTAGAGCGCCTGAGAAGAAACGGGCGGAACGTGCGAGGTTTGTTACCCCCAGAAGGGCGCCCAAGCCGGTTGCTAGACCTGCGGCCATGCTCATCAGAAAAGGTACGACGAACTCCATGACATCGGTTCTATACCGGCACGTTACGGGGGCACAACTCAATATGTATGCACTTAAGCAAGTGTGCAAACCACGCTGGGGGAGCAGGGGTAGTGTGGAGAAGCCTTCTAGTCGCGGAACTGGGGAGGAACGAACAGCTCTTCTTGGGGGATGACGCGACCGGTTTTACTGTCGATGATGCTCATACCTTTTTCGTGGCGGAGCAGTTCCAGATCGGAGCCTACTGGCATGTCCCAGATTCCGATGAGCGCTGGTTCGATAGCGCACAGGTCGTTGAAGTCGGCAATCTGCCAGTTCGAAGGGTCGTTCAGGTAGTCAGACGTATCGATATCGCTGAGGATCTGCCACCCGTTATCAGCCGGTGCGTGGGATTCTCCACGCACCATCCACCGCACTTTCCCCTCACCGGAAAGGACATTTTTAGAAACTGCGCACGCACCAGCATTGGGGATGAATTCGATGTACTTGCTCACGGTGTACTCCAGACTGTGCGACGAGTGCAGAAAAGTGCAGATATGGGTAGTAAAACGAAGAGGCCCACCACGGATATTTCCAACTCCGTGGTGGGCCTGTCAAGTGAGCTATTAACGCTTTTGAGCTCTCTTGAGCCTGCGCCCAAGCAAGATGATGCGCACGGTTCCAATAATCGCGGCGATCAAAATTCCAGCGATCGCAGCGAGGAGGAGCGCAACTCCCAGTGGCATGGAGAACGACCAGGCGAAGTAGCTGATGTCTACCGGCTGGTTGTTTTGCATGACAAACACCAATAGCAACACTAGGATCAACGCACCCAGAATCAATGCGACCCATATGAACGCGGACACGCCTGACTTCTCCTGCTTCGTGGACTGTGCAGGTTTGTCATATACCGGTCCGTCGATCTGAGGTGCTTCCGGTGCTTGTGCGCCGTCTGCCACTGGTGGTGCACTGTGAGGTGCCTGGGGTCCAGATCCCAACGATCCGGGCCCAGACCCAAACGAAGGAGGCGTTGCCTGAGGGTTACTCATCCTTTCACCTACCCAGCTTGGCGATGATGTCGTTGAAGGTTGTTGAAGGTCGCATGACCTCGGTCACCTTCGCGTCGTCTGGGTTGTAGTAACCACCCAAGTCAACACCTTCGCCCTGCACCTCAATGAGGTCCTTGGTGATGGCCTCTTCCTGCTCACGCAGTTCGCGTGCGATCGGTTCAAATGCTTGCGCAAGCTCTGCGTCGTCAGTCTGCTTGGCCAGTTCTTCAGCCCAGTACAGGGTGAGGTAGAAGTGGCTACTGCGGTTGTCGATCTCGCCCACCTTACGTGACGGCGAGCGGTTCTCTTCCAAGAACGTTGCCGTTGCGTCATCGAGGGTGGAGGCCAAAACGCCAGCGCGCTCGTTCCCATCGCTGAGCTTGAAGTGACGCAGAGACTCCGCAATCGCAAAGAACTCACCCAAGGAGTCCCAGCGCAAGTGGTTTTCTTCCACGAGCTGCTGTACGTGCTTAGGAGCAGAACCACCAGCACCGGTTTCGAACAGTCCACCACCGGCGATCAGCGGAACCACCGAGAGCATCTTGGCTGAGGTTCCAAGTTCCAGAATGGGGAACAGGTCAGTGTTGTAGTCACGTAGCACGTTACCGGTCACCGAAATGGTGTCCTTGCCTTCACGAATCCGGTCGAGTGAGAACTGGGTCGCGTCAACCGGGTTCATGATGCGAATGTCCAGCCCGTCAGTGTCGTGCTCCTTGAGGTACTCGTTGACCTTTTCAATAAGGTTACGGTCGTGGGCACGAGTCTCGTCCAACCAGAACACTGCAGGTGTTTCTGACAAGCGAGCGCGGGTAACAGCCAGCTTGACCCAGTCGCGGACTGGGATGTCCTTGGTCTGGCATGCACGCCAAATGTCCCCGGCGGACACCTTGTGGCTCATGAGAACTTCGCCAGCGGAGTTAACGACCTCGACGGTTCCTTCTTCCTTGATTTCGAAGGTCTTGTCGTGGCTTCCGTATTCTTCGGCCTTCTGTGCCATGAGACCCACGTTCGGTACCGATCCCATGGTTGCGGGGTCGTACGCTCCGTGTGCCTTGCAGTCGTCGATCACGGTCTGGTAGACACCGGCGTATGACGAGTCAGGGATAACAGCCAGGGTGTCGGCCTCGTTCCCGTCTGGTCCCCACATCTTTCCACCGATACGAATCATGGCTGGCATGGATGCGTCCACGATCACGTCAGATGGAACGTGAAGGTTGGTGATTCCCTTGTCGGAGTTCACCATGGCCAAAGCAGGGCCTTCTTCGAGTTCTTTGGAGATCGATTCCTTGATCTGTTCCGCGTCGTCCCCGTCCAGTTCGTCAAGACCAGCCAGGATTGCGCCCAGACCGTCTGCAGGGCTCAACCCTGCCTTTGCCAGCACGTCGCCATAGTTGGCGAACGTCTGCGGGAAGAAAGTGGTGATGACGTGGCCAAACAGGATCGGGTCGGACACCTTCATCATGGTGGCCTTGAGGTGAACCGAGAAGAGAACACCTGTTTCTTTAGCCTTGGCGACCTGTTCCTTCAAGAATGCGTCCAAACGCGCAACATCCATGAACGTGGAGTCGACAATTTCGCCCTTGAGAACCTTGAGGTCGTCTTTCAGGACCGAGGTGCCCGCAGCTCCTACGTGGCGGATAGTCAGCGTGTCATCGGCAGGCATAATGACGGACTGTTCGTTGGAACGGAAGTCGTTTTCGCCCATAGTTGCGACCTGCGTCTTGGAGTCTGCGGTCCATTCGCCCATGGAGTGCGGGTGAGCCTGTGCGTACTGCTTGACAGCTTTAGGCGCACGGCGGTCAGAGTTACCTTCACGCAGAACTGGGTTAACAGCTGAACCCTTCACGCGGTCGTAACGGGCGCGGATGTCACGCTCTTCGTCAGTGGACGGCTCTTCAGGATAGTTGGGAATTGCAAAACCCTGGCTCTGCAGTTCCTTGATGGTGGCCTTGAGCTGGGGAACGGAAGCAGAAATGTTTGGAAGCTTAATGATGTTAGCTTCTGGTGTCTTCGCAAGGTCGCCCAGTTCTGCCAGAGCGTCGCTGTGGCGCTGGTCTTCCTTCAGGTAGTCAGGGAACTGAGCCAGGACACGGCTGGCCAGTGAAATGTCACGTGTGGTGACGTCGATTCCGGCTTTGCGCGCAAAAGCTTCAATGATGGGCTTAAGCGAATATGTTGCAAGAAGCGGAGCTTCATCTGTACGGGTGTAAATGATCTGAGCCATGTGTGCTTCCCTGTTGACAGTAGTTTTCATTGCTCAGTCTATCCATTCGGTACGCGGTAGCATGAACCGGGGAAGGAAGGTCGGACGTGGCAAAACTTTATTTCCGCTATGGTGCGATGAACTCGGGAAAGTCGACCGCGCTTTTACAAGCTGCGTATAACTATGAAGAACGTGGGCAGCGAGTTCTGTTAGCGAAGCCAGCAATTGACACAAAAGGCAATACGCAGATCGTGTCTCGCTTGGGCGTTACCCGCACCGTGGACTTCCTCATTGACCCCACTGACACTGTCGAGGATGTCTTTGACGACGTCGCAGGTTATGTTGATCGCTCAGCCCTGTTAGAAACTCTTGACTTTTCCACCGATCCCGTTGCGTGTCTCCTCATCGATGAAGCCCAGTTCCTGACAAACGAACAAGTTGACGGGCTCATGCGGATTGCCGTCTGTCGGAACGTTCCAGTGATGTGTTACGGCATTCGCACCGACTTCCGAACTCATGCCTTCCCTGGCTCAGCACGGCTTTTAGAGATTGCGCACAGCCTCGAAGAACTCAAAACCATTTGCCGGTGCGGCCGTAAAGCCATGTTCAATGGCCGCAAAGTCGACGGCAACTATGTGTTTGACGGCGACCAAGTAGCTATCGACGGCATGAGCGTGACATATGAGTCGCTGTGTCCTGCGTGCTACCTAAAAGAAAGCGGCGGGGTACTGCAATAAAGGTACTGCAACAACCCGGGCCACACATAGGATTGGAATAACAAGAAAGGAGCATACGTGAAACCGCTTGCCTATCGAATTCTGAATGCAACCGATTCCGACCTTCCCCTTCTCATTCTTGGTACACCTCTTGGAACAGCTTCCACCGTGTGGGCTTCGGTGGGATACCGCCTGGTGGAGCACTTCCGCGTGGTAATCACCGAACTTCCCGGACACGGCCTGGACGCTGCAAACGCTCCTGAAAACGGCGAAGCCACCAACCTCACTGTCGACCAGATCGCGCAACGCACTGTCGCTGTTGCTGACTCATTAGACGCCCAGAAATTCTTCTATGCTGGCTGCTCAATCTCTGGGGGAGTAGCCCAGATTCTGGCACTCGACCACGCTGACCGCGTCGAACGCGTCGCAGCGGTGTGCACTGCTCCTAAGTTTGGGGATCCTGAAACCTGGCACGACCGCATCGAAACAGTGCGCGAAGACGGCACTCGCTCTCTCTTGCCAGACACCGCCGACAGGTGGTTCGCGGCCGGTTTCCTCGACGATGACATCGCTGCCGGTCACATGGTGCTCGAAGACATGGCAACGACCTCGGACCAGGCCTACATTGCCTGCTGTGCGGCCCTGGCCACGTACGACATCACCGACCGCGTGCCTAACATCGACATTCCCATCCTGTACATGGCTGGGGCACAGGACTTCGGCAACGACCCGGACTCCATGCGCGAACTCTCACGCCAAACCCCACACGGCACGTTCGCAGTCATTCCAGACGCAGCCCATATTGTCATGGTTGAGCACCCGGAACTCGTGGCCGATCACTTAGTGTCGTTCATGGCATCCTGAGAGGTCTTCCCAGAGGGTTTTGCAGAGCGCGTAGCCAACTGCAAGCCAACAACACCTGCGATGATGGCTATCAGGCACAGGATTGTTCCGGGGCCAAACGGTTCACCTCGCAGTGCTGCCCATACCGCAGTAGTTGCGGCTCCAACCCCTGACCACACGGCATACGACGTACCCATGGGAATCGTGCGCATGGCGTAGCTCAAGCCGGCCAATGACAAGCACAGACCGATGACAAACCAGACCGGGGCATAAGGCAGATCGCCTGCAAGCGCATGCGCCCACACTGCTTCAAGTGCGCCGCTGATGAAGAGGATGAACCAATTCATGCCATCACCTGTAACCCCACTACGCCGGCCACCACGAGAAATACGCATACCAACCGGAGCGCTGTGGGCTTTTCATGGCCGCGAATGAATGACACCACAACAGTGGTGACAGCGCCGGCACCAATCCACACCGCATACCCCACGCCTACGGGGATCGTGCGAAGCGCCAGCGCAAGACCGCCCATCGACACAACGCCTCCGATCACAAAAATCACGGCTCGGAGCCACAACTTCATGGAACGGGCAGCCAGGGCAAACGCCCATACAACTTCAAACATTCCAGAAAGTACAAGAATTACCCACGCCAGGCTGAATCCCTCCCTCGTTCAAGACTAGGGTTGAGAGTGAACGTTTTACAAAGGAGGACGTATGGAAACGCTTGAACTTAACGACGTTACAATTCGTTGGATTTCCGTGTCGGATATGGAGAACAACGTCTATTTGATCACGTCGAAGAAAACAGACAAGCAGGTGCTCATCGACGCTGCGAATGACACTGCTCAGATCGAAAAGCTCGTGAAGGAACACGGGAACGGCACACTCGAAGCTGTTCTCACCACACACAGCCACCCGGACCACGTGCAGTCCCTTGCTGAGATCGCGCGCATGTTTGACGCCCGCACGCTCGCAGGACTGTACGACGTGTCTGAAATCGAAAGCCAGACCGGCATCGAGATCGACGAACAGCTTGCCAACGACGACATGCTCGAGTTCGACGGTTTCCGTCTGCGTGCCGTGCACCTCAAGGGACACACTCCAGGTTCGATCGCATACGTCTTGCGTGACTATCCCGGTGAACAGCGTTTCATCTTCAGTGGTGACTCGCTTTTCCCTGGAGGTCCAGGCAAAACCACTAACCCAGAAGACTTCACGCAGCTGATGAACGACCTCGAAACCCGTATTTTCGAACCTTTTGCTGACGACACCGTCGTTCTTCCAGGACACGGCGTTCGCACTGAACTGGGTGCTGAGCGTCCTCACCTGGACGAGTGGCGCCAGCGCGGATGGTGACCCGACTCCAGCTGGGAAGCATGCGCTGGACGTGGCTCATCACCAGTGCGGTAGTGGTGGTCGCGGTTGGCTCAATTCTGTGGCAAGAGTTTTCCGTCCGAGGCGTTGCCCTGTGCGGTCTGCCCGTCCTGTTTGCGTGTGGGGCGTGGATTTTCTACGGTCGCCCTAACGTGACTTTGACCGACACCGGGGTGCGCGTCATCAACCCCGTGCGTAGCACGGAAGTTGAGTCGACCTCGGTCACGTCGGTTGACACCACGTACGGACTTCAGTTGCGCTGTTCTGGAAAGAAAATCAACGCGTGGGCGCTCACCGACATGGGCTCGAAGAAGGCCCGGACTGAGCGCGCAGCGGGCATAGCTCCTGCACTTCCCGAAATCGAGATGGTCACGTCTCACTTAACCAATGTGAAGAAGAGCAAAGCGGAAACTCCGCCGCCCCAGCAAAAAGTAGATGCGCTTCCGCTTGTGCTGATAGGCATCTCGCTCGCTTGGTTTGTGTGGGGGATGACTGCTCTATAGAAAAACGTATGGCCCGGATTTTTCCGGGCCATACGTGGTTCTACACGGTCTTACTCCACACCAGGGTCAATACTGGGGAAGTGGCACGCAGTGGCGTGCTTGACGTCAGAGTCCTCACGGATCTTGAGCTCTGGGAGCTCGGTGGCGCAGATCTCCTGAGCCTTCCAACACCGCGTCCTAAAGCGGCAGCCGCTAGGTGGATTTGCCGGTGAAGGCGGATCACCCTGCAGAACGATCTGCTTCTTGGACTCACGCGCCTCCGGATCCGGCACTGGGACGGCAGACAGGAGCGCCTGAGTGTAGGGGTGACCTGCGTTTTCGTAAATGTCGGTTTCGTCACCGATCTCAGCGAAACGACCCAGGTACATCACGCCCACACGGTCAGAAATGTGGCGGACAACAGAGAGGTCGTGCGCAATGAAGATATACGCAAGACCCAACTCCTTCTGGAGCTTGCCCAAAAGGTTCATCACCTGAGCCTGAATCGACACGTCAAGCGCAGAAACCGGCTCATCACAAATGATGATTTCAGGGTTGAGCGCCAAACCACGCGCAATTCCAATACGCTGACGCTGACCACCAGAGAACTGGTGCGGGTAGCGGTTAATGAGATCTGGGCTCAGACCCACCAGTTCGAGAAGTTCACGCACCCGTTCAGCACGCTTGTTCTTGGGAACAACGTCGGGGTGAATCTCAAGCGGCTCACCCACGATGTCGCCCACGGTCATACGCGGGTTCAGCGAGGTGTAAGGGTCCTGAAACACGATCTGAACGTTACGGCGCATGCGTTTGAGGCTGGCACCCGAACGTCCAAACACAGGCTCACCTCGGTAGAGAACCTCACCGGAAGTGGGCTTCTCAAGTCCCATGAGCAGACGAGCCATCGTGGACTTTCCACATCCAGACTCACCCACAACTCCCAAAGTTTCACCGGGGTACAGGTCAAAGGAAACACCGTCTACTGCCTTGACCGCACCGTACTTCCGCTTGATGACAGCGCCTTTGGTGAGGGGGTAGTGTTTCGTGAGGTCGCGGACCTGCAGAATTGGCTCACTTTGCTGTGCCATTGAAAACCTCCTCAGCTCGGTGACACGTGACGAATCGACCCGGAACTATCTCCTGCTTAGATGGGCGTTCAGCTCGGCATGTGTCCATGGCATATGGGCACCGAGGCGCGAACTCACACCCAGCGGGGAGATTCAGAAGGTTCGGAGGTAGCCCCTTGATAGCGGCGAGGTCCTGACCCTTCATGTCCACGCGGGGGATCGAAGCCAAAAGCCCTTCTGTGTATGGGTGAGCTGGTTGACGGTAGATGTCGTGAACCTGAGCGGATTCGACAATACGCCCGGCGTACATCACGGCGATCTTGTCGGCGACGTCAGCGACGACACCCAGGTCGTGCGTAATGAGCACCAAACCCATACCGCGCTCTTCTTGGAGTTCTTTCAGCAGATCCATGATCTGCGCTTGAACCGTCACATCGAGTGCGGTGGTGGGTTCGTCAGCAATCAGGACGTCAGGGTCCAGAGCGATCGACATTGCGATCATGATGCGCTGACGCATACCACCGGAAAACTGGTGTGGATAATCACCTACACGGTCAGCTGCGGCGGGAATGCGCACTCGCTTCATCAGCTCGATCGCGCGTTCGCGGGCGTCCTTACGGTTCATGCCTTTGCGCTTGCGC
Source organism: Brevibacterium mcbrellneri ATCC 49030 (assembly GCF_000178455.1). GTDB lineage: Bacteria > Actinomycetota > Actinomycetes > Actinomycetales > Brevibacteriaceae > Brevibacterium > Brevibacterium mcbrellneri. The sequence continues at coordinate 2,334 of NZ_ADNU01000056.1, read as the reverse complement.
AGTACCTCGGAGATCTGCCATCCAACCGGGAACAACGGGTTCAGTGAAGAAAGAGCATCCTGGAACACCATGGCGATGTTCTGCCCGCGGACTTTCCGACGATCTTCCTTTGACATTTTCAGAACGTCACGTCCGCGGAACAGAACTTCACCGCCGGTCACAAAACCGGGAGGAGTGTCCAAAATTCCCATGATTGCCTGAGCCGTGACGGATTTACCCGACCCAGATTCACCCAGAACGGCGAGTGTCTCTCCTTCGTCAACCGAATAGTTCACCCCGTTGACGGCTTTTACGACACCTTGTTGTGTGCGGAACTCAACCGTGAGGTTACGCACGTCCAAGAGTGGCTGCTTTGCAGAGTCGTTGTTGTCCATTCTTTACCTCGACTTTGGATCGAAAGCGTCACGCACAATGTCACCGAGCACAATGAACGAGAATACACACAGGCTCAGTGCGGCAGCTGGGAAGAGCATCATGTGCGGAGCAACACGCATGTACGACTGCGAGTCCGAAATCATAATTCCCCATGACACGACGTTTCCTTGCAAACCGATACCCAGGAACGACAGGGTGGCTTCGGCTGCGATGTACACACCCAGGTTGATCGTTGCAATCACGATGACCGGTCCAATGGCGTTTGGAATCACGTGCTTGAGCATCATGCGCCAGCCTGACGCACCCAAAGCGCGGGCCGACTGTACGTAGTCCATTTGGGCTACCTGCAAAACCGTGGAACGCATCATACGCATGAGCCCTGGCCAACCGAAGAGAGCCAACGCGATGACAACCTTGAGGATCGTGATGAAGTACGGAGTCTGAGGTGTCGTTGGGAAGGACACCAGGACAAGGAGTCCTGCAAGCAGCACCGGAATACCTGCGAAAATCTCACCCAGGCGAGAAATCAGCATATCGGCGAACTTGCGATAGTACCCAGCGATCGCGCCGAGTGTCACACCGATCGACAGAACTCCAATCGAGGTAAGGACCCCCACGAGAATCGACGCGCGAGCACCGTGGATAGTGCGTGCATAAACGTCGCATCCGCGGACGTCGTAACCGAAGATCGCTTCTGAACTGGGCAGTTGCTTAGTGCGCAGAAGCGAACATTCGTTGGGGTTCTTCGAGGTGAAGAGTTCCGGCACAATCGCCATGACGATGAATAGCAACAAAACGCCAGCTGTGATCCAGAACAGAGGCCTCTTGAACATTGAGCGGAACGCGTCGCCAGTGAGCGAGGTAGCACGTGGCGCATCGCCACCGTCGGGCTTGATCGGATCTTGTACGGGTGCCGTTTCGGCAACTGTCAAACTTTCTGGATTACTCATATCGGATCCTTGGGTCGAGCCATGCGTAGAGAACGTCAACGGCGAGGTTGACCAGGAGGTACACAAGGACGAAGAGAGCGACAACGCTGGTCACTGTTTGTCCTTCGCGCCCGTTAAGCGCACCAAACACCATTCCACCTAGACCGGAAACGTTGAAAATACCTTCGGTGACAATCGCTCCACCAAGGAGCGCACCAAAGTCGGTTCCGAGGAATGTGACGACCGGCAACATGGAGTTGCGCAAAACGTGGACACCTACGACGCGTGTTTGGGTCAGGCCCTTTGCGGTAGCTGCGCGGACATAGTCGGAGCGCATGTTTTCAGCGATGGAGTTACGAACCAGACGTGCAACGTATGCAATCGATGCTGATCCTAGAACGAAGCCGGGGAGGATGAGTTCGCTCCATTTGCCTTCGGGGGAAGCGGTCGCAGGGAAGATCTGCCACTGCATACCCAGGTAGAGCTGAAGAACACGACCGATAACGAACACCGGAATAGAAATAACGACAAGGGTCGAAACCAAGACCAAGCTGTCGATGAACTTTCCGCGACGCAACCCGGCCCACACACCGGCAGCGATGCCGATGACTGCCTCGAACACGATTGCGATAATCGTTAAGCGGAAAGTGGTGGGAAAGCGGTTTTTGATCTGATCGGTCACGTCAATTCCGGAGAATGTGGTTCCAAAGTCTCCGGTAATGAGGTTAAGGAAATACTTCGCGTAGCTGATGAGAAGCGGGTCATCGAGGTTGTATTTAGCCCGCATCATTTGAACGTACGCTTCGGGGCATGCGCGTTCACCGCAACGCCCAACAAAGGGGTCTGACTGCAGACCCCACACCATGAGATAAATGAGAAATGTGGTGCCGATGACCACAGGAATGATTTGTAAAATTCGGCGGATGACATATGCACCCATGAGTTACTCCCAAGAGCTGAACACCCGCATAAGCGGGCAATAAGAGATTCTTATTGCCCGCCGTGCGGTATGTCCATCACGAATAGTGAA
>NZ_ADNU01000057.1 GCF_000178455.1 Brevibacterium mcbrellneri ATCC 49030 | reverse complement strand
CCTGTGCACACTCCTCACCGCCGTGCTCACCGAGGCCGGCATCGACGAGCCGGAGGCGACCACCTTTGCCGTACTCGACCATATCGACGGGGTCCTGCTGCACGCCCTCGCCATCCGCGGTCGTGAAATCGATCCCGCGCGGCTGGAGGCGTCCCTCGGTGCCTTGATCGGGTGAGCGGGTGGGGTTCCCGCCCGGGCGTCGGAGCCCGGTGGAAGGATGAGGGGCGCACCAACGACTGGAGGACGCCATGACTGAATTCGTCTACGAGGACCTACTGCCGATCGGCGAGGACACGACCGCGTACCGCAAGTTGACCAACAAGGGTGTCTCGACGGTCGAGGGGGCCCGACGGGCGCACCTTCCTGAAGGTCGAGCCGTCGGCGCTGCCGCTGCTGGCCCACGGCGTGTTCGACGCCTACACGAAGCTGAACCTGCACTACTCACACAATGCGCCGGTGACGTTCTTCGAGGAGAAGAACACCAGCTGCAACCTGCCTGCCCAGATCGAGCTGTACGCCGATACGATCAAGGGCCACGAGAACTCCTACAAGTTCCTGTTCATGGCCAAGGGCGGCGGGTCGGCCAACAAGTCTTACCTCTACCAGGAGACCAAGGCGATCCTGAACCCCGACAAGATCATAGCCTTCTTGGAGGAGAAGATCCGTTTGCTCGGCACCGCGGACTGCCCGCCGTACCACTTGGCGATCGTCGGCGGCACGTCGGCCGAGTTCGCGCTGAAGACGGCGAAGTATGCGTCGGCGAAATTCCTCGACGAGCTCCCGACGACGGGCAACGCGAAGACCGGCCGCGGCTTCCGTGACCTGGAGATGGAGGAGCAGGGCGAGCGCCGGTGAGTGACCCCCGGGTCTCCTGACCACCCCATTGACCATCCCACACGGCTCGGCCGCCGGGATCGGGCCCTGCCCGGCCCCGGCGGCCGTGTCTATCCCCGAGGTCAGCCTGCTCAGAAGGTCAGGACGACCCGACCACGCAGGCCACCCTGCCCGACCAGCGCGTACGCCCGGGCGAACTCGGAGAAGGGCACTTCCTCGGCGACGCGTACGGCAAGGTCGCCCGCGTGGCCACGACGAAGCAGCTCGGCCAGGCGTACGCCATCAGCCTGGACGAAGACGTCGGTCGGCTCGATGCCGCGCTGCGCAGCGACCGGGGCGATGGGGAGGACGCCGACGAACGCGCCTCCGTCCACCACGGCATCGATGGCGGTGGCCTGGAGCCCGGCGGTGTCGGCGACCGCGTCGTAGGCGCGGGGCTCGATCTCGGTGACCAGGTCCGCTCCGGTGGTGGTAACGAACTCCCGGTCGGTGGTCCGGGCCAGACCGGTGACCCGCCAT
>NZ_ADNU01000058.1 GCF_000178455.1 Brevibacterium mcbrellneri ATCC 49030 | reverse complement strand
CGCCGTCGGTGCCGCCCTCACGGACCTCGAAGTGCAGGTGGGGTCCGGTCGAGTTGCCGGAGGAGCCGACGTCGCCGATGTGCTGGCCGGCGGTCACCTGGTCGCCGGTCTGGACGTGGATGCCGTGCTCCCACATGTGCGCGTACGCGGTGGCCACGGTGTTCCCGTTGACCTGGTGCTCGATGACGATGAGGCCGCCGTAGCCGCCGGAGTACTCCGCGACCGTGACGGTCCCATCGGCGGCCGCGAGAATCGCCGTGCCGTCGGGGGCGGAGAAGTCCGTGCCGGTGTGCAGCTTGTGCTCGCCGGTGATCGGGTGCTGGCGCATCCCGAACGGGCTGGTCATCACCCAGGTTCCCTCAGGCAGGGGGAACACGACCCGTGAGGTCTCCCCGCCGGTCGCCGGAGCCGCCACGGCGACCGCCTCACCGGGGTTCGTGGTGGTGCCGGTGAGGGTATCGAGGATGGTCGCGGCTGCCGGTTCGTAGTTCTGGTAGCGGTCGGGGTAGGCGCTGACCTCCACCGCCTGCGCCGCCTCGCCCTTGTCCATGTCTTCCCAGCCGGGGATGTCGAGCAGCCCGCGCGGGGAGCCGGCGTTGGGTCCGTCCGGGCCGCCGAAGAACGCCTGCGCCTGGTACTGGGAGTCCATGAGCTCCGCGACCGATCCCCATCCCGTGCTCGGCCGCATCTGGAACAGGCCGAGTGAGTCATTGTCCGAACCGACACCGTCGTTCGGGTGGTCCTCGGAGCCGGGGACCGTGGAGTTGGCGAGCATCCGCAGGCTCGACTCGGTCAGGGCGGCCATGAGCGCGATCTGGATCCCGTCCCGGCCGACCCCGTCGATCCCGGACCCGGTCTCGATGATCGTCGCAGCATGACTCAGCTGTTCCCGGCCAAGGGTGACCCGCTGGCCGTCGGCGGTCTCCACGGTGAGCTCGTCGGGAACCTCGCCGATGGTCACGGAGCCATCGGCGTTGACGGTGCAGGTGGCGCCCGTGGCGGGGTTCATCAGCACCGCGACACCGACCAGGCCCAGCATCGGGGACAGCAGCACGAGCGCGAGGGCGATGATGAGCAACTTCTTGACCATACCGGCTCACCGCAGGGGGTTGTCCAGCTCGGACAGCCGCGCCACATAACAGCTTCCCGCGCCCGCCGTCTCGGTCTGGCTGGCGGTGTTGGTGGGGTCGGTGTCGGTGGGTGGGCAGACCGGAAGATCGTGAAGCTCACGGCGTGCTCGCTGGTGACCTCCTCGCCGTTCCAGACTCCGGCGCGGTGGCGGGTGCCTTCGATGGTGATCGCCGTCGCCCCCTCGGGGAGCTGGCCGGGCTGGGCCTGGGCGAGCGCGTCGTCCCAGGCGTCGGGAACATAGGCGGTGGTGATGGACAGGTGCTGGTGGGTGGCGTACTGGCGCAGATCGCTCCAGGCCTCGGAGCTGGGCAGGTAGGCGGCGACATCGGAGGCGAGCCCGGCCTGCTCGGTGCCACTGGGATCGCCGACGTCGAGGATGATCGCGGAGTAGTCCAGCGGCATGAACCCGGAGGCGGTGTCCCAGGCGAAGAGGGTCTCGACGACGGTGCGCGCGAACTCCTCCGGATCTTCACTCGCCGGGATCGTCGCCAGGTCGCCGGGCGTCGGCGAGGGGTCTGCTGGTGACGTCACGACCGGTCGCGGCACCGAGGTGGTGTCCTCTGGGGGTTCGGGGCCGAGGATCAGCCCGTAGAGGCCGGTGGCGACCAGGAGCAGTGCGGCCAGACCGCCGGCGATGAGCGCGATCCTTCGCGCCCGGGTGCGAGGGTCTTCAGGTGCGGTGGTCTTCATAACGGCCAGGTGCACACGGCCCGCCCGCTGAAGTGGGCTTAGATGGCGCGCAGGTGCGCCCGCCCACTCGCCGTGCCCTCGCGGTGCCGCGTGCGCGCGGCGTGGAGTTCGTCGGCGAAGCGGGCGGTGGCCTCGGCGGCGGTGAAGAACATCTCGAGTTGCTCGTCGGTGAGCTTGGCGGCCAGTTCGGCGGGGTCGTAGTGATCCCACCAGGTGGCCAGCATTTCGGTGTTCATCACGAACGATCGCATCGACCAGCGTGCCGCCGGTATCTCGACCTGTCCGGGCGAGCTGTCGGTGTCCGGTGCGGTGTCGGTGTCTGGGGAGGTGGTGCGGCGGACCCGGGCCA
>NZ_ADNU01000059.1 GCF_000178455.1 Brevibacterium mcbrellneri ATCC 49030 | reverse complement strand
GAGCCCGGCACGGACCGCGTCGAGCTGCTCCGCCTGGCCGGGGGCTGTGGAGGACGCCTCCGAGCACCCGATCGCCCAGGCCATCGCCAAAGGCGCTGTCCAGGAGGCCGGTCAGCTGCCGACGACGGTGGACTTCGCGAACGTCGAGGGCAAGGGCGTGCGGGGCGTCGTCGACGGCCACGCGGTGCTCGTCGGCAGGGAATCGCTCCTGGCCGACTGGTCGCAGCTCCTCTCGCCCGACCTCGCCGCTGCTAAGGCCGCGGCCGAGGCAGAGGGCAAGACCGTCGTCGCGGTCGGCTGGGACGGGAAGGCCCGCGGGATCCTCGTCGTCGCCGACGCCGTCAAGCCCACCAGCGCCGAGGCGATCCAAGGACTGAAGGACCTGGGACTCACTCCGGTCCTGCTCACCGGCGACAACGAGGCCGTGGCCCGCCGGATCGCCGCCGAGGTCGGCATCGAGAAGGTCATCGCCGAGGTCCTGCCCAAGGACAAGGTCGACGTCGTCACCGGCCTCCAGAACGAGGGCAAGGTCGTCGCGATGGTCGGCGACGGCGTCAACGACGCCCCGGCGCTGGCCCAGGCCGACCTGGGCCTGGCGATGGGCACCGGCAGCGACGTCGCCATCGAGGCCTCCGACATCACCCTCGTGCGCGGGGACCTGCGAGCCGCGATCGACGCAATCCGGCTCTCCCGCAAAACACTGGGCACGATCAAGTCCAACCTGTTCTGGGCCTTCGCCTACAACGTCGCGGCGATCCCGATCGCAGCGCTGGGCATGCTCAACCCCATGCTCGCAGGCGCGGCGATGGCGTTCTCCAGCGTGTTCGTCGTCGGCAACAGCCTCCGCCTGCGCGGGTTCCGCAGCGTCGCCAAGCAGTGACGCCGCAGAACCAACCATCATCCGAACACACGAAAGGTATGCACCGAGTATGAGCAACGAAGACCAGGCACCCACCAGCTGCTGCAGTACGTCCCCCGCAGTCGAGGCATCCGTCGCCGAGGAAGCTGTCAGCGCTGGTTCCAGCTGCTGCGGCACGGCCGGCACAGAGAACCCCGCCGCCGATTCCGGCCATCGCGAAAACCTTTTGGTCGAAGGCAGCGACGGCATGACCACTTGCCCCGTCATGGTCGGCAATCCGGTCAACAAACAGGACGCCGAAGAAAAGGGCCTCTTCCGTGACTACGACGGGCAGCGCTACTGGCTCTGCTGCCCCGGCTGCGGACCGACCTTCGACTCCGACCTCGCCAAGTACGCCGCCAACATGGCCTGATCCTTCGACGGCCCGGGCCTGCAGCATCACTGCTATTGCCCCGGGTCGACCGGATCGTAACTAAACGATTCCACGCCCGCCGATCGACATTTGACTTATACCCCATAGGGGTATATGCTTGATCGGGTCAGACTGATGAATTGGAGATTTCATGCGTAAGCGCCTTATCACCACCGTCGCCACGGGAGTGCTCGGCGGAGCACTCGTGCTCACCGGCTGCAGTACTGGCGGAGACCAGGACCAGGCGACGCCATCGTCGACCAGTCAGCACGAGGGCCACGGAAGCGGTGGCATCAACGACGGCGGCGGGATGGAGCATCCGATGGACGGCGGCCCCGCCCCAGAGGGCATCGAGAAGGCTTCCTCGCCGAAGTACCCGCCCGGCACCAAGGTCACGCTCACCGCCGACCACATGGAGGGCATGGACGGCGCAAACGCCACGATCGTCGGCGCGTTCGACACCTACACCTATGCGGTGAACTTCACGCCCACCACCGGCGGGGATCCGATCAAGGACCACAAGTGGGTCGTGCAGGAGGAGATCAAGGACGCCGGCGACCAGCGCCTGGCCGACGGTACCGAAGTCACCCTCGAGGCCAAACACATGGAGGGCATGAAGGGCACTCACGCCACCATCGCCTCCTCCACCGACGAGACCGTCTACATGGTCGACTACGAGTCCGAGACCATGACGAACCACAAGTGGGTCGTCGAGAGCGAGATCAAGCCGGCCTCCTGAGCCGGCCGCTGGGGCCCTGAAGGGTCCGCGGCGAGACACGACCCGATCGAAGGAAAGACCGGGGAAGAACGAAGGGAAGCGAAGAGCAGTGACGGACCCGACCACGCATCACCATCACCATGACCACGACGGCGTCGCGACCACCGAGTCCGGCCATGTTGACGACTCGCATGCCGAGCACGAAGGCCACGCCGTGAAACACGGTGCCCACGCCGGGCACGGCGATCAAGGCAGTGGTCATAGTGGTCATGCGGGCCATGGCGACCACGTCAGCCAGTTCCGTCGACTGTTCTGGATCAACCTCGTCATCGCCATCCCGGTGGTCGCGTTCTCCCCCATGTTCGCCATGCTCCTGGGCTACTCGGTGCCCAGCTGGGCGCGCTGGGTCGCCGCGGTGCTCGGCACCGTCATGTACGCCTGGGGCGGCACACCGTTCCTCACCGGTGCCGTCAGCGAGCTGAAGAGCCGCAAGCCCGGCATGATGCTGCTGATCGCGCTCGGGATCACCGTGGCGTTCCTCGCCTCCTGGGCCGCCACCGTGGGGCTCGTCCACCACGAGCTCGAGTTCTGGTGGGAGCTGGCGCTGCTGATCGTTATCATGCTGCTCGGCCACTGGATCGAGATGCGGTCCCTGGCCCAGACAACCTCGGCGCTGGACTCCCTTGCCGCGTTGCTGCCCGACGAAGCGGAGCGCGTCGAGGGCGACGAAACCGTCAAGGTCGACCCGGCCGAGCTGCGCGTCGGCGACGTCGTCATCGTCCGCCCCGGAGGCAGCGTCCCCGCCGACGGCACCGTCATCGACGGCCGCGCTGACATGGACGAGTCGATGATCACCGGCGAGTCGCGCCCCGTCGCCCGCGGCGAGGGCGATGCGGTCACCGCCGGCACTGTGGCCACTGACTCCGGTTTGCGGGTGGAGATCACCGCCACCGGCGACGACACGGCACTGGCCGGCATCAACAGGCTCGTCGCCGAGGCCCAGGGGTCTTCGTCCCGTGCCCAGCGCATCGCCGACAAGGCGGCTGCCTTGCT
>NZ_ADNU01000060.1 GCF_000178455.1 Brevibacterium mcbrellneri ATCC 49030 | reverse complement strand
TGCCCTCGGGGATCGGCGCGACAGAACCGGCAGGCACCGTCACCAGTTCGGCGTGCGCGCGCAGCGGATCGGCGGGGTTGCCGGTCAGTGCGGCGACGCGTTGCCCCACCGAGACCCCGGTGACGTCGTCGCTCACCGCCTTGACGATGCCGGAGAAGTCCCAGCCGAGGCCGACATCGCCCGTCAGGCCGAAGGCCTCGCGCACCTCGCCGTCGGCGATGCGGACATCGATGGGGTTGACGGTGGCGGCGGTGGTGGCGATGACCACCTCGCCGGGGCCCGGATGGGGATCGGGGACGTCGACGAGGACGGGGAGTGGGGAGCCGGCACGGCCGATGAGTGCTCGCATGAGAGTTCCTTTCCTTGTGTGGTTGACATCGTCCACTGTGACAGCCAAACTCTCTATAAGGAAGTAGGCACCGAAAAGTCGGGTACGCACCCAGAGGAGAGTCATGGCCACCACGTCCGCCTCACAGCGAGCCGAGCAGTCGCGACGCGAGTTCGACGCCTTCATGGCCGGGTGCGCCAGCCGTCAACTCCTCGACCGGATCGCCGACAAGTGGGTGACGCTGGTGTTGGCCGCCCTGGGCGAGAGCGAGGACGGCCTGCGCTATTCCGAGCTCTCGCGTCGACTGGCTGGGGTCAGTCAGAAGATGCTCACTCAGACGTTGCGGGCGCTCGAGCGGGACGGGCTGGTGGCGCGGGAGGTGACGGCGTCAGTGCCGGTGCGGGTCGACTACCAGCTGACTGCTCTTGGCCGGTCGCTGCTGGTGCCGGTGATGCAGCTCAAGGCCTGGGCCGAGGCCCACATGACGGAGGTGCTGGCGGCGCGGGAGGCGTACGACGCTCGCGGGTGACGCCCGATGCGCTGCTATTCAGTTCTCTTGCCCCAGGGCTAGAGAGGCCAAGGCGATACGCGCGAGCGGGGGGATCGGGCAGTGTCACATTGCCTGCACGAGGTCGGTGCCTCGGTCGAGGGTGAGCGCTGCAAGCCGATCGATCCCCGGCTCCCCGCCCGCGCCGACCGCGTCGTGGTGCTGGGCCGCGGCATCGAGGGGCCGAGCGCATGCGGCTCATTCGCGATGAAGTCGCGGGCCGCGTACGCCAGCTGGAAGCCCGCCTCACCGGCAATAGGCGAACTCCCCCATTGTGTGAGACCGCTGTCTGGCGTACTGGACCAACGGCCGATTCCAGGAATTCTCCATCGGAATGATCCGTCGGAATTGTCTCCGTCATGGTGGGGTGGCAAGCCCAGCATTTTTTGCATCGGCCCGTACCCACACCACAGGAGAAATCATCATGAAGGGCTTCGCCAAGTTCATCCTCACCGCCACCGCGGCCGCCGCCGGTGGCACGGTCACCGCCCGTCCCTCCGCCGTGGCCACGGTGAGCTACTCCCTCGCCATGAACTCCGAGCCGCGCACGGGTACGCGCGTCAGCTGGCTGCGCCCCGGTGAGCGGGTCGCCATCGAGTGCCAGGTGCAGGGTGACTGGGTCGACGGCCGCTGGGGCGCACGAACCTGTGGGATCGCATCCCGGGCTGTGGCTACGTCTCCGACGGGTGGGTCGACACCGGCACGAACGGCCCGCTGAAGGGTGTCCCCACCTGCACCGATGCGCCATCCCAGCCGACCCGGGCGCCGCAGCCCACCACGCCGCCCCAGCCGCAGCAGGACTACCAGTATCCCTTCACCAGCCAGTTCTTCCTGCCGTTCACCAACGGCGCCTCCTACCCGATCGCCCAGGGCTCGTTCTCCAGCGACCCGAGCTGGAGCCGCAACGCCGCCAACGCGACGTTCGGCACCTACAACAAGCACGCCATCGACTTCGGTACGCGCCTGCTGGCCACCGGCCCCGGCGTCATCCGCACCGCGAGGTGGGACAGCTATGGCTACGGCTACAAGGTCGTCATCGATCACGGCAACGACCGCTGCACCGTGATAAGTCACCTGAGCCGCGTCGATGTCAAGGCCGGTGACAAGGTCGTCGCTGGCGGCCAGGGCGGCCTGTCGGGCAACACCGGCAACTCGACCGACCCCACCCCACTGGGGCGTCGTGCGTTGTTCCAACGGCCTGTCGCTCGAGATCCCCAGCACCGTCGAGAACGGCATGTCCTACGGCGTGGGAGCCGTCGCGACCTCGCGCAACCCCGGTCGCTGACCGACCCCTGTCGTGGGGGAACCGTGTGGGATGCGTCGGG
>NZ_ADNU01000061.1 GCF_000178455.1 Brevibacterium mcbrellneri ATCC 49030 | reverse complement strand
GGCCGCCCTCGCCGCCGGAGAAGCCCAGCACGCCCCCGACGTCCGGGAAGGAGAGAGCCTAAGTGTCTGCTACGAACGAGAAGACCTCGACCGAGCTGGAGCCGGTGAAGTTCTCCCGGCTGACCCGGCGGGGAGTCCTGCTGGGCCTGTCGGTCTCGCAGCTGATCGCCCTCGGCATCGGCACCGCCAGCCTGGTGACCGCGTTCTATGCCGGGGGCGGGATCCGGGTGCTGGTCTCGGCACCGATCTGGGTGCTGGCCGCCGCCGTGACCTGGAGCCCGCTCGGTGGGCGGCCGATCGTCGAGTGGCTGCCGATCGCCTTCTGGTGGCTGTGGCGGTCCACGGGCGGGCAGCTACTCTACCGGCGTCGCATCGTCACCCCGCGTCCAGCCGGGACGCTGGCCCTGCCCGGCGACATGGCGCGGCTGCGCGAATACAGCGATCCCGAGACCGGGGCGTGCATGATCCACGACCCCGCCCAGGCCACCCTGACGGTGCTGTGCACGGTCACCCATCCCGCGTTCATCCTGCTCGACCCGGCCGAACAGGAACGCCGAGTCTCCGCGTGG
>NZ_ADNU01000062.1 GCF_000178455.1 Brevibacterium mcbrellneri ATCC 49030 | reverse complement strand
GAGCACGTGTGCCAGGCCCTGGCCCAGGCCGGCAGCAGGCAGACCGCCTACGAGGCGCTGCGCCGTGACCGGCACGCCCGCGCGCTGCTGGACCTGCCGAAGAAGTCCTGGTCGGCACTGTTGAAGGTCCTGCTCGGCAACCCGAATCCGGCCTACGCCGCGACCGGCCTGGGTAAGGGCATCCTGGTGCGCCTGCTCATCGGTGAGACCGTGCCGGTGCTGCTGCGCGATGACGACCTCGTGCTCACGATCGCATTGTCGGCGCCGGGAGGAGCATCGGCGTGAGCACGCACTCGGGGGAAATCGTGCTCGACCGGGCGGTCGAGTCGATCATCGTCGGTCACCGGCACCGTCACGATCTCGGCGACCTCGACGCGCTCGCGGACTCGATCGCCCGCAAGGGGCTGCTGCAACCCCCGACGATCACCCCGGACGGGGTGCTCGTGTGCGGGGCACGCAGGCTCGCCGCTATCAAGCAGCTGGGCTGGCGGACGGTGGGCGTGTGGGTGCGCTCGAACGTTTCGACCCGCCTGGAACACCGCCTGGCCGAACAGGACGACAACGAGCTCCACAAGGACCTCGATCCGCGCGAGGCCGCGGCGATGATTCCCGGAGGCGCGTCGTTCATGACGCTGGAGAAGATCGGCTACCTCGAGAAGGTCGCCGCCGACCCCGACCAGCCGGAGCAGGTACGCCAGGACGCGGCCGCCGCGCTCGTGCAGATCGAAGCCGGAGCCCCCGTGCACCCCGCCTACACCCGCATCCGCGCCGCCACGAGCACACCCGCCGCCGAA
>NZ_ADNU01000063.1 GCF_000178455.1 Brevibacterium mcbrellneri ATCC 49030 | reverse complement strand
CGGGGTCGGATGGTTGCGCAGATTGAGGCGGAGGAGGCTGCGCGGGGGTCTCGGCGTGCGGTGGCAGGGTTTGATTTCACGTTCAGTGTGCCGAAGTCGGCGTCGGTGTTGTGGGCGGTTGCGGACGCGGGGACGCAGGCGTTGATTGCGCAAGCCCATCATGAGGCGGTTGCGGTGGTGGTTGCATTCATGGAGCGCGAGGTTGCAGCCGCCTGCACGGGCGCAACTGCTGGTGATGGCGCGGTTGCACAGGTCGACGTCACGGGTTTGATCGCGACGGCGTTTGATCAGTGGGATTCCCGCGCCGGGGACCCGCACTTGCATACGCATGTGGCGATCAGCAACAAGGTCCGCACGGTGTTGGATGGGAAGTGGTGGAGTCTGGATGGGCGTCCGATGCATGCCGCGGTGGTCGCGTTGTCAGAGCTGCACGAGGCCGTGTTCGCCGATCACATGACCCGCACCTTCGGCGTGAGCTGAGAGCCACGGGAGATGGGCCGCGACCGCAACTCGTCCTGGGCAATCACCGACGTCCCCGAACAGCTGGTGGCCGAGTACGTGGCCACCTATGGACGGCAGCCATCTGATGCCACCGTGATCCGGTTGCGTGCCCAGGCCACGCTCGCGACGTGTCCAGAGAAGCAGGTCCGATCCTTAGCGGAGCTGACCGAACAGTGGCGCACCCGCGCCAGCAGAGTCCTCGGCAGTGATGCGACGGTGTGGGCGCGCGCCGTCACGGGTGGGGAGCGGCAGTTGCTGTTGCGGGCTGACGATGTGCCGTTGGATCTGATCGGGCAGGTGGGGCGGTCGGTGGTTGAGGTGGTCGGTGAGAAGCGTTCGACGTGGCGGCGCTGGAACCTGATGGCCGAAGCTGCCCGCCAAACGATGGGGTGGCGGTTCGCCAGCGTCGAGGACCGCGAAGCCATCACCGCAATGGTTGCCGACGTCGCCGAACAAGCGTCCCTGCGGCTGACTCCACCCGAGCTAGCGACCAGTCCGGTGGAGTTTCGCCGCCTGGACGGCACCAGCGTGTTCCGCCCGAACCACTCCGACCGTGTTCTCCTCCGACACCCTGCTCTCGGCTGAGGACCGTCTTCTCACCCGGGCACGTGCCACGACTGGCCCGAGTATCGACCTGGCCACGGTCGAAACGATCACGAGCAAGCCCGATGCCGAGGGTTGGGTGCTCGGCCTGGACCAGGCGGCAGCTTTGGCGTCGGTTGCGGTGTCGGGTCGGGTGGTGGATGTGTTGGTGGGGCCGGCGGGGGCTGGGAATACCACATGTCGTGTTTGACGCCACTCCTGAGCTTCAAAGACTCGGGAGTGCGACTGGCCTCGGCCCGCTCGCGTCGCGGATCATTCGCTTATGTGCGTAGCGGTGTCCAGCCGACAGGAACCGGGCCGTCGACGTCCGCTCGATCTCGATCGGCTTTCTGCGACCAGCCTTGACCGGCGTGACAGGCAGCTTCTCCAGCGGCGCCCTGTGCGACGCGGAACCCGACGTCATCCAGTTGCGCTCCCGGCATGCTTCCTCGCCGTACTGAGGCGCGAACGCTCCAATGCTTGTCCGCCCATCCGCCGCCGCGCAGTACGCGATAGTCGGCGTATCTGGCGGGGTCGGAGTAGTCCCAGCACCACTCCCACACGTTGCCCATCATGTCGAACAGGCCGAAGGCGTTGGGCTGTTTCTGTCCGACGCGCTGG
>NZ_ADNU01000064.1 GCF_000178455.1 Brevibacterium mcbrellneri ATCC 49030 | reverse complement strand
CGCCGCAGTCCTGGATTCGCCACCAGTCGGGGCGCGGGTCTCGGGTCGAGGAAGTTCCGCAGCGCGTCGGAGTCGATCGGTGACGCCGGGCCGGGAATGACCGACTCGACCCGGTAGGAGACCGTCGCCCCGGAGATCGACCGCAGCGAGGGCGGGACGATGACGTATCCGCCGTCACCCCGGAAGTCCACGCCTGCGCGCGCGGCTTGCCAGGAGCGCTGCTCGAGGCCGGGTGCGGCCGGGTAGTAGGCGTGCATGCCACCGGTGGGCGTGCGCACCAGCATCTCCCACCCGGCCACGAGCCCGGCCTGCCGGGCGCGGCGGATCGCCTGGTAGCCATCGACTCGGCCGTGCTGGTCGACGTCGACGGCGACCATGCCCGATGGCTGACCCGTGGGGATGCCGATCGATGCCAGCGGCGTGTGCCGCCACCACATCTCGACCTGCTCAGGGTCCGCGCTCGCGTCGTGGAACCCGCGCGGCGTGAGAGGTCGCTTCTCGTACGGCACGCAGGGGAAGACTGGCACCCCCGACTGAGCGAGCTCCCGGGCCGTTGTCAACAGCGACCAAGACTCATCCAGCTGCACCAGGACTGCGGAGACCGTACCGTGCTCAGCCACCACGGCCTCCGCTCATTGGCCGCGAAAACTGTGCAGGAGACACGCCACGCCAAGATCCGGCTCCGGCAAGCGACCGTCGATATCGTGGTGCGAGGTCGATGATCGCGCTGGATCTGCGACTGTGGTGTTCTGTCCTCATTGGCATTCGTCCGGCCTCCTCTCCGAGGGGCCGGCGAGGTGTGCGGCCCCTTACCTTCGAGGTGCGTCGGGTCGGTCGGACAGTGCAGGAAGTTGATCCTCGTGTTGTTCGATCGCGACTGCCAGGCCAGACCTGACGACGGGGACAGTCCGGTATAGATCATCGAATCGGTCGTCACGAGATGCCTGTGGGAAGGGCGCTAATATCGCCCTCAGAGACGCTACGATCGGCCTCACGGTCGAATGTCATCGAGGAACTGCCGGTACCGGGTCAGACTGACACCGATCAAGCGGCGGAACACGCGAGCAGCGTGACTTCGATCGTTCCACCCGACTCTCCCGGCGATCTTCTGAACCGGCAAGTTGGTCCTACGGAGGAGTCGTGCCATCTCGAGCGCTCTGACCATCGATTGATATCCCAGGGGTGTTTGACCGTAGGCCTGGACGAAGATTCGATGGGCCTGTGAAGGCGATAGATGCACCTCCGCTGCTAGCTGCGCTATTGTCCACCGGCGGGTCATATCGGTTTCAAGAACACGTCGCATATGCAGCGCTTCGATTCGTACTGGTCGAAAGTGTCGTGAATACGGACTCAAGGTCGGCGAGTGTCCGTGCAAGTTGCAGGGTCGAGTTCCTTGCGCATCGAAGAATGGAGCCAGTGCATCAAGGATGGATGCGAAGCATGCTTGCACACGGAAGAAGTGTTCAGGTGTGGCGCCGTCAAGACTCAGCTCCACAAGCTGGTCGAGCCACGGGAGCACGAAGTCCAGTCGCGACGAACCGATGCGCACGATATGCGCGGAGTCAGGGAAACGGCAGGAGATGAATTCCCAAGCGTGATACCGGTCCATAAGAGCGTCAGCATGCTGCCAGAACGTCTGATCGACCAGGTAGTCCAGCTCGGCGTAGATGGTCGTCGTAGTGAGCGAACCTTCAGGATGGCTCCCGCACAGCGTGTTTGGCGCCAGAATGACGACATCCCCGGCCCGTACCGAACGCTCGCCAAATTCGCTGCAGAGGACGGCGGTACCGGCGCGAATGAAGATGAACCTCACGTAGTCAAAGGCGCGCGCCTCCGTCGGAAGAAGGGTCGTCTCCGTCCGGGCCACGACCGCAGAGAATCGACCCACTCGCCACCTCCTGCCGCGCTTACCAGTGGTAATTCCTTGACGGGTGGGAGTGAGCGGATCTGATCGATGAACTTGGCGCCCGTGAGAAATCAGATCCCCTCGCAGCAGCACGGCGATAGGGCAGCCTGTGAACGTATACCGTCCACTTCGTCGTTGCTATCGGTCTGTTGCCACACGGCGGTTACTACATGCGTGCCGACCACGGTCCACAGACCTTCCGCCCCAGAAGTGAGCCCATTCCTCGACGCGGACCTCGCGCCTGCCGGCCAGGCGTGGAGCGAACCGTCCGCGTTGACCCGTATCGAGATGTCACGGAACGAAATGCGGTGCCCGGTCGTCTGAAAGCAGCACTTGTAGGCGCTTTCCTTGGCGCTGAATAGGAGCAGACCCCAGGGGATCGACGACTCGTCTCGGTCCAGCTGTGTGAGCATGATGCGCTCGTCGGCGGTCGCGATGCGTTCAACCAGACTCTCGGGCACAGCAGAGATAGCCTCGATGTCGATCCCAGCCCCCGCAAAACGTGCAGCCTCGGCTACGAGGGCCACCGCCACATCAGCGCAGTGGGAGAGGCTGCCGACATAGTCCTGCGGCCACTCCGGCGCACGGTGTCGACCTACGGGCAACGACACCTGCGGACCGCCGAGCCTTGCCAGGGCCCTCCTTGCACACGCACGCGCGGTCGAGAACTCTGCTTGCCGTGACCGGGGCGAGCGACGGACTGCGGCCGCTTCGTCAGGGAACAGGGCCGCGCTCTGATCTGCGATGTTCGCCCCTTCGGTCACCAGACCTACCGGGCACTGTCGGTCGATCTGTTGGCCGATCGCCGCGCCAGAAAAGGGCATCGTCAGGCTCGGTGACAACCTCGCAACCACAGCGGAACTTGCCGGGACCTCGGGCCCGGAGATCCGATGCGGCCTGTTGGTGCTGGTGAGACGCTCGTCCACCACTTCCCTCCCTCCTCAGGCCCCGCGGTGGCACCCGGGGCCGCAAGTAACGATTACGTAACACAGCGACATCTAAGTTGACAGCTCCAATCTACAACGAGAACGTTGTAACCAACGTAACCGTTGGACATGTGTCGAGGCCCCCGTAGGACTCGGCAGGAAGGGAGGACGAAGAATGAGCTCGAAGTTGCAGACAGCACTCGCGACCCTCGGTGAGGAGCCGGCGATCGTCAGCGGCGCGCGGGTGACGACCTACGGGAGCCTGAACCGTGAGCGCCGGATCTGGACCGAGCGCCTGTCGGAAGCGGGCGTGCGGCCCGGCGACGTAGTCGCCCTGGAGGCTGACTACAGCGTTGCCAGTGTGGCGGCGCTCATCGCCCTGCTCGAGATCAAGGCGATCACGGTGCCGATCAGCTCTCTGCCGGAGGAGAAGCGAGAGGAGATCCTCGCTGTCAGTGCAGCACGGTTCCTCATCACGCTCACGGACTCCCGTCCCGTGGTCAGTCCACTCGAGGTTGCCGACGGGCAGCCGTCCGACCTGTATCGCACTCTCCGTTATCGCGGTGCTGCCGGACTCGTGCTGTTCAGTTCGGGCACGACGGGTAACAGCAAGGGCTCTGTTCTCGACTTCGACAAGCTCGTCAATGCGTACGAACACTCGAACAGCAAGCCCCACCGCACGATCACCTTCCTGGGCTTCGACCACATCGGCGGCGTCAACACGCTGTTCCACGCGTTGGCCCACGGCAGCACCATCGTCACGGTGCGCGACCGCACCCCGGACGAGGTGCTCGCCGTCGTGCAGGACGCACGAGTCGAAGTCCTGCCGACAACTCCGACGTTCCTCACGATGTGCCTCATAGGACGCAAGCTCGGGCAGTACGACCTGTCGAGTCTCAAGGTGATCACCTATGGCACCGAGCCGATGCCGGAACACACGCTGCGCAAGCTCAACGAGGCGCTGCCAGGAGTGCGCCTCAAGCAGACCTACGGTCTCTCGGAACTCGGCATCATGTCGACCAAATCGAAGTCGAACGACTCACTGTGGGTCAAGCTCGGCGGCGCCGGCTTCGAACACAAGATCGTTGACGGCACGCTGTGGGTCAAGTCCGATCGGGCGATGCTGGGCTACCTCAACGCCCCGTACTTCTTCGACGAGGACGGCTTCTTCAACACGCAGGACCAAGTCGAGGTCGACGGTGACTACGTGAAGATCCTCGGCAGGAAGTCCGAGATCATCAACGTCGGAGGACTCAAGGTCTATCCGAGCGAGGTCGAGTCCGCACTGCTGGAAGTTGAGGGAGTCGCGGACGTGCTCGTGTCCGGACACCCCAACGCCGTGACCGGTGAGATCGTTCGCGCACGCATCAAGCCAGCTCCGGGCACCAACTCCCAGCAGCTCAAGCACGATGTCCGACGACACTGCGCTGCAAAGCTCGAGGACTACAAGGTGCCGGCCATCGTCGACTTCTCCACTGACGACCTGCACTCCAAGCGATTCAAGAAGGCACGCGCATGAGCGCGACCTCACCGGCCCAGACCCACCGCCACGCCGTCATCACCGGTGCATCCGGCAAGCTCGGAGCCGCCTTGGCACAGCGGCTGCTCGACAGAGACTGGCACGTCGACCTCTGGAGTCGGAACACGTCAGCGCGCACCGACCAGCTCCTCGCCGAGTACCCCGAGCGGGCGCGATGGCATGAGGTCGACCTCACCGACCCAGGCACGATCAAGCAAGCGCTACGAGCACGCCCGCCGGGTACACGCCTCGAGCTTCTCGTGAACAACGCCGGACTGCTCCATCAGAACCTGTTCGTCACCGAGCCCGACGAGATCACGGCCACGACAGTGGACGTCAATCTCCTCGGCCTGCTGCATGCAACCAAGGCCTGCGCACGACTCATGCTCGGCAACGGCGGAGGCAACATCATCAACATCTCCTCGATCAACGCGATCCGCGGCAACCGCGGCGTCGCGACCTACTCAGCCGCGAAGGCGGGCATCGAGGGACTGACCGCGAGCCTCGCACGCGAACTCGGGCCGGAGCAGATCCGCGTGAACACCCTCATGCCAGGCTACTTCGCCAGTGATCTCTCGGCGAATGTCACCGACCGGAACCTCGACCGCATCACGCGGCGCACGCCCTTGGGGCGTCTCGGCACCGTCGACGACGTCCTGCCCGCCTTCGACTTCCTCACCAACCCATCGACCACGTTCGTAACCGCACAAACCATCGTTATCGACGGAGGACTGACATGCTGACCGTTTCCCGCGTCACCACCGACATTATGACCACCATCACCGACATCCTCGGCGACGGGCTCGACGACGACATCGAGATCACCGAGGACTCGGCACTGACCGATATCGGCTTGAACTCGCTCATGCTCGCTCGCGTCATCGTGAGCCTCGAGCAGGACTTCGAGCGCGATCCGTTCTCCGACGGCTCCCACGCCATCGTCGACATCCACACGGTCGGCGATCTGATCGCCGCCTACACGGAGGTGAAGCCCCATGACGACTGAGCTCCGAGCAGCAACCCCAACCCACCCCGGAGGTGTCATCGAACTCGCCTCGATCGACGACTACCTCGGCCCCGCCCGGCAGCGGTTCTTCGGCAGCGGACACCGCCGATCAACCTACCGGATCCACCCCCTGGATGCCGACACCGATGCCGATCTCGCCGCGGCCGTCGACGTCGCTTACCCGACGGACTGGTCCCGCAAGAAGGCCGACTCCGACCTGCGCCCTCACCTGTCGACCGTGGACGTCATGATCCTGGGGGTCCGCAGCGCCGAGGCTCTGCTGACCGGCCTGGTCGGCCTCACCCCCGACGAGGTCCAAGCGGCCATGATCAGGAAGCTGACAGTGCGTGCAGGCACTCGCCCCGAAGAATCTCTCAACGGGCTGCCACTGCGCGCGACCCTGAAGAAGAGCACGCCGGGGCCCGACGGCGAAGACGGTGAGGTCGACTCCACGATCATCGTGCAGGTGGGCGTCATGCAAACCCGAGTCGTCCTCCGACACCCTGCGCCTTCCGCGCCTGCCGCCGGCGTCATCGACTACACGCTCCTCGATGAAGATCCGACTCGGCACTGGGGATCCGGCTACCGGGGCGACGAGCAGAGTATCCGCGCCGTGACTGCCGACACCGAGTCGCTCGTCGCTCACGCGAGCATCGGACTCCACCACAGCGGCGCCTGTGGCACTCGAGCCTCCCATGCACCGGGACCAGCGACCTTCATCGACGCCTTCGTGTCCTTGCTGCAGCTCGGGCAGCTGCTGATGTACGAACTCGACCAGATCGACCGCGCCCACTCCGACACGCTCTGGATGCAACAGCTCATCCTTCGCCCGAATACCGCCTCCACGAGCCGCGAAACGACTGCGGCAGAGACCGGTGCGGAACTACGCATCGCCGACCATCAACTCCTCGATCTGTCAACGGGAACGTGGCGCAACCTCGACTTCCGCGGCGAGTCCGGCGGAATCACGATGTCTGC
Source organism: Brevibacterium mcbrellneri ATCC 49030 (assembly GCF_000178455.1). Taxonomy (GTDB): domain Bacteria; phylum Actinomycetota; class Actinomycetes; order Actinomycetales; family Brevibacteriaceae; genus Brevibacterium; species Brevibacterium mcbrellneri. The sequence continues at coordinate 6,590 of NZ_ADNU01000064.1, read as the reverse complement.
CACCTTCGCTCACCGCATCCGACACCTGGAAGGAAACACACGATGAGGATTTCCATCTCCGGCACGTACTCGACCGGAAAAACCTCCACAACCATGTGCCTGTCCCACTACACCGGCATTCCCCGGACACTGGCAAAGGCCATCCGCGAGATCATGCCCGACGCCGTACCTGGCAAACGGCTGTCCGAGGTCACCCCCGCCGAGTTCCTGCAGCTCATGATGCGCCGCCACTGCGGCCGCGCAGTCGCCGAGGCAACCCTCGGCGACCCCTATCTCTCGGACGGCTCCTCGCTCCAGGAATGGGCCTACGGACTCGCACGAACGCGGTTCGGAATGAACCCCACCGACCCCGACCGCCCCAACCAGGTCGACTGGCCCGACATGGGCTTCTTCCACGAAGTCGTCGACCAGTACGAACACGCCTTCAAGCAGCACGTCAAGGCCAGCTACGACATCATGATCCACCTCGAGAACGAACGCCCGATCTCCGATGACGGCCACCGACCGATGAACGAGGACTTCCGCAGCTACTGCGACGAGATCCTCTGGAATGCCGCCTCCGATCTTGACATCCCGCTTTACCGCGTTAGCGGTACCCTCGAATCGCGCGTGCAGACGATCGTGTCCCTACTCGACCTGCCGACGGTCATCGATCTCGACGAAGCAATCGCACGGATGCAGCAGGAGTACGCCGCGATCGACCAGCGCCTCGAGACCGAGCGGCAGCAGGCCGCCCAGCGCGTGGCCGGGTGAGCTGCATGCAGCTATTCGCCCTGGCCTATGCAGGCGGCACCGCTTCCACCGCCTATGCCAAGCTCCAGGCAGATCTACCACCGTTGGCCGAGGTCGTGCCCCTCGACCTGCCCGGCAGGGGACGCAACACCGCACGCCGACCCGGATCGGTCGATGACCTCATCGACCATCTCTGGGAGACGATCGCTGATCGTGCCCAGCCCGACTGGGGACTCCTGGGGCACAGCTACGGCGCTGGCCTTGCCTTCGAACTCGCCAAGCGGGCGGAGGAGAAGGGGCAGCCGCCCCAGGTGTGCTTCCTCTCCGGTCGCCGTGCCCCGTCCGGTCGCGCTCACCCGTCGCGACAGAGCCTGACCGACGAGGAGCTCTTGAAGCAGGTCGCTGAGTGGGGCGCTCTTCCGCGGGAGTTCCAGACGCATCCGGCCCTGCGGGAGATGGCTGCCGCCCGATTGCGCGAAGACGTCGCATTCAGCGACGAACTCCACGCAAGGAGCCCCGAGCCACTCGACCAGACCGTGCTCCACACGCTCGCCGGCAACGACGACCCCGTAGCTCCACCCGAGGCCGTCCACTCCTGGAGGCGCTTCACCCATGCGCCCTCAACGGCGCAGACCTTCGACGGCGAGCACTTTTTCCTCTTCACCAACCCCGATGTTCAGATCGCGATCGGCGACCGTCTTGGCCGTCTCGCTTCCACCCTCATCCCGAAAGGAACACCATGACCGACACCGACCTGCTCACGCGTCGCAAGGAACGCGCTGCCATCCTCTTCGAGGAGATCATCACCAACAACCGACTCGAACTCGCTGACGAGGTATTCGCCCCCAACTTCTACTGGCCCCAGTTCGATCTCCGCGGACCCGACGGCGTCCGCGAATGGGTCCGTGCCTTCCGGACCGCTTTCCCGGACATGGACGACCGCGTCCAGGAGCAGACCGCCGAAGGTGACGTGGTGGTCACCCGCGTGAGATGCGTCGGTACTCAGACCGGCCCCTTCCGTGGCCTGCCGCCCAGCGGCAACCGGGCCGACTTCACCGCCATCGGAATCGACCGGTTCGAAGGCGACCACATCGTCGAGCGCGCCGCCTACTTCGACCTGGCCGACCTCATGCGCCAGCTCGGCCACACCGACCTGCATGTTCCCGAGGTCGACCGCCCCTAGCACGACGAGAACCAACGACAGCGGAGGCAGCAGCCTGTACGGGCTGGTGCCTCCGCTGTCGCTCACGCCGTGTCGGCGCAGGCGAGGCGACGGGCCGCTGTGACAACGGCCGCGCGTCGCACGCGATGTTCCTCCTCTGAGGGCGGACCACACAGCATCCGGGCCACCTGAGGCACCGTGGACCACCAGCCCGCGATCGAGAGCACGAACAGAATCAGATGAGTGGCATCAATGTCTCGGGTGATCGTGCCCGCCTCTTGCCCCCCCACGACGGCAGCCGACTTGTAGCCGTAGTACTCCCTCCGCTGGGCCTCATCGGGCACTTCGCCATCGAATGCCAGAGCCTCCCAACGCAACAGGCGGATCAACTCGGGCCGTTCACGGTGGTAGTCATAGACCCGCCCGGCATAGTCCCCGACGTCCTCCCTGGCGAACGAGGCCACGGGCACCGACTGAGCGACCTGCGCCAACTCATCACGCAACACCGCAGCGAAGAGCTCCTTCTTGCCTCCGAAGTAGTTGTACACCCGCTCCTTGTTGACACCCGCCTTCTTCGCGATCTGCTCGATCGTCGTGCCATCCGGCCCGCGGTCGGCGAACTCCACCGTTGCCGCGTCCTTGATCTTGCGCTTGGTTCCTTCTGTGTCCCAGGCCACAGTCTGCATCACACTCCTAGATTGCATCTCCAACGTTGAGGTTGCACCCCACGTCCGAGCATACTAGGGTAAATTCCAACGATTGCGTTGGAAGGAGACGTGTATGCCCTCGAACCTCCCACATCCCGAAGCGACGGCCCCGGAGAGACCGCCCTCACGTGGCAGCGCCAGCCCGGACTTCCCAGCAGGCCGGGTCGCTGTCGTCATCCTGGTGGTGACGGCCCTGTTCGTCCTGACACAGCTCTACGCGGCAATCCCGCTCTTGAACCCAGTCGCTGCCGACCTGGGGGCTGATGCGACCTTCGCGCTGTCGACGAGCTTCAGCCTCACCTACGCCGTGGGCTTCCTCATCTGGGGACCGATCTCGGACCGGTACGGTCGAAAGCGAGTCATGGCCGTCGCCATCGGGGTGCTCGCGGTTGCCACGCTTCTGTGCGCGACGGCTTCCTCCGTGCCGGCGATGGCGGCACTGCGTGCCCTCCAGGGGCTCTCGGCAGCCGGGTTCGCCCCCGTTGCGCTGGCCTATCTGACCGAGGCTGTCGCTCCCAGCAGACGCGCTGGAGCGATCGGAGCGATGTCGACCGCGTTCCTGGTCGCGGGCATCTTCGGCCAGGTCGTAGCCTCCACTGTGGCGCTGAAAGCGGGCTGGTCGTGGTTCTTCGTGCTCTGCGGTGTCGTCCTCGCAATCACCTTCGTGCTGATCCTCACGCTCGTGACCGAGGCGCCCAAGCACGCCCCCTCGATTTCGCTCTTCAAACAGTTCGGCAACCTTGCGCGACTACTGGTCACGCCAGCGATCGTGCTGCTCAGCATCGCTCACGTGACGCTTCTGCTGTCCTTTGTCGCCCTCTACACCGGCATCGGACAACACCTGGAAAGCCTCGATGTGCCTGCCTCTGACATCATCCTCATCCGATTGGCCGCCCTGCCGGCGATGTTCGTCAGCCTCGGCGTCGGGGCCCTCGCGAAGCGATTCGGCATCGTTCGGGTCGCCCAGACCGGCTTCACGCTCGCCGCTGTGGGCATGCTTGGAGAAGTCGTCCTCTCCGGTACCCTGCCCGGCCTGATCGCCGCGAGTATCGTCTATGTCGCGGGCGTCGCCCTGGCTGTGCCGTCCATGATCAACCTCTACGGAGAGACAGCCGCCCCGAGTCGGGGCAGCGGGATGGCCATCAATGGATTCATCCTCTTCATCGGAGCCAGCATCGGCCCGATCGTAGGTGGCGCGATCACCAACCTCAGCACTCTGGCGATCGTTTTGGTCGCGCTTCTGGTTATTGCCGCAGTGTCCATCCGCTGCGTCTCCATGCTCAACCGAAAGGCAACCCGGTCATGACTGATGTCCTACTCCTGGGAGCTACCGGCCGCACCGGCGGTTTCCTACTGAACCATCGCCCCGCGGGTATACGTCTGTACGCAGGAGTTCGACCCGGAGACAGCACGCAACCACTCCCGGTACCTGCGCACGCCGACGATTCGCGGGCAATTGACCTCGATGACCCCACCCGTATGCGAGAAGCACTCACAGGTATCGACATCGTCGTCAATGCCATCCGACTACGGGAGCAAATCCCAGCGAGAGCACTCATCGATCTCCATGACCGAATCGTCGACGCTCAAGACGAGTCCAAGCTCCCGTTGATTGTCCACGTTGGCGGAGCCGGGGCACTCCACACGGGCAACGGCCGACGCTTCTGGCAGGACCCCGCCTTTCCCACCGTGACGCTCCCGCGCGGAATCGCCCATGCCGCTCTCCGAGACCACCTCGAATCCGAAACGACGCCACACCGATGGGCCTACCTCATCCCGCCACCCAGCTACCAACCCGGGGGGCAGTTCACCGGCACCTACCGGAGACGGCAGCCCGCCGTCGACGAACGTACGTTTCTACAGTCCAGCATCAGCTACGAGGACTTCGCCCTCGCCCTTGCCGACGCGATCCGCGACCGCTGGACCGGAACACATCTGATCTCAGCCTGACCGCACCAGCTGCTGACGCATCTCCGAGCAACGATGGTCGCCGTCAAGTAGCAGCGCCCGTTGCTGGTCGGCGCGAAGTACGAATCCAGTCGCGTCTGTGCAGTCGGCAGGCTCTTGCGCAATACGTGACGCGACACGCAAGGTGGCACATCCCAACATGCCTGGCCGTTCAGGGAGACCCCTCGACCCCAGCTTCACCCCAGCACTTCGACAAGCCGCGGCCGAGATCCTCGCCGAAGGCAACAAGCTCACGGTGCACGCCCTCTCGGAGCGTACAGGGGTAGGCAAACCGGCGATCTATCGCCGGTTTCCGAACACCGCTGCACTCGCCCTCGCCGTCGTTGCCGATCGTCTCACCGGAGGACAAGGACCAGACACAGGCAGTCTTCGTGGTGACCTCACCGCAACCCTCCGGCAACTACGCGACAGTCTCGCCGACCCCGCGATATCCGCCGGCCTGACCCTTGTCGTCGCAGAACGGCGTCTGCCTGGAGTCGACTTCGGTCGAACACTCATCGACCCCTGGTCGGACTCCATCGCGCTGATGCTACGGCGCGCAGTCGAACGTGGCGAGATACCTCCGGGAGTCGATACCGAGGCCGTGTTCCTTCTCCTGCTCGGGCCCCTTCTGCTACACGTGATGCTGCCCCCGAGCGTCCCGCGCTCGACGATGACTATCTCGAGTGGTTCGCCCAAGCCGTACTGGACGGCCTGGGGCATCTCCCCGAACTCGCGCATCCCCGGTGTACCAGCCAGCGCATCCTCGATGCCGCAGGAGCCGAGTACGCTGCTCACGGTTTCCACGCGACCACCTTGGACCAGATCAGCGAGCGAGCAGAGGTCGATCCCCACGAGATGCACGCCCGATTTGGCGACAAGAAACAGCTCGCTCGCCTGCTCCTGGACTATGAGCGCACAGCATGGTCGGCATGGGAGAAGACGATCCGCGGCCGATCACTGACTGGCGTCTCCGCCGTCCGCAAACTCCTCCTACTTGCCGCCAACCACTACGCCACCGATCAACGCCTCCAAGGCGCAGCCAGGCTCGCCGTCGAATCTCATTACATCGACCCACGCCGTCAGCATCCCTACAAGCGCCAACTCCAGGTATTGCACCGAACGGTAGGCCGGAACCCATCAGGCCTACCCGACGGGACAACCGCAGACGGATTCATCGCCACTGTCCTCGCCACCTTCGCCGGCCTGACCACTGCGGTGAACGGCCAATGGACCGACCTCCCCGAACGGATCAGACAGTTCTTGGATCTACTCAAGACCGCCACTTAGGTGAAGCACCTCACCGGCTCTTTCCGCGCGTATCCGATGCCAACCCCCCCCCTTCACTTGGAGCGATCTTGCGGGCCTGCTCCGTCCCGTCCCCGTCTCTGGCGAAGGAGGTCTCGCACGGAGAACCCTGGTCGTACCTGGGGCGGTCGAGGTCGATGAGGACTGGCGGTCACCGCGCTGGTAGATCCCAAGATTGCCACGCATGTCGCGGACCCGACGCCTCGCACGCGCCGGTTCACATCGGTTTGCGTCGGTGCCCACGTGCTCGCAGCGACGGGACGGCTCGACGGCAAGCTGGCGACCACGCACTGGTCGACGGCCCAGCAGCTCGACGACGAGCATCCCAAGATCATCGTCGACGCCGACCCGATCCTCATCCGTGACGGGGACGTGTGGACCGGTGCCGGTTTCAGCTCTTGTCTGGATCCCGCCCTGGCGCTGGTCGCTGATGACTTCGGTGAAGCACTCGCACAGAAGGTTGTCCGCCAGCTGGTCGTCTGCCTCAAGCGCCTCAGCGGGCAGAGCCAGTTCAGCGTGCCCTTGGGATCCGCATCGACCACACGGCAAGTGGACGAACTGCGCCACTACATCCGGGAGCATCTGGCCGAGCCGCCCACCGTCGCCGAGCTCACCGAACAGCTCCACGTCAGGACTGGCAACTCACCCGAATCTTCAAGACCGAGCTGGGCATGACCCCAGCCGCCTACCTCGAATCAGCCCGCCTGGAAGTCGCGCGGTACCGGCTGGAAACC
>NZ_ADNU01000065.1 GCF_000178455.1 Brevibacterium mcbrellneri ATCC 49030 | reverse complement strand
CCGTCTACCGGACCAAGACCTTTCCAGTCCGGACCGAGGCCGGATTTGAATGTTGACGAAATGGCCCGCATGTGCCCGAAGTCCGAGAATGTTGCCGCCCGGGAGCTGTGGATAGCACACAAGACTCTGCTGGCGGAGCCCCCAACCATCCAGCTCGTGGGGGAGCTCGTGGGAGACCTTGTGTCTCGAGTGCGCAGGTGAGCTCTCCACTCCCCCTGCGTGTTGGCCTGCTGGGATATGGCTGGGTGAATCGAGAGGTCTGGGAACCCCGTCTCGCTCAGCATCCGGCGGCCCGAGTAGTGGCGCGCTACGCCCCGGCCGGGGTGGCCGGGGCGGCTGGACCGCCTGTCCAGCATTGAGGATTTCTGGGCCACCCCTATGGACATCGTGATCGTTGGAACCCCAAGCCATACCCCCTGCCATCTCGCCAGAGAGGCGGCACGCCGCGGCTGCTCTGATTTACTAGAGAAGCCCTCCTGTCTCGCCATTGCGGAGTATGACTCCGTCATAGAGCAGATGTCCTCCGACGCCGTGCTCATGACCGCGATATCGGCTGTGTTTCGCGCCGATGTGCGCCTGCTGGTGGACAGCATCGGACCTGGCCCATTCGACATCGGAGCTAGCTGGTGGCGCCGAGAGGGCGTGCCCGGTGTAAATAGCTGGTTCACCGACCGGAAATTTGCCGGTGGAGGAGCACTACTAGATCTGGGCTGGCACCTTGCTGATGTCGCGTACGCAATGTTTACTGCTTCAATGACCGGAGTGACAAGCGAGCTGACGCCAATGGCAAATCTCAGCGCCTCGGCGCGGTGGCGTCGCAGTACAGACATGGCGACGGCGTCGTCCGCGCGTGATGTCGAGGTGGCGGGTAGGCTGACAGTCCACTTTGCCGATGGAAGCGTTCTTCGCATCTCGACGGCCTGGGCGTCCGAAGTAACTTATGACTGCACCCGCATCCGAATCGCAACACCGCAACGGTCCGCGGACCTACAAACCACCTTCGGATTCAGTCCAAACAGAGAATCAGCACCACGACTGGTTCTCGCAGATGGGACCGCTTCGACGGTCCACTCTTTCGAGAACCAAACCGGTTCCGAGTACACCGAGCAGGTCAACGCCATGATCACAGCGGTCTATCAAGCGCGACAAGGGGTGCCCCGGCCGTTCGGCTGGACCCACAACGCGAGGGTAGTAATGAACTTCAGGAGCAAACCTATGTTGCAGCGGGAGCCCCGCTGCAACATAGGAACGGAGAACATCTCCTTAATGGGCGGGCAGCCTGCTCCTAGTCCATAACTTCAGGAAACCTTAAAATGAGGGTTCTCAATGAGTCCAAGCTTGGAACCGTCCGGCAAGCGGACCACAGCAACACGGATCCCGTCGCCAACCTCCGAAACGTCATCCACCGACGAAACGCCGCTGGCGATGAGGCGCTCGTGGCAGTCTTCAATATCATCCACGCCCCAGTAAACAACAGGACCACCGTTCACATCACCATCGGGGTCCAACGCCAACTCATAGCCTCCCACCTCGAAGCCGACATAGAACGGCTGGTCAAAGTAGGGATCCATGCCAAGCAACTCCGACCAGCAAGCTTTACTCGCTGCGAGATCGTCGGTTGGATATACGACTGTGCGGAGTCCGTTGAGAGTGATCGCCATATCCCTAGCATCCCATACACCGCTTGGAATGGCGAGCGGAACGTGACAGGACTCATCATCCAGAACTACCTCATCGCAAGGTATTGCGACCAACCAGGGGGGGGATCGGAGTATGATGTCCAGACAGTCAGTTTTCGACCACTGATAGTACCAACGGGTATTCGGGGGCAGGCATGACGAACCAGAGCACTCGCGCGCTAATTCTCGGCATCGATGGGGGAAGCCTCGATTTCGTTGAGAGGGGGCGTAGCTGCTGGGCGCCTTCCAAACCTGGCCCGTCTCCTTAGCACTTCCACGTACGGGGAGAGCGCAACCACGTGGCCAGCGCACACAGCCCCCGGTTGGGCATCCTTCATGACCGCTCGCCAGCCCGGAGGCATGGCATTTATCAGTTCTTCGACACGCAAGACCCCGGTTACGGTGACCGTCTTCTGGAAACACCCGACTTCGGCTGCGACACGATCTGGGAGTGGTTGAACGCACAAGGCTTAACAGTCGGTCTCATCAATGTTCCGATGTCTCACCCACCTCGCGGCCTCGATGGCTATGAGCTGACCTGGCCACTACGTAAGACCCTCCGTTTTTCGCACCCCCAACCATGCCGGGCGATGAGTGTGCTCGTCACTTCCAACGTCAAGTCCAAACTGGGCAGGCAACTTCTTGGCACCAACACATTTCGGCTAGTGAGTTCAAGACCAGACGGCGCAAAGCGAGCGAAACTGCGCATTATATTGCGCAGTTTCGCTCGCTTTGCGCCGTTTCGCCCGGACGTTTGAAGCCGTTACAGGTTTTCGCGGATCATGTCGAAACCCAGTTTGAGCACCAGGGCGCTCACCACAACTACGAACACCACGCGCACAAACTTTGATCCTTTTGAAATCGCGAGTTTGGCACCAAAGAACCCGCCGATCACGTTCCCCACAGCCACTGCGAGCCCAGCTTTCCACACAACGAAGCCAGCAGGCACGAAGAACAGCAGCGACCCAAAGTTGGTGGCCCAGTTCATCACCTTTGCGCTCGCTGAAGCCTGCAAGAAACTAAAGCCCACAACCGCGACAAGACCAATGACCAAGAACGAACCCGTCCCGGGCCCCAGTGCGCCGTCGTACATGCCCACCAGCAAACCAATGAGCCACGACACCCCGTGATGCATACGCGGACGCTCACTAAACCGTAAACGCGCCTCAGTACCCAAAGACGGTTTGGCCAGCGTAAAAACACCCACCCCAATGAGCACGACAAGAATGATGGGGGTAAACGCTTTTTCAGGTATCTGTGAAGCAACCAGAGCGCCCATCACGGCACCGATCAACGCGAAAATCGCGCCGGGAACAGTGACCGACTTGTCGACCTTTACCTTGGCTAAGTACGTGGTGGCAGACACAGTCGTGCCACAGATCGAACCAATCTTATTGGTGGCGACAGCCTGGATCGGCGTCATGCCTGGCACCAGCAAAAGCGCAGGCAACTGGATCAGGCCACCGCCACCTACAACAGCGTCGATCCAGCCAGCCAAAGCGCTTGCCAACACCAGGAGAAGAATCGTGGTGATGTCTAAATCAACATGTGCGACAGCAAGAGCTTCAGGCTGACTGAGGATCGCGGTCAACATTCTTACTGTTCAAGCAATTCGATGTTGTTAATCGCATCCAGCTTCTCCGCGATAGCGTCAACGATCTTCTGACCGGCGGTGTCAACGGGCAGGTTGGTGGTTTCGCCAGTAGCACGGTCACGCAGTTCAACCACACCGTCCTTGAGCCCCCGGCCCACCACGACGATCGTGGGCATACCCAAGAGTTCAGCATCACCGAACTTCATACCAGGGCTCACCTTTGGCCGGTCATCCAACAGGACCGTGTAACCGGCCTTCTCGACTTCTGCTGTGAGCTCTTCAGCCACGTCAAAGACCTGTGCGTCTTTTCCTGTCGCAACAATGTGAACATCGGCAGGCGCCAAGTTAGCTGGCCACACCAAGCCCTTGTCGTCGGCGTGCTCTTCAGCAATGCAGGCCAGAACACGCGACACACCAATTCCGTATGAACCCATCGTGACTACGCGAGCTTTTCCGTTTTCATCCAAAACAGAGAGTCCCAGGGCCTCGGCGTAGCGGGTTCCAAGCTTGAAGATCTGACCAATTTCGACACCGCGCGCCAACTGAAGTTCACCTGAGCCGTCGGGGGCAGGGTCACCGGCGACGACCTCGGCGGCCTCAATGAACTCATCACCCACAAAGTCACGGCCCACAACCAAACCAAACACGTGCTTATCGACTTCGTTTGCACCCGTAACCCAGCGAGTGCCCTTGACCACGCGCGGGTCCAGGAGGTAGCGAATCTTGATGGAGCCTTCCAGACCCAGAACCGCCTGATCCAGGCTGATTCCTGGACCAATGAAACCTTTCACCAGCTCAGGGTGCTTTTCCAGGTCCTCATCCGTTGCCGGTTCCAGATCGACTTCGCCAGCTCCCAGCATGCCGGTTCCAGCGGCACGTCCCAGATCGACTTCACGGTCGCCGGGCAAACCGATGACAACCACTTCGCGCTCACCATCCGGGTGAACCACTGTGCACACGACGTTCTTCAGTGTGTCGGCCGCGGTCCACGGGCGGTCTTCACGCGGGTGGTGCGTGTTAGCAAAGTCCACCAGAGTAGCGATCGTGGTGGTTCCAGGGCTGTGCACCACTTGGGCCGCTGGGGCGTCGGAGTAGTCCAGTTCCTCAGGCACAACCGTGGTGACAGCCTCGACGTTTGCGGCGTATCCGCCGTCGGTACGTACGTAGGTGTCTTCACCCACCTCGGATGGGTACAGGAATTCGTGGGTACCGGAACCACCCATAGCGCCGGGGGTGGCTTCCACCATGACGAACGGCAACTGCAGGCGGTTGTACACGTTGATGTAGGCCTTGCGCATTTTTTCGTACGCAGCGTCCAGCCCCGCGTCGTCGGTGTCAAAGGAGTACGCGTCTTTCATGATGAACTCGCGCCCACGCAACAGACCTGCACGTGGCCTGGCTTCATCGCGGTACTTGGTCTGGATCTGGTACAGGCTGGCTGGCAAGTCTTTGTATGACGAATACAAGTCCTTGACCAGAAGCGTGAAGACTTCTTCGTGGGTGGGCGCTAGAAGGTAGTCGGCCTTCTTGCGGTCTTGAAGGCGGAAAATACCTTCACCAAAAGCTTCCCAGCGACCCGACTTTTCATATGGTTCAGCAGGCAAAAGCGCAGGGAAGTGAACTTCCTGCGAGCCGGCCTTGCTCATTTCATCGCGAACAATAGCTTCGACTTTGTCCAACACCCGCAAGCCCAACGGCAACCATGTGTAGATTCCTGGAGCTGAACGGCGAATGTAGGACGCACGGTGCAACAGCTTGTGGCTCTTGACGTCTGCGTCTGCGGGCTCTTCTTTGAGAGTGCGCACAAAAAGCGTGGACATCCGCAAGGGCATAGATCTTACTCCTGATTCAACTCATTGACTGGCCAAAACCGGGCCTGGGCACAGATTACCACCTGGTGTTCTATGCTCGAATGCATGATTGAGCCCACGTTTGACTCTCACGGTTCGCAGCGCATCGACTCGTGGCTGTGGGCAGTGCGCATTTTTAAGACCCGCACCCTGTCTGCTTCTGTCATCAAGGGTGGTCACGTGCGGGTTGACGGCGAAAAAGTCAAAGCGTCATACAAGGTCAAAATTGGCGACGAAGTCCACATCCGCCGCCACGGAATTGACCGGATTCTGGTGGTGCAAGGGTTTTTAGCTACCCGAGGTCCCGCCTCGGTTGCGCGCGTATGTTACGTGGACAACTCCCCCGAACCCAGCCCGCTTCTACGTGCCCCCGTCCCGCGGCGCGACAAGGGCACGGGCCGGCCCACGAAAAAGGACCGCCGCGCACTGGATAAGTTACGCGGACGGTCCTCCTTCTAAGCCAGGCTCCCGGCTCCTCGCTCTTAGCGGGTCGTTACGTTTCCGAACTTGCCGGCTACTGGGGCCATGAAGATTGGGCGGATCACTACCCATGCAGCCGCCATGACGACGAGTGCAACCAGGAACAAGATCAGACCCAGAATTGGTTTGTCTGGTGCGGCAGCAAACATGTGGCTCAGGTTTGCGAACGGCCCCTTGCCTGCTGCAATCGCGGTTGCGAACACCAGGAACACGTGAACTGCGGTGAATGCAACAAAGTAGATCATGACTGGGAAGTGGATCTTCGCTGCGTGTTCAACACGGTACACGTCGTTGAACTTACCCTTAATAGGCCACACTTCTGACATGCGCAGACCGGTGATCATGGCCAGCGGGGCAGCAATGAACACGGTGGTGAAGTAGGCCAGCTGCTGCAGACCGTTGTAGTTAACCCAGCCGTTCTCCACTGGCCAGTTCATGGAAGCGTACTGCAGGGCAACAGACAGCGCGTTCGGGAACACTTCCCAGCTGGTGGGGACGATACGCATCCACTGGCCGGTCACGAACAGCAGAATAAAGAAGATCACACCGTTGAGCACCCACAGCGTGTCGAACGAGAAGTGAATGAGGTGGTTCATCGAGATCTTCTTGGGTTCGCCCTTGGTCTTGATGAACTTGGTGTTGTCGCGTGTCCAGAACGAGTCTGGTTTAGGCGTGGTGCGAATGAGCCAACCCGAACGCACGATCAGCAGCATGAAGAACATGTTGAGGAAGTGCTGCCAGTTCAACCATGCGGGGAACCCTACTGGCGCGCCTTCTGGAAGTTCGTACTCACCTGGGTACTTCTCAATGAAAGCTGCAACAGAGTCGAGGCTCCGCAACCAGTTGGCGATCAGTACCACGATGACAATCGCGACAATTGCCACGCCTGCCCAGATTGCGGGCTTGATCAGGGACTTGGGATCAAAGGAAGCGCCTTTCTTCCCCTTCTTTCCCTTCTTCTTTTTCTTCTTCTTATTCGAAGTTGCCATCATCATATTTAACGTCCGTATGTTCAGGGAGGCATGCGCGCCTCGACCGACAGGTACCGGCCAAAGGCCGAATTCAAACACCTCAATGCTAGATCATTCTGAGATTTTCATGTGCATTGGCCCACCTTATGTGACAGCGTGAGCGGTCTCGTCCCGCTCATTGAACCGCCTCAGGGTGGCCCGGTGTCAGTACATGACTGTGGCGAATTCGCCTATTTGGCGGTAGCCCGCGCGCGCATACGCGCCCAGTGCCGAGGTGTTAAATGAGTTGACGTACAGACTCACCGTAGGTGCGTACGCAAGGGCGTGTCGTGTCACGGAAACCATGGCTCGGCTGGCGATACCTTGGCCGCGGTAGGAGGGGTGGACCCACACGCCTTGTACTTGAACGGCTCGACTGGAGATGATGCCTAGGTCGGCTTTGAAGATCACTGTGTCAGCGTCGGTGAGCACCAGCGTGTGGCCACCGGACAAGAGTGATCGCACGCGCGCCCGGTACCCGGAAGGGTTCGGGCGTTCAGGTGAGAATCCCACTTCTTCAGTGAACATTGCCACGGATGCCGCGTACACCTGTTCATAGTCTTCAGCCATAGCGACTCGGACAGGGATTTCGTCAACTGCCGGCCGCTCACAAGCCACGAGCAGTGGTTGGTGCGGACGGATGCCCCGCGGTGGCCCCCATGTCAGCCTGCGGTACACATCCAATACCGGGGCCCGGTGCCCTACTACGGAACACGTGTAACGACCTCGGCGGTTTAGGACCGCAGCTACATCAGCGGTTCCGTTAAGTGACGGAGTGAGCGGGGTGACGGAATATCCAATCCAAAACGCTGACTCTGGTGTCAGCGCACTCCCCTGTTCGCTGTGGACGCCCCACATGACTCCGGAAGGTGCGTCAATTTGGGCGGTTCCAGCACCGTCAACCAGTCGTTGAATGGTGATGGTGCCTGCGGGATCACCCGCACATACGCCCTGCACCCACGGTGTGTGATGGTGAAGCAGGGGCGCTAGCCGGATCAACCGACGACAACCTCTGCTTCGCCGGACGGGTCGCCATTTTCTTCAGCGATACGCAGGGCTTCTTCGATCAGGGTTTCCACGATCTTGGATTCGGGCACAGTCTTGATGACTTCACCCTTGACGAAGATCTGGCCCTTGCCGTTTCCAGATGCGACACCCAGGTCGGCTTCGCGAGCTTCGCCGGGTCCGTTGACAACGCACCCCATGACGGCCACACGTAGCGGGACGTCCAGGCCTTTGAGACCTTCAGTGACTTTGTCGGCAAGTTCGTACACATCAACCTGTGCGCGCCCACATGACGGGCACGACACAATTTCCAGCTTGCGCTGTTTGAGGTTGAGCGACTGCAGGATCTGGGTTCCCACCTTGACTTCTTCAACCGGCGGGGCAGACAGCGACACGCGAATCGTGTCACCGATCCCTTCTGACAAAAGCGCCCCAAACGCGGTCGCAGACTTAATGGTCCCCTGGAAGGCTGGGCCGGCTTCGGTCACGCCGAGGTGGAGCGGCCAGTCGCCGCGTTCGGCAAGTTGGCGGTAGGCCTCCACCATGATGACGGGGTCGTGGTGTTTGACGGAGATTTTGAAGTCGTGGAAGTCGTGTTCTTCGAACAGCGAGGCTTCCCATACGGCCGATTCGACCAGGGCTTCAGGTGTGGCTTTTCCGAACTTCTGCATGATGCGCTTGTCCAGTGACCCGGCGTTGACACCAATGCGGATCGAGGTGCCGTGGTCCTTAGCGGCCTGGGCAATTTCTTTGACCTGGTCGTCAAACTTGCGGATGTTTCCGGGGTTCACACGCACTGCTGCGCAGCCGGCTTCGATAGCTGCGTACACGTACTTGGGCTGGAAGTGGATGTCAGCGATGACAGGGATTTGTGACTTCTGGGCGATTGCTGGCAGGGCTTCAGCGTCGTCGGCACTTGGGCAGGCCACGCGCACAATGTCGCACCCGGCGGCGGTAAGTTCAGCGATCTGTTGGAGCGTGCCGTTGATGTCCGTGGTTTTGGTGGTTGTCATGGACTGCACACTCACGGGATAATCTGATCCCACACCCACACTTCCAACTTTGATTTGGCGGGTTTTGCGCCGAGGCGCCAAAACAGTGGGAGTCGATGGCATTCCAAGATTTACGGCAGGCATTCTTTCCCTTCCACGCGGTATGAGTTCATTCTATGCGTTCGTGAGCGCGATGTGTGCTGGGCCTTGTTCGATGTGTGGTTCGATGTGCGCTGGACCTATCCGCCAAACAGATCGCGTAGCGTGATCGGATTGAACAGGTCCACATAGAGCAACAGGAATGTCATGACCAGCATGACTCCCACGACCCCGTAGGTGAGCGGTAGCAAACGGGCGGTGTCGAACGGGCCAACGATGCCACGACCTCGGGCCAGGTTGATTCGCCGGCGAGCGCCTTCATACAGCGCGACCGCAATGTGGCCGCCGTCCAGGGGCAGCAATGGCACCAGGTTGAAGGCGAACAGGAAGAAGTTCAAGGAGGCTACGAGGCTCAAGCCCAGTTGAACTTTGTCAACGACATCGAACAGATCAGTGGACACGATTTCGCCAGCCACGCGCCCGATTCCCACAACACCGATTGGCCCGTCAGCAGGCCGGTCTCCCCCGCTGATGGCGATCTGACCGATCTCGACCAAGCGCTGCGGCAAGTGGAACAGCGCGCTGAAGGTCTGAGTGATCGAGGACCATACCGTGGCGGGGAATTCGCTTACCGGGATGGGGTTGAGTTCTTGTGTGGGTGAGACTCCCAGGAACCCGGCTTGTTCGGTTTCCGGGGTGCCGTCGGAGTTGACGATGGGGGCGCCGTCTTCGTCGGTTTTGGGCCGTTCCGAGGTGATAATCGGCACGTCCTTGGTGATCACCTGGCCGTCGCGCTCCAGTTTAATGGGCACAGTGGTTCCGGCGGCTGCGCGGATCTGTTCGGTCATGTGATCCCAGGACTCAACCGGGGTTCCCCCGATTTCGAGGATTCTGTCGCCGGGTTTGATACCGGTTTCCCACGCTGGGGTGAGCTGGTCTTTAGGTGTGCAGTCGTCGTTTCCTGCCGCTTGGCGGGCTTGAGCTTCTGAGGCGGGGACGGCACATTCGACCACGGTCGCAACGGTGGTGGAAGGGCCAGGCACCCCGATTCCTAAAAGCACGAGCGCCAGGATTGCGATTCCCAACAGCAGGTTCATGAACGGCCCGCCGAACATCACCACCAGGCGTTTTGGCAGGTTCAGCGCGTAGAACGTGCGGTGTTCTTCACCTGGTGCGATCCCCCGGTTGGAAAAATCGCGGGCGTCGGCCAGGGTGTTTTCAAACAGGCGCCCCTTCCGAGGTGTCCCGTCCTCCCGCGTGTCGGTCACCACGGGTTGTTGGGGGTCGGTGTGGTCCTGGGCCTGCGAATGAGCCAGCTCCTGGTTTGCGTGCCGTTTCTTGGCTGCTTCACGCACGATCCCTTGAACGGTTTTTTCGTTTGGCACGTCTTGTGCGCGCGTGTGCGTGGCTTCTTTGGGCGGGTACATTCCCGGCATCGCGATGAACCCGCCCAAGGGCAAGAGTTTGATTCCGTAGCGAGTTTCGCCGCGTTTGAACGACACCAGGGTTGGGCCAAACCCAATCATGTAGTCGGTGACTTTGACGCCGAACTTCTTGGCAGGCACCAAGTGGCCAATTTCATGGAGTCCGATCGACAGGCCAATTGCGGCCAAGAACAGGATGACTCCCAGAATGTACAGCAGGACTGTCATGCGTTCACCCATTCGTGTGCCCAGGTGCGGGCGTGTGCGTCAGCTTCCAAAACTTGTTCAAGTGTAAGGCCACCGGTGACGTTATTTTCTACGTTCAGCTGGTCGGCCTTGTCCAAGGCTGCGGCCAGGCCGTCACTGATTGCGGTGAAGGTGATGTGGCCGTCGTGGAACGCGTCCACGAAAACTTCGTTGCTGGCGTTGTACCACGCGGGGTGCACTCCCCCGGCTCGCCCTGCCCGGGCCGCCAACCTCAAGGCTGGGAACGCATTGTGGTCCACCGGTTCAAAGGTCCACGTCACGGGTTGTGACCAGTCGTTTGGCGTAGTGGCTGCTGGAATGTGCTCTTCATATCCCAAGGCGTACGCGATCGGAAGTTTCATGTCCGGTGGCGACACTTGCGCCAGCGTGGAGCCGTCCACAAACTGCACCATGGAATGAATGTTGCTCTGCGGGTGAACCACGACGTCGATCCGGTCATAATGCACGTCAAACAGCAGGTGCGCTTCAATCACTTCGAGCCCCTTGTTCACCAGGCTCGCGGAGTTTGTGGTGATCACCCGACCCATGTCCCACGTTGGGTGTTTAAGAGCCTGTTGCGGGGTCACACGCTCTAACTGTTCGCGGGTCATGCCTCGGAAAGGTCCGCCCGAGGCGGTTAAGACTAACCTGTCGACCTCGCGGTGAGTGCCCGCGCGCAAGGCTTGCCACAAGGCCGAGTGTTCCGAGTCGACGGGAAGAAGGCGAGCGCCCGTTGAGGCTGCCAGGTCAGTGATCATGGTGCCCCCGATGATGAGAGACTCCTTGTTCGCTAAGGCCGTGTCTGTTCCGGCCTGCAAGCTGGCGTGGGTTGCGGTCAGTCCGGCCGCTCCCGTGATCGCGTTGAGCACCGTGTCGGTGGGCATGGCTGCGATCCTTGCCGCCGCCTCGGGACCGCACACAATCTCACGCACCGGGTTCGGTTTACCTGCTTCGCTGGCAGCTGCGTCTACAGCGGAGGCAACTACCGCCTCGGCGTGGGCAGCACACCCAATGACAGGAACCCCGAACTCAACAGCCTGACGGGCCAACAACTCAACGTTGGCGCCCGCAGACAGCGCAGACACACGAAAACGGTCAGGATGAGCAGAAATCAGCTCTAACGCCTGCGTTCCGATCGAACCAGTAGAACCTAGAATCGCGATTTGTCGAACAGCCACCAGACAATCTTGACACGGTAACTGCAGAAGACGCTGAGCCAGCCTTGGCACCTCGGGTCGGTTTTAGTGACACGGAACACGCAATGTACAGTGCAGATAGACGTTTCAGATACGCATTCGCACAAACACATCATCGGAAACAAGGAGACAAACGTGGCAAAGACGCAAACGCCGGACGAAATCCTGCAAATCGACTCGGTTTTTAGCAAAGAAGACCTCGAATGGGCCGGCGTGGTTCGCAAGTGGGCCGATGACAACCTGCGCGACAAGATCGGCGACTGGTACTTAGAAGGCACTATCCCTGCTCGTGAACTCGCCAAGGAACTGGGACAGCTGGGCGTTCTGGGAATGCACTTGGAAGGCTACGGATGTGCAGGGTCCAGCGCGACCCAGTACGGTCTGGCGTGCCGTGAACTCGAAGCTGTGGACTCCGGGCTGCGTTCACTGGTGTCCGTGCAGGGGTCGCTTGCGATGTTCGCGATCCACCACTGGGGTTCAGAAGAACAGAAGAACGAATGGCTGCCACGCATGGCACAGGGTGAAGCTATTGGGTGCTTTGGTCTGACCGAACCCGACGTGGGATCCGACCCGTCCAACATGCGAACTGTGGCAAAGCGCGACGGTGACGACTGGGTGCTCAACGGTGCAAAGATGTGGATCACCAACTCCCCTGTTGCCGATGTCGCCGTTGTGTGGGCCAAGACCGACGAAGAAGACGACAAGGGTCGCCCCGTGATCCGCGGTTTCGTAGTTCCGACCGACACACCTGGTGTTGAGTGCCCCAAGGTTCAGCGCAAGCTGTCGCTGCGCGCTTCCATCACGGGTGAAATCGTGCTGGACAACGTGCGCCTCCCAGCTGACGCCATGATGCCTAAGGCAAAGGGTCTGCGTGGGCCGCTCACGTGCTTGTCTGAGGCTCGTTTTGGGATTGTGTTTGGTGCTACGGGTGCTGCTCGTGACGCGCTTGAGCAGGCGCTCATGTACACCGGTTCACGCATCCAGTTCGACAAGCCACTCGCGGCATTCCAGATCACGCAGCAGAAGCTGGCAAAGGCATTTGGCCAGTACTCGCAGATCACCCTGCTGGCCGCTCACCTGGGCAAGCTCAAGGACACCACGGGTGTTCGTCCTGAGCAGATCAGCCTGGGCAAGATGGTCACAGCTGACACCGCGATGAACATCTGCCGTGACTTACGTGCACTGTTCGGTGGATCGGGTATCACCAGCG
Source organism: Brevibacterium mcbrellneri ATCC 49030 (assembly GCF_000178455.1). GTDB lineage: Bacteria > Actinomycetota > Actinomycetes > Actinomycetales > Brevibacteriaceae > Brevibacterium > Brevibacterium mcbrellneri. The sequence goes on along the minus strand of NZ_ADNU01000065.1, from coordinate 23,437 downwards.
AATACTCGCCACTGCGCCACGCCATCAACCTGGAAACCGTTCTCACGTACGAAGGAACCCACGAGGTTCACCAGCTCACGTTGGGACGTTCGCTCACCGGCATCAACGCGTTCGCGTAAAGCGGCACGTATAGGTCACCTAAAGTGAAGTGGCTGGGAACGGTTGAGCTGTTCCTGGCCACTTTCGCGTTTTGGCTTCACGTTTTAGAGTGGCTCGTTGCCTAAGCGTAAGTTGCTATTGCTTCCAAGGCGGTCAGGCGTTGAGTGTTGGGAGCGTTGGGGCACTGAACCACCGCATCGGGGCGAAGCTCCACCACAGCGGCCGACTCAACGCGCGCGTCACGCACAACCGTGTCTAGAACAAACTCGTTACCTTCAAACAGGGCAACAGCGCCCTCAAAATGACTGGGCAACGCTTTGACTGGTTTAGAAAACGCCTGGTGAGCACCTCGTTCACTGGGACTCTGAGCTGGAGTCTCCCCCGCCACAACCCGAACAGAGGCACCTGGGTCCGCGGGCGCCACGCACGCGCCCACACGCCACGCGCCCAACCTCACCAAGTGGGCAGTCAGCGGGGACACGTCAGACGCAACGGAAACGCACGTCCCTTCGCCCACATCCATGAGGCGCAAAACACCGGCGAACTTAGCGGAACGGTCTAACACCTCGGCGAAGGTGAGCTCCACCAGCTCCCCAAAACAGTTGCGGTCGCGCACAAACACGTCATCAGCGCGCCCCATCGCAACGGGAAAATCCAACAGTTCATACACCGGGTTCATGAGCCCCGGATGGCCCTCCCCGCGCACGCCGGGCCGGGCAAACCAGTGGATATCAGTCAACCGAGGCCATCACTTCAACAACACGGTCAATAAACGCATCAACCTGGTCTTCGTTGTAAGCCTTCTTACCCTTGCGGATCTTAAACAGGACGCGACGAACCTCGTCAACGCTCATCGCCAAGCCATCGGTGAAGTAGGCGTTAATCTTGTCGCACATTTTGTCGACTTCTTCAATGTCGTAGCCAATGGTGCCACGCTCAGCCAAGTTAAAACGCTCGCCCGGCTCACGGCTCAAACGCCCCCGCAGGGAGCCAGCCGCACGGGTGAGCTCATCAACCCAGGCCTGCTCACCAGATGTGGTAATTAACTGTTCACGGCTACGCTTAGCGAACGCGTCCTCCAAACGGTCAAGGGCTGCGTCGACAACCCCCACGTGGTAGCCGCCACGCTTTAAATCAAAACCGACCGTGCGCACCGCGCGCGCATCCAGGTCACCGGGCTGAGGAGTTTCGCGCTCATAGCTTTCGCGGGCGCGCTTGAAGAAGCTGTCGACCTGAGCAGGGTCATAACCGTTCTTCCACCCTGACATCTTGGGGAAGTTCTGTTCCAAAGCGTCTCCTTAGTCCTCATCCTCAGCAGCCAGCTGACCACATGCGCCGTCGATGTCTTTACCGCGTGTGTCTCGAATTGTTGTCGGAACCCCCGCCTTGACGAGCCTGCGCACGAACTCAGCGGCGACCTCGGGCTCGGAAGCCGTCCACACGGAACCCGGCGTGGGATTCAGCGGAATGGGGTTCACGTGAACCCAGCCACGGCCTCGGGCGTTGAGCTTCTTAGCCAGGAGCTCGGCACGCCACGCGTGGTCGTTCATGTCCTTAATGAGCGCGTATTCGATCGACACGCGCCGGCCGGTGGTTTTGTAGTAGTCATATGCGGCGTCGATCGCTTCGTCTGCGTTCCACCGCGTGTTGACCGGGATCATTTCGTCGCGCAGGTCGTCATCCGGTGCGTGGAGGCTCAGCGCGAAGGTGACCGGGATGTTTTCCGCGGCGAGTTTCTTGATTCCCGGCACCAAACCCACGGTGGACACGGTGATGCGGCGCGGCGACATGCCCAGGCCGGCCGGTGCGGGGGTGGTGAAGCGGCGTACAGCGTTCATGACGCGCTTGTAGTTGGCCAGTGGTTCGCCCATTCCCATGAACACCACGTTGGTCACGCGGTCGTGTACCCCGGCCGAGGTGGTTGCGGAGGTTTCGGGAGTGCCGGCGGCTTGCAAGGTGGCTGAGTTGTCGGAGGCGTCGGCTTCAGAGCCGACTTCCGCCGCCTCTTCGCCAAGGTAGTTAGTAGTTGCCCCGGCGGTGGGGGCCAGTTCACCGGCTGCGATTACGCGATTGGCTTGGATGACTTGGTCGACGATTTCGGCCGTTGACATGTTGCGGGTGAGGCCCTGTTGGCCGGTTGCACAGAATGGGCAATTCATTCCGCAACCACACTGGGAGGACACGCACAAGGTGATGCGGTTGCGGTAACGCATGAGCACGGATTCGACCATGGCACCGTCGAAAAGTCGCCACAGGAACTTAATCGTGTCGCCGTCTTCTGTGCGTAGGCGCCTCACTTCTGTGAGCAGTGGTGGGAAGAACTCTGCGGCGAGTTCTTCACGCTGATCAGCCGGCAAATCTGTCATGTCAGCTGGGTCAGTGGTGTTGTGTACGTAGTAGTGGGTGGCTAGCTGCTTAGCTCGGAACCCGGGAAGCCCTTTGTCTTTTACAGCTTGCGTCAGTTCCTCAAGCGACAGGTCTGCTAAGTGCTGAGGGGGTTGCTTTACCCGAGGCGAACGGAAGTTCAGGAGCGGACGACCGTCCCGCATGGGTGTTTTCGAGGTCGTTCCGTCCTCATGTTCGACAACTGGGCGTACCTGACGAGGTGTTAAATTCTGGGCCATGGCCCTCCCAGTATCGCACGAATCAGCTCAGACAAACACTTCACGTGTTGCGCGGTTGCTTAGAGAACGAGGCCCGGCATGAAGTGAAACAGGGCAAGGGCCACGGGCGCGGTGGGAAGGATCGAGTCCAGTCGGTCCATGACTCCCCCGTGCCCCGGTAGCAGGGTGCCCATGTCTTTCAGGCCAAGGTCACGTTTGATCATGGATTCGGAGAAGTCGCCCAGCGTGGCGAAAGCGGGGATAACGATTCCTAAAACAAGTCCGGTCCACCACGGAGCACCGAACGCCAGCACCACCATGCAGATGCCCACAACAGTGGAGAACAGTGCCGAACCAGCGAACCCTTCCCATGACTTCTTAGGCGAAATGCTTGGCGCAATGGGGTGTTTGCCCCACAGAACACCAAAGGTGTAACCGCCCGTGTCACTAGCAACCACCATGGCAAGGAAGGTGATTACCAGCATGTTGCCCATGGGGAAGGACAGCATGTAGGCGATAAAAGAACCCATGAGTCCCACATACGTGAGGGCGAAGATGCTCAAGCACACATCTTTCACCGGATTGAGTCGGTGACGGCGAATCTGGTTGTAGATGAGGATGAACCCGCACCCTAAACTGAACGCCACCCAGAGTGCTTCACGCCCCAAGAAGTAGGCGGCAAGAATCATGGTTCCGGCCGAAATCATGGTGGGCACACGCGCCACTTTAGAACCGGACCGGCTCAGCGCATTGGACAGTTCCCACGTCGCTGCCATGACACCGACCAGCGCCACAATCAAAAACAGCTCAGGGATGAATACCAGGCTGGCAAGAACAGCACCGCCCAACACCAGGCCAACTGCGATAGCCGCAGGCAGGTTACGTCCGGCGCGTCCGTAGTCCTGTTTAGGCGGTTGGGGTGCCTGCGGGTTGGGTTCAGCCCCCTGCGGGTTTGCCTGCCGCGTTGCTTCAGTGTTTTGGGACATTGAAGATGCGCCAGTCGAAGCGTTCGACTGGCGCTCGTCGTAGGACGACAAATCAGACTTCAAGCAGCTCTTTTTCTTTAGCGGCCAGAAGCGAGTCGATTTCGTCAACCTTCTTCTTGGTGATTTCGTCGAGTTCACCAAGAGCGTGCTTGACTTCGTCTTCTCCAGCTTCGCCGTCCTTCTGGATGCGTTCCAGCTGCTCTTTGGCCTTACGGCGCACGTTGCGTACTGAGATGCGACCCTCTTCAGCGTCACCCTTAACGATCTTGACGTACTCCTTACGGCGCTCTTCGGTGAGTTCCGGGAGAGTCACGCGGATAACGTTTCCGTCGTTAGCGGGGTTGGCACCGATGTCGGAGTTACGCAGGGCGTTCTCGATGTCTGTCAGAGCACCTCGGTCATATGGGGTGATGAGAATGGTGCGCGCTTCAGGCACCTGGAACGAGGCCAGCTGCTGCATAGGTGTGGGAGTTCCGTAGTACTCCACGGGAATGTTGGCAAACAGGCCGGGGTTCGCACGGCCGGTACGCACGTTGCCGAAAGCGGACTGGGTGGCTTCGATAGCACCGTCCATTTTGGCGCTGGCTTCTTTAAGAATTCCGTTGATCACTGTCTTCTCCTTGGGACGTTATGTCTAATCCTACCTGGGCGAATCGGGGCGGCTCGCGTTAAGCGCTGACCTGCTTTAAGCGCTGACGACCGTGCCGATATCTTCACCCATGATCGCCCGGCGCAAATTCCCGTCGCCTTCCATGCCAAACACACGCATGGGAAGGGCGTTGTCCATGCACAAGCTGAACGCGGTCGCGTCAACGACCTTGAGACCTCGGGTCAGTGCGTCTTGGAACGTGATGTGGTCGAGTTTGGTTGCCGACGGGTCCTTCTTTGGGTCCGCGGTGTACACGCCGTCCACGCCGTTTTTGGCGATAAGAACTTCGTCGGCGTGAATCTCGAGTGCGCGCTGTGCCGCCACGGTGTCGGTTGAGAAAAACGGCAGTCCAGCACCCGCGCCAAAAATCACCACGCGGTCTTTTTCCATGTGTCGCATGGCGCGACGTGGAATGTACGACTCAGCCACCTGGCTCATAGGGATCGCGGTCTGGACGCGCGTATCCAAGCCCTGCTGTTCCAAGAAGTCCTGCAGAGCAAGGCAGTTCATCACAGTGCCCAGCATGCCCATGTAGTCCGCACGAGTACGGTCCATTCCACGTTGCTGCAGTTCCGCCCCGCGGAAGAAATTGCCGCCACCTACGACGATACTGATTTCCACCTCGGGCACGGTGGGCACAATTTGCTTAGCGATTGAGGCAACTATATCCGGGTTCACCCCGACGGATCCCCCACCGAAAACTTCACCTGACAGTTTCAGAAGCACTCGCCTGCGATCAGTACGAACCGGATGCATTGCGTGGCTAGAAAAATGAACAGGCGATTCCATGGGATCCTCACGTCAGAACTTGCGGGCCACCTCTAATACTAACGTTCGCCAGCGGTCTTTGTGTAAGCGCCGCCGAGGTCGTTCTAGTTTTCGCGGATCCGAGCCGTGCGCAGATAAGGGAAGGCCTCTTCGACATCGTCAAAACGTTCGCGGGCCTCAGCGGTTGTGATGCCTGTTGGGACGATGATTTTGTCGCCGTCTTTCCAGTCAACTGGGGTGGCGACTTCAGCACGGTCAGCAGTTTGGAGGGCGTCAATCACGCGCAGGATTTCGTCGAAGTTACGCCCGGTTGACTTGGGGTAGGTCATGGTCAGGCGGATCTTCTTGAACGGGTCAATAACGAACACCGAACGCACGGACGACGTGTCCCCTTCGTTGGGGTGGATCATGTCGTAAAGTTCGGCGACCGTCTTGTCTGGGTCCGCAATGATGGGGTACTCCACGGTGGTGTTGTTGTAGGAGTTGATGTCCGGGATCCAGCTGATGTGTTCTTCATTGGAGTCCACGGACAGGGCGATTGGCTTAACGCCACGCTTTGCCCATTCCTCGCTCAGTTGCGCAACGCGACCCAGTTCGGTGGTGCACACGGGGGTGAAGTCTGCGGGGTGCGAGAAGAACACCACCCAGCTGTCACCAACCCAGTCGTGGAAGGAGATTTCACCGGCCGAGGTTTCGGTGGTGAAATCAGGGGCTACGTCACCGAGCATGAGGGTCATCGTTGGTCCTTTCGATTGCGGGTGTTCCGTTCAGGCTACGCACTGGGTGTGACTTTCGGCTCGCAGCACGGTAAAGATCAGGCCCCGCTTGGGTAAAGACCACGTGAACTTGCTGGGCTGCATCCCTACGTGGCACGTCCCTACAGGGCACCCGGCAAAACACAACGTGCCACCACAAAAATGTGGTGGCACGTTGTGTTAGCTAGCGCTTAGATTAGGATCCCACACGCACGCGAGCGAAACCGGTTGCCTTGATGCCAGCTTCGTCCAGAACGGACTGAACCGACTTCTTTGGCTCCTTGGCAAAACCCTGGTCCAGCAGAACGTTTTCCTTGAAGAATCCGTTCACGCGACCTTCAACGATCTTTGGCAGAGCAGCTTCTGGCTTGCCTTCGTTCTTTGCGGTTTCCAGAGCGATTTCGCGCTCCTTTTCAACCAGGTCAGCGGGGACGTCATCGCGGCTGAAGTACTTAGGTGCAAGAGCAGCAATGTGCACAGCTACGTCGTGTGCAGCCTGGTCGTTGTCACCTTCGTAAGCCAGCAACACACCAACCTGCGGAGGCAGGTCCTTGTTGGTGCGGTGCAGGTAGGAAGCGAGCTTGGCACCTTCGAGGCGTACAACCTTCTTGAGGTCAACTTTTTCACCCAGGGAGGCACCACCTTCGGTGATGATCTGGGAGACAGGCTTGCCGTCAATTTCCACGTTCTTGAACTCTTCAGCGTCCGAAGCGTTGTTCGCAACTGCCAGTTCCAGAATTTCATCAGCCAGGCTGATGAACTTGTCAGACTTAGCAACGAAGTCGGTTTCGGAGTTGATTTCGATCATGGTTCCGACGCCACCGTCGGTCTTGATAGCAACAAGACCGTCCGAGGTGGAACGTCCTTCGCGCTTGGTGGCACCCTTGAGGCCTTTAACGCGCAGGATTTCAATAGCCTTAGCCTGGTCGCCCTGAGCTTCGTCAAGAGCCTTCTTCACGTCCATCATGCCTGCACCGGTCTTTTCGCGCAGAGCCTTGATGTCAGCGGCGGTGTAGTTTGCCATGTGATCTCCTAGAATCGAGAGGATTTATGTGCTTAGGGTTACAGCACTAACGTGTCAGGCTTCAGTCGACTTGTTGTCGGCGTCAGCGGCGGCTTCTTCCTTGGATTCTGCCTGAGCTGCTTCAGCTTTGGGTTCTTCCTGAGCGTCGGCAACCTTGGTTTCGTCCTTGGCTTCCTTGGTTTCTTCTGCCTTGGCTTCGTCAGCCTTAGCGTCGTCCCCACCCTTACCTTCGAGGAGTTCGCGCTCCCACTCTGGCATTGGTTCAACGTCAACAGCGGAAACGTTCTTTTCGCCTTCGTCAGACGAGTGGCGCTTGAGCAGACCTTCGGCAACTGCGTCTGCAACGACGCGGGTCAGAAGGGCTACGGAGCGAATCGAGTCGTCGTTACCTGGGATTGGGTAGTCAACTTCGTCAGGGTCGCAGTTGGTGTCGAGGATACCCACGATTGGGATACCCAGCTTCTTAGCTTCGTCAACAGCCAGGTGTTCCTTCTTGGTGTCGACGATCCACACAGCTGAAGGGGTGCGCTGCATGTCACGGATACCGCCCAGGGTGCGCTCAAGCTTTTCCTTTTCGCGCGACAGGATGAGCAGTTCCTTCTTGGTGTGACCTGAACCAGCTACGTCGTCGAAGTCGATTTCTTCGAGTTCCTTCAGACGGCGCAGACGACCGGAGATGGTCTGGAAGTTGGTGAGCATACCGCCCAACCAGCGCTGGTTCACAAATGGCTGACCAACGCGCTGCGCCTGTTCGGCAATAGCTTCCTGGGCCTGCTTCTTGGTTCCGACGAACATGATCGATCCGCCGTGCGCAACGGTTTCTTTGATGAACTCGAATGCGGTGTCGATGTAGCCCAGCGTCTGCTGCAGGTCAATGATGTAGATGCCGTTGCGTTCCGTGAAAATGAAACGCTTCATCTTGGGGTTCCAGCGACGAGTCTGGTGACCAAAGTGAACACCGGAGTCGAGCAACTGGCGAGTGGTGACGACGGCCATGCCGACGCCCTCCTTTCATGGCGCTTACGCGCGTTCGGGCGCAGGTTCCAACTGGGTTGACCCTGCGCGGATTTCGGTTTGTTCCTGGTATCCGTGGCGGGAGCCCACGCTTCACCCACGTGTCCTGCTGGAGGAATATGTGTGGATAAAACGCACCTGAGGCACCGCTCGTGTGTCGGACACGCGTAGTCAAGAGTTCTGACACTCCTGCTGGCCCTATTTTATGCAGGTCACGCGCGAGTAGCCAAATAGTTACTTGAGGCACAGCTCGTGTGGATTGTTTTTCGTTCTCGTGGCATGAAGCGTGTGGAAGATTTCGCGGTTTCCACAAGCTAGGGTTCGGGTCTTTTATCAGCGGTTTTCACGTAGTGCGATGAGTACATGATTTCTCGAATTTTGACTACAGTTTCGTGGCTCGTATTAGCACTGACGCTGATGAGCGCCACATATGTTCCAGACTCCGTGGTGTATGCGGCACCCGGTGAGCACTCAGATGAAGCGTCCGGCACGTGGATGACTCCGGTGCCAGGGTTTGAAGTGATCCGTGGTTTCGATAAGCCGGACAAGAATTGGCAGTCCGGGCACCGAGGTGTCGATGTCCTGGCGCTGCCCGGTGAGCCCGTGCGTGCCCCAGGTTTTGGCGTGGTGCGGTTCGTGGGAGTGGTTGCCGGGAAACCCGTGATGAGTGTCGAGGTGGGTAACTATGTGGTGAGTTATGAGTCGGTGGACAGCGAGTTGAAGAAGGGCGATGAGATAACTCCCGGGATGCACATGGCTAAGGTGTCCTCACCGTCTCACTGCCCGCAAGGGTGTGTACATGTGGGTGTATGGCGCAAGGACCGGGCGAAGGATTACCTCAACCCGGTGAATTTCTTTTCTTCAGGCGCATCGATCCTTTTGCCAGAGGCACAAGCACCCAAGCCCTTGGCAGTCGACCAGCAGCCGAGCTATAAGGGCAAGGGTAAAGGCGCAGGTCCGTGGGGTGGGCATCAAAACGGGCGAATCCCCTCAGTCGCGATGTGCGCTGTGAAGTCTGCGCCTGGGCACATGCTCAGATGTGACGCAGCACGGGCCTTCGATGAGTTATCGGCTGCGTTCAAGGCCCAGTTCGGCCGGCCAATTTCGGTCACTGACTCATACCGCACATATGAGCAGCAGGTGATCTTGAAGAAACGCAAAGGCAGGATGGCTGCCACTCCGGGCAGATCGAATCACGGGTGGGGACTTGCCGTGGACCTCGGCGGAGGTATCAACCGCTTTGGTACAGCGGAGCACCGGTGGTTGCGTGCGAACGGCCCTAAGTACGGGTGGGATCACCCTGGCTGGGCACGCCAAGGCGGGTCATTGCCGGAGCCGTGGCACTGGGAGTTCATGGGCTAAGCGGGCGGGTTGAGCGAGGAATACCCTGAGTCGGCACAGAAAATGACCATGAACTACATGGAATAGTTCGCACACACTGTGTGTTTCGCGAGTATGAGCACACGTATTGCAATCATTGGTGGACACGGAAAAATTGCTCGTCTCGTTACAGAACGCAAAGGTGACGTCGATATCACCAGCGTGGTGAGAAACCCTGATCATGTCGATGAGCTCAGCGCTATGGGCGCTCACCCAGTTGTTCTCGATGTGGAAACAGCGGCGGTTTCAGAACTAGCCGAGGTCGTTAAAGGTCACGACGCCGTTGTGTTCCTCGCTGGTGCGGGTGGAGGTTCGGGTGTGTTCCGGAAATACACCTCGGACTTGAAAGCCGCGATCACTTCTCAGCAGGCAGCCAAGGAAGCGGGCGTGAGCCGGTTCGTACAGGTGTCGTTCGTTGGGGCCGAGCACCCAACTGCCGAAGGCACTGACCCGGTCTTTGCCGCGTACTGGGATGCCAAACGTATTGCCGATGACGCGCTTCGGGCATCTGACTTGGACTTCACGATTGTCAAGCCTGGGCGTCTGACGGATGAGCCCGAGACTGGGAAGCTTTCGGTCTCCCAGGGTGAGGTGCGTAAGGGTTCGACTACGGCGCGCGCCGATGTAGCGAACTTCATTCTGCACATCCTGGAAGATGAGCGCACGTACGGGAAGGACCTGGACATCCTCGACGGGGACACCCCGCTTGCTGAGTCTTTGGACGCGTACTTGGCGCAATAAGTGAATTTAGGCGCGTGGGTGGGCCTGCGTGTAGGAGTCCTTAAGTTTGCCCAGGCTCACGTGCGTGTATATCTGGGTTGAGCTCAGTGTGGCGTGGCCCAGGAACTCTTGAACTTGGCGGATGTCGGCCCCGTTTTCCACCATGTGGGTGGCTGCTGAATGGCGGAGGCCGTGGGGCGAGATTTCCGGTGATTTGGCTCGTTTGGCCGTCGCCTTGTGGACCACGTCGCGTACTTGGCGCTGGTTGATTCTGCCACCTCGGACGCCTACAAACAGGGCTTCTTGACCTTCACTGGCTAGGTGGTTTCTGACTTCTAACCATTCGGTGAGGGCTCGTTGCGAGGGGCCGCCGAATGGGATTCGGCGTTGTTTGTTTCCTTTTCCTAGAACCGTGATGAGTCCGGCGGTCCAGTCGACGTCGGTGGTGTCGAGATTGACGAGTTCGGATACGCGCATGCCGGTGGCGTACAGCAGTTCGACGAGTGCGATGTCGCGTGTGCGTGCGGCGCGTTGGGTCTTGGTGAGTTTCGCGTCCTCAGCGGGTGGTTCAAAAGGTTGTGTGAGCACGTCTTCTGTGTGGGACTGCTGTAAAACAGTGGGCAGGCGGGTGGCTTTTTTAGGCGTGGATAGTCTGCTGGCCGGGTTGGTGGCGGTGATGCCTGCCCGGGTGGTGAAGGTGAAGAATGACCGGATGCCTGCGATACGACGGGCGAGGGTTCCGGGCGAGGCACCTTGGGCAGATAGGTGAAGGAGCCACTGGCGAAGGTTGCCGATTTCGATGTCGGCCAAATGGATGGGGTCACCGTTGCCGTCGCGGGCGAGGAATTCCATGAGGTTGGTGGCGTCGGCGATGTAGTTGCGCACGGTGTGTTCCGATGCGTTCTTGTGTACCGTCAGTTCGTTGTGAAAGCGGTCGAGTGCGTCGAGGTATTCGGCACTCAACCGGTCATGCTGAGGTTCGCCAGTTGCGTTGGCGTTGTGTGGGGAAGTCGCCATTCTTCAAGGGTACGCCAGGTTCGCAACTCGAGCGACAGCGCTCCATGTTTATGGCAGTACCTTCTGACTTTGAAGGGTCTGTACGGTTCTAGAAATGTTTTGGCCGGAAAGGATGACGTATGCATGTCTGTCCGCTGAGCACGTGATAGGACCACGGTCACCTGCGGCTTTCATGATCCCTGCATCTTTTACATCCTCATGTTGGCGAACGCAGGCTAACCACTGTTCGTCGGTATGTGGGCACTCACTCAAGTCCGGGAAGAATACGGCTGACTGTTCGCCGCGCGGCTCATCGTTTGGCAATCGCTGGTGCTGGTAAGCGCTGAACAGTATGTTGAAAGCTGTTGCTCCGACGCTCCACTCCATGAGGTCAGCAATATGATCTCCCCCAACGCGTCCATGTGCTTCGATCAAACGGGGCTGACCATCTTCCAGTATGAATTCGATGTGTGAGAGCCCGAACTGATAGTTGGCAGAATCGAGGACGGTTCGTGCAGCATCGAACAAGCGATCACGCGACTCTTCAGAAATACGAGCTGGCTGATGATGTCCAGTCTCAACGAGACCAGTTATTCCGCCAGTTACTTTCTCGGTCACTACTAGCGGGCGATGTTGGCCTTCCCACGAAATAGTTTCGACTGAGAACTCCGGTCCCACAAACCGTTGTTCGACGAGGTACTGCCCAGGATCAACCGCCAGGTCTTGGAGTTCTACTTCTGAAACGACGCTACGGACATCTCGACTACCAGAACCCGAGTTGGGTTTAAGGACGAGGCCGTGCTGTGTCTGTCGGAAAAAATCCTGAAGTCTGGAGTCTGTGCCTGTTGTCAGGTCGAGCATCGAATGCAGCCCGTTTATAGGTGACCACTCTGGAAGAGCTTCGCGTAGCCGATGCTTATCGCGCATAATTTCAAGACTTGTAAACGAAGCAAACTTTCCTTCTGCAAGCCCCAATGCACTGTTTACAAGTGCGGCTACTTGAGACGTGTCGTCACCTAGGCCAACACACAGTGCATCACCCTGCTCACCTTTTGCACTAATAAAAGGTTCGAGCGCCCTAACCACGCTGAGGGCGTCGAGAGGGTCATGTACCTCGACTGTTTCGCCGTCGAAGTTTTCGAGCGATGACAAAAACTGAGCGTTCGCGACAGGAACAATCTTCGCACCAGCATTGTGGGCAGCATCAATCACTTCCTGGCGCGGAGTGAGAGTATAGAAAATCATGATCCAGCCTTTCGACGTGAAAGAACAACTGCTCCGGTAAAGCCCAATACAGCTAAAGGGACCGCCAAATACATCACTGACGCAGGAGAATCGAAGTGTTCGATCAAAGCACCGCCTGCGCTCGCACCTATGAGTGATGACACGCCTGCTGCGGTGGCTGTGGCTCCGTAGGCACGTGTCAAACCCGTTCCTTCTCTACGGAGCTGAGCTGTGACTTCGTCCAGTGTGGGACTCACAAGAAGTTCAGCCAGGCTAAAGAGTGTTGCAAAGAGGATCACTGTCGCTGGCCCCGCTGGAATTGGTAGAACCAGAAAGCTTCCGACGAACAATAGAAACCCAATGGCCAAAACATAAGCAGATCGAACGGGTTTGAGGAGTTTCACTAGCAGTGGGTATTGCAGAACAAGGATGAGAATCGCGTTTCCGGTATATACCCATGAAGATCCAAGTGGCGTGCCAAAGCCGCTTTCGGCATAGAGTGGCACGACGAGGGGCCACTGAGAATAAATCCCCCAGTACGCCAGCGTGCATCCAATCAAAACGAAAAACAGTCGGTCAAGCCGACGCCTGTCGCTTCGCATGCGAGTTTTCGTGTCTTGGCCGCTTTCTTCCGGTGGTTTGAACTTCACAAACAGTAAACCCAAACCAAGCAACACATATGAAGTAACAACCGACAAAACAATGACGGAGAACGAGGCAACCACAAAAACGACGCCACCGATTGACGGCCCCACGAGGGCGCCAAGGTTAACGGCGATAGATCGCATTGTGATCGTTCGGCGGTCAGACGAAGCCCTCATGAGTTCAGTTTTCAATGCGAGAGCTGTCGAAGAACTCCCAAGGCTTGCAACAACGGCGCCAACCGCGTACGTCAGTACGTTGCTGTCAAACGCAAAAACGAGGAGGCCCACGCTGCGGAGTGCCAAACCACCTATTGCCAGTGTTTTCGATCCTAGTCTGGCGTTGACTGTCCCTATCAGTCCAGAGAGAATTTGCCCGGTGCCTGAGAGAAGGCCAAGAATCAATCCAGTAGCGCCAGCACCAACACCACGATCGATGAGTTCAAGGGTGATCAGCGGGTAGAACATGAATGTCGTGATCCCGCTGATCACAATTGCAACGAGAAACACCCAGGTGGATGATGTCGCTACATCAACTGATTCTTTTGAACCATTTTTGGAAGGGTCCGGCATCATTGGACATCCACCGTTAGCGCTTGCGAGGCCGCAAGAGCTCTGTCTTGCGCCAGGGCAGGAGTTGCTGCTGTGGCGTACACGTTTCCGATGCGGGCCTTGTACGACGTGGTGTCTGTGATGTGGTCGCCTATCGACTTTGACGGAATCCACCCAGGCTGCCCCGGATAAAACCGCAGATTATCGAGCCCGTCTATACCTCGAAGTTGGCCAGTCTGAGTGGAATAGATGCTCACATGACTATGACCTGCACAAACTTCGCGGATCTCAGGGAGGTGAGGTTCCATGTTGAGAGCATCAGCGACAGCAAGAGCGTACGGGTCGAAGTTGGTGCATGTGTCAATTGCAGGTGTGATCAAAGCGCCAGGCATCCGAGCGTTAAGTTCAACCAGCGCAAACCCGTTGGCAGTCTCAATGAACTCTACGTGTGCAAACCCAACGTCGTACTGTAGCTTCGCAAGGAGGCTCTTTCCCCATTTTTCGACTTCAGCTTCCCACGGTGTCCCATGCTCGTGGGGAAAAGTTTTGACGTTTTCGAGAAAAACTGGTGGGGCCGTCAAAATTCGGTTTGTGATGCCGAAGAAAACGGTCGAGTTACCGTTTGACCAGAACTCGGCCGAATACAGCGGTCCACGATAGTAGGGTTCAGTTACGAAAGCGTCCTGGTCTCCCGCAGAAGCGCGAAGTTCTTCCAGTTCGCGCTCGGTGTGAACAAGGTCAATACCGAGTGATCCAGTCCCATTGCGTGGCTTGACTATTTTAGGAAAATCGCTGACAGGCGTGGCGGAATACGCGGAGAGTTCTCGTTGCACCCACTCCTTGTCACGGAAATTCTTGAGACGAGAGCTTGAAAATCGACGTGGAAAATCAAACTCTTCACGTAACTCAGCCGCGATCACGCCCCATGTGTCGGTAGAGCTAAAAACGGCACCTATGTTACTTCGCTCGGCTCTAATGTATGCGCGCAACTGTGCGTGATCGTTTGTAGGGAATGTGAGTACGTCAGCACCTTCTGTATCAGAATAAATCGAAGGGTCCGAGGCAAGGAGCCTGAGTTGGTAACCAAACTTCTGCGCTTGTTCCGCCATCCTGTTAACGCCGAGGGTCATCGCCTCCACAGCTAAAACTGTCTTCAACTCTGGCGCCCCCTATGCACTACCGCCTCGGTCCAGCAGGAATTCCCACCTGTTTGAATCATTAACTACGGGTGAGAGCCTAGCACGTAAGAGCACGATCAATCCGCCGTCTTCCTGGCGCCCCTAGCTGCTCTTCTTCCACCTGTGGAGCAACGCGACCAACACCCGCAACGAGCCAGCTCCACGCACCCTCGCGCCTAGCGGGCGATCATCACCCAGATCATCCAAAACATTCATCCCTCGCTAGCCCGCAACGTGTACGTGTGCGCTAAAGCGTCACCAGTTGCGAGTTCTCAGCCACTCAGATCCGCCTGGAGAAGCGCTACCGGAGGCTTTCCCAGGACCGCGACCGCGGATCCCAGGTCGTGCCCGTTGCTCTGCGGTCCAGCACGGGTTCGGCGTGTGCCGACAATCCAAGCAATGTCGACGAAGTCGCGCCAGCGGGTGTTCACCTCGCCGCGGTCGAGAGCGGTGACGATCTTCTCGGCGAACACCATGTGGTCGGGGTACCCGCGCAAGCGGAGCGTTCCACCAAGTAAGCATGGCAGTTCCTGCTCGACCGGTGCGGGCCAGATCGGATCGCCAAAGTTAACGTCAACGTGCAAAGCAATACGTGCGGTGGCCAGACGAACGTTGAGTTTGACACGGACGCCGGTATAGACCGCGTCATCAAGGATCGACTCACCGGAGACAGAGCCGAGTTCGAAGACCAAGCCGTCATCGGGTTGTTGAACGATGATCTCCCGGACACGAGCCTCAACGTCGAGGATGTCGTTGGGGAACCCGGTGGCGGCGAGGTCGATGTCTCGGGTGGGTCGGCGCACGGCGAACGCAGTCATGAGCACGCCGCCTTTGAGAACGAAGTCGTTCGAAACCTTTGAAGCAACCAGGCGGACGAGGAATCCTTCGAGGGCGTACAGGGTGAAGTACTCTGCCGGATCGCGACGGTGGGCGCGGGCGATGTTGCGCAAGTCGTTATACACCTGACCGGCGCGGGTGTTACGGTTCGGCGCCGGAGTCACAGCAGCACCTCCAACGCCAGGCGCAGCCGCGGCTTCGCCTTGGGGAAGGCATCGGCCATGCGCAGCAACCTCCCCGGCGTTGACCCGGTGCGACGCAGCCATCGCCGGAGCGCCTCGTAGGCAATCTCACCACCGAGGTGATGCATGAGTCGGAAGCAATCGATGATGGTCCGCTCGGGCGAATAGATCGCCAACGTCACACCCGGAGCAACACGGTGTGTTTCACGTCCGAGGGTGAAGGTGTCGGTGGCGAAGCTGTGCCATGTCACGTGGTCGAACCCGGCCGGGTGCCTGGTTCCGCGCGGTAAGGCTATGTCGGTGTCGAACGGGATCACGTCGGTGAGGTCATGGTTCGCGAGCGCGCTGGTCAGGCACATCGTCGCCTCCGATCGCAGGGCGGTCGCGGCGGCGAGAGAAACAAAGCGCTCATCAAGCATGCCGGGGTAAAGATACACGCCACGTCCCACACGCTCGATCTCCTCAGCCGCGAGCAGGTCGTAGATCTCATCCTTGCGCAGGCCCGCCGCGCGGGCCTGTTCGAGTGTGAACACTGGTGTCAGGTTAATAGTCGTCACGTCGATCACCTCCTACATGTACACACATCAAGTTTATGTGTAAACAGTTAGAAACAAAAGAGAGTGAGGGTAACTCGCAACACCACCCGGAATCATCAAGCGTTACGGCGCCTCTAGCCATGTTTCTTCCACCCATTCCCGTCCTTTGTCGCTCGGCCTTTCATCATGAGCACACTAACCACCGAGCGAGCTTCAGCAACGGTCAGACTTAACTTAAGAGCTACCAGGACCAGCCGACCAGCGCGAAGGTATTGGTCACGATCGTGTCCGGCCTTGCGATTGGGAAGCCACTCGCAATCCTGCCTTTTGCGTACGGTACAGAAGTCCCATAGCGTCCTATTCCATGGATCCCTGGAATAGCGCGCTACAGTTCCTTCTTTCGAGACAAAAACATCGCGATCATCGAAGATCATGCAACAGTGCGCGTTCAACAACAAGAAGTTCGAATTCATCTGGAGCTCGGAAGTCATCAAGATCGGTGGTGCGATTCAGATCATCGGCGGATGCCGCTCAAGGATAAACGAACTCGCCGACCTCACCTTCGCTTCTGACAAGACACTGGTGTTCTGAGCCGTCAAGCACCACACCGCCCCGGGACGAAACGTCACTGACCTCGAATCGCTATTTCAGCTTGCAGTAACATTCCGACTTGCGTCGCCACCAACGGGACTTTGCGCCCACGCCCGTCACTCTCCACGAAAGATACCGAATGAATACCGATTCTAAACTCCACGCATCGATTAGTGAGCACGAACGTGCCCGCGTGCACAAACGCACGCTCACAGTTGTGATCCTGAGCCAGATCCTTGGGGGTGCTGGCCTGGCTGCCGGGCTCGCTGTAGGAGCGCTGCTTGCGCAAGACATGCTCGGCGCCGATGCTCTCTCCGGCTTGCCGACTGGCCTATTCACGCTGGGCTCGGCCCTCGCCGCCTACCTTGTGGGCCGCTCCACACAGCGATTCGGTCGTCGCATGGGCTTGGCCTGCGGGTTCATCGCTGGTGGGATCGGCGCTCTCGGCGTCGTGATCGCCGCAATCGCAGACAACGCTCCCCTGTTATTCGTTGCTTTGTTCATCTACGGCTCAGGCACCGCGACGAACCTGCAATCCCGCTATGCTGGCACAGACCTGGCACTGCCCAGCAGGCGCGGGTTCGGAGCGAGCATGGCGATGGTCGCCACCACGATCGGTGCCGTCGCAGGCCCGAACCTCATCGAGCCAATGGGCGTTTTCGCTGACGCAATAGGCGTGCCAACTCTGGCGGGTCCGTTCATCCTGGCAGCGGTTGCCTATACCGCGGCTGGTCTCTTCCTGTTTGCATTCCTCCGGCCCGACCCCTACCTGCTTGCACGAGACATAGCCGAACACGAAACAGCCCAAGCCGCCCAGAGTGATCAGGCCACGACAATACCGAAAGTCGGGGTGAGCGCATACGTCGGCGCGACGGTGATGGTGCTCACGCAGATCGTCATGATCGCGATCATGACGATGACTCCGGTGCACATGAGAGCCCACGACCACGGAATGGACGCGATTGGTCTCGTGATCGGACTCCATATCGGAGCGATGTGGCTACCCTCGCTATTCACCGGCACCCTCGTCGACAAACTTGGCCGCACCCCAATGGTGATCGCCTCCGGAGTCACACTGTTGCTCGCCGGGCTCTTGGCAGCATTTGCCCCTGCCGATTCTCTCGGACTGCTAATCCTCGCGCTCGTACTGCTCGGCCTCGGATGGAACTTTGGCCTAGTCGCAGGCACAGCGCTCGTGGTCGATGCAACAGTGCCGCAGAACCGACCTAAGACACAGGGCACCATCGATGTGCTCATCGCGCTCGTCGGCGCCGGCGGTGGGGTGGCATCTGGGGCCGTCATGCACGCCACAAGCTACCAGGTGCTGTCCATTGGCGGCGGCACCCTCGTTACCCTCCTAATCCCCGTTCTCTTCTGGGCACGGAACGAACAACGCTGAGGCGAAAGCTCACTGCTTCCCACCACGAAAGCGTTTCCCTTATTCCATGAAAGAGAGGAGTATGTCTGGGCTGAGCAAAGCAGACGTGTTCGATGTGTTCGCCGAAGTCGTGCTGTACTGCCGGGGAGAACTGTGCAGAATCTCACGGGAAGCCGCCGTGTGGTTGCGTGAACGTGGCATCGACGCGAAAGCGATGGATGAGGGCATCATCGAGTGGAGAGCAAACAAAGACATCATTTTCAACGTCGCTTGAGAACCCGAAACTTACGAGCCTCAAAGCAAACCGCGCTTCCTGCAAACGCGCCACTTCCTGGGCTTGAGATCGGAATCGGCACCGAAATTGGGGATTCGGGACCGCTCTGCGCGTAAGCCGGATAGACCATCGATCGACTTGTACGGCCTGGATGAGCATTAACGCCTGGCTGGCGTCGCGATGTGTTCATGCGTTCTCTCCTGTTCAAGGAGTTGTACTTTCCATCACCGAACTCATCCGCGAAAAAGCACGCCCAGACGATGGCATAACTCTAAACGGAAGCTCCACCCCACCTGAGACGAACTGTGATCACATATACTTATCTGTGAGCATTTCGTTCCATGCTGATAGAGGTGACCCACATGCCTCCAATCACCCTGTCGACCGCTGACCGCGTAGGCCCGTCCCGCGCCGGCCTTTACCGAGCAGGCGATCACCTGGCACCAGTTTGACACCGAGACCTTCGACCTCGGACGCGACGAAGTGCCAGTCGAAGGCGCCGACCTATCGATCGGGCTCTACTCCCCCGAACGTTGCATCGCCGATGCGTTCCGTCTCCGTGGCCAGCTCGGCTACGAGATCGCACGAGACTCACTCAGGGAGTGGTTGCGTCGTGGAGGGAAGCCCAACAGCCTGATTCAGATCGCCTTGCAGCTCCCCCGGGCCAAGACTCCGATCACCCGCGCCTTGGAGACGCTGTCATGATGCCACTCTCACCACACATGCAAGGGCGCCTCTAACCGGTCGTTTTCCACCCGTGGGTGTCCTTTGTAGCACGTCCCTTCATCATGAGCGCACCAACTACCGACCGCGCTTCGTTCACCGTCACTCCAGCTTTACTGGCCACCGAATCCAAACCCGCACCCCTCGCAGTGGGCAACGCGGCGAACACCCGCAACTCAGGTTCATCCAAATCGTCCGTGATCCTCAACTCCGCCTGCCGAATGTTCTAGGCGATAGCAAACCGGCATGTGCTCTCGCGTTTGAGTTCTAAGAAGCGCCAGCGTCCCGAACCAAATTAAAAATCTACCTACATTGAAAGTGCCAGCGTGAGGTCAACTGCTTATTCTTGACCGTGGATACCGCGCATTTGACCCACGAGTCCCATGAAGGATGCGACAGCGTGAGACCGTCTCTCGCCCCTCCTAACAGCGATGCTGATCTGACGAGAGATTCTCGGAATGATATCTAAGCAGACGAGAGTTCTTGGCAGTGTCGGGACTAACAAACGAGGAAGTATCGTGATGCCAACGCCTGCCTGCACAAGCGCTAAAGCGGTCGAGGGTTCGCGCACCACGGCCGAATACACGACAGAAGTATTTGCGACCGACAGCGCTGCACTAACCACCTTTTCGCACCCACCTGTGGCTGCGATGACTCGCTGATCTGCCATCATTTCAATGGGGACAGCATTTTCTGCGACGCCAGGCATTTGGTCCCGTCTTGCGACGAGCACGAAGTCATCGTCGTACAACGGCTGAAACTGCACGTTGTGGGGGTGACCAACGACAAATGCGACATCTACTTCTCCAGTTCGTAACCATTCAAGTGTGTCAAGGTCGTTACCCTCCTTGATATCAAGACGTATCCGAGGAAAACGACTGTGGAATTCCTGCAATACGGCAGGCAAATAGTGATTAGATGCACTCGCAAATGTCGCCAGTTTCAGAGTACCGGCGCCGTGAAGGGACGCGAGATCCTCCGAAGCTGCGTCTATGGTCTCCACGACACGTTTTGCATAGGGAAGCAGGACTTCGCCGGCCTCAGTCAGGCTGACACCTGTACGGCCACGGTTTAGAAGTGTCACGCCTACGCGACCTTCCAACGACTTAATAGAGTGACTGATCGCAGCCTGTGTGAGGTGCAATGTCTCGGCCGCTTCTCGAAAGGACCCATCCTCGACGACCTGAGTAAATGCTCGCAGTTGGTGTAACTCCATGAGAATCCCTTATCTCCTTGATAAGCGAAATCTGCTTGCTTACCTTCGCAAGACATTATTACGTTAAAAATACCTCTACTGAGTCCCTCCGGAAACGCTAGCGAGCAACTCTGTTGCTTAAATCAGCGTGACGCCTGGAAAGGAAAACAAATGGATCGAATGATCCTTGGTTCTGCTGTCACTGGAGCAAAATTCACGCCACGCAACCACCAGCCTAGTCGAGATCCTGTCATCGACGCAGCCGCATCCGGGATGACAATCAAGCACCGCCTCACAGACGTAACCGACGAAGCGAAACGCCTCGCTGACCTCGGATGCCGATATTGGCACTACCATGCAAGAAACCCTAAAACGAACGAACAGACCACATCTAACTCAATTTACCAATCGGTCAGCAACAGTGTTCAAGAGTACGACGACGCGGTAGTCATTAGCTTTGGCGCCAGCCGCAATGGGCCCGAGGTTAAGGAGGCCATCAGACACCTCGGAGAATGGGAACGGGTAAGTCAAGCAGCATTGCCCCTTCATATGGAAGGCGCACACTTCGTAACTACGCAAGCAGCTGTTGAACTCCAAGTCATCATCGACCTTGAACGACAGCACGGACCCCTGAATCGCGATTTCGCATGCTCCGCCGAATTCAGCGAACTAGCCAAAAGCTACGTACCAACCCAGAAGGAAGTCGACGCGTCACTAGTGGCCTTCTCTACGGCCAACGGGGCGAACTATGGAAGCACTTCACCTGCTACACAGCTCGCCGTATTGAGTCGTGGAATTAGCGAGCGCAACAGGCTCTATCTCCCACACGAAATTGAATGGGTTCAACTTGAACGTAGCTATCTTGCAACTCGGTTTTGTATCGAACGTCCAGATATTGCACTCGGAAGCTCCGGCCAACTTAACATCACTCTTTTGTTCGGGTTCTCACCAACGTTACCGTTCCCTCACACGTATGCTGAATTTCTTGACGCCGTAAACCTTGCCAAGAGCTTGGAGTATGACCATAAGGGATACAAGTGCCGACATGTGACGGTCTCCGTAGGCGCGGCTGTCATTCCACAACATGCCTCCCGGCATTGTGTACCAATGGATATCGGTGTTGACAAAGGACGAGTCCTCGGCCCACTCCAACGAATCGTTCATTACGCATGCCAGCCGGATGCCCAAGTAGATATCATCCGCTCAGGCATGGAGGACACGCCATATCATTATGACGTCGCCACCGGTCTTGCTCTTGCCGGAAACGTTCAGCTACTCATCGACGTCACAACGGAAATGCGCAAATACGGTTACGAAGCAGTTACCGAGAAAAATGATGTGAACAGAGGCCTCCATTTTGATGTGTTAAAAGACCGTAATACCGCTGATATGGACAGCCTCAGCAAAACTATTGAGCAACTTGACCAGCCATGTCTCCTTTGAACAAGCGAAATAGAGTACCGTTCCAGAAACTCACGGTTGCCACCTGCGCCATGGGCACTCTGACCGTCAACATCAATAACACCGGCCTCAACCTGGTACTTCCACGCATCCGTGACGACTTGGGCCTCGACCTAGCCACCATGCAGTGGGTTTCAGCCGCATATGTCCTCATTCTCGCAGCCCTGACTATGCTGGGTGGCGCTCTGGGCGATCGTTACGACAAGCGTACGGTGCTCGTAACGGGGATCTTGATCTACACGTTTGGCTCAACGGTAGGTATGTTGGCAGATTCCGGGATCTGGCTTACTCTCAGCCGAATGTGCGCAGCGACTGGCGCCTCAGTTCTTGTGCCCGTGGGATTGGCCGCCCTGCGGGTAATTGCACAGACGCCCGAACAACTCGCTTCCTACATGTCACTGTGGGGCTTGTCAGTTGGCCTGGGCATGGCCTTGGGGCCTGTGGCAGGTGGCATCGTTACGGACCTGCTCGGGTGGCGTGCTTTCTTCACCGTAATGGCGTGCCTCGGTGCCCTGTACCTCTGCGCGGTTCTTATTTGTTTTCCAGAGCTACCCGGCACTAAAGAACGCCACGTCGACGTCGTCTCCCACATCCTTTTGGGTAGTAGCATGCTTGCCCTGACCGCATTCTTCATCGAACTACGCTCTGACGCTCCTGCCTGGGTAAAAGTGGCACTGGGCTGTGCTGTTCCCGTGTGTGCCACGGCTTGGCAATGGCGTGACCGCAAGTTGGCGCACCCGGTGATCCCACCTCGGGCGTTTCACGACCGATCATTTTCGGTCTCGATGCTCATCGCATTTGTGAACTACCTTGGACTCGGTGCCACGCTGTTCGTCGCTGCTTTCGTTCTTCAGGACTTGTTCGGTCTCACGGCAGGTGTGGCAGGAGCAGTGAGCGTCCCGCTGGCAATTGCCACCGCGGTGGGAGCGTCCTGGTCTGGGCAGGCGAAAGGAGCGAAGCAGATCCGCGGAGCCATTCGGACGGCAGCCTTCGCCACTCTGTGCGGCGTGCTCATCGCTGGCGGTGCGGTCACGTTGGTGACGAGCGCCCAACTTTGGGTAGCAGTGATTGTGTTCGTCGCCGGCTCGTGTGGCATGGGCTTTGGCTTTGGCGCTGCCAACACTCCGGTGAACTATTTGGCTATGGCGAGTTTACCCAAGACGATTTCAGGTGTGGCCGGATCCTCAGCCTCGGCAAGTCGCCAATTGGGACAATCCACTGGCGTGGCGACCGGAGGTCTTCTACTCGGAATCGGTGTCGCGCTAGCGGGAGTGGGATCACCTCTGGCATACCTCTTACCTGGCGTCGAGGTGGCATTCATCGCAATCTTGCTAGCCATGTTGCCAGCTTTCTACCGTTCACGAAGCGGGAACTGAGCCACCGAATGAGCCCCACAGTAACCAGGCATCCATCATGTTATTGGCCCTCTTGCTCATGTCAAT
Source organism: Brevibacterium mcbrellneri ATCC 49030 (assembly GCF_000178455.1). GTDB lineage: Bacteria > Actinomycetota > Actinomycetes > Actinomycetales > Brevibacteriaceae > Brevibacterium > Brevibacterium mcbrellneri. The sequence continues at coordinate 229 of NZ_ADNU01000065.1, read as the reverse complement.
CACACAGTGAACAAGGCCTAGCGACGCAAGTGCGCCTTAACACGAATTCCAATTCGGAATAGACATCGGAAGACTGGTCAGCACCGCTTATTTTGAGCGCATGTTGAAGCTCGGCATTACGCCTCTAGCCATGTTTCTTCCACCCGTGGGTGTCCTTTGCAGCACGTCCCTTCATCATGAGCGCACCAACTACCGACCGCGCTTCGTTCACCGTCACTCCAGCTTTACT
>NZ_ADNU01000066.1 GCF_000178455.1 Brevibacterium mcbrellneri ATCC 49030 | reverse complement strand
TGGGGTGGCTAACGGGACTTGAACCCGCGACCCCCGCGACCACAACGCGGTGCTCTACCAGCTGAGCTATAGCCACCATCACCGTCTTGCACAGACAGCAGAGATTATCTTAAACCTGCTCGCGCACCGTTTGCAAATACACACAAGGAGTCACGATTCAATTAAGCAAGATAACAGTTTGGCGAAAGCAATACGCTCACACCAAAAAGATGGCTAGGCTTTAAGAACCTGCTTCCCACTTGATGAAAACGAGGTCCCACATCCATGCCACGTGTTGAGGTGACAATCGACGCCGACCGCACGGCGCATCTCACCCTCGACGGGACCCAAAAAACCTTCCCCGACCTCGGCGCCGCCATGAGCGAACTGGCCCGCTACGCGCGACACACTCAGCAACCCGTCAACGTTTCAGTGCAAGACGGCGACACCTCGCGCAACCTTACTTTCACACCAGAAGGACGGCTCGCACCCACCCAGGAACAACCCAGCCAAGAACAACCTCGGGAAACGAAACCCACAACTCCACCCAAACCAGACCTTCCCCCAACACAACCAACCACCCCTCCCCCAAACAACAACCGACCAGACAGGTTTTCCGGACCCGCACAGCAAGCCACGCCCGCAATAGCAAACGGAAACCGCAAAACACTGCGCAAGAAACCCCGCCCAACCAAACCACCCCGCAAAACGAAACGGGGACTGACAATCCCAGGGATCGTGCTCGCTATTCTGCTGGTAGGCGTGGTCGCTGCGTACTTCGTTCCCCGCTTCATCGGTTCACCAGACAACGGCACCCCGCAAAGCATCGAGTCCTCCAGTAGCCAAAACCCCAACGGATTGCGCGCAGTGGAAGAGCAACGGGAGCCCGTACCCGGATTCGGACACCGCGCAGCGTGGGAACACAAAGTACCTGCAGGTGCATCGGTGACCGCATCAGACCGCGGAGTGCTCATTATCGACGGCAAAAACCTCAAAGTCCTGGACCCGTACAACGGGCAAACAAAATACGAAACCACAGCCAACGGGCAACTTGAATTCGCAGTAGACACCCGCATCGAATCCAAAAACGCGCTCGTCTGGCGAATTGGCGACTCCGCATACGCCCTTCTAGACGGCGAAAAAGACGCCCGAGAATACAAGCTTCCCGCCAGCGCGCGAATGTCGTCGGCGGGGACACACGTACTGATCAAATCCGGTAACCAACTGTCAACGTTTGGCATGGACGGGCTGAAACAACTTCCCACTCCAGACCCAGGGACGACCCCCATGGCTCTTGACGGCGACGCGCTCATATCCGCGCGTTTTGCCGGGCCACTCATCGCGACAAACGTCGAAACGGGCGAGGTGAAAAAAGTTTCGCTCGAAAAGCCAGCTGAAGACCTCCACGTCATTCGCTGGGTCAGTGCCGGACACGGCAAAGTTGTGACTTTGTGGGGCGAAGCCGGCTCCTCTGTTTCCAGCGGCCACCGCATCCAAGTTGTTGTTCACCACGTTGATACCGGCAAAATCGCTTCCACAGTAACCACCAGCACCGACTCCGTTGGAGAAGCTAACTGGGTGCGCGGACAGGGATATCAACTCGCAACATTCGGCCCGTACATGTTCTCAATGAAAGACGGCCTACTCGTCCAAGACGGTACAGTAGACGATGTTGCTTTTAACGAGCCCCGTGGCAACATCGCTCCCGCTACAGTCGACGGCGCCCAAGCGCTCATCACAGACAACGTGGCGTACAGATCCAACGCGAAACTACTGGCGGTTGGCAAAGACGAAAGCTTCGCCATTGTGCGTAGCAATCCAGAAACAATTAGCGGATACACCAAGTAAAACAGTGCGAACCACGGGCAATTAGGTACCATAAATGACCGGGACAACGACACGAGCAGGGAATGTTTGACATGCGGATTACAGCATTGAGCGCCACGGCGCTTGCCGTAGCCGCGCTCGGTGGTGCCCCCGCACTCGCTGCCATCCCCCAGGCCCCAGCATCCATCACAGGGACTGCTTCCGCTTCAGATCCCACTGACGAACCGAGCCCCGCGCCCACTGATGGGCCCACTGCAGAGCCAAGCCCTGCACCAAGCCCCGAACCCACCACGGAACCCACCCCCAAATCCACAAAAGACCCCGGCCAGTCCGTCACGCCTTCGACAGTGATAAACCGCGGCGAGTGGTATCAGGTGATGGTAGACGACAAACCCGCCCCTGAAGGCAGCACGTTCAGCGCAGTAGAACGCAAACAGGACGGCAAGGAGAAAATTCACGACTTCATCGTGGGCGAAGGAGGCAGAGCTTTTCACCTCGACACCAGCAAGCCACATGACCAAGGCGAAGCCGTTGACCCGCGCGAGGTGACACTGAAGATCGAAAACGGGTCGGTGGAATTTATCAATAAGCCCACGCCCACGCCTCCCCCGAACGACGGAAAAACCCCACCTGAAGACGACAACGGTAGCCAGAAACCACCTCGGCCGAAGCCCCCTCTGACAAAACCGCCCGCCCCAAACCCACCGGACGAGGACGGTCGCCAACCCGGTAAACGCCCGGGCAACCATGGCGACGGGAACAGCGGGGACGAATCTGACAACCAGGAAAACCCGGACGGCAAGGACGGCAACACCAAGGCGGACGACAAGGACCGGACGCAGGATCCAGACACCGGCAACGGCACCGTCCCTGGTCAGGCGGGAACGGACTGGACGCCGGGCGATTCGGGTGATGAGCAGACTCACGCGCCAGACTACTCGGACCCCGTGCCCCAGAACCCGGACGAGGCGGGCGAGGTGAGCGAAGACATCATCGCAGGCCCGGAACCGTCACAGGAAAACCACACCGGCGCACCCACGGCACCGTCCAACGAGAGCGAAGACAAGGCAGTCGATGCGGCTGAACCGAGCGGGTCGTTCCCGTGGTCGCTCGCGGTGCTCCTGGGAGCGGGCGCGGTTGGGTTGTTCCTGGCAGTGTTCCTCTTTGCGCGCAGGAAGTCTGAGGACTGAGGGGCTTAGGTTTGGTGCGCGGATCACCCTTAAGGCCGTTTAGATTACAACCGTCGGATGGACTGGCCCCTGAAAGTTGGATTTGGTTTTGTTTCTGGCGATTAGGGCTTGAAGGGTTTCGTACACCTTTTTGGTGGCGGAGAATCGACGCATTACTCCATGCACCAAAACGAAACGGCGCAAAGTGAGCGAAAGCAAATGCAGCACACCAAGCAGATGTGACACACCAAGCAGACGCCACGTCGCTACACACACAGAAAACGGGCGTGCTTACACCCTCTACACTCGTGAACCCGAGTGACGCCAACACCCGCAGAAGCCGTTTACCCAACACAGCTCGATTGGACTGCTCCTCATTAGTTGGACTGATGTGAATCAGTTGTTTACTAGTGAGGAGTATTTCTTTGCGTGCAGATAGTACGTTGACTGCGAGTCAGCGGGAAGAGTT
>NZ_ADNU01000067.1 GCF_000178455.1 Brevibacterium mcbrellneri ATCC 49030 | reverse complement strand
GGACCACCTTCACCGTGAACGTGAGTCAACCCCCGGGCCTTCAACTCCTCAACCACCCTGACAGGAAACACGGAACGCTCACCAGCAACAACGACCTCGGCGACATCTGCCAACCGCTCCCGCTTCCCAACCGGGGCAGCCTCACTCGTCACCACCACGGGCCGCACAGGCGCTTCAACAAACATCGCATCCTCAGGTTCCACACTGAGCCTGTTAGATACAACAACCAACGTGGGGTGGGCCGCAAGCCCATGACGCACCCGCCACTCCTGGTCCGCATGCGACATCCGCATAGCCCCATACCCTTCAGCCTTCAACGTGCCGGACCCCACCATGACACAATGCGCAGGCAAACGTTGCACCCGCAACAGCCGCTGATCGTGCTCATCACCCAACCCACCGGAAAGCCCATCAACCGTGGCCGCACCATCAATGGAGCTAATGAAGTTCATCCGCACCCACGGTCCAGACGGAAACGCATACATGTCCAACAACTCAGAGTCGGTCAGCTGGTCCAATTCCCGAATTTCCATGCCACTCCCCTAACCAAGCCTCTAACCACCCCACTAAACGTTATGCGTGGGATGCGTGTTGTGGATCAGTTCAAACGGTTCCCGCAACCCCAAGATCGCCTCGGTCATATGCACCGCATCCACCGTTGCACCAATGTCATGCATACGCACAATCCGCGCACCCGACATCACACACGCCGTCATCGCAGCAAGCGAACCGGCCAGCCTCTGCCCCTGCTCCCGATTCGTACACTCGCCAATAAAGTCCTTATTCGACACCGCCACCATCACCGGGAACCCCATGTCCACGATCTCGTCCAACCTGCGAGTCAACTCCAACGAATGAAGCGTGTTCTTATCCAAATCGTGCCCGGGATCCACAATGATCCGGTCACTCGCCACCCCAGCCTGCCGCAAACGCTCAACGCGCTCCCGCACAAACGCCACCACCTCGGCCACCACATCGTCGTAGTACGCCGCCGGCTTCTCTTCACGCGGCTTGCCAGCCGAGTGACACACAATCGCATACGCACCCGTCTGCGCAATGACGTCGATCATGCCTGCGTCCACAAAACCAGACGTGTCGTTGATGACCTGTGCCCCAGCCTCAAGCGCTTCACGTGCCACCTGCGACCGGTACGTATCCACGGAAATCACCGCCTCCGGCCGCTCCCGCAACAGCGCACGCACAAACGGCACCACCCGTTCGCACTCTTCCTCTGCGCTCACGTGCGGCCCGCGCCCAAACGGCACTCCCCCAATGTCAATCCAGTGAGCGCCCGCGTCCAACGCACCCACCGCCGCCTGCACAGACGCGTCCAAACCGAAAGTGGCACCCTTGTCATAGAAGGAATCGGGAGTTCGATTCACGACCGCCATAATGGCGACTTTTTCATTCTTTCCCAGCCCCGTGGGCCCTATACTCCCTCGCATACACACATCGTACTTCCACGCCTCACCACCGCCAGACCCGGCAATTTTGTGTTTCACGTCACTACGGCGTACACATATACATGTGCGTTTAACTACCCCTGCCACTCCCGCCATCCTCGATGTCGACACCGGACTCGACGACGCCTACGCCCTCATGTTTGCTGCCTGCTGCCCCGGCATCGACCTTCTGGGCGTAACGTGTGCAGCTGGCAACGTGGGTGTGGATCAGGTTGTTCGCAACACCTTGGACGTTTTGGACATGAGTGGGGCGGCCGAGGTGCCAGTCGCCTCAGGCGCGACCGGCCCCTTGGCTGATGACCACCGTAGTGCGGATCATTATCACGGCAAAAACGGTGTGGGTGGAGTACAACTCCCCCGTTCCCCGCGAAAGCCCGTCGAGGAACCTGCCACTGAGTTTCTTTACCGCGTACTTTCTGAGTCATCGCCCCCGGTTACTCTCATCGCTCTGGCACCGTTGACGAACATTGCGCTGCTTCTTCGCGCCTACCCAGAGGCGCACAAGCACATCGACCGGATCGTCTGGATGGGTGGTGCACGCCGGTACGGTAACGTTACTGCCTCGGCTGAATTCAATGCATGGAGCGACCCTGAGGCTGCCCACGAAGTACTCCACAGCGGAATCCCCATCACGCTGTACGCCCTGGAACCCTTCTACACGGTCACTGTCAGTAGCCAGCGGGTAGCCGAGTACACCTCGGCGGAAGATCCCCGAATCCGCACCATTGGTGAGATGCTCACATATTCCCAAACCCGCAACGCAGGCGAAACTCGCATCCCTGACCACACCGCTTCTTGTCTGGGCGACGCAGGCGCCGTGATGAGTGTCGCCGCACCAGAATTAACGACCACGTCACGCTTATCCGTCGATATTGAACTCGACGGTTCACTCACACGCGGACGCACGGTGATGGACGAACGGACCTCGCACACGGACACACAGCCGAATGATGAACCAATCCACACGCAGGTCATCACAGAAGTCGATTACGAAGCCATGGAACAGCTTTTCATCAACACCGTCATTGCAGGAGTAGATACATGGGCAAAGTAATCGTCGTCGGATCCGTCAACGTCGACACCGTCCTCATGGTTAACCGACACCCGCGAGTCGGCGAAACAATCTTTACGAACAAACTCGTCATCCAGCCAGGTGGCAAAGGCGCGAACCAGGCCGTCGCAGCTGCACGGGCAGGCGCGAAAACCTACCTGGTGGGTCTCACAGGTAGCGACAACGACGGCAAAAGATACCGCAAGCACCTAGTCAATTGTGATGTCGATGTCAGCCACTTAGGACAAGTCGACGGCTACACAGGCTCCGCATACATTGTGGTGGACTCGCGTGGCGAGAACTCTATCGTGGTAGATCCTGGCGCGAATCAGCACGTGGGCGACGATCAAATCGAAGCCGTTCGACAACTGGTAGAACCCGGTGATGTTGTGACCAGCATGAACGAAGTGCCCACCCCAGCGATTATTGGAGCACTCGAAGCAGCGAAGGAAGGTGGCGCTACCACCGTTTTCAACCCGTCCCCGTGGGAAGAGGACATGCTCAGGCTCGTGGAGATGTGCGACATTGTGGTTGCCAACGAGTTCGAGTCACAACAGTTAGGCAGTGAAAACCACTCAATTGCCATGACCTTTGGGGCCCGTGGAGCACTGTGGGACGGAATCTTTGCACCCGCCCCAGCAGTTAAAGCGTTCGACTCAACTGGCGCAGGAGATGTGTTCACCGGAACCCTGTGCGCCATGCTCGCACAGGGCGCGTCAAAGGAAGACGCTCTCACGGTCGCAGTGCACAAAGCGTCGCACTCAGTCACGCATCAGGGCGCACAGATTTGGACGGTGTGAGTCACATCTACTGTGTTCAGTGACTGCCGCCACCGAGTGTGTCGTTCCTCACCATTACACCAAAACTGCCCGTTGAAGTGGCGCTTGTTCATTTTGGAACCTTAAGGTTTGGCTCTACATACATTGTCGTAACCTAAGGATTCGCATGGCTTCAGCAGCCACACACACGGGAGAACACTCTCAGACGAGGGACACCCGGTTTTTTGGTCACCCCCTGCCTCTGGCTCAACTGTTTGGGCTCGAAATGTGGGAGCGTTTTTCGTATTACGGAATGACCGGACTTCTGGCCCTCTACCTGTACACGGCCGTGGACCAGGGTGGTGTTGGCCTGGAGGAACCCACAGCACTGGCAATTGTTGGTGCCTACGGTGGTGCTGTGTTCTTAGCGACCGTGCTAGGAGCGTGGCTGGCTGACCGCTTATTGGGCGCGGAACCTGTTCTGTTCTGGTCTGCTGTCATCATCATGGCGGGACACATTGCTCTCGCTTTGCTCCCTGGTTTAGGCGGTGTTGCCGTTGGTCTGATTCTGGTAGCCCTTGGGTCTGGTGGTTTGAAGGCTAACGCTTCAGCTCTTGTGGGAAGCCTCTATGACGAAAAGGACTCCCGCCGTGAAGCCGGCTTCTCGATCTTCTACATGGGCGTGAACTTGGGTGCCTTCTTGGGCCCACTTCTGACAGGTATTTTGCAGCAACGCATTGGCTTCCACATCGCGTTCGGCGCAGCAGCTGCAGGGATGGCTGTGGGACTTGTCATCTATCTGACTGGACGCCACAAGATGCCCGCTGAGGCACGCCGCGTCCCAGAACCTCTCCCTCGCAAGAAAATGTGGGTTCTACCAGTCGCGATTATCGGAACCGTGCTCGCGATCTTCGTGCTGTGGACGACCGGTTTGATGAACAAAGAGAACCTGGCAACGTGGACGGCCCTTGTATCCTTGGGTGCAGCGGTGGTCTATTTTGCCGTCATGCTCGCTTCCAAGGGTGTCACTAGCACGGAACGCAGTCGCGTGGTGTCGTTTATTCCTTACTTCATTGCGTCCATCGCTTTTTGGTCGCTGTACCAACAGATCTTCAACGTTATGACCAGCTACTCGCAAAACCAGCTGGACCGCACCCTGTTCGGCTGGGAAATGCCAATCAACTGGATCCAGCTGATCCCGCCGATTTTCGTTATCGCGCTCGCACCAGTTTTTTCCGCTATTTGGCTCAAAATGGGTGACCGTCAACCTTCAGCCCCGGTTAAAGCCGGCCTGGCACTGATCATCATTGGTGGCGCCTTCCTCATGTTCCTGGTGTACGCGAATGCAGAAAAGAACACCGTCCCACTCCTGTGGGTCACCCTCATCTTCATGCTGTTCGTAATCGCCGAACTCTTGATCTCGCCTATCGGTTTGAGCCTCTCGACCCGTTTGGCGCCCAAGGCTTACACATCCCAAATGATTGCTGTGTTCTTCTTGTCTTCAGGTGTAGGAACTGCCCTGTCTGGAGTCTTTTCTGAGTACTATGACGCTGCTAGCCAGGTTCCATATTGGTCTGCTCTTGGTGCCGGATCAATCGTTGTGGGAGTTGTGGTCTTGGCAGTTGCTAAACCAGTTGTGAAGCTCATGAAGGGTGTTCGGTAAGCATCTACATTGCGCTGACATGATGTTCGAATCAACTCAGCTTGAACACTACTTAGACGGCAAAGCCCACGCTTGGCTATACAAACACCGTCACGCTTCGGGACTCACACGTTGGGTCGTGGAGTTCACGGTGTTTGTTCTTAAGCAGGCGTGGGCTTGCATCTTTGGCGCAAGCTTCCTTGTTGTTCTTATTGCGTTTCGACTCTGGTGGCCGGAAAGCGCGATTGTAAGCCGTAACGACGCACTTGTTATCGCTGCAGTGATCATCCAAATCCTCATGATCACTCTGAAGCTCGAGACGGGCAAAGAGCTGTGGGTCATCATGCTGTTTCACGTCGTTGGTACCGGCATGGAAGTGTTCAAAACCGCCGTGGGTTCGTGGAGTTACGGCGATCACGGCGTGCTTCGTATTGGGCACGTTCCCCTGTACTCAGGGTTCATGTACGCCGCCGTCGGTTCATACATGGTGCGCGTCTATAAGCTGTTCGACCTTCGGTTTAACCGCTATCCCCCACGCTGGCTCACCGCGGTGATCGCACTGGCCATTTACATCAACTTCTTTACCCACCACTACATTTTCGATTTCCGCTGGATCCTTACATTTGCAGTGATCGCATGTTTCGCCCCGTGCGTCATGCTGTTTAAAAATCACCGTAGCCGCCCCTACCGGCATCTTCCGCTTCTTCTCCCTTTTATAGGCACAGCATTCTTCATCTGGTTAGCCGAAAACATTGCCACCTGGGCAGGTGCCTGGATCTACCCCTCCCAACAAAACGGCTGGGAACTCGTGTCTATCCAGAAACTTGTCGCGTGGTTCCTGCTCATGATTATCTCCGTAGTGATCGTAACCTTTGTCTACCCGCCACGGCCCCACCAGAAAGTCTGAACCTGTCGCCCTATACAATT
>NZ_ADNU01000068.1 GCF_000178455.1 Brevibacterium mcbrellneri ATCC 49030 | reverse complement strand
CCTCGGAACAGGACCTCTTCCATAAAGCCCGGACCAAGTCCGATCGCAGCAGCTGCAAGAAGAGCAGGCAACAGTGTGGGGCCCGTGTGGATGCCGGTCACCGAATAACCACCCAGCGCCCAGATCACTCCCACCGCCAGCGCGATCAGAACGATCCCTGAGACCACTCCCAAAATGAACTCCAGGAACTTGCGTTTACCCTTCAACCCGTTTCCGGGAGTGCCACCCACTTTGCTCACGATGAGCATGTAGCCAAGCATGGAAACCGCAATGCCACACGCCACTCCCGCACAGAGAAGAACAGTGGGGAGAAGTTCGGGGGTCCGTCCGCTGAACCCAATCATGTCAGCGATGTCGTCAGGCTTCCCCGTGGCGATCGCATACACCGCTACCGGGATGACCATAAACGTTTGTGCAACAAAGAACAGCACGGTTCCCAAAAAGAGTTGCCAGCCGCGTCGCTTGTCGTTTCTGTGTACCGCCGGTGCAAGTGGCGCAACAGAGGACCCATATGGGGAGGGAGGGTAGTTCATGTTTTCAGTCTAACTAGCTAACTATCTAAGCGTGATTGAATCGAGACGTGAACATCTCCACTGCTACCGCCCGTGAAATTGCACATGACTGCGTGCGAGCTGGAATGAAACACGTTGTTGTGTGCCCCGGTTCCAGGTCCGCGCCACTCACCTACGCTTTTGCTGAACTGGACCGGCAAGGCATCATCACTGCCCACGTACGCATCGACGAACGTTCCGCCGGGTTCCTGGCGCTAGGGATCGCCAAGGGACTGCGCGCGCAGCGAACTCCGGGGCCGGTTGGGGTGGTGACCACCTCGGGAACGGCGGTACTGAACCTGGGGCCCGCCATCGCCGAGGCCGCTTACAGTCACGTGCCCATCGTCGCCCTGACGGCTGACCGGCCAGCGCGTCTGCGGGTAACGGGAGCTAACCAGACGCTGGATGACCAGTCCCGTGCTTTGCCCGAGGTGTTTGCCGCCTACGATGTTCCGGCAGGTGAACCTGCCCCGGTCGCAGAAGCGTTGGCGGTGGCAATGGGTGAAACGGGTCTGCCCGGGCCGGTACAACTGAACGTGCAGTTCGATGTTCCTCTGGTGCCAGAAGCAACGGACTTTCCATGGGACGTGCCCCGTGAGGTCACACAGGGCCACCAGTTCCATCCAAGCGAGCAGGACATTCAGGCGCTCGCAGATGCGTTGGATGCGCTGAAGAAGCCTGGAACTGTTGCAGTGGTGGGTGACTGTTCAGGTTTTGACGACTCGCACGGAGTGGTGCGGGGCATGCTGGTGGGGGTTCCGGTGTTTGCTGAACCCACCTCGGCGCTCGTTGACATGTCCGTTCCCGTGCCACACCGGGTGCTGGACGCGCGAGGGTGGGACGACGTGACCACCGTGGTTCAGTACGGGAAGGTCACACTGTTTAGACCAACCGCCAAACTGTTGGCCCAGCGTCCGGTTTTCACGATCCCGCTGAATGCGGAGTGGTGGCCTGAGGAAGCGCTTGAGCGGGCACGGGCCTTGGGTGAGGAACGGTCGGGCGCAGGCAGTGACGCAGAGCAAGGCGCGGAAAGCCACGAACCACACGTGGAGTTCGCGGGGAACTGGCCGGTAGAACTCAGTGCGGCGGAAAGCATCGTGTCAACGATCGCAGCTGGGAGTTCGCACATGTTGGTGGGAAGCTCGAACACTGTGCGGTACTTAGCGAATGTGCCTCCCACCGGGTGTGATGTTCACGCGTCGCGGGGACTGGCCGGGATCGACGGGCTCATCTCTACCGGGATCGGTATCGCAAAAGCCGGGCAGAGCCAGCAGCTAAATAACCCGTCGGGCGCCCCGCACTCCCGCCACGTCGACCCCTTGGCAATTGTGATCGGCGATGTGACCGCCCTGCACGACATCGGCGGGCTTTTGCTGGAAACGGGCGAAAACCTGCCACCTGTACAGATCTTCATCCTCAATGACGACGGCGGATCCATCTTCGCTGGCCTCGAGCACGGTCAAGACCACTTAGCGCCATACTTTGACAGGTTCTTCGCGACCCGCCACGGCCGAAACTTCGACCACCTGGCCACCGCCTACGGCTGGCCGTATAGGTACATCAACACCATGAGCGACCTGCACGCCGCGGTCGACGGCAAACAGCCTGGAGTGTACGAAGTGGCGCTCACAGCTGGTGAGTAAGCGCAGCAAGGTAGCACAGGCCAGTCGGTTTACACCTGATCAATAAGGTGGGCCACACCCAGTGCAGTCATCATAGGTGTGAGCTTGGCGCGGGTTTCGGCAAGCTCAGAGGCCGGGTCGGAATCCGGCATGATCCCGCAACCGGCCCACAGGCGAATCTTGTTGCGACTTTCTAGCTGACCGCACCGCAACGCGATCCCCAACTGGCCATCCCCGTTGCCATCGATCCATCCCACGGGGCCCGCGTAACGACCTCGGTCCGCTTTTTCTACATGCGCGATGTGCTCCCAGGCCGCCTCCCGCGGCACTCCGCCCACCGCGGCAGTGGGATGAACGGCCTGCGCAACGTCCAACAGTGTGTGGCCGGGCTTCACGACCCCGTGGGCGTCGGACGCCAGGTGGATGACGTTGGACAGGGCCAGCAGGTGCGGTTCAGGGTCCACCTCCAGCTCAGAACACAAGGGCTTAAGCGTCTGGGCCAGCGAGTCGATCGCGTAACGGTGTTCGGCCGTGTCCTTCGCTCCACCTAACTGGGCGCGGGCGGCGGCGAGCTCCGACCTCGGGTCATGTGCCACCCGGTACGTGCCCGCCAAAACCCGGGACTCAACCCGGTCGCCTGAACGCGAGATGAGAAGTTCCGGGGTCGCTCCCACCATGCCGGCCACGCAGAACGTCCACGTGGACGGGTAGGCCTGGTTCAACGCGCCCACCAGGGCACGCACGTCAATGTCGTTGCTGGTTTCGACCACGGCGTCCTGGGCCACCACGATCTTGCTGGCGCGCCCGGACTGCATGATCTCGATGGCCTCGGTGACAGCGCGCGTGTAGCGCTCGCCGGAAACGTGCCCGTCGTGTACCTGCGGGTCCCGAGGTGTCTGCAGCGCCACGTCGCGAAGTTTGAGTTCCGTGTGAGGAGTGCCGGTGACGTTGACGGCGGTGAGCCACACACGCCCGTCGCGCCTTCCCATAATGAACTGGGGGATGTCGATAACGGATTCGGCTTGCGAGTCCTCAGCGAACGCGATCGTGGTGAAACCCACGAGCCCGGAACCTGGCAAACGAACGGGGTTATCCACCGTGGCGTTGCCAGAAATTGAGCGCCACATAGTGGACAAATCCGAAAACCTGTTGGCACCTCGGGCGCGGATCCGCACAGCGCGACCAAAGCCCACCAACCCACTGTTGCCGCGCACCCAGCAGGCCAGAGTGTCCGTGGGCAACTGGGTGAGGAACTCCATGCTGGTGGCCGGGAGCCCACCTACGAACGGAGCGGGAGATTCTGGGGTGACACCGTCGACAAACCACGACCGGACAGACAGCGTGGGCACTGTGTCGCCGGGTCGCACTGTCAGAGTTTCTGCGTTTGTCTCACCGTTCACGTCCTTCATGGTAGCGGGAAGGGATTTCGCTAAGCCACGTCAGACCTGCGAAGATAAAGGAATGAGCCGTGCCCACTTAGATAAGCAGAAATCGGATGTCGCGTCGATGTTCGACGCTGTTGCAGACCGTTACGACCTCACGAACGATGCCATGACATTTGGTTTGTCGCGGTGGTGGCGGGTGGAAAACACGCGTTCGGTTGACCCTCAGCCAGGTGAAAAGATCCTGGACTTGGCGGCCGGTACGGGGTCCAGCTCTGTTCCGTATGCTCAAGCGGGCGCGCGCGTGATCGCCGGCGATATTTCTGAAGGCATGTTGGAAGTGGGCCGCAAACGCCACCCGGACATTGAGTTTGTGTATGCGGATGCATTGGACTTGCCGTTCGATGACAACGAATTCGACGCCGTGACCATTACGTACGGGTTCCGCAATGTGCAGGATCCGGCACGTGCGTTGGCCCAGATGTTGCGGGTGCTCAAACCGGGCGGGCGGCTCGTCATCACGGAGTTTTCAACGCCCACGTTTGCGCCGTTTTCCAAGTTTTATAAGCAGTACATCATGCGCGCCCTTCCCGCGGTGGCCAAGGTCGTGTCCTCCAACCCGGAAGCGTACGTGTACTTGGCGGAATCGATCCGCGAATGGCCCGCCCAGATGGACCTGTCGTACATGATGCGCGACGCTGGCTTTGACCAGGTTAAATACCGCAACCTCACCGGTGGAATCGTGGCGATCCACCATGCTGTTAAACTGGGAGCTGTTAAGCCGGGAGGCCAGTCGTAAGTGGCTGACTTTGACGTCATTGTTGTAGGTGCCGGCCCGGGTGGCTCAGCGGCCGCCACACATATGGCCCGAGGTAGGTTACGTGTGGCGTTGGTCGAAAAGGCCGGTTTCCCGCGCGACAAGATCTGTGGTGACGCACTGACCCCGCGGGCGGTGCGCGAACTGGGGTATCTGGGGTTTGAGAACCCGGGGTGGCACGCGAACCGAGGTCTGCGCCTGTTTGGTGGCGGGCACCGGGTGGAACTCGAATGGCCGCGCGTGTCCGGCATGCCCAACTACGGGCTGACCGCGCCACGTACAGTGCTCGATGAAGCGCTAGCCCGCCACGCCCAGGCCAGTGGCGCTCACCTGTTTGAGCACACGCAGGTGACGGAAGCGTTCTTTGAAAACGGTTGGGTTGCTGGCGTGCATGCGGAAGTGACAGACGACCGAGGTCGTCGCACGGGGGAGCGGGTGACGTTCCGGGCACCGTTGGTAATTGCGGCTGACGGGGTATCGTCCAGAACCGCGGTGAAAATGGGGATCCGCAAGCGTGACGACCGGCCCATGGGAGTTGCCGTGCGCACGTACTTTGATTCGCCACGTCACGACGACGACTTCATTGAATCGTGGCTTGAACTGCGAGCAGATTCGGGCAGTGGGGGTAGCGGGGAGCCTCTGCCTGGTTACGGGTGGCTGTTTCCCCTGGGCGACGGCACGGTCAATGTGGGCCTGGGCATGTTGAACACGTCCCCTGATTTCCGCAGCGTGGATTACAAGAAGACACTCCACCAGTGGGCAGGGTCCGTGGGGCCACGTTGGGGTATCGACCCTGCCACGGCGCTGGCAGACGCGAAAAGTGCTGCCTTACCCATGGCGTTTAACCGCACGCCGCACTTCAAAGACGGAGTCATGCTGGTGGGTGACGCTGCGGGCATGGTGAACACGTTCAACGGTGAAGGCATCGACTACGCAATGGAGTCGGCCCGCATAGCAGCCGATATTGTGGTGACCCACCACGGTTATCCAACCGGGGCGTGGAAGTCGATGATGAGCTCGTATCCGTCGATCGTGCGGGATGCGTACGGATCGTATGTGACGATGGGCCGAGTCTTCGCAAACCTCATTGGACACCCCCAGATCATGAAACTGGGACTAAAGTACGGTATGAGCAGTTCCACGCTGATGAAGTTCGTGGTGAAACTGTTTGCAAACGTGTATGAAGAACGTTCAGGTAAGGACATTCTCGATCACGTCATTGCAGGTCTCGAACGGGTGGTGCCCGCAACAAGCAACGAAACAGGAATGGGGACATGACAAGCACCTCGACGCCAAAGAATTACGGGCGACTCGCGCTCGATGCGGTGGGCGGATCTCTGTCAGAAGAGATGACGAACATGCTTGTCGGCGAACTCCAGCACGTCGAAACGGTGCTTGACGCGGCTGCGAGTCAGACCTCGGCGTTTGCTGACGAAACCTCCCACCACCTCATGCGGGCCGGAGGAAAACGTGTCCGACCCATGCTGGTTCTGCTGTGTTCGCAACTAGGCGGTGGCGTTTCGCCCCGCGTGCACACTGCCGCGGCCGCTGTGGAACTGGTCCACTTGGCGAGTCTGTACCACGACGACGTCATGGATGAAGCCCCCAAACGTAGGGGTGCGCTATCAGCCCACGAAAAGTGGGGTAACAACGTTGCGATTCTGACCGGTGACCTGTTGTTCGCCCGCGCCTCCCAGCTGAGCTTGGAAGTGGGCGCTGAAGCCATGCGGGTGCAGGCCGAAACATTCGAACGCTTGGTTCTGGGCCAGCTGCACGAGTTCGTTGGGACCACCGAATCGGACGATCCGATTGAGCATTACCTGTCAGTGTTAGCCGACAAAACCGGGTCCCTGATTTCTGCTTCATGCCAATTCGGAGTGATCGCATCAGACGGTCCAGCTGAACTGTTGCCTGTTGTCAAGGAGTACGGCGAGGCCGTGGGGGTCGCGTTCCAACTAGCCGACGACGTCATCGACCTCACCGTCGACGGCAAAGACTCGGGTAAAACGCCGGGGACTGACCTGCGTGAAGGGGTAGCGACGTTGCCCGTTCTGTTGGCGCGTAAGGCAGCGCAGGCGGGGGATGAGTCCGCCGCCGAGGTCGTCGCCAAGGTGGACGCCGACCTCACCGAAGATGCGGCGTTGGAAGAAGCCCGTCAAGCTTTGGCTGGGCATGAAGTGCTTGAACAGACGCGGGCAGAAGCCCGAGCATGGGCAGACCGCGCGGTAGAAGCACTGGCCCCGTTGCCTGACGGTGAAATCAAAGATGCACTTGCCACCTTCGCATACGGGACGGTCGAGCGGGCGCGGTAACCACCTCGGCGGGGGTAGCGGGGCCCTACGTTAGCGGAGACGGCGCCTGCGGCGGGCGGCCATCACACCGTCCACGCACACCAGTACCACGGTCACCCAGATGATGCAGAACCCTGCCCAGCGTGACAGAGGCATGTCTTCACCCAGAAGGAACACTCCGGTGAGGAACTGCATGGTGGGGGTGACGTATTGCAACATGCCCACCCACGACAGGGGGATGCGTGAGGTTGCGCTGCCAAACAAGATCAGTGGGATCGCGGTGACCGGTCCTAGGCAGAGCATGAGGATCACGTGAAGTGAGCCTTGGGTTTCGAAGTTCGACTGGCCCTGTGACATCAGGAAGAGCACATAGGTCACGGACGGGATGAACAGGACGATCGTTTCGATGGTCATCGCTTCGAGCGCGCCCGCACGGCTACCGATCTGCTTCTTGATGAGCCCGTAGAGGCCAAACGATAAGGCGACGCCCACACCCAGGAAGGGGAACTGGCCGTTGCCCACTGCAATGACGATGACGGCTACCGTGCCGATTCCCATGGCTAGCCACTGGAGCGGGCGGAGTTTTTCTTTCAGGAACAGAACGCCCAAGAGCACGGAAACCAGTGGGTTGATGTAGTAGCCCAAGGACACCTCGACGATGCGACCCATGTCCACACCCAGGACGAAAATGAACCAGTTGATCGCAACGGTGATGGCCGCCACCGCGAGGATTCCTAGAACGCGAAGCGTGCGAAGCAGACGCCACAACCGGGGGTAGCCTCGAGCGAACAGCAAGAGGATCAGGCAGAAAAACAGTGACCAGATGATTCTGTGGGCCAGGATTTCAAGGGGGCCGGCCGGTTGGATGGCCATGAAGAACAGGGGCAGGACGCCCCACAGCAGATACGCGCTGAGGCCAAAAATGAGCCCGGCCTTACGGCGGGCCTGTTCATCGTCTGGGATGCCCGGGTTTGGTTCCGGGGTGTTTGGGCTGTTGTTTGGGTGCGCGTTCACACGGGAAGTCTATACATAAGTTTCGCTTAGGTGTGTGTGGTCTCACTGCGGCGGTTGAGGTGGGAGTTTGGGGTGAGGTTTGGGGGTGGCGCGTGAACGTGGAATGTGAGCCCGAGCACGAATACTGGCTCTTGGTGGGAAAAATTAGCAGGCTATTACTCAAAGTACTTAGACTTGGGTGCGACTGACGAAAGGTGTGACATGAATCGACCACTTCGCGTAGCCATTGTTGGTGCTGGACCGGCGGGAATCTACGCCGCTGATCTGTTTACCAAAGCCGAACGCGATTTTGAGGTCAGTATTGATTTGTTCGAGCGCCTCCCTGCGCCATTCGGTTTGGTGCGCTACGGGGTCGCACCCGACCACCCGCGAATCAAAGGGATCACCAACGCGCTGGTGAAAATTCTTGACCGCGGAGATATTCGCCTGTTCTGCAATGTGGATTTTGGAACCGACATCCACCTGGAAGACCTACAGAAGCTCTATGACGTGGTGATCTTCTCAACGGGTTGCTTCATTGACGCGAACCTGCGGATTCCGGGTGTCGACCTACCTCGGTCCTATGGGGCAGCTGAGTTTGTCAACTGGTACGACGCCCACCCAGACGTGTCCCAAGAGTGGCCACTGGATCAGAAGAGCGTGGCTGTTATTGGCAACGGAAACGTGGCATTGGACGTGGCACGCATGCTGGCGAAACAAGCAGACGACTTGTTGACCACCGAGATCCCGGACCACGTGTACCAAGGGTTGAAGAAGTCCCAGGTGACCGATGTTCACGTGTTTGGACGCCGTGGGCCCGCCCAGGCCAAGTTCACGCCACTGGAGATCCGTGAGCTGGGTCAGGTCAAGGATGTCGATATTGTTGTGTACCCGGAGGACTTCGAATTCGACGAAGGGTCAATGAAGTCGATCCAGGAATCAAACCAGGTCAAGCAGGTGACAAAGACGCTCACCGACTTCACGCTCCGTGAACCAACCGGGGCTAAGCGTCGTCTGCACTTGCACTTCTTACACTCGCCAGTGTCGATTCTGGGTGACGAAGAAAGTGGTGTGACCGGTTTGCGTACCGAGCGCCAGGAGCTGGACGGTACCGGCAACGTGACCGGAACCGGTGAGTTCCACGACTGGGACGTGACCGCTATTTACCGGGCGGTTGGATACTTTGGAACGCCTCTTCCACAGCTTCCGTTTGACGCCCGTAAGGGTGTGATCACCAACGTTGAAGGTCGTGTGGTGGACGGCGAAAGCCAGATGACGGCGAACGAAGCCCCGGTTATCCCTGGTGTGTATGTCACGGGATGGATCAAGCGAGGCCCGGTGGGTCTCATTGGCCACACTAAGGGTGACGCGCTGGAGACGATTGGGCACGTGATCACCGACTTTGTCGAAGGGAAGCTGCCGGAGCCAGATAACGCGGATGAGAGTGCGATTGTTGAGTTGCTCAAGAGTCGTGGTGTGGACTTCATCGACTGGGAAGGTATCCACCGACTCGAGGCAGCCGAGCGCGCGTCTGGTGCTCCGCACGGCCGCGAACGTATCAAGGTAGCGACTCGTGAAGGCATGATCGCGGCCGCCCGCGAAGCTGTGACCGAGGGCCGCTGAGTAGAACTGGCTGTGTTGAAGTGGCTCAGTAGCTTCAACCCGGGGCCAAACGGCGCAAAGCGAGCGAAACCGCGCAATATAATGCGCAGTTGGGGATGCGGACGGATTCTTGGAGGATTCCGTTATGTCGTATACGAAGGAGCAGCGGCGTTTGGCTTTGCGGGTTTTTAAGCGTACGAAGTCGGTAACGAAGACGATTCGTGAGCTTGGTTATCCTGGGCGACGGACGATGCATAGGTGGGTGCGTGAGGGCGTGTCGCCACGACACCGAGTGCGCAGGCGCGTTCTCGTCCTCATCGCCGGGTACCGGGGCCTCCAGCACGCGCGAGTACAACTCCCACGTCACTGGGGTGGAAGCAATGTGGAACTGCCGTAGCTCCGCGGTGCGCGAGGTCTTCGTCCTGGCATCCCGCAACACGATCGACCCGGCAGGCACGGGGATCATCTTGTGGCGAGGGAGAGACACCTTCCAGCCTACCCGGCCAGCCTCGTCTCGTTCTGGTGGCCGGTAGGAGGCACGATCGACCTACACGCCACCCTGAGATACGAGCGTCGGGCCGGAGCTCTGTTGCGACTCGATCCGCGCGCTGCTGTTCTTCTGAGCGCACGCGGGTTGCGTGGGCGTAAATGAGCGGTGTCACAGACCGCGTGTCGGCCCGTCGTGGCCCGGGTCGGGCCGGTGGGGC
>NZ_ADNU01000069.1 GCF_000178455.1 Brevibacterium mcbrellneri ATCC 49030 | reverse complement strand
GATTCCCGAGGTGTCCCGCACCTGCCGCGACAAATTGCTTTATATTGCGGAACACCACGGGTATGGGAAGCTGCGGTCTGGTGCATTGCTCGGTGTTGTTGACCGTTCACATGAGGTGTTGCCGTTCGTGGAGTTGCCACAAGATGCCTGGGCTACTGCGACGACGCTTCGCCCTGTTTCACAGCGGCAGGCACGAGAGCTTGTTGAGCGAGCGTATCGCGTGAGTGAGAAGGTGCAAGACATAGAAGGTGTGAGCACGCAGGTCGCGCAGCTTGAGCGCTCATACCGGTCATCGAGTGGGCTTTCGCCATCAAAGTACTACGACGTGTTCTTTACCGCCTCAATGCTGGGGTTCCGGTTGCCGTCTTTACCAGATGAAGTGACGGTGGGCCCCAACCTTGCGGTTGCGCAAGCAAAGCTCATGAAAACGCTTCTGGAATTGCATTCAGCCGCATTGCGTGAGTCAGAAAAGGCTGTGGCCAACGCGGTTCCCAGCGCGCATCTCATCGAGTATCGTGACCACTAGAATATGCCCGGCAGACACTGAATAAGCAAGGGTTGTTGCTGGTTCACGGGAAAAGTTAACTTTCGCGTTACAGCCACAGCTCAAGTTACTGATAAAGTGCTCTGGTACTGTAATCGGATTTTTGGGCCACGGTGCGTGCCGTGGCCACTGTTTTGGAGGACTCTTGCTCGGCGCAATTGGGCGGGCCTTTCGTACGCCTGACTTGAGAAACAAACTCCTCTTTACCCTTGGGGTAATTGTTTTGTTCCGGCTCGGAAGCTTTATTCCCGCGCCTGGCATTGACTATTCGCAAGTTCAAACGTGTGTTGCCTCACCCGCTCTTGGTCAAGGTGCATTCGGGCTCATCAACCTGTTTAGTGGCGGTGCGCTCCTCAAACTTTCAATCTTTGCTCTGGGAATCATGCCGTACATTACGGCCAGCATTATTACGCAGCTTTTGCGTGTGGTGATTCCTCGGTTCGAAGCACTGCACAAAGAGGGTGCTTCCGGGCAGGCTAAGCTCACGCAGTACACGCGTTATATGACCATTGCGTTGGCGATTCTTAACGCCACCACCCTGGTGACTACCGTTCGCACGGGCGCCCTGTTTGGCAACGTCGACGCATGTATGAACCTGATTCAGAATGACACGTGGTGGGGCATCTGCATTATTGTTCTGACATTGACCGCCGGTACTGCACTTATCATGTGGATGGGTGAGCAGATTACTGAGCGTGGTGTCGGTAACGGTATGTCGATTCTGATTTTCACCTCGGTCGCTGCTGGGTTCCCTGCCGCCTTGAACTCGATCCTGACCTCAAAAGGTATCGACATCTTTGCGATCGTCTTGGCCGTGGGTCTGCTGGTTATCTTGGCCGTGGTGTTCGTTGAGCAGTCGCAGCGTCGCATCCCGGTTCAGTACGCCAAGCGCATGGTGGGTCGCCGCATGTTCGGTGGCACTTCCACTTACATTCCCATCAAGGTCAACCAGGCCGGTGTTATCCCGGTGATCTTCGCTTCCTCAGTGCTCTACTTGCCAACGCTGATTTCTCAGTTCGGTGACCCGGAAGCCGGCTGGGTACAGTGGATCAACGCTCACCTCACACGAGGTGACCACTGGATTTACATTCTCACGTACGCGGTGCTGACGATCTTCTTCGCGTACTTCTACGTTGCGATTACCTTCAACCCTGAAGAAGTCGCTGACAACATGAAGAAGTACGGTGGATTCATTCCAGGAATTCGTGCGGGACGGCCCACGGAACAGTACTTGAGTTACGTGCTGACACGCATCACATTCCCTGGTTCGCTGTACTTGACCGTGGTTGCTTTGATTCCGCTCATCGCGCTGATTTTGATTGACGCAAACCAGGACTTCCCGTTCGGTGGAACGTCGATCCTGATTGTGGTGGGTGTTGGTCTTGAAACGGTTAAGCAGATCAACAGCCAGATGCAGCAGCGTCACTACGAAGGTTTGCTCAGGTAGTTCAGAAAGGTAGCTAAAGCTATGCGCATCATTTTGATTGGTCCCCCTGGGGCAGGAAAAGGAACTCAGGCTGCTCGTTTGAGTGAAAAGCTGGGCATTCCCGCTATTTCGACAGGTGACACTTTCCGTGCCAATGTGAAGAACGAAACCGAGTTGGGCAAGACCGCTAAGCGTTACATGGATGCTGGCGAGTATGTTCCTGACGAAGTGACGAACTCCATGGTGCAGGACCGCCTCAACCAGGACGACACGGCAAACGGTTTCATGCTCGACGGCTACCCACGTACTGAGGCTCAGGTCCACGAACTCGACCGCATGCTGAAGGAAGCTTCGCAGGAACTGGATCACGTGGTTGAGCTAACCGCTGACACTGACGAAATTGTGGCGCGACTGCTGGCTCGTGCACAGATCGAAAAGCGCGCCGACGACACCGAAGACGTGATCCGTCACCGCCTGGACGTGTACGTCGAGCAGACGCAGCCACTCACTGACATCTACCAAGAGCGTGGACTGTTGCGTAAGGTCGACGGTCTGGGCGAAATCGACGAGGTCACTGACCGCGTTCTCAAAGCTTTAGGAGTGTAATGTTCGGTTCCAAAGTGGAACTGAAATCGGATAAAGAAATCGTGCTCATGCGGAAAGCTGGGCTCGTATCGCGGGCGGCTCTGGAAGCCGCCCGTTCGGTTTTGGTTCCGGGGGTTACCACCGTCGAGGTCGACGCGGCTTCCGCACAGGCGATCGCTGACGCTGGCGCCACCTCCAATTTCTTGGGGTATTACGGCTATCCGGCCACCGTGTGTATCTCTGTGAATGAAGAGATTGTTCATGGGATCCCAGGTGACCGCGTGATCCGTGAGGGTGACCTGGTTTCCGTTGACGGTGGTGCGATTGTTGACGGCTGGCATGGTGACAATGCGTTTACCACGATCGTGGGTGATGGTGGGGATCCTGCCGACCAGCGTTTGTCTGATGTGACTGAGGAGTCCATGTGGGCTGGTATCGCTGCGTTTGCTTCTGCTAAGCGGATTGGTGACGTTGGTGCAGCGATTGAGGGTTACATCATGGAAGTGGCTCCGGATCTTTCTGTTGTGGAAGATTTCACTGGCCATGGAATTGGCACGCAAATGCACATGGAGCCCGAAGTCCTGAATTATGGGGCTAAGAATCGTGGCCCCCGGGTTCGTCCCGGAATGGTGATCTGTATTGAACCAATTGTGGTGCGCGGTGATCAGGCGAACACCACACTGGATGACGAATGGACGGTCATAACTAACGACGGTTCACGTGCAGCTCACTGGGAGAACACGGTCGCAATGCACCAGAACGGTATCTGGGTTTTGACTGAGCCAGACGGGGGAGAAGCGCGCCTGGCGCCTTATGGTGTTACCCCTGTTCCACTGCCTGAATAGGGCGCAGCCCTGAGGCGCTCACGACAAAATATGAAAAAATCGTGACGAGCTTCACAGAAACCGGTCAGAATGTTTTAAGATCGGTCCCATGACACAAAATCAATTGCAACGGCGGAGGCGCGGTGTCGGCGCCTTCGCCTTTATTTCGTCCCTGTCTCTCGCAGTAACCATGGGTGCGCTCCCCGCGCAGGCACAACCCACCGAAGAAACGCCGAACCAGGATTCGGCAACGGAAGCTGCACAGACCCCCGGCGTTTCGGAAGAAGCGCAGGAAGTTGCCGAACCCCGCGCCCCAGAAGAAAGAGTGGCACCTGAGGACACCTCGGGAGCGGAAACAACCGAAACCCCCGCCGACTCTGACGCTGAGGTTGCGACTGAAGATCCAACCCGTGTCAACAAAGACGAAGAACCAGATGACGACGCTTTGGACAAGTACTACCCAAAGCTCGCTAAGACAATGTTCGACCCCGACGGTGACGGAAAGTACAAAATCACCGAACCAGTCGAAGGCGGCAAAGGCGCCGGAAACATTCCTTCCGGGCTCGAGAAGTACTACAACCAGAAGGTTGACTTCTCGCCCGAAAACTGTGAAGCGCTGGGCTATGGCACATACGAATCCAGAATTGGGCGTAAGGCTGAATGTGGCTACATGATTGCGCCGATCGACGTGAATGATGCCAGCAAGGGCAACATTGCCATTGCAGTCATGAAGGTCAAGTCGGGGAAGCTTGATGAAAACGGCAAGTTCACGCCCACCAAATCCAAGGGTTCGGTCATGTGGAACCCAGGCGGTCCGGGTGGTTCCGGAATGACCATGTCGGTCGTTGGCGCCTTGTACGACCCTGAACTGGCTGAAGACTTCGACATGATCGGTTTTGACCCCCGCGGAACCGGTTCTTCCATGCCGTTCTCACAGTGCTCGTCTGACAAGCAGATTGACGAAGACCGTGAATCCAACTCGTTCGGAATGGACCTTGAAGATGCTGAAAAGGACCTTAACGACCGTGCAAAGCGTTACACGGAGGACTGCTTCAACAACACCGGAAAGCTTTTCGACCTGGGCAAGGCCAACCAGCAAGACGTCATGGAGCACTTGGGGACCTGGGACGCTGTTGGCGACCTGGACCTGCTCCGTTCGATCACTGGTAACGACAAGCTCAACTATGTTGGGTTCTCCTACGGAACTCGCTTGGGGTATGTCTACGCGCAGAAGTACGGTGCGAACGTTGGGAAACTGGTTCTCGACGGTGTTGTTGACCCAGGTAATGTCGACAAGGCTGCAATCGAGTCGCTGAAGCAGATCAACCAGCGTTCTGACCGTTACCTCAGCAAGAAGGTCGCAGCCGAGGCTCCTGTTGATGGCTCGGACTTCACCGACGACCAGAAGGACACGATTGCACAGGGCGCCGGATTCCAAGGCACGTTCGAGCAGTTCGCACTGGACTGCTCCGAAAAGGGTGCAGAAGGTAAGACCTACGGCGAACTGTGGCCAGAGTTTGCGGAAACTGAACTTGCAGACCAGCCATTCTCGTGTGCTTTGGGTGACGGAATCACTGACACCAAGAAGCTCACTGAAGCGAACGCTAAGCTCCTGCAGACCCTGGAAACTGCAAACGGCGGTAAGGGTCTCCCTACCGGACAGCCAAACGACAACCGTATGGTGTCATTCGCTGACGGACGTCAGGGTGTTTTCCAGGCCCTGTACTCCGAAACGCTGTGGTCACAGCTCAACGTTGCTCTGAACGAACTGAAGGCAGGAAAGTCTGCCGGTGGTCTGATGATCCTGGCTGACCAGTACATGGACCGCGACGAAGAGGGCCACTACGCCCCAATGTTGCAGGCGTTTACCAACATCCGTTGTACTGACTCGAACTCGAAGGGTGATATGCCTTCGAAGGATCTGATCCGTCGTTTCGCTCAGGCGTATGACGAGGCTGCACCGTTCCAGGCAGCAACGGTTGCTCCCGGTGTGTACGACTACTGTGACTTCTGGAAGTTCAAGGGAACCCTACCTGGTCCTGAAAAGCTGACTAAGGTTCCGAACATTCTGGTGATCTCGACGTCTCACGACTCGGCTACCCCGTACGACTCGGGTGTGAAGCTCGCACGTCTGATCGACGGAACCCTGTTGAGCGTTTCGGGTGCTTCGCACACCTCGTTCATCTCTGGTGACGAAGAAAAGATCTGTGTTGATGAAACGGTAAACGACTTCTTCAAGAAGGGGATTGTTCCAGAAGACGGCGACTTTGGTGCAAAGCTTAAGAAGCCTGACACTGCTAAGGACGACCTGGGTAACACCGTTACGTTTAACACCCGTTGCAAGGTTCAAACGTTCCGCGAGTCGTCGTTCTCGACCTCAACGTCGAAAGCGCACGCAGGTGAAAAGATCGGTTACATGTTTGGTCACTACAACTCGGAAGCTGACTACAGCATCCGCGTAGGTGACGAAACTGTTGCGACCGTGAAGGCCGACAACGGAGGTAACGGCGCTGGAACCTTCACCCTGCCTGCAAGCTTGAAGCCTGGAACCGTCAAGGTTTCGCTGGTGGACGCTAACGGCAAGGTAGTTGCAACCCGTGACCTTGAAATCATGAAGGCAGAACAGCCTAAGGAAGATGACCCTGAGTCCGGCGGAAACGTCGACAATGGCAAGGACGGCTCTGACAAGGGTGGCTCTGACGAGGGTGGCAAGGACGGCTCCTCCGATGAAGGTAGCGACAAGGGTGGCTCGTCCGATACGGGCGACGGCAAGGGGTCGAAGGACTCCAACGCCAACGGCTCGATGCCACGTACTGGTGCCGAACTTGGATTCCAGGCAGGAATTGCTCTGATCCTCGTGGCTGCTGGTGCAGGTGCTGTTGCTGTGGCACGCAAGCGCAAGCAACTGTAAAAAATAGTTAAAACAGTCAGTGGACCCAAGCGATATGCTTGGGTCCACTGATGCGTTAGGGGCGAAAATGCGTGGTGTATGGGCCGTACTGATTGCAGGCATTCTACTTTTGGCCGGTTGTTCGCAAAGCAGTAGTGACAACCAATTTGGAGGAACCGAGGACGCGGAGAGTTCGGATACCAACCAGTCGCGGATTCTTGGGCGTTGGGAGGCCCGTGAAAAAGGTGACGCCTTTTTAGAGTTCCACGAAGACGGAACGGTCGAAGGAAGTACCGGTTGCAACGGAATTCTCACGCGGTATTCCATGAACAGCGACCCAGAGCGCAACGCGGCTCGGCTCGAGGATTACGCAACTACCTTGCGAGGTTGCCCAGGCGTTGATGAGTGGCTGGCTGAGGGGCGTGAAGTGGAGTTCGATGACACTCAGATGACGGTGAAAGACCACAGCGGCAAGGAAATTGGGAAACTGTTCCGCTCGTAAAGTCACGGAGTGGATCGCAAGTAACCTTGGCATTGTGGGCATTGTGAAAAATGCCGTGAACAAAATGACCGCAAGTTTTCCTCAGGTGATGTGCGTGACAGTATGGTCGAGTCCAAGTATGTATCAAGAGTTGTGTGCACGAGCGCGCAACTCACTGATAAAGATGTGGAGAAAACCATATGGGTGTAACGCCTTCTAAACGACTGATGTCATTTGGTGCCGCTCTGGCCGTTGGGTTCGCTGGCGTAGCTACGACAGGAACAGCGTCCTTTGCTTCCGAAGCTGCAGTTGCCGGTGCACAGTTTGAATCTAACGGCGACAAGCTCGCTCAAGACTCCAAGGTGAAGGGTTATGCCCGAGGTGAAGACGGCAAAGTCTTAATCTTCAAGGTCAAAGGCGACAAGCTCGGCAAAGACGCCGAAAAGTTCATCCGCAGCCACAAGAATGTGGAAGTTGTTGAACTAGACAAGCCTGCGTCTTTTGCCTCTGGTGGCCAGGTAGTTGCGGGCCACCCAACTCTCATGGGAAATGACACGGGTTCGAAAGCGGCTGTGTGCTCTGCCGGTTTCGCGCTCCTCTCCAAGAAGTTCACGCCCCAGATTTCCACCGCCGGGCACTGCACCGCGGCCAACATCGACGCCGGGGACAATTTGACGATCGGAACAGCGACGAAGTTGCTGTGGGCCGATCCCAAAGGATCACCTGCGGCAGGTGGAAAAGCTGAAAAGGGCAATGACCTGGTAACGGGCGCAATCAAGAGCTTCCAGATGGGAGCTCCAGGGCAAAAGAAGCCTGATTACAGCCTGCCGCCTGGCGCAGTTGAATTCCAGAACGGTAAGAAATACATTGACTTCGGTATTTATGACCTGAAGACGTTTGAAGGCGTATATCCACGTGTGACCAAGTGGACTGACCCATCCGACTTGGTGGATGACAGCATTCCGGTACAGAAGCTCCACGACGCTGAGATCAATGACACCGTTGCACGTTCGGGACGCACCACCGGATTTCATTCAGGGAAGGTAGTTGCAACCGGTTGGTTCAACGTCCAAGGCCGTATGGTTAAGGGCTTTGGCGGGTACATAGAAGGTAAGCCTGGAGACTCTGGTGGGCCGGTCATCACCCAGGATGGCGGTGCAGCCGGTGTATTCTCCGCCTACGCAAAAACAGATGACGGAAACTACGCGTGGTTCTCTGACCTACGCAACGACCTCGACCAGATTGGTGACGGGTCACGCGTTCTCGTGGAGAAAGAACCTGCGTTTGACGGTGCAAAAGCTGCTGCAAAGAGTGGACCTAAGGGACTGACGAAGAGTGCAAAAGCCGCTGCCGAGCCAGTTTCAACCAAGGTCGAAGAAGGTGGAAGCCTCAGCGGCAAAGCCGACTCCATGTTCACGGGTGGAACCTTTGTACTCAAAGATGGCACCGAGGTTTCTGTCACTGTGAAGGACGGCAAGTGGTCGTTCAAGGCCCCAGGCAAAGCTGGTGACAAGGTCTCTGGCAACCTCTTCCTGCACACCAAGCACGAGGTCTCCCTGCCACTGGCAATTTCCTACACGGTGACTAAGGCTTCAGACAAGCCAACGCAGAAGCCGACTCAGGAACCTACCCAAAAGCCAACGCAGAAACCTACTCAGGAACCTACCCAAAAGCCAACGCAGAAACCTACTCAGGAACCTACCCAAAAGCCAACGCAGAAACCTACTCAGAAGCCAACCCAGAAGCCGACGGAAAAGCCCACTGAGGATGCTAAGACCACGCTGACGGTTGACCCTGAGCGTATCGACGTTGACAAGTTCGCTGGTGACGGTAAGAAGGACGACAAAGTTGGTGTCAGCTACACCGTCAAGGGCCTCAAGCCAGGAACCAAGGTAACGTTCCAGACCTTGTTTGATGGCAAGGTTGTTCGCGAAACCTCTGGTGTCGCAGATGAAAATGGTGTAGCCGTTGCTCGCGTGTGGGGCGAGTCCGGCCCACGTGAAGGCTTCCTCGGTAAGTACTCGGTCATCGCGAAGTTCGACGAGTCAGAACTGACGGGCCAGTTCGAGGTTGTTGACGACACCGCTCAGCCTGGCGACAAGGGCGACCAGGGTGACAAGGGCAAGGACGACAAGTCCGGAAACAAGGGCACAAACGTTCTGCCTCGAACAGGTACGTCTGCTCTTGCAGCTACCGGAGTGGCAATTGGAATGATCGCCGTTGGTGGTGGCCTGATTGCAGCTTCACGTCGCCGTAAAGCATAAAGCGTAAGCGCAAAGGCATACAACGCCACGTGTAAACCGCTAGGTTGCGCACATAACAGAGGCGGGAAGGGCAATCCTTCCCGCCTCTGGCATATTCACGAAGAGCACGAGCACCGCCTACACAACCGGCCCCACATTGACACTTAAAAACGCGCGTTTGAACTGTGCCGCGGAAAGAAAAAGATCTGTGCGACGCGGTTCCCCCTCCGCACTACCTAAAGGGTTGTGCACGTGTACCCGCCACGGCGCGTCGTCATCAGTGCGACCGTCCTCATCGCACCGCAGGACTTCGCACACAACGTACACGTGCCCCGCCATCACACCTACCCACCGGTCGGGGTGATCTTCGCGCGGAAGGCGGCGCGCACCTCGGCGGTGGACAAGCGTTGACGCAACTACTGGGCGCCCGCTGGCAAGCCATTCCCGCACAACCCCGAGGTCGCGCGGGACCGGCCGTGCCGGGCACCACGTGCCGGTGAGAAGCCACAGTGCCGTGCCGGCGAAGTTGAACTGGATGCGCACATACGAGTGGACCAGGGAAGCGACGGCCTTTTCGACCAGGCTGGCGTTGTTCGCGTCAAGCCGGTTGTCGCCTGCTCGGTGGCGGCGTGGCACCCAGCGGGTCACGGCGATCGTGCGTGGCCAGGGGGAGTGGAGCCGCACGCCAGCAGTGTGGACCGTGTGCGGTGAGTTGATGTGCGGGCTGTGTTCAATGAGGCTGGCCGTGAATCCCGGTTTGGCGTTTTCGCACGCGGCCAGGGTTGCGATGAGCCAACAGTCGCCCAGTTGCCCCTGGCGAACCTGGGTGACGCCATCGTGCAGACGTGCGAGTTCATGGGTGGCGGGGCCTCGGAACCGTGGTTCAACGGCGGGAAGATATTTAAGCAGATAGGTCAGTTCCGGCCGGTGGACGTGGAGGTGCTGGATGAGGGCTGTGCGTACGGCACGCGCCTTGGGGTTTGTGACGAGGAAGGCGTTGATGGTCCCGAGGTCGGCCCGGACTGAGGACAGCCCATGAGTGAGCGCGAGGGAGTGAATCGCCTCGAGTTCCGCTATGACAGTGCGAAGTGTACTGTGATTTGGCTTCCAAGTGGAGTATTTAAACTTGAACAGCATAGGGAATCCATGTAAAGTGTTCAATTGGTCTATGGCTGTCGTGCGCTCAAAAACAAGCTACTTCGTTAGATATTAGCGGAGTCTACGTTTATTTGGTTCACGACACAGGCCGCGGTAAAAGAATCCATCCTTGGGTTCTCATTCAATACGCGGGTTATCCGCGGGAAAATGGGGTTAGCGAACGATATGGCCAAAAAAGAAGGGGTCATTGAGATCGAAGGAACCGTTGTTGAAGCTCTTCCGAACGCTTCGTTTCGTGTTGAGCTGACAAACGGCCACAAGGTGCTCGCTCACATCTCTGGAAAGATGCGTCAGCACTACATCCGTATTCTTCCCGAAGACCGTGTCGTAGTGGAGCTGTCTCCTTACGACCTGTCGCGTGGACGAATTGTTTACCGCTACAAGTAAGAGATCTTTTCGACTACTCGGCAATTGCGCATAACTGTGCTGTTGTCGATATGAAGGAATAGCGATGAAGGTTAAGCCAAGCGTCAAGAAGATCTGCGAAAGCTGCAAAGTCATCCGCCGCAACAGCCGCGTGATGGTTATCTGCACCAACCCGCGCCACAAGCAGCGTCAGGGCTGATCAACGCAGATCACGGATTCGCACTGCTCAGCAGGCGAACCCACACCCAAGCAGGCCTCGCCCCCCGCACAAGCGGGACGACACCCTCGGTTCAGGGGCCGAGGACCCGAAAGGGAACAGGTCTGAGTAAGTACCTCTGATCAACAATAGGAGAACCGCAAATATGGCACGTCTTGCCGGAGTCGACCTCCCGCGCGAAAAGCGTGTGGAAGTCGCCTTGACATACATCTATGGTGTGGGCCGCACTCGTGCGAGCCAGACCCTGACGGAGACCGGGGTTAACCCGGACACCCGTGTGAAGGACCTTACTGACGATGAACTCGTGCAGTTGCGCGACTACATCGAAGGTACTTTTAAAGTAGAAGGTGACCTCCGCCGTGAGGTTGCAGCTGACATTCGCCGCAAGGTGGAAATTGGTAGCTACGAAGGCCTCCGCCACCGCCGCGGACTTCCAGTGCGTGGTCAGCGCACTAAGACCAACGCGCGTACCCGCAAGGGACCAAAGCGCACCGTGGCCGGTAAGAAGAAGTAATCAGGTTTTCGTAAGGAGTTTTCACACATGCCACCCAAGTCACGCGCATCAGCGCGTCCTACGCGTCGCAAGGTCAAGAAGAGCGTTGTTAATGGCCAGGCGCACATCAAGTCAACTTTTAACAACACCATTGTTTCGATCACGGACCCAACGGGCGCTGTGATCTCCTGGGCTTCCTCGGGTGAGGTTGGCTTCAAGGGATCCCGTAAGTCCACCCCTTACGCAGCTCAGATGGCTGCCGAGTCTGCTGCTCGCCGTGCTCAAGAGCACGGCCTGAAGAAGGTAGACGTTTTCGTTAAGGGACCGGGTTCAGGTCGTGAAACCGCGATCCGTTCGCTCCAGGCTGCTGGTCTGGAACTGGGCACCATCCAGGATGTCACCCCAGTTCCACACAACGGTTGCCGCCCTCCAAAGCGTCGTCGCGGCTAATTCCCTAACAGGTTGCGTCACGAGTAAATCCCTCCACTGAGTGCAATGCGAGCGTCAAATAGCGGTTGCTCGCTGAAAGGAAGCCAACGTGCTAATTGCACAACGCCCCACGCTTAACGAAGAGGTCGTATCCGACTACCGTTCACGATTCATCATTGAACCTCTTGAACCAGGTTTCGGTTACACCCTCGGTAACTCACTTCGTCGCACCCTGCTGTCCTCAATTCCTGGCGCTGCTGTCACCAGCATCCGGGTGGACGGTGTCCTGCACGAGTTCTCAACCGTGCCTGGAGTTAAGGAAGACGTCACCGAGTTCATCTTGAACCTCAAGTCACTGGTCGTCTCCTCGGAATTCGACGAGCCTGTCGTCGCCTACCTGCGCAAGCAGGGTCCTGGCGAAGTCACGGCCGCCGACATTTCTGCGCCTGGCGGTGTAGAGGTCCACAACCCGGATCTGCACATCGCTTCGCTCAATGACGAAGGTCAGCTCGACATTGAACTGACGATCGAACGCGGACGCGGTTATGTTTCTGCTGCGCAGAACAAGAACGCTGACGCTGAGATCGGCCGGATTCCTGTCGACTCGATCTACTCGCCCGTGCTGAAGGTCACCTACAAGGTTGAAGCCACACGTGTTGAACAGCGCACCGACTTCGACCGCCTGATCATCGACGTAGAAACCAAGCCATCGATTCTGCCACGTGATGCAGTTGCATCGGCCGGTAAGACCCTTGTCGAACTGTTCGGCCTTGCCCGCGAGCTCAACGTGGAAGCTGAAGGTATTGACATTGGACCGTCGCCAGTTGACGCTGCTTTGGCTGCTGACCTGGCGCTTGCGATCGAGGACCTCGATCTGACGGTTCGTTCGTACAACTGCCTCAAGCGCGAAGGTATTCACACTGTTGGTGAACTGGTTGCTCGTAGCGAAGCTGACCTCATGGACATCCGTAACTTCGGTTCGAAGTCCATCGACGAAGTCAAGCAGAAACTTAATGAACTGAACCTGAGCCTCAAGGACAGCCCGAACGGATTCGGTGAAGCTAACCTCGACTCAGACGAATCGTTCGTTGAGGACGAACAGTTCTAAGAATTCCAAGGAGAAATATCCATGCCTACCCCTACTAAGGGAACCCGTCTGGGAGGTTCCCCGGCGCACGAGCGGGCAATGCTGAACAACTTGGCAGCCCAGCTCTTTGAAAACAAGTCAGTAACCACCACGGTGACCAAGGCAAAGCGCCTGCGCCCCGTTGCAGAACGTCTCATCACGTTCGCAAAGCGTGGCGACCTCGCGTCACGCCGTCGTGTTCTTGCTTCGATTTCCGACAAGGGAATCGTGCACGAACTTTTCACCTCGATTGCTCCTGCTGTTGCTGAGCGCCCAGGTGGATACACGCGCATCACCAAGATTGGTCCTCGTCGCGGCGACAACGCTCCAATGGCTGTCATTGAACTGGTCCTTGAGACTTACTCGCCAAAGCAGAAGGCCGTCAAGGAAGCTGAAGCAGTGGCTGAAACCGCTGCTGCTGAAGAAGCTGACGTAGCTGAAGAGAAGGTTGACGAAGCTGCTGAGGCTAAGGCTGAAGCTCCTGCTGACGTTGACTCCGGTGCTCAGGAAGACGAAGCACAGGCTGTAGCTGACGACGCTGCTGAAGAAGCAGACGAAAAGGCTGAAGAAGAAACCAAGTAAGGTTTCTTTGGCAAGAGCCCGTTCACCGTTTGGTGGACGGGTTCTTTGTTTTGCGCCGTTTCGTCAGGTGTTACTCCACAGGAGGCACATAACGAGAAGGGGGTGCTGCTAGGACTCTTGCTCTACCAGACGGTGTGACTTGGGGACCTCGCCTGCGGACTCACCTACCGAGAAAACGGCAAACGGGACGAAACTGCCGTGGGGGTCGGTGCGTCGTAAAACATCGCACAGCATGGCAGCTGACAATGGCGTGTCCTTCAACTGCGACTCGACAGCCACCCGGAGCCCGTGGCGAGCAAGAATCAGCCACAACCGCAACAGGTCGCGCCCAGCCTGCAACCATTCTTCTGCGCTGACCTGCGACGCGTGATCGCGGTGCAGCGCCAACACCACGCGGTCTGGGGCCCTGCGTGATGTGAACGTGGGGAGCATGGTGCTCCATACGCCGGTGCGGGACACGGCGTTCAAAAGCGTGTCGCTTCCGCCCTTGACCAGACGGGCGCCTGTGCGAGCCACGGCCCGCGGTATCCGCAGTGTTTCCGCGGTCAGCCCGTCCTGGTAGTAGCGTGGGTCGGTGTCGTCTAGGCGCAACCACTTCAGGGTTTCGTCCAAGGCTTCCCGAGGTGACAGCGCCGCCGCCTGCGCGTACCGGGAGGCCGCGCTCCAGGTGGCTTCAGGAATCTGGGCGCTGGCAATAGGGTCCGAGGTGTATGCGAAGTTGGTCTTGGCGAACTGGGTGAGTGCCTCTTCCAGGCGGTCGGTGCGCGGCAGTAACTTGCCGCGGTCCACCTGGCGGTCTAACACCTCGGCGGGTTTAAAACTAGCCCCGCTGTCAGTTTCGAGGTTACTCGCGCTCAGGGTAGGGCCACCGGAGCTGCCGGAACCGCTCGCACCCGGACCTACCTCGGCGACGTCCAACTCAAGCCAGATACCGTGCTCTTCACCCAGAACGCGCACGTCCTCAATGCATGCACTAGTCGCGCCCAGGGCAATATTGGCCGCTTCGACCCAACAGCCCAGGGAGAGGCCCAGGTCCATGGCGTACGGATCGGTCACGGGGAGCGTGCGCCTGGGCCAGCGAGGTCACCTGGGGCAGCCACGGTTGCGTGTTGTGCGCGCTGGGCGCCCAGCCGGCGGTTGCGAAAACTCGTTCGAAAGTGGCCTCGGAGAAGCTCACGTGTGCACCTTTCGGAGGAAAAATAGGATGTCGTGGAGCGGGTGACCGCCGGCCCTGCGCGGGATTGCTTCCGAGCCGGGGTTGTCCTCGCCAATAAATGTAATTCTAAGTCGGCGGTAGTTCTTCTTGATGAGTGTCGAGAACATCTGACGCGCTAGGATCGAAACGACGCCTCGGCCTTGTACGGACGGGCGGGAGCCCTGGATGATGAGGACCGCATCCTTCGCCGAGGTGGTTAACCGCTGCCGTGATAGGCGCTCCCGTAGCAACCGTGCGGCAAAGGTGGGGGAGAGAGCGCCGTTGGTTGCGCGTAGATGTTCGACTGGGTCGGGGACAGTGAGAATGAACCCGGCGACAGGGGTGGATTCTTCTGCACCCATCTCCTGGGCCGCCACAATCAGTCCGGGGTCCATGAGCAACTCCAAGCCACTGGTCTGTGACGCGAACTGCTCTGCGGAAATGGGCGTGTAGTAGGGGAGCGGGTCGAACGCTTCGTTGAGCGTGGGCAACACGCGGTTCAAAACCTTCCTCACACCCAAGCGGCCGGGGCTGAGTAACTCGACTCCCACCTCGGCGAACGCTTGCGGCGCGGGCGCCGTAGCCCGCTTAGCTGGCACCTTACCCAGGTCCACTTCCCACGTGCGGCCGCCGCTGAACGGGGTGAAGCCGCTTGTCTCGAACGCGTGGGACACCAGCGGGGAGTTCCACGCGGAGTCGAAGAAGCCCGGGTGTTCGTGACCGGCGACAACAACGCCCCCGGTTTCGTTGGGCAACAGCGAGACCGGCCCCATGATGTGTGTCTTGCCGGTGCGGGCGGCGTGCTCATCAACCGTGGCCATGAGCGCCTCGAAAGCGTCGCGGTGTGCAAACTCGAGGGCCCCAAACAACAAGGTAGGAAAGCCAAGCTTCGCGTCCATGTCAGCGTGCGAATGGACCGTACACCGGCCCACAACCGTGCCATGCGCGTCGCGGGCCAACAGCAACGTCACCGGGCCGGGAAACCACGACCTGCCCCGGTGCCATGCCACCACATCGGAACGTAACAGCGGGACCCGGGAAGCCACCTCGGCGGGGGTCATCCACGCTGGAACCGCACAGAACTCACGCAGCTGCGCGCGGGTTTCCACCTGTTCGACGGTAATCATGGGAGGCATGGGGATCACTGGGGTCACGGGAGGTCGGTGCGGGTGCTGGGCGAGGTGGCGGCACCGGGCAACTGAGTGCTGGACGTTGCCGATTCGCCGGGGAGCTGTGTAAAGCGGTCGATCATGCCGGTGCGGCCGTCCTCGGCGCGGAAGATGCCGTTGGAGTACCCCCATTCGTTCGCCTCGTAAATGCGGATAAACCCTCCTTTAGCTGGGGATTTGTCGCCTTTGCCCACCAGCCAGTGCATGATTTCGTGGTGTTCCTGCGTGCGGGCAAAGCGCATGAGGTCGTCGAGGGACTGGAACACAACAACCAGGCCGATCCGCTTGGGGAACTCGTAGTAACTGCGGTGCCACAGGTAGCCGGGGGCGCGTTTGAGAGTTCGGGCCAGTTTGGTCCAGCGGCGCACCTGGTCAGCCATGTCCAGGACCGACCGGTACTCGTTACACCCCAAGAACAGAGCGTTGCCCTGCCCCTGGGGTGGGGTGGCGGAAAAGTCACGTGTACGCATGTGTGCTCCTGTTGTTGGTGTCGGAGGGGTGTCTGGGCGGGCGGATGCTTGGACGGCGGCTGCTTGGGCGGCGGCTAGGACTTCATCAGGTAGGTGTTCTTGATCTTCTTGGTAGCCTCCGCGAACGGGCCCGTGCCGTGGTCGTGGAGCTCAACGCGAATGTCTGCCGCCGACGGGTCTTCCTCCAGCGACTGCTTGAAGTCACGTGACACCGCGGACAAGTGCTCAAGAACCCCCGCGGTCAGTGCGGTGCGCATCTGTTCGCGCTGGTCAGCGTCCAAGTTTTCCGCCGCCGAGGTGTCCCGCAGCTGGATGTGCAAGGTAGGTCGCATCTCCAAGGCTCCAGTGTCCTGAAGCTCAATGCGGAACGAATCAATCAATGGTGCGTAGCGCTCATCGCGGTACAAACCGTTCTCAACGTCCAACGGATAAATGTTCGCGCCCATGTACGAAATCGTGGAATCCGAACGACCAAACAGCAACACGAACGGCAGGCGCATTCCCTGACGCTTGAACGCTTCAGACAAGCGTTTTGCTAAGTGCGGGAATGCGCGCGTGATGTTTACCATGTCGTCAAAGCTCATGAGCGTGGCCTCATCACCGATGTTGTAGCGAAGCCTAGGGCTCATCACCGCCGCTGAGTTAATTGTGACAATAAGCTCATTGTCTTCAGTTGTTTCCAAGAATGTCTCTAGCGGGTTGTACTGGAAAATCATAGGAACGCGCGATTCGTCTTCGCCTAGCAGGGCCGCGCGGAAGTCAGCGTTGCGTGTCAGCTCTTTTCGGATCTCAACCGCTACATCGGTTTCGCCGGCCATCCCGATTGTCAGATCAGAGGCCCCGTAACCGGAGTACACCCGGTTGAACCGTTTCTCCACGTGTTCACGTAGACCTTCTGTCATGGCCTCGCCGCCCACGAACCCGTTGAGCGTGAACTGGTCCCAGTACTCCGGGCCGCGTTCTGTGTCGTTGTCCATGTAGTCGACTAAGTGTTTGAGGAATGGAGGATAAGCACTGATCAAATACGTGTGGCCCGGTCCAAAGTGGGTCAACGTGTCAATGATTTTCTCTAGATCAGGGCCCGTGTTTTTCACCATTGCGACTTTGGCCATGGCCAGTCCCGTGTTGGTTCCCGTGGCCCACGCACCCATGGAAAACGCGTTGATGCAGAACAGGTCACGCGAACCGAACAGGAACGTCACGTACCCGGCTACGTTGCGGTGGACCGTGTCCAATTCCTTTTTTGACCGCATCCAGTTAAACGGCTTGCCTGATGATCCGGATGATTCGTCCACGACAGTGCCCACGGTCTCAATGGAGCCGTTCCAGCACCGCTCGTCTTCGGAATACTGCGTGACGTAATCGTGTTTATTGGTCGCAGGGTAGTTCTGCAGATTCCACCACGTGAACTCGTAGTCGTTTTCAACTAAATAGTCTTGGTACGCCGGAACGTCCAGGGAGGCCTGTTGGCAAATCATCCATGCGTTGAGCCGGGCGATGCGTTCGAGCCCCGGCTGGTAATTGCGCGCGGTGAGCCGCCAAATCGCCGGATGCACACGGTATGCCTTGTATGCAGTGGTCAAGCCCATGTTGGTGAGCCGCAGCAGGGTCTGACGTGCGATATTGACGGGTCCGCGTTTGATGACGGGTTTGCGCAGGGCTGGACGCTTTTCACTCATATGACCAAACCTAGTGGTCATGCGTGAGATTTGTTTAGGTACAACTTGCCAAAACTGTCACACGGGTAACGTGGGACGCGAAAAGAAAGGAAAATTTCATGACCGACATTCTGTCTCTCCAGCTTCTTGACACGTTACGTGAACGTGCTCCCCGCTATGACGCGAACAATGAGTTCTGCTTTGAAGATATGGAGGACCTGCGGGCAGCCGACTATCTCACCATGTTGGTTCCTGAGTCCTTTGGCGGGGCGGGGATGAGTGTCGCCGAGGTGTCACGCGTCCAACGTACGCTCGCTCAGGCGGCTCCGGCAACGGCGCTCGCGTTCAACATGCACCAGATCATCGTGGGGTTGTGCGCGCGTTTGCACCGTGCGGGCGATACGACCACCGACTGGGTTTTGCGTGACGCGATGGATGGGCACATTTTCGCGTTCGGGATCAGCGAAGCCGGCAACGACTCCGTCCTGTTCGACTCCTCCACTGAAGCGGTCCCCACGGATGACGGCTACGAGCTCACGGGCACCAAGATCTTCACCTCCCTGTCGCCGGTGTGGACGCGCTTGGTTGTCCACGCTCGCGTGAAGGACTCGGACCAGCTAGTTTTCGGTTTCATCGACCGCGACTCAGAAGGCATCGAAATCAAGGACGACTGGGACACCTTGGGCATGCGTGCCACCCAGTCGTGTACAACGGTCCTGAACAACGTGCTCTTGTCGTCTGATCGCGTCGCCACGCATACGCCTGTAGGGCCCAATGATGACCCGTTTGTGTTCGGGATTTTCGGGTGTTTCGAACTGTTCTTGGGCAGTGTGTACAACGGAATTGGTGAACGCGCGGTCTCCCTGGCCAGCGAGATTGTGCAGAAGCGCATGTCCCGAGCCAAAGGCGCCCCGTATTCCAAGGACCCCGACATTCGTTGGCAGATCGCATCAGCCGCAATCCTCATGGACGGCGCTAGCCTACAGCTTGAAAAACTCACGGAGGACTTTGACCTGGTGGGCACTGACCGTGATCCTAACTACGGCATGAAGTGGTTCTTGCACTTTTCGGCGGCGAAGAATAGGTCGGCCGAGGCGGCAAAGAGTGCCGTTGACACTGCCCTGCGCGTGTGTGGAGGTTCGCAGTACTATTCGCGCAGCGAACTCCAGCGCTTGTACCGGGATGTCCTGGCGGGAATCTACCAGCCCAGTGACAACGAGAGCCTGCACTCCGCGTACAGCAACGCACTGTTAGGTCCGATCGAAGATTAATCACTTCCAGGCCGAGGTGGTTGCGGCTTTCGCGGTCACGCCCGCCCAATCGACGAATAACAACGGCCCGTGTGTGAGCTCGCTGTTAAGGTGAACATAGGCCCTTAAACAAGGGTGGTCAGTGTCACAAAGATGAGCGCTGATCTTCAGTTCTGCAAGGAGAGTTTAATGTCGTCAGTGCCCTCCATTTTGAGCGAATCGCTCGAACAGGTCGATCCAGAAATCGCACAGGTTTTGAATGACGAACTGCAACGTCAACGCGACACGTTAGAGATGATCGCGTCGGAAAACTTCGTCCCCAAAGCCATTCTGCAAACCCAAGGGTCAGTCCTCACTAACAAGTACGCGGAAGGATACCCCGGGCGTCGCTACTACGGCGGGTGCGAACACGTTGACGTCGCAGAAAACCTTGCGATCGACCGTGTGAAAGAGCTTTTCGGGGCAAACTTCGCTAACGTGCAGCCTCACTCTGGCGCACAGGCAAATGCGGCCGTCATGCACGCTCTGGCCCGCCCAGGGGACACGCTGATGGGAATGAGCCTGGCCCACGGTGGTCACTTGACTCACGGTATGAAGATCAACTTCTCCGGCCGCCTCTACGACATCGCCGCATACGGTGTGGACGAAGCAACCAACCGTCTGGACATGGACAAGGTGCGCAAGACCGCGCTGGAAAGCAAGCCAAAAGTGATTGTGGCCGGCTGGTCGGCCTACCCACGCCACCTCGACTTCGAAGCATTCCGCGAAATTGCTGACGAAGTTGGCGCGAAACTTTGGGTAGACATGGCGCACTTCGCCGGGCTCGTGGCCGCAGGTCTGCACCCCAGCCCCGTCCCATACGCGGACGTGGTGTCCTCAACCGTGCACAAGACCCTCAGTGGCCCACGTTCAGGTCTGATCCTGAGCCGCGACGAAGACATCGCCAAGAAGATCAACTCGGCTGTGTTCCCTGGACAGCAGGGCGGGCCGCTCATGCACGTGGTTGCGGCTAAAGCGATCGCATTTAAGATCGCACAGTCAGCTGAGTTCAAAGAAAAGCAAGAACGCACCATTCGTGGAGCAAAGATCGTGGCTGAACGCCTCCTGCAGGACGACGTCACCGACGCCGGTGTCAGCGTGCTGACAGAAGGAACCGACGTCCACCTGGTGCTCGTCGACCTGCGCAACTCCGCGCTCAACGGGCAAGAAGCGGAAGACCTACTCCACTCGGTTGGCATCACTGTTAACCGCAACGCGGTTCCTTTCGACCCACGGCCACCCATGGTCACCTCGGGCCTGCGCGTGGGAACCCCAGCACTGGCTTCCCGAGGCTTTGGCCACGAAGAATTCACCGAAGTCGCCGACATCATGGCGCAGGTCCTCAAACCAGGCTGCGACCTTGACGAACAGCGCCAGCGCGTTAACCGCCTGACCCAAGCATTCCCGCTCTATGAAGGACTGAAACAGTACTGATGCCCCAGATTCTCGACGGAAAAGCGACAGCAAAAGCACTCAAACAGGAATTCGCTGAACGGGTTGCGCGCCTCAGAGAGCACGGTGTCACACCTGGACTGGGCACGTTGCTGGTTGGCGAGGACCCTGGTTCACAGTGGTACGTGGCGGGTAAACACCGCGATTGCGCTGAAGTGGGCATCGAGTCGATTCGAGAAGACCTTCCTGAAACCGCGACCCAACAGGAAATTGAGGACGCAGTTCAGCGCCTTAACGACAACCCTGCGTGCACGGGCTTCATCGTGCAGTTGCCACTGCCTAAAGGAATCGACACCAACCGGGTTTTGGAACTGATCGACCCTGACAAGGACGC
Source organism: Brevibacterium mcbrellneri ATCC 49030 (assembly GCF_000178455.1). Taxonomy (GTDB): domain Bacteria; phylum Actinomycetota; class Actinomycetes; order Actinomycetales; family Brevibacteriaceae; genus Brevibacterium; species Brevibacterium mcbrellneri. Next base: position 34,045 of record NZ_ADNU01000069.1, on the reverse strand, counting down.
CGACGGCCTGCACCCCATGAACTTGGGGCGCCTGGTTCTACGGGTGGGTGAAGACGTTGAGTCGTCACTGCCATGCACGCCGGTGGGGATCGTTGAGCTTCTGGAACGCCACGGTGTTGACCTCAACGGTAAACACGTAGTGGTGCTGGGACGCGGAGTGACCGTGGGCCGGCCCATCGGGTTGATTCTGACTCGTCGCGCCGTGAACGCCACTGTGACGCTCACGCACACGGGCACCACAAACCTCAAGGAACTGCTCCAACAGGCCGATGTCGTTGTCGCCGCCGCAGGAGTGAAAGACATTGTGGATGGGGACTCGGTCAAGGATGGCGTGGTGCTGGTTGATGTGGGAGTTTCGCGCGAAACCGACCCTGAAACTGGGAAGTCCCGGGTCGTGGGCGACGTTTCGGAAAAAGCGCGGGCTAAGTCGTCGTTCTACTCGCCCAACCCTGGGGGAGTAGGGCCCATGACGCGCGTTGAACTGTTGCGTAACGTCATTGAAAGCGCTGAACGGTCACTTGCGTAGTGGGCTTGCCAGGGTTCGCCCGAGGTGGTTAACCCGGAGCTGTCTAGCTGGCTAGTTTTGTCTGGCTAGTGTTGCTCGCACAAACACAAAGCGAGGGGATGTGAATCCCCTCGCTTTGTGTTTGGTTTGTGTGCCTGCGACTACTGCAGAGCAAGCGTGAGCTTGAACAAAATGCGCGCTTTGTCTTTGCCTGCGTAATTGTCCATGAGCACGCTTTCGAACCCAATTGATGAGTGGAACGAAACGGCTGCTGAGTTTTCCGGCATTGTTGTTGCCTGAACTTCGGTTTTGCCTTTGCTTCGTGCCAACTCGATGAACGAGTCGTAAAGCCTGCGACCGATTCCCTGGTGGCGGAAGTCGTCGCGGGCAGCAACGAGGTGAATATAAGCGGGACCGTCCAGAGGAATCACACCCAGAAGGTACCCAACGATTTCGTTTTTGTATCGAGCGACCAGGCCAGACGCAGCCAACTGGCGGAACCAGTATGGATCATGGTCTTCGCTGAGGTCGCGTTCGCCCCAGAACTTCTGTTGTTCATCGACCAAGAAGGTGCGCAGGTCTTGCGCGTCGACTTCGTCGAGTGGGCTGACGGTTAGACGTTCAATGTCGAATTCCGGTGTTGCCATGAGTCGTCTCCTTGTCATCTCAGGACTTCTAACTGTACCCAATTTTCATGACAGGGACGTTAGCCGAGTCACTCGTAAGATATTTTGCGTGAAAGGATGAACACATGATTACTGTCGCCAGCGTAAATGTGAACGGAATCCGCGCAGCTATGCGGAAAGGAATGGAACCCTGGTTTAACCAGAACACGCCACAGATCTTAACCTTGCAAGAAGTCAGGGCTGCAAATGACATTGCCTACTCAGTCATGGAGCCATTCGGAGGCAGTGCATACAGCGCTGATGCTGAAGCAAAAGGGCGGGCAGGTGTTGCTGTTGTATCGCAGACACCAGCGCGTGAGGTGCGTATCGGGATCGGCGATGAGTACTTTGCGGGGGCCGGCCGTTGGATCGAATGTGACTATGACTTAGACGATGGCTCCACACTCACGGTTGTTTCCGCGTACGTGCACTCAGGGGAAGCGGGGACGCCTAAACAGGATGACAAGTATCGATTCTTGGATCGCATGAAAGAGCGTTTGCCACAGCTTGCGCGTCACGCTGACTATGCACTTGTGACGGGTGACCTGAACGTGGGGCACACGGAACTGGACATTAAGAACTGGAAAGCCAACCAAAAGAAGGCTGGTTTCCTTCCGGAAGAACGTGCGTACTTTGACGAATTCTTTGGCGACCTCGGCTGGATCGACGTTCACCGCAAACTTTCCGGTGAGGTTCCGGGCCCGTACACGTGGTGGTCCATGCGAGGAAAAGCCTTCGACAATGACGCAGGCTGGCGGATTGACTACCACATGGCCACGCCCAACCTTGCTGAATTGGCGTCGAACGCGCAAGTACACAGGGCCGCGTCATGGGGTGAACGGTGGAGTGACCACGCGCCATTAGTCATTGACTACGACCTGCCGGAGCTTGTGGACAACAAGTAAGTGGTAACGGCGGGTCAAAGCGTAACTCCTCACATGTAGTCAGGCGTAAACGAAACTGGGGGCACACGTGTGAAAACGTGTGCCCCCAGTTTCTTAGCTACAGCGTGCTCAGCAACAGCGCGCTTTAGGGTTTCGATCCTGTTCGTCAGTGAGATCGCGCCAAAACTCGCGTTCTCCCATGGCGCCTTCGCAGGTGCCATGCCGCTGTTGATAGGACTCGAGGTAGTGCTTGTAGGCGTTTTCGCCCATGATTTCCTTGATATACCAATGAACAGCTTTTAGCGGTTTAAGGAGTGTCGAAACCTTAGTCATTCGCTTTGACCTTTTGTGCATGCTCCTTTTGGAACGCGTCCCACTGAGCCTGAACTTCACGTTCTGCCTTAGTGGGGATGAGTCCCTTTGGTGCGAAGATCTTCGTGGGCACTGCTGGCTCTTCTGACGTGCTCACCTTTCCTGTGGTGACTGCTTTGAAGCACTGGTACAGCGCCATAAGGACGACCATGAGCACCAGAACAGCAAACACGATTGACAGGGTTCCTTGGATGAACGTGTTGCGAACAACCGCGTTCATCGCTTCTGCGCCGTTGATGTTACCCATGGACGTTTCCCCAGCGGCCAGCTTTTCACGCACTGCGAAGTGCTGTGCCCAGTATCCGAGCTTGGGGTTAGTCGAGAAGATCTTCTGGTACGACGCGGTCATGGTCACAGCGAGGTCCCATGCAAGTGGAATACCTGGGATCCACGCGTACTTTGCGTAACCAGACTTCACAACGATCGCTAGAACCACCGCAAGGGCTACCGCTGCAAGAAGCTGGTTAGCTATACCGAACAGCGGGAACAACGTGTTGATTCCACCAAGAGGGTCAGTCACACCAATCACCAGAATCGATCCCCATCCGGCAACCATGACCAAGGTGGTGAGCCACGCGCCCAGGTTCCATGACGGGTCTCGGAACTTAGGCATGAAGTTGCCCAACAGGTCTGAAAGCATGAAACGTGCGACACGAGTACCAGCGTCAATCGTGGTGAGGATGAAGAGCGCTTCGAACATCACCGCGAAGTGATACCAGAAGCTCATCCAGGCCGGTCCACCGAACACGTTGTGCAGAATGTGGGCCATTCCCATAGCCAGGGTAGGAGCACCACCGGTACGGGACACGATCGAGGCTTCTCCGACGTCGTGCGCGGCTTGTTCAAGTGCTTCTGGAGTAACGTCAATGCCCGGCATACCAAGTTTGTTCGTAATGAAGTCGGCCGCGCCCTGAGGCGTTCCACCAGTGAGAGGTTCGGCGGCGTTCATTGCGAAGTAGATTCCCTTGTCCAAGCTGACAGCTGCGACAAGCGCCATGATTGCCACGAACGATTCCATGAGCATTCCGCCGTAACCAATGAGGCGGGCTTGTGATTCCTTTTCTAGCAGCTTAGGCGTAGTTCCAGAGGAAATAAGGGCGTGGAATCCAGAAAGTGCACCACATGCAATCGTGATGAACAGGAATGGGAACAAGGAACCTGCGAATGCCGGACCTTGGTCATTAGACGCGAACGGTGTGACTGCAGGCATCTGCACTTCTGGGTTCACCAGAATGATTCCGACTGCCAACAGGCCGATCGTTCCGATCTTCATGAAGGTGGACAGGTAGTCACGTGGTGCAAGAAGCATCCACACCGGGAGAACGGCTGCAAAGAAGCCGTAGATCATCAGCCCCCATGCCAGCTGGACTTTGGTGAGGTGGAAGACTTCTGACCACAACGGGTCGTTGTGAACCCAACCGCCTACAACGATTGAGAGGACAAGAAGGGTAACACCGATCACCGAGGTTTCCACGATTGCACCTGGGCGCAGGTACCGCATGTAGAAGCCCATGAAGAATGCGATTGGGATGGTCATCGCAATCGAGAAGACACCCCATGGGGATTCTGCAAGGGCGTTAATAATGACAACACCCAGCACCGCAATCAGAATGGTCATAATGAGGATGATTCCGATTGAGGTGATGATACCGCCGACCTTGCCGAGCTCGTCGCGGGCCATCTGGCCAAGTGAGCGTCCGTTCCGGCGGGTCGAGAAGTAAAGAACCATGTAGTCCTGCACGGCTCCAGCAACAATCACACCCAGAACGATCCACAGGGTGCCGGGAAGGTAACCCATCTGAGCAGCAAGAATCGGTCCCACAAGTGGCCCAGCGCCAGAAATGGCGGCGAAATGGTGGCCAAAGAGAACACGTCGGTCGGTGGGGGTGAAGTCCCTTCCGTTGTCGTTAAGTTCAGCGGGTGTGGCGCGCTTGGGGTCAGGGCGACACACTTTCCATTCGATGAATTTCGCGTAGAACCTAAAAGCGATGAGGTAGGAACCCACAGCTGCTGCGACGAACCAACTTGCGCTGAGCTGTTCACCACGAACAATCGCAATCATGGTCCAGCCGATACCGGCGATAAGGGCAATGGCTACCCATAAAACAATTTTGCCCGGTGTCCACCGGGGCTTCTCTTCCACTGCAACTGGTGGGAGAGCTTCATCGGTTTTAATGTACTCAACCGACATTCGAGCTCCTTATTTTGGGGTATGTCGTCGCAGGCGACGAAGCTTTGGTTTTGCACACGCAGAGTGTGCTTGCGGTCACTCCAACTTTGGAGGTAATTAGCATAATACTTTGATGTGACTCTTAACACGTGCAATCAACGCGTTTTTTGCTGATTGAGACGGTTCTATGATGCTGAAATGGCAGAATGGAGGGCATGAGTCAATCAGCAGTCACCCGTCCTCGCTCACTTTCAGGTGTTCAAGCGACGTCGGGATCCCTTCACCTCGGTAACTATATTGGCGCTCTGCAACAGTTCGTTGCACAGCAGGAAACCCACGACGCGTTCTTCTTCATCGCAAACATGCACGCGATCACGGTGGAGCAGAACCCTGAGGAACTGCGTGAACGTACCTTGCGCACAGCAGCACAGTTCATTGCCGCGGGACTCGACCCTGAAAAGTCCACAATCTTTGTGCAGTCCCACGTCGACGCACACACAAAACTGAGCTGGATCCTGGAATGCACCACGTCTTTGGGTGAAGCTCAGCGCATGACCCAGTTCAAAGACAAATCCGCAAAGAACGAACACGTGTCGCTGGGATTGCTAACCTACCCGGCACTCATGGCCGCTGACATCCTGCTGTACCAGGCCGATGTTGTGCCCGTGGGGGAGGACCAGCGTCAGCACCTGGAACTGACACGCAACTTGGCGGAACGTTTCAACAACCGCTACGGCGAAACGTTCAAAGTTCCTGAGGCAGGAATCCTCAAACAGACGGCGAAAATCTATGACCTACAAGATCCGTCGGCAAAAATGTCGAAGTCTGGGAAGAACCCTGCTGGGCGCATCGACATTCTGGACGAGCCAAAGGTTCTTCAGAAGAAGTTTAAATCTGCCGTCACTGACAACGACACTGTGATTGCGTACGATCCGGATAACAAGCCGGGAGTGTCGAATCTGCTCACCATTTATTCGTCTTTGTCGGGCCAGAGCATCGACAGCATCGTTGCCGAATTCGACGGGAAGATGTACGGCCACCTCAAGGTTGCGCTCGCAGATCTCGCTGTTGAAGCTCTCACCCCCGTACGGACCCGCACCAACGAACTGCTGGAAGACCGAGCAGAACTTCAGCGGATCCTCTTGAACGGAGCTCACAAGGCTACGCAGATCGCTGATGTGACGGTCAAAAATGCGTATGACCGCGTCGGTTTTCTCTAAACTCTCCACCCACCCCTAAGGAGCACCACCTGGTGGCCAAGAAATACAAGCCCAACAACATTGCCCCCGAGGTCATCCACACCGCCGCTCGTCTCGAAGACAAGGTCCAGGACTGGCAACGGAAACAAGCGACCAAGCGTGGATGGAAACGCACAGTCATCGCCTATGACTCCTATGGGACTGAAAGTTTTATCCGCGTGTTGGCGCGCATTGTTTTGACTAAGACCGGGCAACCGGCTGCAGATATGCACGCGAGTATTCGCGGTTTCAGGTCGTTTGGGTCCATTCCGCTCAACGAGGCGACTGCGTGGGTGCGTGTGAATGGCCAGGAACATATGGTGGCATCCGACCGAGGTGGCATCGTGGACGCCGTGATTCCCGGCGACTTTGAGCCGGGGAAAGTTGAGTTGGAGATCTGGACGCAGGGGTCTCTGGTCGACACGGCTACTGCGCACGTTGTGGCAGATGACGAAAAGTTCGGCATCATTTCTGACATCGATGACACGGTCATGGTGACTGCGTTGCCGCGTCCGTTTTTGGCCGCGTGGAACACGTTTGTGTTGGATGAGCATGCGCGTTCGCCGGTCGCGGGCATGTCGGTCCTGTATGACCGTCTCACCTATTTGCGCCCGCACGCGCCCATCATTTATTTGTCTACGGGGGCATGGAATGTGGCGTTGACACTGAAACGTTTCTTGTCCCGGAACCTGTATCCGGACGGGCCGTTTTTGCTCACTGACTGGGGCCCAACAGCTACGCGAGCGTTCCGCTCTGGTCAAGAACACAAACGCATCCAGTTGGAACGTTTGGCCCGGGAGTTCCCCAACATCAAATGGTTGCTGGTAGGAGACGACGGCCAGCATGATGAAGACATCTATGGTGAGTTCGTCGAGAACCACCCCAACAATGTTGTCGCCGTGTGTATCCGTCAGCTCACAGTGGGTGAAGCAGTGTGGGCCGGTGGGCGTTCGAAGAATTCGGGACGCGGCCAGGGTGTTCCGTGGATTTACGCGTCAGACGGAGCAGGCCTCATGGAGAAGATGAACGACCGCGGAATCATTGTCTAGGCGTGGACGCGCCTCTTAAGTCCACCCCGAAGCGCTGAGCATCAGCATAGGTGTCGATGTCTGCCGTGGTCGCCTGCTCAAGGTGAATGGGAACCCACTCACAGTGCTCGTAAAGGGTGCGAGCGGGCCGGTGGGCCACCTCGGCGGCGGAAACCACTTGAGCCAGCGCCCGCGTACGCCACACGGCCGTCAGATATTGCACTCGCCCGGTAGGGTCAACGGCCACTGCGCAATCCGCTTGACCTACCGCGTCAATGAGCGCGCGAATGGTGTGCGCGTCAATGAGGGGGAGGTCGGCGGCAAGGACCGCAACAAGGTCAGTCGTCACGTGCTCCACCCCGGCGGCAATCGCTGCGGCAGGGCCGGAAAACGGTGGGTTTTCGCGTAGGTGGGTCACGTGCCCGAGGTCGTCCAACCCGTCCGTGTCTCCCACCACGACGGCGGGGCAGTGCGGGGATACGCCACGGACGGCTGAGAGGGCGCGTTTGATCAGCGGAACACCGTTAGCTGTGAGTGCGGTCTTGGTGATACCGCCCAGCCGCGTTGCCTTGCCTCCGGACACCAGAAGGGCAGTGAGCGAAGGCTCCTCAGTGCGTGAGCCCTGACTCACCTGCCGGTACCTTCTTGGTCTTCGCGCGCCTCTTCGCCTCGGCGGGAACGACTGTTGCCGGAACGACTATGGCGCGAACGGTACATGAGAATGCCACCCGCAACAGCAAAGACGGCAACGGGAAGGCCAAGTGCGAGCCCGATGTTGGCAGGGATCGCAGCTCCGGCTGGTTGAGACTCACGCATCTCTTCGACTGATATATCTGACTCTGTCCCACTGCGTGCGTCGGACGAGCTACTCTCAGCTCCAGAATCACTAGTCCCAGCCGACGCGGCAGGCGAAGCAACAGGTGAGGGCGTGCTGAGATCTTCGAACGCCACAGTGCGCGTGACTTTTGGGTCTGTCTGGTTGAATGCCCAGTTGAGAAGATCTGCGGCTGCTTGGCGACTCTGTGTCTGCGCGCGCAAGACCACCGCGGCGTACGTGGTGTCACCTCGGGTGGCGGCCCCTAAAAACGAACCGCGGGCTTCTTGCGTGTAACCGTTTTTCAGGCCAATAGCCCCCTCAACCAGCCCAATTAACCGCGTGTGGTTCTGGATCTGGTATCCCTTGACCTTTTTCTTCTTGTCGTGGTCATAACCACCGGGGAAATCCAAGGTCTGAGTTTGTACAACCTTCATGAGGTACTTGTTCTTGGTGAACTCGTGTGCGAGTCTTAGCAAATCATCGATGGTGGTGCCTTGCCCGGGGGCGTCAAGGCCGCTGGTGGTGCCCACAACGGTCGAGTCCATTCCCAGTTGCCGAGCCTTGCGGTGCATGAGCTCCAGGGCCTTATGTTGCCCGCCCACTGCTTCGCCAAGCGCGTACGCGGAGTCGTTAGCGCTGGACATGAGCATTGAGCGGAACAGCAAGTCGATCGAATACTCGTTGTCGCGCAGTAATCCCACGCGGGTCCCGTCGACTTGTGTGTCGGCCTCTGAAATGCGGTGTTTCTTTTTGACGTCGGGGAGTTCGTCGACCAGGGCCAGGGCTGTGAGAAGTTTCTGTACGGAAGCCGGCGATGAGACCACGTCCTCGCCATGGGATACCAGTACTTCGCCGGTATCCAGGTTTGCTACGAGCCACGCATCGGCTGCTGGCTTGGGTGGGGAAGTGCCGTCACCTAAGTCGGTGGGGCTGGTGTATGTGGCAGAGGTGGTTTCTGCCGGTTGCGCCACAACCGTGTGCGCGCTCGCCGGTTCCGTCCCCACAACGTTGGTGGGCCCCACAACTGAAAAGGTTGCGAGGGCAACAGTGGCCGCCGCTAAAAAGCGACGGCCACATGTTAGAGGGTGTAAAGCCACGTTAGAACGCTCGGGTCAGCAACGCCTGCTTGACTTCTGCAATTGCCTTGGTGACTTCAATTCCACGCGGGCAAGCTTCCGTACAGTTGAAGGTGGTGCGGCAACGCCATACACCTTCCTTATCGTTGAGAACCTCGAGGCGCATGTCGCCACCTTCGTCACGTGAGTCGAAGATGAAGCGGTGTGCGTTCACAATTGCTGCAGGTCCAAAGTACTGGCCATCGGTCCAGAACACTGGGCAGGACGAGGTACACGAGGCACACAGAATGCACTTAGTGGTGTCGTCAAAGATGGCGCGGTCTTCAGGCGACTGCAGGCGTTCGCGAGTTGGTTCGTGACCAGACGTGATCAAGAACGGCATGATTTCGCGGTAGGACTGGAAGAACGGTTCCATGTCCACGATGAGGTCTTTTTCAAGAGGCAGGCCCTTGATAGCTTCGACCGTGATGGGCTTGTTCGTGTCCAGGTCTTTCAGCAGGGTCTTACATGCCAGGCGGTTACGCCCGTTAATTCGCATAGCGTCCGAACCACAGACACCGTGCGCACATGAACGGCGGAACGACAGGCTACCGTCGATCTCCCACTTGATCTTGTGCAGAGCGTCCAGGATACGGTCCGTGCCGTACATGGTGACTTTGTAGTCTTCCCAGTGTGGCTCGGAGTCAGCTTCAGGGTTGAAGCGTGCGATACGGATTGTGCAATCGAACGATGGGATTTCTCCGCCACCGCCACCCAGGTGTTCAGGAAGATCAACCTTGGATGCTGGCTCAGCTGTCTTTACTTCTTTTTCACTCATCAGTACTTACGCTCCATAGGCTGGTACCGCGTTATAACGACGGGCTTCGTTTCCAAACGCATTCCTGCGACACCTTCAGCAGTTGCTGATTCGTCGCGGTAGGTCATGGTGTGGTGCATGAAGTTTTCGTCGTCACGCTTCGGGAAGTCTTCACGGAAGTGTCCGCCACGCGATTCCTTACGGTGCAGAGCGGCAACCGTAACCACCTCGGCGATTTCAAGAAGGAAGCCCAACTCGATTGCTTCGAGGAGATCCAGGTTGTAACGCTTTCCGCGGTCGTGGATACCCACGTTCTTGTAGCGTTCACGCAAAGCTTCGATGTCTTTAAGCGCTGTGCGCAGAGTTTCTTCAGTACGGAACACCTGAACGTGCGTGTCCATGGTTTCCTGAAGGTCCTTACGGATCGCGCCGATCAGTTCTGAACCGTTGGAGCGACGCATGGTTTCGATCATATCGACCGTGCGGTCAGCAGCGCCATCTGGGAGTTCAGGAAGCGAAGCGGTCTTGGAGTATTCCGCAGCAGCGATTCCCGCGCGCTTTCCAAACACGTTGATGTCCAGAAGCGAGTTGGTTCCCAAACGGTTTGAACCGTGGACCGAAACACAGGCACATTCACCGGCAGCGTAAAGGCCAGGAACTACCGTGTCGTTGTCGGCAAGAACTTCCGATTCGACGTTGGTGGGGATACCACCCATCGCGTAGTGAGCCGTTGGGAACACAGGAACAGGTTCTGTGTATGGCTCAACACCCAGGTAGGTGCGGGCGAATTCGGTAATGTCCGGAAGCTTCGCGTCAATGTGTGCTGGCTCCAGGTGGGTGAGGTCCAGAAGAACATAGTCCTTGTTTGGTCCACAACCGCGACCTTCACGCACCTCGTTCGCCATGGAGCGAGCCACGATGTCACGTGGAGCCAAGTCCTTAATGGTAGGTGCGTAACGCTCCATGAAGCGCTCACCCTCGGAGTTACGCAGAACTGCACCTTCACCTCGGGCAGCCTCAGACAGGAGGATTCCCAAGCCAGCCAAACCGGTTGGGTGGAACTGGAAGAACTCCATGTCTTCAAGTGGGAGACCGTTCCGGTAGGTCACAGCAACACCGTCACCGGTGAGCGTGTGAGCGTTCGAGGTGGTCTTGAAGACCTTACCGAAACCACCGGTTGCAAACACAACGGCCTTAGCGCGGAAGACGTGGATTTCGCCTGTTGCCAGTTCGTATGCAACGACACCTGCCGGACGGCGCTGGCCGTCGACCTCGGTCATTACGAGGTCCAGAACGTAGAACTCGTTGTAGAACTCAACGCCGTGCTTGACGCAGTTTTGGTAAAGGGTCTGAAGAATCATGTGACCCGTACGGTCAGCGGCGTAGCACGCGCGACGTACAGGCGACTTACCGTGGTCGCGGGTGTGTCCACCGAAGCGACGCTGGTCAATCTTGCCTTCAGGCGTACGGTTGAACGGCAGCCCCATCTTTTCCAGGTCAAGAACCGCATCGATGGCTTCTTTTGCCATGACTTCAGCGGCGTCCTGGTCAACCAAGTAGTCGCCACCCTTAATGGTGTCGAATGTGTGCCATTCCCAGTTGTCTTCTTCAACGTTGGCAAGAGCTGCACACATACCACCCTGAGCCGCACCGGTGTGCGAACGGGTTGGGTACAGCTTGGTAAGAACAGCTGTGCGTGCGCGCTGCCCGGATTCGATGGCTGCGCGCATGCCGGCGCCACCTGCGCCGACGATGACAACGTCGTACTCATGTACCTGCATAGATACTCAATTCTCCTTTAAACGACTGTCACTAAGCGGTGCAGAATGTGGGCAGAAGTTCAGCCGAGGTGTTCACTGGGCATGGGTCAAAGGTGAAGATCACCAGGGTTCCCAGAACCACAACGATGGCTGATGCGATGTACAGAACAAGTTGCAGGACAACGTTGGTGCCTGGCTTCTCTGCGTAGTCGTTGATGATGGTACGCATACCGTTTGTTCCGTGGAGCATAGCCAGCCACAGCATAGCCAGGTCCCATATCTGCCAGAACGGGCTAGCCCACTTACCGGCGACGAAACCAAAGTCGAGTCCCTGAACACCTTCGCCCTGCCACAGGTTGACGAACAGGTGACCAAAAATCAGGATGACAAGAATCAGTCCTGAAACACGCATGAACAGCCAGGCCGCAAGCTCGAACTTGGAACGGGTGTTCTTGTGGCGGGTGTATTCGCTACGAGGAGCGGGAATTGAAGTTGCTGTCACTTTTCTCAACCTCCGAACGTGTGCATGAGGTGGCGGGGAACGAAAGCGATCATGACGATCAGCCACAGGATCATGACAGCCCAGAACATCTTGCGCTGGTTCTTGGGGCCACCCTTCCAGAAGTCGACAAGAATCACGCGCACACCGTTGAATGCGTGGAAAATGATTGCTGCAACCAACCCGATCTCAGCCATTGCCATGATGGGGGTCTTATAGGTTCCAATAACAGCGTCATAGGCTGCAGGCGATACGCGTACAAGGGCTGTGTCAAGCACGTGGACCAGCAGGAAGAAGAAAATACCAACACCTGTGACGCGGTGAGCGACCCAGGACCACATTCCTTCGTGTCCGCGGTACAGCGTGCCCGTTGAGGCTTTAGCCACGGGGCATCCTCCAGTTGAGACAGTTTTAATAACATATAAAAGCTACGCCTGGGGCGTCGCTTTAGCCAATCGAGCGAATCTGTATCCACTAAATCCCGCGAATTACCGCGATCTTTATGAGATTCGCAGACATTACACATAATAACGCCATATAAGCGTGGGGTATCTCTCGGGTTTCATATCGTGGCGCGTGTCTGGTGGAAGTGTGGACGTTATGCCAGCAACAATGATGCAATGATTCCCAACTTTCATGTGGTGATCCCAGCCGGTGGAGCGGGGACCAGGCTGTGGCCTTTGTCCCGTCGTGACCGGCCAAAGTTCTTGCACGACATTCTGGGGGTGGGGTCAACCCTGCTGCAGTCCACCTGGTCACGGACGGTCCCGTTGGTGGACCCGGACCACATGTGGGTGGTGACGGGGCAGGCTCACGCTGAGGAGGTCTCGCAGCAGCTCCCAGACTTACGTGAGGATCGGCTGGTTCGGGAGCCTTCACCTCGGGACTCTGCGGCAGCCATTGGGTTGGCCGCCGCGCTCATTCACCGCACTGATCCGGATGCCGTCATTGGGTCGTTTTCTGCCGACCATTCGATTACCAACGCCGAAGATTTCCGCACGGTGGTCACACAAGCGGTGGCGGCAGCGTCTGGTGGAGACATTGTCACGGTGGGGATCACACCCACATATGCGTCGACGGCGTACGGGTATATAGAGGCCGGTGCGAACTTGGGGTTGCACGCTGCCCCCACTGCCCGCCGTGCGCTGAACTTTGTTGAAAAACCAGATGCGACGACGGCTCGGAAGTACACGTTTTCGGGGCGCTATCGGTGGAACGCGGGAATGTTTATTGCGCGCACTGACGCGATGTTGGAGTTGTTCGCGCAACACGCCCCTGATCTGTATGCGGGGCTTGAAAAGATCGCCGAGGTGTGGGGCACCGACCGTCAAGAAGCTGTCTTGGCCGAGGTGTGGCCACAGTTGGAGAAAGTGGCGATCGACTATGTGATCGCCGAACCGGCCGCGCGTGCTGGGCGTGTTGTGGTTGTTCCCGGCGACTTCGGTTGGGATGACGTGGGAGACTTCGATGCGGTGGCCAAGCTACGGCAGCCGGCGCCAGGGGAACGGTGTGCGGTGAAGGTGATTGGTGATTCGCCGGTGGTAGCGGAGGACTCGTCTGGTGTGGTGATTTCAACCGGTGACCGTCCTGTGGCTCTTGTAGGTCTTGACGACGTGGTAGTCGTGGACACGGACGACGCGTTGCTTGTGACGAGTCGGAACAGCGCCCAAAAAGTCAAGAGCGTGGTTGCGCGTCTGGAAGATCAGGGGTTGAACCAGATTCTGTGACTTCTGTGACGCAGATTCTGTAGGGCCCTGTTGTGTGCCAGTAAGTGTGTCATTCCGTGTCATGAACTGGCTCACGTGGCGGTGAGCGACTACATTATTGGCACACAGTGAATAGGAAGAGGGCGCGTTGATTCAGTCAGTTGTGAACGAGCTAGTGGATGAGCTCATCGAGTTCCGTCGTGATATTCACGCCCACCCCGAACTGTCTAATGTTGAGCACCGCACAACTGAGAAGATCGCGCAACGCCTGAGGGACGCGGGTCTTGAGCCCGTGCTGTTCGAAGGTACCGGCTTGTATGTGGATGTGGGCGAAGGCCCCATCGTGGGTGGCCTGCGCGCTGACATCGACGCCCTTCCGCTAGATGATTTAACCCGGACCGATTTCGCTTCGACCGTGCCCGGTGTGAGCCATTCATGTGGCCACGATGTTCACCTCACCGCGGCGATGGGTGCTGCGCTCGCCTTGTCGCGTATCCACGAAACCAAGGGTGGTTTAGGTGGCACGATCCGCTGTATTTTCCAGCCAGCTGAAGAAGTAACTCCGGGTGGGGCGCTGCAGATTATCCAGCAGGGTGCGCTCACGGGTGTTCCTCTGTGCTACGCCCTGCACTGTGATCCGAACGTGGACGTGGGCAAGGTGGGTTCGCGTATTGGGCCCATCACGGCGGCAGGTGACACGGTTATTCTGCGCTTGCGTGGACACGGTGGCCACACGTCACGTCCGCACTTGACTGAGGATCTGGTGTACGCCCTTGGCCGCTTGGCCGTTGATCTGCCGTCAACTCTGTCGCGGCTGATTGACCCACGCCACGCGTTTTCCTTGGTGTGGGGCGCGGTCGAAGCTGGTCATGCTCCCAATGTGGTGCCCAATGAAGGTTCCCTTATGGGGACGTTGAGGTGTCTGGACGTTGACGGGTGGAATAAGGTTGCGCAGGTTTTGCCAGACTTGGTTGACAGGATTGCGGGCCCGTACGGTGTGGAAGTTGAGTTGGAACACCGTCGAGGTGTCCCGCCGGTTGTCAACACCGAAGAAGAAGTGACGTTGGCAGAGCACGCAATCCGGCAGGAGTTAGGGCCGGATTCGGTGGAACTGACCCCACAGTCGATGGGTGGGGAAGACTTTGCGTGGTATCTCACCCGGGTGCCGGGTGCTCTCATTCGTTTGGGAACACGCACGCCTGGCGGACACACGTATGACATTCACCAGGGTGACTTCTTGGTTGACGAGCGCGCTGTGGGAATTGCGACGCGGGTGAACTGTGCCGTGGCGCTAGAGGTTCTGAACCGCGCGTGATCCGCTAGGGTGGAAGTGTGGATACTAACCTTTTTCCTACACCTGTTGGCGTTGACGACCGTGACCCTATCTTGGAGCTTCCCAAGGTTTCACTGCACGACCACCTCGACGGTGGTTTGCGCGCTTCAACCCTGATTGAACTGGCCCAGGAAGCCGGCGTTGAGATCCCTTCAGGTGACCCCAGCGATATGCGGGCACGTATTTTGGGCGCGTCCAATTCGGGGAGCTTGGAACGTTATTTGGAGTCCTTCGCGTTGACGGTTTCTGTCATGCAGACGGCCGATGCTCTAAAGCGTGTTGCCCGTGAATGGGTACTTGATCAGGCTGCGGACGGAGTGTTCTATGCAGAAGCCAGGTGGGCTCCAGAACAACACGTGCAGGGTGACCTCGACATGGATGCGGCTGTTGCAGCAGTGCAAGCGGGGTTGGATGAAGGAACTGCGATTGTCGCTGAAGCTGGAAAGTTCATTCGTGTGGGGCAGATCCTCACGGCCATGCGCCACGCAAAGAATTCTGTTGCGGTAGCGGAGCTGGCATTGCGTCACCGTGATGGCGGGGTAG
This sequence comes from Brevibacterium mcbrellneri ATCC 49030, assembly GCF_000178455.1. Lineage (GTDB taxonomy): Bacteria > Actinomycetota > Actinomycetes > Actinomycetales > Brevibacteriaceae > Brevibacterium > Brevibacterium mcbrellneri. The sequence continues at coordinate 18,653 of NZ_ADNU01000069.1, read as the reverse complement.
TTGGATTTGACCTGGCTGGTGCTGAAGAGGGCAACCCGCCAAGTAAACATTTGACAGCGTGTGAAACTCTGCACGCGGCGTGTTTCCCTCTGACGATCCACGCGGGTGAAGGCGCTGGGGTCGACTCGATTTTTGAAGCGGTCCAGGTATGCCACACGCAGCGCATTGGGCACGGTGTGCGGATCGTCGAAGACATGGACATTGTCGACGGTCAGGGGACCTTAGGGGAGTTGTCCTCGTGGATCTTGGACCGGCAGATTCCGCTGGAACTGTCGCCCACCTCGAACGTTCACACGGGTGCGGCCGACTCGATTGAAACGCACCCCATCACGGGACTGAAAGACCTGGGCTTTGCGGTGACGGTCAACCCGGATAACCGGTTGATGTCAGGAACGTCGGTGTCCAAGGAGATGCGTTTGCTGGTTGACCGTGCTGGGTGGGATCAGACCGACCTCGAATGGGTCACCGTCAACGCGTTGAACGCGGCATTCCTGCCTTTAGACGTGCGCGAGCGTCTGCTCGACGAGCTTGTGATCCCAGGGTTCGCCAGGATCGAGCTGTGACCCAGACAAACTCTGTTCCACCTCGGCCATCAACCCTGTGGATTGCCTTGGGGGCACTGTCGCTGGAGGCGCTTGCCCTGGTAGGGGCAGGCGTGTGGGCGGTTGCTCTGGCGGTTTCCGCTCAGGAAGAAGTGACGTCGCTGTTGGCGTTGGGGGCCATGTTTGTGGTGTTTGGCGCGTTGATGGTGGGCGTGATGTTCGGGGTTTCCCGAGGTGTCCGCTGGGCTCGCCCTGCAAGTGTGGCGTGGCAGGTGTTGCAGTTAATTTCTGGGTTCGCGATTGTGGGGCAGGATTTTCGGGTCGGCGGGCCGGCGATTGTGCTGGCCGTGGCGACGCTGGTGGGGCTGTTCGCGCCACCTACTCTGACCTGGTATGAAGCGCGCTTGCTTGAGCACGAAGCCCGTGAGGAAGAACGCCTGAAGGGGCTTCAGCAGGAGTCGTTGAAGAAGCGGCGGTGAGGGCTAACCTCGACGCAATGCCGGGCAGGCGGGACCTTTGGGCCTACCAGCCCCGCGGGTGCTTGAGTGCAAACACCTAGGTGCACACACCTCGGCACCCGCGAGACCCTGAAGGATGAGCCGCATAGACGCGCGGAGTTACGCGACGCCTCCCGTCCAGCCCAAGGCCGTGAGCCCCAACATGAGAGCGGCACTCAAAACCAGGAAGACTCCGACCTTAGGGGCGACCCAGCGGACCCATGTGAGGTACGGGACGCCTGCGGTCACGCAGGACCCCACGAGCCACGCCAGAACAGGCGACAGCAGGTTGGTAAACCCGTCACCCAGCTGAAACGCCTGCAGCGCAATCTGGTGGTGCATGCCCAGTGCGGTTGCGATTGGCGCCAGAAGCGGAATCAAGATCGCGGCCTTCGCGGCTGTGGACGGGATGATGAAATTGATGACTGCGAACAGTAGCACCATGAGCACAGCCGACCAGCCCAGCCCCACCCCGTGAAGCGGACGCGTGATGGTGTACACGATTGTGTCGATCACGTGGGCTTCTTGCAGAATGATCGAAATCGCGCCGGCCATCCCAATGATGACCGATACGAAAGCCATGCTTTGGAGACCACGGACGATCGATTCGGCCAATTGATTCCACTTGAAGCCGGCGACTTTACCGATCACGATCGCCGATACGAGGTTGACCGCAAACATCGCGTCGATGGTTCGTTTGGAATCGATGAGCAGTGAGTACGCAATGATCGCGCCGAACTGCAACAGGAAAAGCGCGATGACCATGACTGATCGGAAGCGGAGTGTTTCAGCGGCGACGGTGCTGTCGTCGTCCTGGGCCAGCGGGCGCCATCCGTGCTTCCACATGGGGGAGCGGGTGGGGTCGCGTTGGATTTTGTTCACGTAGCGGAGCACGAACACGAGCCCAACCAGCATGAACCCGTTCATGATGAGTAGGCGCACCCCAAAACCGGAGTAGGGCGGCAGGCCGATCATCATCTGCGTAATGGCCATGTGTTTTGGCCCGGTCCCAAATCCGATGAGAGCCGCGAACGTGGTCACGCTGATTGCTACGATGCCGTCAAGGCCCAGCTTACGGGCGAACAGCACTCCGATGGGAACGATCGCGATGAGCGCGTCACTGCCGGAGAACCCGCCCAGGTAGACCATGAGGCAGAACAGCCCTGAAATCAGGAGGGGAGTGCTCTTATCTTGGAGTCGGTAGACGGTCGCGTTGAGGAGATTTTCAAACGCTTTGGATTCCAGCACTACGTGTACGTTGGCTCCCACCATGAGCACGGCGAAGGCGATGGGGGCCATTTTTACAGCACCACTCAGCAGGAGCATGAGTGCGTCGAGCGGACTGACCGGTGTTTGTTGGCTGAGGAAGGAGAATGAGTCCGGGTCAATGCTTCCGTCAGGGCCCTCCTCGAACTGGCCGGCCGGGATGAAGTAGCTGGCTAAGACGACCAAGCCCAGGATGATGAGCATGAGCCACAACAGGTGCGGCATCTGGAACCGCTTTGCTGGGGTGTCTGTGCTGGTAGCTGGGTGTGCCGAGGTATCAGACCCTGCCGGGGTATCAGGGCTGCCCGAGGTATCTTCCGGGGTTGCGGGGTTTGGGTGGGTCTCCTGGGTTTCCGTTGAGGAGGTCGGTTGTTTGTCGTCTGGGTTGATTGTTGTAGTTGAGCTGAAATCAGATTCGTTCAGCTGAGTGTTTTTGGGCATAGTGAAGCTCCTGTACACGGGTTGGATGGGGATAAATCACCGCGGTGCATCGCTTCTCGTTGCGGCTGGTCTCAGCCAGAATCTGAGTGTGTCTGAGGTGGCAGGCTACGTGTGCGGGTTGATAAGGCACGTCCCGTTTGGAGCGAGGCTGCCCGTTAGGGTGTGGCTCAGTGCTCGCGTGATGTGACGAATCACTTAAACGTTGGCGAGCAGGGCTACGCGTGCCTGCCGAAGCCGAAGGAATTCGACAGCACCGCGCACATACACGGCCCGGCCCTGTCCAATGGCTTGCGGGCTGCCACCACGTCGAGGTGAGGGAGCTGAATGTCGTGAGCATTTGCTGGGAAGGCGCGCGAGGATGAGAAAGCGTGTTCGGCCACAGTTACCGACTCCTTCCAATCCCAGCTCAAAGTGATCAGTTCAACCTGCTCAAACTTCACTTGAACGTTCTCAACTGTTCCAGTGGTTTGCACTTTACCGTGCACAGCGAGCGAATGTGCAAACTAGGTCAAACTGTGACAGTCGTTCGTGCGGGGGTGTTGTGTTTTGTGTTTCTGGCTTGAGATTGTCCACGTTTGACTGTGTCATAAATATTCATAAATCCACATGAAAATTGTTTACGGGCGGAGTGGGGTCAGTGAGTTATTAAGTGATGGATGACGACTCTTAAATCGTTGCTGTCGATCGCTAGCTGAAGCCGGCTTCCATTGAGTTGAGGCCATGTTGCGGGCTCTCTGCTCTTGTGTGATGCGCGTTAAAGGCTTCATCGTTGTGGGCACTTTGCATGTTTGCTCCCCATAAACCAAGCAAAGCGCCCATGGTTGATGTGTCAAGCAAGGTCTAGCGTGTTCTTAATATTCGGATCCGGCGAAGAAGGCCGGCAGACGCGCATAGGGGTGACCTCATGGGAGAAAGAAAAATTTCTGTTGATGACTATGCGCTAGCGCGCGTTCCTGCATCAGCACGATATGGCTGGTTCTCTGTTGCAGTTCAGCGTTTTGGCCAGGTATCAGCTCTCACTCAGTTCATTCTTGGCGCGACAATCGGCTACGGCATGACATTCTGGCAGTCGCTCCTAGCTTTCACGCTTGGTGCGGTGATTCTCGAGGTGCTAGCTATATTTGTGGGAATAATTGGGATGCGCGAAGGCCTGAGCACATCGGTGGTCACGCGGTGGACCGGTTTTGGAACGATTGGTTCTTCCCTCATTGGTCTGGCTATCGGAGTCAGCCTTGTTGGGTGGTTCGGAATTCAGACAGCAGTCGCAGCTGACAGCTTAGCGGCCATTCTGAGTTTCTGGCCGTCGTGGGCATGGGCAATCTTCTTTGGGCTCGCTGTTACCGCAATCGTGCTCCGTGGTTTCTCGTCAATGCAATGGATCGCAAACCTGACAGTGCCGATGTTTCTTGTTCTTGTTGGGTGGGCCATTGTCGTTGAATTGCTTAATCACCCATTGAGCGAACTTGTCTGGTCGCCACCACCCGGCCCACAACTTGGAATGGTCGAAGCGACGACTTTGGTCGCGGGTGGATTCATCGTTGGTGCGGTGATTACGCCTGACATGACTCGCTTCAACCGGTCAGTAGGTGACGTGGTTAAGCAGACGTTGGTGGGTGTCACGCTGGGCGAGTACGTCATTGGTATGGCGGGAGTTCTCCTTGCTCACGCGGTCAAAACTGCGGATATCTCGCACATTGTGGTTTCGTCTGTTGGATGGGTCGGAGTTCTTATCATCGTCCTAGGAACGTTCAAGATCAACGACTGGAATCTTTACAGTTCTGGGCTTGGCGTTGTGAACTTCATTGACACCACTTTTGGCAAGAAATTAAACCGTGCCTTGGTGACAGCGACTATCGGTGTCATTGGAACTGCACTTGCAGTAGCTGGAATACTTGAACGATTCACTGACTTCCTCACCGTTCTTGGCGTAGTTTTCCCGCCGATCGCGGGCATCATGGTTGCGGAATACTTTGTCGTCAAGAAGTTTCGCCCAGAGTTAGATTCAGCCGGTGAGTCTATTCCTGATACTGCTCCTCGATGGGTTTTCGCCACGCTTGTGATTTGGCTAGCAAGCTCCGTTTTTGGCTATTTTGTGCAATTTGGCATGCCATCAATTAACTCCGTCGTACTTGCATTTGTGCTCTACGTTTTGGCAGGAAAGCTTGGCTTTGTGCGAGGAACTGGTGTTCAGAAGATCGAAGTAAACAAGAAAGGAAACATCTAATGCGTATCGGCATCGATGTAGGTGGTACTAACACTGACGCAGTTTTGATGGACGGGTCTACTGTCCTGGCTGGTATTAAGCAAAACACGATGGAAGATGTCACAGAAGGCATCATTGCGGCTTTGAGTGCTTTGCAAAACAAGCACTCATTCGACCCAAGCGAAGTTAACGCAATCATGGTGGGTACGACCCACTTTATTAACGCACTAGTGGAAGCGAGGCAGCTAGCGCCAACGGCTGCGATTCGGCTCGGACTTCCTGCAACAGCATCTCTGCCTCCGTTCGTAGGTTGGCCAGACCGCCTCGTTGAAGCGGTAAAAGGACGTAGCTACTTGGCGCATGGAGGGCATGAGTTTGACGGTCGTTTGATCTCACCCATCGACAAGGACGAGTTGCGCCGCGCGGCATCTGACATGTCGGAACACGGAGTGCAGTCGGTTGCTATTTCCTCTGTTTTCTCTCCAATTAACGATGAACTGGAGCAGGCGGCCAAAGAAGTGATTCGAGGCGAGCTGGGCCCTGAGGTATCGATTTCACTGTCATCGGAGATCGGGAGAATGGGACTGCTCGAGCGAGAAAACGCAACCATTATTAACGCTGCGTTGCGGGAGCTGGCCGACTCTATCATCGGTGGACTCACCAAACGCTTAGCTACATCTGGGTACAACTGCAACCTGTACTTAAGCCAAAACGACGGCACGCTCATGGATGTTGAGGATGCCCGGCGTTACCCTGTAGCGACGTTTGCCTCTGGGCCAACCAACTCCATGCGTGGCGCTGCAGTCACCTCGGGTCTGAGTACGTGTGCGGTTGTAGACGTTGGAGGAACTACAAGCGATGTCGGTGTTTTGACTAACGGATTCCCCCGCGAGGCTACAACCGAAGTCACTGTCGCTGGCATACGCACAAACTTCCGAATGCCGGACGTGCTATCAATTGGAATTGGTGGTGGGTCACTGGTGAACGGTGCGGAAGTCGGCCCAGAGTCGGTCGGATACCAGTTGAATCCAAAGGCACTTGTGTTTGGTGGTTCTACCCTGACAGCAACCGATATTGCTGTTGCGTCTGGTAGAGCGGAAATCGGTGATCCTGACAAGGTGGCACACCTTGAAACGTCGATGGTCAACGCTGTGCTTGAGCGAATTTCTGAACGAATCGCAGACACTGTCGACCGCATGCGTACAACGCCGGACCCGTTGCCTGTTGTCGCCGTGGGCGGAGGGGCGTTCCTGCTTCCTGACAGCCTGGGCGAACTTGGTGAAGTGCTCCGTCCTGAAAACGCGGGAGTCGCCAACGCAATTGGTGCCGCAATTGCCCAAGTTTCTGGGGAAATTGACCGTGTCTACTCCATTAAAGATGGCCAGCGGGACAGCGTCATCGAGGAAGCTCAGGAAGAAGCTCGGGTTCGTGCAATTGAGGCAGGCGCCACTCCAGGCAGCGTTTCTATCGTTGAGTTTGATGAAGTTCCTATTCCTTACTTGCCAGGAAACTCAACTCGCGTGCGAGTAAAGGCTGTTGGCGACCTCCCAGTGGAAGGAACGAAGTGAGTAACACAAACACATTGACAGTTATTGACGAAGCTACTTGCCGCGATATTGCAGTGGGTGCGGCCATCCTCGGTACCGGCGGTGGTGGTGACCCGTACGTCGGGATGCTTATGGCCGAGCAAGCAATTCGGGAATACGGTCCTGTAGAAGTGATTTCGCTTGACTCGCTTGAGGATACCGATGCCGTATATCCGGTGGCCATGATGGGTGCGCCCACCGTCATGGTCGAGAAAACTCCATCGATACAACAGTTCAGGAATGTGGTTGAAGCCTCGGCCTCATACCTAGACCGGCCGGCAACTCATCTGGCGTGTATTGAAGTAGGTGGCGTTAACTCAATGATTCCCATCGCAGCTGCGGCGCAGATGGGTCTTCCCCTTGTTGACGGCGATGGAATGGGACGTGCTTTTCCTGAACTCCAAATGGTGCTCCCCACGATTAACGGGATCGCTGCGACGCCACTCTCTCTTGCAGACGAAAAAGGCAATACTGCCGTTATCGATACCGTGACGAACAAGTGGGCAGAACGAATTGCACGAAGTGCAACCATCGAAATGGGGTGTACTGCAATTGTCAGTAACTACCCCATGACGGGGAAGCAGACTGCCGAATCGTTCGTCAGCGGAACCTTGTCGTTGTGTGCCGAGCTGGGACGTGAAATTACACGACTGCGCCACGCCGCTGGCTCGGCCGTGGACTCGATAGTGTCGACTCTTAACGGTGTCAACATTGCGTCTGGAAAAGTGATCGACGTTGAGCGTAGGACAACTGCAGGGTTCGCGCACGGACGCGCTCGCGTTGAGTGCCCAGAAGGCGAGCTTGTTCTTGGGTTCCAAAACGAACATTTGGTTGCCAAACTTCGTGACGAATATGTGGTGACTACTCCGGACCTCATCATGGTCGTCGATACAGATACGGGTGAACCGATTACCACTGAACAGCTTCGCTTCGGAAACCGCGTGACGGTTTTGGCAGCCCCTGCAGACGAACGCTGGCATACGAATGAAGGCTTGGAGATTGCCGGTCCACGCTACTTCGGCTATGACACTGATCCGATTCGTCCCGACTGGAACAGGTGAGAAGCTGTGGCTTGGACACTTGACATTGAGCATCTGGAGGATTTGGCTAGGGGCGCGGCATTTCTCGGAACTGGTGGTGGGGGAGACCCATACATTGGTCGTCTGCTCGTTGAGCAAGCGATAGAAAAGAATGGTCCTATCACGATTCTGGATCCTGAAGAGCTGGATGATGACGTGTGCGTTATCCCAACTGCACAGATGGGTGCGCCTTCGGTCATCATGGAGCGGATTCCGGCTGGCAATGAATGTGAACTGTCGCTTAAAGCGCTTGAGGAGCACCTGGGACGTAAAGCAGACGCAACGATGCCGATTGAATGTGGGGGCATCAACTCAATGATTCCTCTGTTGGTTGGAGCGCAGAAACGGATGCCAGTTGTTGATGCGGATGGCATGGGCCGGGCTTTTCCGGAACTCCAAATGGAAACATTTGCCGTTTACGGTGTCTCCGGGTCTCCTTTGGCTATCGGAGATGAAAGAGGGCACAGCGTCATCATCGATGCCAAGACCGACAACAAACGTATGGAAGATCTAGCTCGTGCGATGACCGTGCAACTTGGCGGTGCCTCGCACATTGCTGAATACGCAATGACTGGAGAAGAAGTAAAACGTACAGCAGTTCCGCGCACTCTTTCTCTAGCTCTTGCCGCAGGTCGGGCCTTGCGTGAAAGCCATGCCAGACGGAGTGACCCCGTTGAAATGTTGCAAACAGCGTTTTCAACGACGCTTTATTCGCACGTGAGAGAACTTTACGTTGGGAAAATCGTCGACGTTGAGAGGAGGGTTGAAAGCGGTTTCACTCGTGGGCGGGCGCGTATCCAAAGCGACGGCGCTTCTCCCATGGAAATCGAGTTCCAAAACGAGAACCTCATCGCCAAAGCTGGAGACACAATTCTCGCAAGCGTGCCGGATCTTATCTGCGTAATTGAAGGGGATACCTTTGAGCCAATCACAACAGAACGATTGAGATATGGACAGCGGGTGCGAGTCGTTGGGGTGTCCACGCCGGAAATGATGCGCACTCCGGAAGCGCTCGCAGTCTTTGGTCCACAAGGTTTCGGCTTAGACGTCGATTTCATCCCAGTAGAGGAACGTGCTGGACAATCTAGCTAGTGAACATTCTTCTCGCCATGGCGACAGTCTGGCACGGTAACCATCACCGTGTCAGACTGTTGCTGTGAATGCACCCGACTCAGCAACATTGTTAGATATCGATGAAATTGAGCTGGGCTGTGGATTCTTAGGCTCAGGTGGAGGCGGTTCCACACGAACCTTTCGTGAGTATTTGCGTTATAACAACGCGGAAGTGGACTCTGTGGCTATACAGCAGTGGAACGAACAGTCGCGGACTTGCGCGGTGGGGATCGTTGGCCCCACGGAGGTCGTGGATGAGGCTCTACCGAGTGGGTCAGAGTTGGCTTCCGCTTTTGAAAGCCTCGCTCAGGTTTCTACCTACAGTTTTAACTCGGTTATGCCGTGGCAAGTAGGCGGTGTCTGTACGCTGACCGCGGTTGCGAGTTCTGTTTTACTTGATCTTCCACTTATTGACGCGGATCTTGTAGGGCGCGCAGCTTCTTCACTCGAACAAGTGGCGTGTTTCGATCCTTTTTCCCCGCTCAACGCGGGACTCGCAAGTTCAACAGGAGAGCGTGTGTCGATTCGTACTCGCGATCTCGCGCATCTTGAGAGAACTGTTCGTCAAATGTTGGGATTTGGCTGCGGTTGGATGGTGCTGGCCATTGCGCCTGCCAGTTCTCCCTTTCAAACGACAGATGTTGTTCATGGCCAACTAAGTGTCGCCCGCAGGATTGGCCACGAGATGATGCAAACGGGGTACGGGCTGAAGGATCGCCACGATCTGAGCCACGTTGGGGTAAAAATTCTTGGTGAGGGCCGCATCACGGAAAACGCCCACTACGGTGTCAAAGATCCGCAAAGTAGGTTTGCGGGACAAGGTTCTCGCAACGTACGGAGCTTCACCCTTCATGACCAGCGTTCAGAAACTGTGTTGCGAGTCGAGGCAACAAATGAGTTCCTCCTTGTGCTCGTTGATGGTGAACTGGTTGTTGCCGCGCCAGATATTATTTCTCTGCAAGACGTACACACTGGCGTTTTGTGCTCACCTCAAGAGGTCCGTCATGGAATGGTCGTGCGGGTCATGACTTCTCCTTATCCATATGAGCGAATAGCCGGCAAACGAGACGTTGAAAGACTGCAACTGAGCGCGTACGGCCTAGCGGAACGAGAGCAGGTGTTTAAAGCGTGATTGATTTAGAAGTGACGCTAGGCCATCCGTCTGCACCAGAAGCTCAGATTGTTACTACACACAGCAAAGTCATAATTCATGACGCGGTGGGTGTGTGTCTTCGACATGACGTTCCGTACTTGTATTCAGTCGTGGACGGTATCAGCGCCCAGAAGAAAATCTACTCTGGCGTTTTGCTAGTTCTTCTTGCAAACGATGTAAACATAGACTGGCGACTTGACGTGCTAGTGAGGGAAGCTGCGCTTGCAAATGTTGCTGCGATTGCGATTGACCCGGAACAAGAGTCCCTTCCCGCTAGCGTTGTATCCCTTGCACATCGCTTGGGTATCACTCTCATTGTCTGCCGTGAGCCGGCAGAGTTATATCGCCACTTTCTCGCGACGCTTTCTGACGATTGGAATACCCGACGGACTTCGGTTAAAGAGATTCTGTCGCTAGTCGCCACCGTGTCAAGTTTGGATGAAGCTCTTTCAGAGCTAGAACGCCTTTTGGGTGTCGCTGTCTATCTCTTTGATCCCACCGGCTTCGAAGTTTCCGAACGCATCTCTACTCGCGAGTTTGAACACATTAGTTCCTTCGACAGGCTGCCTGATGTGGGCATGGGGAAAACAGCTATTGGCTCAGGTCAAACTTTGTTCACAGTGCCGATCAATACAGACATGCCAAAACCTTTTCGCCTGGGCATCGTTGCTAGCAACCCCTCAAAATCAGATGTGTCAACTCTCAGTGGTTTGATGAATGCCGCGGCGCTGGTGTGTGCGCACGTGATCATGCGCTCGCGATTGGTGGATAAATCCGGTGCGGTTGAAAGGCGGAGACTCATTGAGGAGCTTTTGCATTCTGACCCGGATAATCCGCGTGCAGAAATTCGCCGGCGCATTGCCGATATTGGGTGGGATGTTTCAGACACTCAATCGGTCGCACGGATAGCGTGTTCGCCTGCAGTGGACGTTGTAGCTGCAACGCGTTTTGTGAAGATGGCTTTCGAACATCAGGGTGTCACCGTGAATATCGCGGAAGTAGACGACGGTTGGTTTGTGTGGCCTCACTCCACTGCTCATGTAGCTCGACGTGACTGGGAAAAACTCGTTCGCACTGCGATCGGGGAAATTAGGGAAAGAATTGCAGCAAGCTGTGGTATCAGTGCAACTGGAAATGGGCTGGGTGAGTTCATACGGTCGTTGTCGCGAGCCGCGGACGCTGCACGTATTGCTTGGAACAGGCCACAGAGCGGTTATGTCGCGGTAGCTGACAAGTTGGGCCTAGATCAACTTCTTTTGTCGTGGACTTCCGCGGATAAGTTTGCGTATACCGCGGGAGAATTCCTCAAACAGCTGGAGAATTCAGGACGCGATCTCACCAAGACACTCCTTGCATACTTAGACGCTGAATCTTCGATTACTGAGACTGCGGCTGTCTTGGGTATTCACCGCAACACGGTCAGTGAGCGGATCAAGAGGATTGAGTCTGTCTTGGACGTGTCCTTGGACGATCCGGAAACAAGGCTCGCTTTACATCTTGCGACCCGTGCGGAATTGAGGTTTGGCAGCCTGGACGCGTCTGGCTTCTACGCGTGACGAAGCTGGAAATGTGTCGTCACTTCACCAGCTGGTGCCCCGCCCCACCTATGACTGAACTGACTCGCAGGCTTGGAAGAAGAAGTCACCTTCTGTTTCGCCGTCAGTTTCGCGCATGAGTACGGCGCTTTGCTGAATCGCCCACCACAGTTCTGGTGCTGAAATCCAGGTTTTGCGCAGGTCTTCGCGCGCATCAGGATCGCCCGCCAGCTTCTCAGCTGCTGCACCAATCCGGTCGGCACCCTCCGGGTCTGAGCACTCCTTTTTCAGTTCCTTGTTCTTAGGGATCAGCCCAGGGATCTCGTCCGTGCTCTTGGTGCTCAGCTCGAACGCGCTGTCACCCAACTGTTCGGCTTCGAACGTGCCACGGATCCGGTGGAACCCAGGCGAACTGTCCGACACCACATCGCGATCCACCGTGACACTTACCGAATCCGGGGTGTCGGGAGTCAGCGTCGCACGGTCACTGTCAGGCACCTCGGCGCCGGTGTGCACAACCACATCCACGTACACCGGCTTTTTGTCGCCAGCTGCCTTCGCGAGCGTGTCCCACAGCGGGTCGTTTTTCCGCGACCCGCCGGGGGATGCGTCAACCACGGTGAGTTCGGGGGCGTCGGCAGGGGCCGAGATGGACGGCACGGGTTCGGGGCTACCGGTTGCGTAGCTGGTGCCCGGGCGTTCGGTGGGGTTGACTGCGCACGCTGACAGGGTGGCCACCACGGTGGCTACCAACGCCGAGGTCGCAAGAGTTTGTGGTCGGATCACGGCTACTCCTAAAGAGTGGGAAGGGGCCGGACTTGGCCGTTTGAGCTGATTCGGTTATGTGAAGTTGTGCGGGTTTAAACCTATGCGGGGCTGAACCCTGTTGATAACGAGCGTAGCAATTCTGCCAGTTTTCGTTTTTGAGCTGCGCTCAAGTTCGACAGTAAAGCGTGTTCGTGTTCTAGAAGTTCGGCAAGCGCGGTGTCAACTTTTGTTCGTCCCGAGGTGGTTAAGCGGACGTGGACCCCGCGGCGGTCATGTGGGTCGGGGTGGCGGCTGACAAGCCCGCGGGAAACGAGGCGGTCAATGCGGTTGGTCATGGTGCCAGAGGTGACCATCATTTCGTTGACCAGGGTCGACGGACTGAGTTCGTAGGGTTCCCCGGCGCGACGTAGGGCAGACAGGACATCGAATGCCCACACTTCAAGTCCGTGGGCTGCGAACGTTTCTTTGCGCGCTAAGTCCAGTTGCCGAGCCAGGCGGGAGACGCGCGACAAAACTTCCATGGGTGTGACATCTAAGTCTGGCCGTTCGCGTTCCCACGCACTGACAATGAGATCAACCTCATCCATACTGCAATTCTAAGACATTTTAGGTTGGCATCAAGAATCTTTGTCGCCAAGATATTTGGTTGTGTAGCCTGCATTGCACGTGCGCCCTGTCACATTTGCGATCAAATATTCGCTCAGCGCCTGACATGCGCGCTAAAACGACTAGAGTGAGGAATTGGGCGTAGAACCAACTTGTTCATCGATTGGTGTGCGCGGTTCGCGCGATTGCGTGGGCGGGTCGCACAACGAGGAATAAGCTGGGATGTGCGTAGGAGAACAACTTCCGTAAGGAAGTGGCCCAAATCTACAACTAAAGGAAATAGACGTGGATCTTTTCGAGTATCAGGCCCGCGACCTTTTCGAAAAGCACGGTGTGCCCGTGCTCAAGGCCAAGGTCGCATCAACCCCGGAAGAAGCACAGAAGGCAGCTGAAGAACTAGGCGGCGGCACGGTCGTCGTAAAAGCTCAGGTGAAGATCGGTGGCCGTGGTAAGGCCGGCGGTGTGAAACTGGCTCACAACCCTGCTGAAGCAAAAGAGCGCGCAGAAGAAATCCTGGGGCTCGACATCAAAGGCCACATTACTCACAAGGTGATGATCGCCGAAGGTGCCGACATCGCTGAAGAATACTACTTCTCAGTGCTCTTGGACCGTGCGAACCGTACCTTCCTTGCGATGTGCTCCAAGGAAGGTGGAATGGACATTGAAACCCTCGCGGCTGAACGTCCAGAAGCCCTGGCTAAGGTTCCTGTAGACGCGATCGACGGTATCGACGAAGCTAAAGCTAAGCAGATCGCTGTAGAAGCAGGCTTCGACGCTGAAACCGCTGGCCTGGTTACTCCTGTCCTGCAGCAGCTGTGGACGGTATTCAAGGAAGAAGACGCAACGCTGGTCGAGGTTAACCCACTGGTCAAGACCGGGGACAACACGATTCTTGCGTTGGACGGCAAGGTGTCGCTGGACGACAACGCGTCATTCCGCCACGAAGAACACGAAGAACTTCGTGACATCCAGGCTGAAGACCCGCTGGAACTGAAGGCAAAGAAGCTCGACCTCAACTACGTCAAGCTCGACGGTGAGGTCGGTGTCATTGGTAACGGTGCTGGACTGGTGATGTCCACTCTCGACGTTGTTGCCTACGCCGGTGAAAAGCACGGTGGTGTAAAGCCAGCGAACTTCCTGGATATCGGTGGTGGAGCTTCCGCTGAAGTCATGGCCAACGGTTTGGACGTCATCCTTGGTGACGACCAGGTCAAGAGCGTGTTCGTGAACGTGTTCGGTGGAATCACCGCATGTGACCAGGTTGCAAACGGTATTGTTAAGGCCCTGGAGATCCTGGGTGACAACGCCACCAAGCCTCTGGTTGTGCGCTTGGATGGAAACGCCGTTGAAGAAGGCCGCGAAATCCTGGCTAAAGCCAACCACCCACTCGTCACCACTGTCGACTCCATGGACGGTGGAGCCGACAAGGCCGCCGAACTGGCAGCTAAGTAACCCGGAAAGGACTTACACTCATGTCGATTTTCCTCAACAGTGAATCAAAGGTCATCGTCCAGGGTATTACCGGTGGTGAAGGAACCAAGCACACCGCACGTATGCTGGCTGCCGGCACCAAGGTTGTGGGTGGTGTGAACGCGCGCAAGGCTGGCACCAAGGTGTCCCACAAGGACAAAGACGGTAACGATGTAGAGCTTCCAGTATTTGCTTCGGTTGAAGAAGCCATGAAGGAAACTGGAGCCGACGTTTCGGTCGCGTTCGTTCCTCCTGCGTTCTCCAAGGACGCTGCGTTCGAAGCGATCGACGCTGGCATTGGCCTGCTGGTGATCATCACTGAAGGAATCCCGGTTCAGGACTCGGCTGAAATCTGGGCGCACGCAACTGCGAAGGGCAACAAGACCCGCATCATTGGCCCTAACTGCCCGGGAATCATCTCCCCTGAACAGTCGCTTGCTGGAATTATCCCCGCGAACATTACCAAGCGCGGAAAGATTGGTCTGGTGTCCAAGTCGGGTACGCTGACCTACCAGCTCATGTACGAACTGCGTGACATCGGGTTCTCCACCTGCATCGGTATTGGTGGTGACCCAGTGATTGGTACCACCCACATCGACGCTATTGCAGCGTTCCAGGAAGACCCTGACACGGAAGCAATCGTGATGATTGGTGAAATCGGTGGTGACGCTGAAGAGCGTGCAGCCGAGTTCATCAAGGAAAACGTGACCAAGCCAGTTGTTGGTTATGTTGCAGGCTTCACCGCTCCAGAAGGAAAGACCATGGGGCACGCTGGTGCGATCGTTTCCGGTTCATCAGGAACCGCTGAAGCCAAGAAGAAGGCTCTTGAAGCTGCTGGTGTGAAGGTGGGTAAGACTCCATCTGAAACCGCTAACCTCATGCGCGAAATTCTGGGCGCATAGGTTTCTTCTTAACGGCCTGCTTGCAGGCTGTGAAAGCGCGTCACCCTGTTGTGGGTGGCGCGCTTTTGTTGTGTTGTGAGTGGGGTTGTTTCGTGGTGAGCGGGGTGGGTGAGGTTTTACTTCCGAGGTGCCTTGACGCACAGAACTGGGGCAGTGGCTTGCGAAATGATGCTCTGTGCAATTGAGCCAAGAAAAAGCTTGCCCACCCGCGACCGCCGAGGTGTTCCAATCACGATCACGCGAACGTCGGGGAGCGTTTCTTCAAGTGCGAGGATCTCTTCAACCGGGTCGTTGCCACGCAAGAACTGGTGGACTTCGTGGGGCACCCCTGTAGTGCCGAGGTGGTCTCGGAGTTCTTGTAAATGTTGAGGAGAAGCAACCAGTGGGTCGTCAACGGCTTCACCCACTCCGGCGTTGACAACGAAGAGTGTGTCACCAGTGTCTTTGGCGAGTTGAACTGCCGTGTCGACGGCAGAGCGCCCTTGTGGTTTGGGGACGTAACCCACAATGATCGTCACGGCGTTTCTCCTTTCAGTCCTCCCAGCTTAACGTGCCATCAACGTGTCCGGTACTCGGTGTTCGGCGCTAAAAACGCGCGTGTTAGCCTCAAAGTGACCAACACAGCGACTGGTAGGGGTTGAGAACATGTCACGAATTGTTGTTGTAACCGGTGCAGGGTCCGGAATTGGTAAATCAACTGCTGAAGTACTGCGTGAACAGGGACACACCGTTGTTGGTGTAGACCTCAAAGGCGCAGACCTTGACGTAGATCTGTCTGACCCAGATGCGATTGCTCGCATGGTTGAGCAGATCAGCGAAACCCACGGCCACGTTGATGCGGTTGTGGCAAACGCTGGAACCCAGTCAAATACCTCGCTCGACCTCAAAGTGAACTACTTTGGTGCAGTCGACACGATCAAGGCGCTCGCACCACTCCTCGCAAAGTCGGACAACCCGCGGGTGGCCGTTACCGCCTCGGGCGCGTCCCTCCAGCCCACCGACTACTCACTGGTGGAACTCCTCCTTGCCGGAGACCGCGAAAAGGCAGTGGCGTACGGTGACAAGCTGGCGGAGTCGGGGCCACAGGTGGGGTACACCAACTACTCGGCATCCAAGCGCGCGATCGCCACGTGGGTGCGCAAGATGGCTCCTACTGAGGAATTTGCAGGGCGTGGAATTGCGATCAACGCAGTGGCACCCGGTGTGGTTGAAACCCCAATGACTAAGGAGCTGCTGGCTTCGGAAGAAGGTCGGAAGTTGGCTCTTGGCACAATGCCTGCACCGCTGAACGGTCCAGTGAAGCCCGAAAGCATTGCGCACACTTTGGCGTTCACTGTTTCAGCTGAGAACCGTTCTATGACGGGCCAGATTCTGTACGTGGACGGCGGTTTCGACTCCACTGAACAGGGTCGAGGTGCTGACATTTGGCACGAACCACGCCACATTGACAACGTGTGATGCGGTGTTCTGAGTGTGCTGTGAAGGGCGTGTTGCACAAGGCGTGTGAAGCGTCCTGAGTGATCAGTGAACGAGTGGTGCGGGTGCTGATGCGCTCGCACCACTTGTGTTTTTTGAGTGCCGTTGTGCGGTGAGTTAGTTGTTTCGATGTTTCAGCGCTAGGGAAATGAGCCAGATGGCGGCCCACAGCGCAAGCCCGGCGCCTAGGATCAAAGCAAAAATGGCGACGGCACCCAGGCTGATCCACCCGGCTTCTGAATTGCGCGACCATACGACGAAACCGAACCCAGCCGTGAGAAACAGCAACGCGCTGCCAATGACTACCTTGAGCAGTCGAGGTGTATTGGAGAAGGTCATCGGCGACTCCCTGGGCTGGGGCTGGGCTGGAAGTTGGTGTTAACGCAAAAGCCTCGCTAATGAAGCTTGTGGCTAGATTAGCGAGGCTTTTGAGGAAAATTCCTGAACCGTACACCCCCCGGGACTCGAACCCGGAACCCACTGATTAAGAGTCAGTTGCTCTACCAATTGAGCTAGAGGTGCGCAACGAAAAACTACTTTACATGCCTGATCCCCAGAAGGGAAATTGAAAAAAGCAGATTTTCGTTTTTTGTGTGAGAAGTCACATTTGCGTGGTGCTACCTTCGCCACCGTGCCAGTTTTACAGGTAAAGCCCTGTCGAGCTGTCGTCTGGTTGATCGGCGATGCCATGGACGTCCCTCTCACGCAGGAGAGTGAGCGTACGCGCGTCCAATTCCACCTCGGCCTGTTCTTCAGGGTCGAACAAAACCGAATCACCCAACGAAACCTGCCGAACCAGCGGCCCCGCGGCAACTACCGTGCCCCACGCGAGCCGGCGCCCAACCCGGGCAGTCGCCGGAATGACGATCCCTGCAGATGACTTACGTTCGCCTGATTCTTTATCCGGTTCCACCAGGAGGCGGTCGTGCAACATGCGCACGGGGACCGAGTCCAGGTTGGAACTGCGTGCCTGAGTATCAGTCACGGTGCTACTTTTTGCGGGTAGCCAGGAACGTGATCAGAGCGGCGGTGCCCAGGACGATACCACCGGTCAATGCCAAGCGGTCGACCTTGGGGGAGCCGTCGCGGTTGACGACAATTCCTTTAGCAGAGTCCGTTGCTTGTGCGACCAAGGCTTTGGGGTGAACTCGGCCAACAAGTTCGTCAATGTTCGCCGCGAGTCGCTGTTCACGCAGGCGGATCGATTCAATCAGCTGGTCTTTGTTTGCGTTATCTACAGTGACGTTAGACGTGTAAACGTTGCTCATGTTTTGAAGTTTACCTGGTGTCACCGACTATCGTGGAATGTGTTCTTCACAATACCTACAAGGGGAGATGTGCCATGCCACGTTTAGAAATCGGTGACGTTGCGCCAGAGTTTGAACTGCTCAACGCGCAGGGGGAGACCGTGAAGCTGTCGGACTTCGCTGGGTCGAAAGTTATCGTGTATTTCTACCCCAAGGCGATGACGCCCGGTTGCACCACTCAGGCGTGCGACTTCCGTGACAACCTCGAGGTTCTGAAAGGCGCTGGGTATCAGGTGGTGGGGATCTCGCCTGACAAGCCTGAATCACTACAAAAGTTTGCAGACAAGGAAGAGCTGAACTTCACGCTACTGAGCGACCCCGACAAGAAGGTGCTTGAAGAGTGGGGTGCGTTTGGTGAGAAGAAGAACTACGGCAAGGTTGTGCAGGGTGTGATTAGGTCCACGGTTGTGGTTGATGAGTCCGGCAAGGTTGAGTTGGCCAAGTATAACGTGAAGGCCACCGGTCACGTGGCGCGGATCCTGAAGGATGTTGGCCTGGCTTCGTAGGAAGCGGGTTGACGGGTGCTAGTTTCGGTATAGGTTGGCTGAGGTTCGGCGGGTTTGCGCGCCGAGGTGGTAGCCGGATTTTTTCTGGCGCTGGGTTTGCACTATGCTGGATAGGCGCGCGCGAGTGGCGGAATTGGTAGACGCGCTGGATTTAGGTTCCAGTGTCTTTTGACGTGAGGGTTCAAGTCCCTCCTCGCGTACTG
>NZ_ADNU01000070.1 GCF_000178455.1 Brevibacterium mcbrellneri ATCC 49030 | reverse complement strand
AGCTCGCCCTCGGTGACGCCGACAGTTGCCGCGACACCGGTGACCGCGTGCGCCCCCTCGGTCAGGGTGCCGGTTTTGTCGAAGAGCACCACGTCGATGGTGCGCATCCGCTCGAGCGCCATCCGGTCCTTGATAAGCACCCCGGATTTCGCGGCCCGCTCGGTGGAGATCGCAATGACCAGCGGAATCGCCAGGCCCAGAGCGTGCGGACAGGCGATGACCAGCACCGTGACCGTGCGCACCACGGCATCGTCCGGGCTACCGATGATGGCCCACACCACCGCGGTGATCAGAGCGGAAATCAGCGCGAACCAGAACAACAACGCCGCCGCCCGATCCGCCAGGGCCTGGGCCCGGGAGGAGGACTCCTGGGCGTCGGCAACCATGCGTTGGATCCCGGCCAGGGCGGTGTCCCCGCCGGTAGCCTCCACCCGGATGCGGACGGTGTTGTCGGTGGCCACGGTACCGGCGACCACCTTGTCACCAGTGTCGCGGAAGACGGGACGGGATTCGCCGGTTATCATCGACTCATCGAATTCGGCGGCTCCGTCGAGGATGGTTCCGTCGGCCGGCACCCGGGCACCGGCTCTCACCAGCACGACGTCGTCGACGACCAGCTCGGAGATGGGCACGGTGCGGGTGGTCCCGTCGATGACTTTCTCGGCCTCATCCGGCAGCAGGGCAGCCAGCGCGTCAAGCGCGGAGGACGCGGCCCCGAGAGCGCGCATCTCCAGCCAGTGGCCCAGCAGCATGATGGTCACCAGCAGGGCCAGCTCCCACCAGAAGTCCAGGTCAAAACCGCCCAGCCCCAGAGTAGTGACCCAGGAGGCGACAAACGCCACGGTAATGGCCATGGCGATCAGGAGCATCATCCCGGGTTGGCGGGATTTCAGTTCTTTCCATCCGCCCTTGAGGAAAGGCGTCCCGCCGTAGACGAAGATGATCGTGCCCAGCACCGGGGGGATCCAGGTGGATCCGGGGAATGCCGGGAGGCGGTAGCCGAGCAGTTGGGCGACCATGGGGCTGAAAATAACGACAGGAATGGACAGAATCAGCGACCACCAGAAGCGTTCCCGAAACATTGCGGTGCTGTGTCCGGCGTGTTCGCCGTGACCATGAACGTGGTGGTCTTCGTCCAGGGCGGAATGCGGGTGATCGTGGGGCATCGCCTGGCCATGGGTGTCGGCATATGCGTGGTGTTCGTGGCTGGCATGATCCGGGTGATAGGTGTGGTCTGTTTCCGGAGCGGGGTGATCACCATGGTGATCACCGGAATGGTGTGGAGTGCTCATAACGTTCCTTTCCACTCAACCCGGTCGGGGTCGAGATGATGGGTAAAACTGATCAGGATAAGACGGTGTAGCCGGCCTCTTCGATGGCTCGGCGAACCATCTCCGGAGGTACGACACCGGTGACCGTGACGGTGGAAACACCACTAGCAACGAGATCAATCTGGACGTCGTCGACCTGGGGGAGGGCCTGAAGGGCCTGGGTCACGCTTTTCACGCAGTACCCGCAGGTCAGGCCGGTGACCTGGTAGCTAGGGGTAGACCCTCGTGCTGACGAGTCGCTGGTGGCAGGGATGGAGGCGGTGTCGGCACGTGAGGCAGGTCCGCAACAGCTGCAGCCGTGGGAGGCCGTCGGCAAGAGGCGGGGCGGGGAGGTGATCATGGGAAAGCTCCTACGGGTCGGTGGGATGCGGTAACGCTCGCTAACATGTACCCCCCGGGGTACATTGTCAAGGGGTGGAGGGCACGGCCCTCACGCGGGCAGGGTGTGGTCACCGAGCAGCCTCCTCACTGTCGGGAGGGGACAGCGGGAGGCGGAGGACAAACACCGCTCCGCGACCGGGTCCGGGGGAGGTGGCGGTGAGAGTGCCGCCGTGGGCCTCGATCAATGCCTTGGAGATGGTCAGACCGATACCGGCCCCGCCGTTGTCCCGGCTGCGGGCGGCATCCCCCCGGTAGAAGCGTTCGAAGATGTGTCCAAGCTGGCCAGGTGGGATGCCCTCGCCGTCATCGGCGACGTGGATGAGCGCGGTGGACGCCCCCTGTCGGTGGACGCTGATCCGGACCTGCCCGCCGGCCGGGGTGTGCCGTAACGCGTTCGACAGGAGATTGCTCATCACCTGGCCGAAGCGTTGCCGGTCCACGACCACCCGGGCGGTGTCCGTAATGGTCTCGACCTGTAAATCGACGCCTTTGTCAGCATAAGCTTCCCCCGCGGCAGCAGCGGCGGTATGAAGCAGATCCCCGAGCCCTTCCTCCGCCAGGTCCAAATCGATCCGGTGTTCCTGGGCCCGGGAGACATCGTCAATGTCTCCCATCAACCGGGTCAGGCGGGTGAGTTGGTCAGCCATGATCGTGTGGGTGGCATTATTCCAGTCCACGACCCCGTCCTGGAGACCATCGAGGTAGACCGTGAGCACCGATAAGGGGGTGCCCATTTCGTGGGCCAGATCAGAGAGCATCTGGCGGCGGACCTGTTCGGTGTGTTCCAGCCGGTCGGCCATGGTGTTGAAGGCATGCGCCAGGGTGGCGACCTCGGGGCCTGCTTCTCCGGCGGGCACGCGGATACGGGAGTTACCGGCCGCCAGGCTGGTAGCGGCGCGGGTGAGATCCTGCAGGGGGGTGCGCAGACGACGCGATAACCACAGGCTGGCCAGCAGGGCGCTGATCAAGGCAGTGGGCAGGGCGAAGGCCAAGGTGATCAGGTTGGCGTCCCGGTAGGCCTGCTCGGCATGGAACAGCTCCAGCGAGGGGTCCTTCCGGCCGGCCATCAACATATGATCATGGAACAGGGTCGGGCCCACCATCGTGGCCACGGCCGCGGCCACCAGCAGGCTAATCACCACGACCAACACCTGGGCGGTCAGGAAGCGGAAGGTCAGGCCGGGTCCGTGATTCATGACTGCCCCACCCGGTAGCCCACGCCACGCACGGTGTCGATAAACCCCCGGCCCCGGGTGTCGGTGCCGAGCTTGCGACGCAAGTTGCCGATGTGGACATCGACGATGCGTTCATCACCGACCCAGGTGGTGTCCCAGACCTCGGTGACCAGGTCGTGGCGGGTCAGCACCTGGCCGGGGCGCAGGGCCAGGGCAACCAGCAGCTCGAACTCCGTACGGGTGAGCTCCACGGTCGTCTCCCCCACCCGCACCTGATGGGCGACGGGGTCAAGGATGAGGTCGCCAACGATCAAGGGGGTGGTCACCTGCGCTGGGGTGGTGCTGGTGCGCGGGCGGCGCAGCACCGTATGCACCCGGGTCACCAGTTCCCGGATGCTAAAAGGTTTGGTGATGTAGTCATCCGCCCCCAGGGTCAAACCGCTGATCTTGTCGTCCTCGCTGCCACGCGCGGTGAGCATGAGAATGTAGCAGTCCGAGAAGGTGCGGATCCGTCGGCACACCTCCAAACCGTCGAGTTCGGGTAGCCCCAGATCCAGCACCACAACATCGGGGGAAAAGCGACGGGCCTCGTCCACGGCCTGGGTGCCGGTGTGCGCCTGGCGGGTATCGAAGCCTGCCCGGATGAGGTAGGAGGCCACCATCTGAGCCAGGGGTTGTTCATCATCGACGACCAGCACCCGCCCCGGGGGCGTGGCGGTGGTCGGTGTGTGGTCAGCCATAGACCCCAGTATCGCTCCGGGCAGGGGGAATACCACCCTCGCTCAGTGCCCGGCGGGGAGATCTTCATCAAATCTTCAAATATCACCCTTCGACCGCCGTCACCCCTGTGCCCCACCCCGGGCCGGCGGCATCGCCTCCCCTGGTCGGTTCAGCAGGCGCCACCAGGGATTTCACTGCCTACACCGCATACCCGGGGCGGGTGGAAGGACATCGCCCACGGCTGCGGGGTGGTGTCCCGGTGGTGACCCAGCCCACCGAATTCACCCCCTTTTCGCCCTGTTAAAAGGCCGTGAGCAGGGTTTTTGATTTCTAGTCCGTCCGGCACCCGTGCTAGATAAAGGTATGGCATCGACCTTGAGGCGGTGTCTTCTCACAGTCTTACCACGATCCAAGGAGATTGACGTGAAACGAGCAGCGATCGCAGTCGCCGCCCTTGCCCTCGCCCTCACGGGGTGTTCGGCCGCCGAACCGGAACCCACCGCCGACGGGACGGTGTCCCAGGATACATTCCTGACTTCCCATGGCCTGGCCGACATGGACGCGGTGGAGATCATTGATCACCTCGACCGGCAGAAGGTCACTGAGCGTCCCACGGATCTGATCGCCTCAGTGCGTGCCGATGAACTGCTGCTCTCGAGCGATGACCAGGAAGTCGTGGTCGATCTTCCCGACAATCAGACGTATGTCTCGATCGCACCCTATCTCACCTCCACTCACGACTGCTTCTACCACAGCCTCACGACCTGCCTGGGGGAACTCGACAATGAGGATATCCAGGTCACGATCACCGATGAGGCGACCGGTGAGGTGCTGGTGGACGAGGCGACAACCACCTTCGACAACGGGTTTATTGGCTTCTGGCTTCCCAATGATGCCACCGGCCTGATTGAGGTCAGCTACCAGGGGCGTACCGGCACCACGGAGTTTTCCACCACCGACGACGGTGCCACCTGTGTCACAGACCTGCGCCTGACGTGATGGTTCAGTAGACGCGAAGTCAGCGCGAGCTTTCACGCGTAAACAGCGTTCCGCTCGTGAACATAACGCCAACGGTGTCGCCCACGCGCGGACGATCGCCCGCGCTCAAAACGGTCAGCGCCTGATCCCACACTCGCACCTGCATACACCAACCTGCCCGGTCGAACAGGACAGACTCGACTGTCCCGTCCACGTGGCCCTCCCCAGCGGGACACACACGCGCATCGCCGTCGCCAACAGCGAGGACCGGGTCCACCTCGGCGTGCATGCGAGTAAAACCAGTGACCCGCGACCCGTTTTCAAGAACAACGACCCCATCATCACCACGTCCGCCCCCGCTGTCACCACCTGCAACCGTGACGGGGAACAGGCCAGCATCGGACATGAACTGTGCAACGAACGGATCTTGCGGAGCGTTCAGCACCTGTTGCGGGTCGCTGTACTGAATGATTCGACCGGCGTTGAGAACGGCAATCCTGTCGGCCAGTGCAAGGGCTTCGGAGCGGTCGTGCGTCACATACACCGCCGTCAGCGAAAGCTCTTCTGTGAGCGCTTTGAGCTGGCCACGCAGATCTGCACGCAGGGGTTCATCCAGGGAAGACAGCGCCTCGTCGAACAGCACCACGTTCGGTTTCGCAATGATCGCCCGCGCAATTGCCACACGCTGCCGTTGCCCACCAGACAGAGAGTCTGGTTTCCTGTCCGCCATCCCAGTCAGCCCCACCTGGGTGAGAGTCTGAGCGACACGGTCGCGCACCTCGGCGCCCTTCAGCCCGCTCACCTTCAACGGGTAGGCGACATTCTCCCCCACCGACATGTGCGGCCACACCGCGTGATCCTGAAACACCATACCCAGCCCTCGCTTGTCAGGGCCCACGAACGCAGAGTCAGAAACGACCTCGGCGCCGTTGATCCGCATACCACCAGACACGGGACGCAAAAATCCCGCAACCGTGCGCAACAACGTCGTCTTACCCGACCCCGACGGTCCCACAAGGCAGATGAACTCGCCGGTGTCCGCGGCAAGAGAGATGTCGAACAGGCCGCCACCTCCGGGGTAGCGCACGTTGATGTCGTTGAGTTCAAGAGCGGTCATGCTTTGGCCTTTCGGTTGGAGGCGGTGACGAGGCCAAGCCCCAGTATGCCCACCAGACACACCAGGACTGCGAGCGCACTGGCCGCTGAGTAGTCGCCCGCCTGTTGCAAGTTGAAGATGACCACACCCAAGGTGCGGGTGCCGGGGGCCACGAGCAGGATCGAGATGGTGAGTTCGCGAACCGCGGTGAGGGCGACCACCACTCCCCCTGTGATGGCAATGGGGAAGGTGAATCGGCCCGAGGTGGTTAACAGCGCCCGTGTGGGGCTAGCACCTGCGGTTTGGGCGGCTTCTTCAAAAGAGCGGCTCAAAGCCGCGGAGGTGGGTCGAACCATTTGGACGACGATCGCGCTGAACGCCATGACGTATGCGGCGAGTATTGCCCACAGCGTGTTGAAGATTCCAAGTAGCGGTGAAACCAAGAGCCACGCCACCGCTACGACCAACCCAGGGAGCGCCTGTGGGAGGAGCGCGAAAATGTCGAGTCCCACATTGTCGAAGCTGCGGGTGCGAGTGAGGAGCAGGGCGACCGCCCACCCCAGAACAGTGCATACGACACCAGCGCCTAAGGCCAGGAGCACTGAGTTACCCACGCCTGACAGCACGGATGGGTTGGAAAGTGCGTGTGTGAAGTTCGCGAACGTGACGGTGTCTGCTCGCAGTGGTACGCCTGGGGCTGGCAGGATCGCTTGGCGGATGAGCGCAAGCAGGGGCAGCACGGTCGTAATGAGAGCTCCCACCCAGAGGATCACGGTGAGTGCCCACATGAGTGGGGTGCGCGCGGCCGGTTGGGTGGGGCGGGTGGATGCCGCCGCCGAGGTCGTTCCCACGGAGCGCTGAACGAAGACGGCGAGGCATGCCAGGGTCAAGAGGAGGGTTCCGACCGCCGAGGCCGCCGGGAGTGGGTTAAGCACTGAGTGGGACGCGATGAACCGGTACACCAGGGTGGTGAGGGTGGTGTAGTTGGCGGGAAGCCCTAGGAGTGCGGGGATTCCGAAGTCCGACAGATTACTGGCGAATGTCAGTACCAGCGACGCCATGAGCGCGGGCCGTAGCAGCGGGAGCGTGATGGTGGCGTATATGCGGGCGGTTGATGCGCCGGACACACGCGCGGCCTCTTCGAGCTGGCTGGGAATGCGTGCCATGGCAGAGCTGATGAGTAAGTACGCCATGGGCCAGGATGTGATAGTGAGAAGCAGGATCACGCCGCCGGCACCGTAAATGTTGCTCGGGAGAACTGTCCCTAAGAGCGAGCGGAGCGGTCCCGAAGGTGAGAACAAAGCGATCCACGACATCGCACTGATGAACGGCGGGATCAGGAACGGCAACAGGAACAGCCATCGCAAGGCGGTGGCCCCCGGCACTTTGAACCTGTCCAGTGCAATTGTGAGCACGAGCGCCACCGCGGTCGCCCCGAGTGCCGCGCACACGGAACTCACCAGCGAGTTGAGTACGGCTGTCAACAGGTCAGGGTTGCGCAACGTT
This sequence comes from Brevibacterium mcbrellneri ATCC 49030, assembly GCF_000178455.1. GTDB lineage: Bacteria > Actinomycetota > Actinomycetes > Actinomycetales > Brevibacteriaceae > Brevibacterium > Brevibacterium mcbrellneri. The sequence continues at coordinate 49,998 of NZ_ADNU01000070.1, read as the reverse complement.
TGGAGCCCAGCGGAGCTCAAGCCTGTTGAAACTACCGCCGTGAGTGGTAAAGCAATCGTCACCAGGACTGCAGCCCACACTGCGAGCCGTAGCCCTGGGACTCGGAGTCCCGACTCCCGCCAGACCTTAGCGCGCGATGAGTTGTGCGCGGAGGTAGTGGTACGGGAGTCGGGACTGTGGTGAGTCAAACTCACCCCATGATCTCCTTGAACTTCTCTACTGCACCGTCCTGCTGTTCCTTCACCTTGGCGTAGTCAGGCTGGATCAGGTTGATGTCGGTGAGAGCGGGTGCACCTTCAGGGGCACCGGCGTCAGAGCGCACCGGCACGTAGTTCTGCTTGACTGCTAGCTCCTGGCCTTCTTTGGACACCAGGAAGCTCACGAATGCTTGGGCTGCTTCCGGGTTCTTTGAGTCTTTGAACACGCCTGCAGGCTGGTTCACATACGGCACGCCGTCCGAGGGGTAGCTCACTGCAACGGGGGAACCCTTGTCTGCTAGGTCGCGCACTGGGTAGTCCACGACGATGCCGACCGGCGATGATCCGTCAGCTACTGCCTGTGCGACTGGGCCGTTGGACTCCAGAACTTTGGGCTTGTTTTCGCCAAGCTTCTTGAGCCAGTCTTCACCTAGTTCTGGCTGGTCAAGCCACAGCGCGGTGTTAAACGCTGCCGCCCCGGAAACCTCAGGGTTAGGCATTGCGATCTGGTCTTTGAACTTGGAGTCAGTGAGTTCGGCCCACGACTTCGGAGCTTCCTTTACCTTGTCCGTGTTGTATGCAATCACGGTCGGGATGATGCGGGTGCCCACGTAGTACCCGTCCGCGTCGACCTGCTCTTTTTCGATGCCGTCGGTTTCAACCTTGTCGAGCTTGACCAATTCGTCTTCACTCTTGAACCCTTCAAAAGTGGGAACGTCTGCGGCTAAGAGCACGTCAGCACCGATCTTTCCCGACTTCTTCTCAGAGGCGATACGTGTTTTCAGTTCGCCGGTTCCAGCACGGAAGACCTTGACCTGGATGTCAGGGTTCTCTTCGTTAAACGCTTCAATGACTTCGTTGATCTTTGCTTCCGGTTCCGAGGTGTAGAGGTTGATTTCACCGCTCCCCTCAGCTTTGTCGCCACCGTTACCAGCGTTGGAGACATCGCACGCGGTGAACATGAGTGTGGATACCACTAGGGCTGATACAAGGGCGGTACCACGTGTAGCAGAACGTGCATTACGGAAAAGGGGCTTCATATTTCTCCAGTTCAGACGAGGCGTACTGTGTGCGCGGGCGATTATTTGAAACTTTCGCGCAAGGCAACTGCCATATCGTCCCCCACGAATCCAAACGCGGGGTATCACCAAGGTTGCACCTCGGTGAACCCCGCGTCCCTTCGCCTTAGCTCAGTCGCTTAGACGCGATTTCTGCTCCCTGTGCCAGGGTTTCGAGCTTTGCCCACGCGATTTCCGGGTGGATACGGCCACCCAGTCCGCAGTCGGTGGAAGCGACAACGTTTTCTGGGCCAACAAGACGGGCGAAGCGCTCGATGCGGTCTGCTACTAGCTCCGGGTGTTCGACTACGTTGGTCGAGTGGGACACGATTCCAGGGATCAGGTATTTGCCTTCCGGAAGTTTGGTGTCTTCCCAGATACGCCATTCGTGTTCGTGGCGCACGTTCGCAGCTTCGAAGGTGATTCCAGCTGCGTTGATGCCAAGCACGTCGTTGACGATTTCTGCGAAAGGCAGGTCGGTGACGTGGGGGCCGTGCCAGGATCCCCAACACGTGTGGAAGCGAACACGCTGCGGATCAATTCCGCGCAGGGCGTGGTTGAGCGCTTCGATACGTGGGCGCGTGAAGGCCCGGTAGTCCTCGTATGACGGTTCCGGGTTGATCTGGTCAAAGTTTTCGGCGATTGACGGGTCGTCAATCTGAACGATGAACCCAGCTTCCGTGATTGCGAGGTATTCTTCGCGGAAGACATCGGCCATGGCCCAAATGAACTCTTCGTCGGTGTCGTAGTACTCGTTGGTGATGCGTGCAGCCGAGCTTGGCCCCAAGGAGTTGATGTATGCAGTCGACGGGTCAACGCCTGCCTTCCCACAGGCCACGCGCAGGTTCTCAATGTCACGCTGCACCTTGTCTTGACCGATGTAGGTCACAGGCCCATTCGCGGCCGGGAATTTTGGTTGCTTCCCGGTGTCGGCACCTGATTCCTGGTCACTGTAGACACCAGGGAAAATGTGGCGGTCGCGGCGATCACCAAAGCTTGTCAGCTGCAAATTTCCGGGTTCTGAACGTACGGCTGGCCCTTCAAACAAGGTCTGCTCGCGCAACTCCAGTCCGCCTGTACGTTCAAAGGAGTAGTGCCACCATGCACCATAGTCCTTGGCTGCCGCCATCGCGTGACCGTATTCGCCATCGTTGACATCGGTGATTCCCAGTTCTTTTTGCTTAGCGACCAGGTCCACAACGGATTCCTGAAGGAGACGCTGGAACTCGTCATTGTTGAAGTTTTCATCGAAACGAGCAGCGTTGGCCGCAATGAGCTGTTCGGTACGGGGTAAAGAACCGGCGTGGGACACGCGGATTGATGACATAGTGAATCCTTTCATAAGACAGTGAGTCCACCACATCACATATGCGTATGCGCATGTCTGCAGTTCGTCATGATTCGCAATGCAGGAACTTCTAACGGCGCACACAAAACTGGCCGCCACCCACACAGGGTGACGGCCAGTCAGTAGCTTGGAACGACCTCGGGCGCGGAGTCACAGGACCCCGCACCCGGGCCACCAAATTACTTAAGCGATACGGTAGCGCCAGCTGCTTCGAGCTTTTCCTTAGCAGCTTCAGCGGTTTCCTTGTTAACGCCTTCCAGAACAGGCTTAGGAGCACCGTCAACGAGCTCCTTAGCTTCCTTCAGACCAAGGCTGGTGAGTCCACGAACTTCCTTAATAACAGGAACCTTCTTGTCTCCACCGGATTCGAGGATGACGTCGAATTCGTCCTTCTCTTCAGCTGCGCCAGCGTCTCCGCCGCCAGCACCAGGAGCAGCAGCAACAGCAGCAACTGGAGCAGCAGCTTCAACTTCGAATTCTTCTTCAAACTTCTTAACGAAGTCGTTCAGTTCAATCAGGGTGAGCTCTTTGAACGCTTCAATGAGCTCTTCAGGGGTGAGCTTAGCCATGGTGGCTACGTCCTTCCGTGAGTGGTTGGGTTCAACCGTGGTTTATGGGGGTGAAACTTAAGCTGCTTCGGATCCGGATTCTTCCTGCTTTGCACGCAGTGCATCGACGGTACGTACCGTCTTGACCAGAGGTGCGGTGAACGCGTAGGCAGCCTTGTACAGGCTTCCCTTGAGCGCTCCAGCAGCCTTGGCAAGCAGAACTTCGCGGGATTCGAGGTCAGCCAGCTTCGTAACTTCTTCAGCTGAAAGTGCGGCACCTTCGAGGTGTCCACCCTTGATGACCAGCTGAGGATTCGCCTTGGCAAAGTCACGCAGAGCCTTCGCAGCGTCAGCGACATCACCGGAGATGAAAGCGATAGCAGTTGGACCCTTGAGGTTGTCTGCGTTGAACGCTTCCAGTCCAGCCTCTTTAGCTGCAATGGCGGTCAGCGTATTCTTTACCACGGCGTAGGAGGCGTTCCCACCGAGTGCAACGCGCAGTTCTTTCATCTGCGCAACGGTGAGACCGCGGTACTCAGTCAGCACAGCGGCCGAGGAGTTCTCAAACAGCTGTTTGATCTCCTGTACCGCAGCTGCCTTGTCTGGCCTCGCCATGGTATTCCTTTCGTACATGTTGGTGTGCGAACACGAAAAAAGCGTTCCGCGCAGCAGGCACGGAACGCTCACAAATGCATCCCTAACGGGGGTTCATGAAGTTCAGTATCACCTGCGCGGGTCACTCATTCCGAGTCTTCGTCAGCGTTTGCTTCTAACAGGTGTTAGAGGCGCGCGCTGAGACCAACGGTCTTGGGCACCAGATCAGTCTAACGTAGAGTTCCGGGTAAGTCCAAATCTGGTGGCGCATTGTTTGGCCGGTGCGTGCTCGCGCGAGTGCGCGTTGCTATGTTTTCGAATGGTGATTCTAGTAGGGGTTCGGGTGGTGTTTTTGCCGTTATGACGCGTATTTTCAGTTTCACATCGGACCCTGTGGCGCTCAATTCGTACCTAATTCTGGGCGATGAGCGGGCTGTGATTGTTGATACGGGTTCCGGTCCGCGGCAGGCGTCGAGGATTCTGACCACCTTCGCCGAGGTGTCCCTCACCCAGTCTGGTCGCGCCCTTTTCGTGGACCTGCCCGTCAGTGTGGTGAACACGCACGACCACTGGGATCATTTCTTTGGCAACGCAACCTTCGCCCGCGCGGGCGTCACCGAGTTTTTCGCCTCACCGCAGTGCATCCGGGACATGCAGGCCAGCGCGTGGGTGCAGTTTCACGAAGTGCCCAGCGACTTCGAACCTGATCTGCCCGCGGACCCTTCTGAGCTTCTCGTCCCCATGGCCGAGGTGACTGACGGCGTCACTTTGAACGACCTCGGCGTTGGTTTTGAAGACCTGGACGTGACGGCCCGGGTTCTTCCGGGCCACACGGAGGGGGACCTTGTGCTGATCGCCGGGCACGTGGCGCTGGTGGGTGACCTTGTCGAGGAGGGCGCTCCCCCGGCACTGGGTGATGATGCGACCCCGTCAAGGTGGGCGCAGAACCTGGAGCGGCTCTTAGAGGATCCGCAGCTGACCGTGTTTGCGCCGGGGCATGGGCGGCCGGTGGATCGGGAGTATGTGACGCGGCAGGCTGGGGTGATTGCGCAGGCTGGATTGGAAGACGCCGAGGTGGCAGCGCTCCCGTTTTCACGTGACCTCACTCTGGCTACGCCTGGATTGCCCGAGGGGGTAGCCAGGATTCTGTGAGGCTGGGTTTTGGCTCTTTGGGGTTTTGACGTGGGCGTGGGGTTTTGGTGTGGGGCGGGTGCGCGGGGAAAACGCAGTGCGGACGGGATGGTTCCCGCCCGCACTGTGTTTCTAGAGGTGTTGGTGTGCGTGCTTCCCCGTCAAGTGACGGTGAGCATTGCTGCTAGTTTTTGCGGCGACGGAACACCAGTCCCGCACCCAGAGCCACCAGCGCGACACCAACTGCGAGGCTCACTCCCACGTTGACACCCGTGCGAGGCAGAGCACCATTGTCCTTGGAGCTGTCGTTGCCCTTGTTGCCGGAGTCGGTGTTGTTGTCGCTGCCACCGTTGTCGGTGTTGTTGTCGGAGGCGTCGCCTTCGTTTTCGGCTTCCTCGTCTCCAGCGTCAGTGTCGCCACCGTCGCTTTCACCGTTGTCACCGTCACCGGATTCACCGTCTTCGCCGGGTGTTTCGTCGTCTCCATCTTCTGAAGGAGCGTCAGTTGGGTCCTCACCAGGCTCTTCCGAAGGCTCCTCACCGGGCTCTTCTGAAGGAGCTTCAGACGGAGAGTCGGTCGGCTGTTCACTAGGTTCGTCCGAAGGCTGTTCCGAAGGAGCGTCAGTTGGCTGCTCCGAAGGTTCCTCCGAAGGCTCATCGGTCGGTTGCTCCGACGGAGCTTCCGTTGGCTCTTCTGAAGGAGCATCGGTTGGGTTTTCGGTCGGTTCCTCAGTCGGTTCTTCCGTTGGCTCTTCTGAAGGAGCATCGGTTGGGTTTTCGGTCGGTTCCTCAGTCGGTTCTTCCGTTGGCTGTTCCGAGGGAGCTTCGGTTGGGTTTTCCGAAGGCTCGTCCGTTGGCTGTTCGGTCGGCTCCGGAGTTGGCTCCTCGGTCGGCTCCGGAGTTGGCTCCTCTACCGGCGCCGTAGTCACCACAAACTCGAATCGACCAAAGTCGTCGCCCATCTTTGAACGGTCAACGCTGAACTCCTGAGCCCCGGCGTTTGCCACTGCCGCATTCAATACTGGCACGGTGCCTGCGTTTACAGCAGCCACCCGCACCTGAGTGGTCACACCCATGCTCAGTGCTGCACCAGGCGCGACCGCTTCCACGCCAGCATTCGCTCCGCCGGATGTCTCATCGAAGAGCACGATGGTCTCACCGCCACGGGTTGCAGAAGGTTTGACTTCGACCTTCGTGACCTTGCGACCTTCTTTCACGTTGACGCCAAGTGTGACCTTGTCACCGGAGAAGAAGTGACGCTTCTTAGCTTTCGCATCGTCGGAGGCCATGAAACCTACAGATTCAGTTTCGAAGGCGTCGAGTCGCTGGTCACCGTCCTTGAAGTACACGCTCTCTACCTCGTCCTTGTTCACCTTAGCCGAGGCATCAATACGAGTGAACGCGAAGTTAGCTTCAACGGTCTCGTTTTCTGTGACCTCAATTTCGGTCGTTACGAACCGTCCTCTGTCGGTGGTCGTCTCAACCTTTTTACCGGTGTCAGGATCGATGTAAGTAGCCTTCTCGCCACCTTCCAATTCAGCGAAGGGTAGACGCTTACCTTCGGAGTCAACAACCACGCCGAAGCCGTCCGCTACGGAGTTGTTCCGCATGTACACGGTGTACTTACCCGCAGGCAAACCCTGCCTCGCCAAGGAGTCCGGCTTCACCTTGTACCAGTTGCCGTCTTCATCAACCATGTTGACGTAGCCGCCGTGAACCTCTTCCGCGTCACCCGAGTACTTGTTGTCCAAGTTCTCATCACGGAACAGGCGGAAGTCAACCTTGCCCGTAGGGGCAACCTTTTCAAGCTGCACGTCGAACTCAAAGCGCCCGAAGTCATCGCCCATTTCGGAACGCTTGATCCGGTATTCGGTGTCGGAAACCTTTTCTGCTTCCACAGTCTTACCGCCACCAAAGCCGCGTACAGTCACACCCTTGACTGTGTAACCGTCAATCTCTTCCACCCCAACAGTGACCCATTCTTCAGAGAAGAAGTGACGTGTCTTCGCACCAGCGTCATCGGAGGCAACATAACCCACTGAGTCAGACTTGTAGGTCTCCAGGCGTTGGTCGCCGTCCTTGAAGTACACCTTCGAATCAACTGCTTCGCCGTCAGCAGTCACCTTTGCTGTCGCGTCAATGCGAGTTGAGGCGAAGTTAGCCTCAACGGTCTCGTTTTCTTTGACCTCAATTTCGGTCGTTACGAATGTTCCTTCGTCGGTGACTGTCTCAGCCTTTTCACCGGTCTTCGCATCGATGTAAGTGGCGTCTTTCTTACCTTCCAGCTTGGCGAACGGCAAACGTTTACCGCCCGAATCAACAACCACACCAAAGCCGTCAGCAACGGATGCATCACGCATGTACACGGTGTACTTACCAGCAGGCAAGCCCTGCTGCGCCAAGGCTTCCGGCATCACCTTGTACCAGTTGCCTTCTTCATCAACCAGGTTGACGTAGCGATCAACGACCTCGTCAGTGCCTTCGTCGAAAGAGTTGTTGAGGTTCTCGTCACCAAACAGACGGAAGTTCACCTTACCCGTGGGGGCAACCTTTTCAAGCTGCACGTCGAACTTCAGGCGACCAAAGTCGTCGCCAAGTACGGAACGCTTGACACGGTACTCGGTGTCAGAAACCTTCTCCGCGTCAACCGTCTTGCCCCCGGCAAGACCACCAACGGTCACACCTTTCACTTTGTGTCCGTCAATGCCTTCAACACCAACTGTCACCCATTCTTCAGAGAAGAAGTGACGAGTCTTCTTGTCCGCGTCATCAGATGCGAGGTGTTCTGTTGTGGTGGACGTCTTCGAAACGAAGCTCTCAAGGCGGGTCTCGCCGTCTTTGAAGTACACCTTGGAGTCAGCAGCTTCACCGTCAACAGTGACCTTGGCGCTGGCGTCGATGCGGGTCGATGCCATGTCAACAACAGTTTCTTTGTCCGGTGCCACAGTGAAGGTGGTCTTCACGAACCGGCCCTTGTCGGTGACCGTTGGAAGCGTTTCGCCGGTGTCAGCGTCAACGTATGTCGCGTCGTGTGACTCGTCCAAGCTGACGGTCTCCATACGCTTTCCGGTCGCACTGTCGACGACCACACCAAAGCCATCGGCCACACTCGCGTTGCGAACGTAGGCGGTGTACTCACCAGCCGGCAAGCCTTGCTTCTCCAGGGACTCCGGTTCCACTTTGAACCAGCGACCGTTTTCATCAACCAGATTGATATAGCTCTCGCTGACCTTTTCTTCAGGCCCTGAATATTTGTTGTCTACGTTTTCGTCACCGAACAGACGAACTGTGGCCTTTCCAATCTCAACCGGCTTGAGGAACGCCTTGTATTCGAAGTCCCCCCACGCTTCCCCAGAGTCAGACGAATCAACGGTGTACGTGTGGTTAGCTGGGTCGGCTGTGACTTTCAACGGGTCGCTGAGCTTGTCGATGTTGTAAGCCCCGTCTTCTTGCTGGTGGAATCGCGCCTCCACTTTGTCGACCGCGTAGTTAATCTTTGGCGAAATGCGCGCCGTTACTTTGCCGCTGGCGAAGAGGTGTTTGTCCCACGCCGCGTCGCCCTTACCAGCCCAGTAAACACCGTCCACATTGGACGACTTCACGGATGCGCTTCCGTCTTTGAAGGCAACGCTGACAGCGTCGGGTGCTGCGACCTCGGCACCGTCTTTCGTTTCAACGGCCGAAACGTTCGCACCAATCGAGGACGCTGCATACGACAGGTCCAGAGGCTTGCCTGCCTCCAAGGTGATGTCCGTGTAGCTGTGGCGGCCATAACCAGCGGTCACGCCGTTCGTGATTTCCTGGCCTTTGTCTCCGATTCGGGTCGCTGGAACGTTCATCTTCAGCATGGTGTCTGGCAGACGCTTGCCGGTGGCAGTGTCAACGATCGCGTAGTGACCGAACGTGCTGTTCATTTCCACGTAGAGCGTGTAGTCGCCTGCAGGCAGCCCGAACTTCTTCAAGTTGTCCGGGCTGATTACATACCACTTACCGGTGGCCTTGTTTTTCAAGGTCAGAGTTTTGTTGAGGTACGTGGGCTGAAGTGGTGGTTCGCCGTCGTCATACTGTTTGTCGTGGTCACGGTCTTGGAAGACGCGCACGTCGGCAGTTCCGCGGTCTGCGGCGACCGTAGCGTGGGCCGAGGCGGGCGTTCCGAACGCTGTCACGGCAGGGGTGAGCGTTCCGACGAGTGCGGTAGCTAGAACTGCCGCGCTGAGACGTGAAGAGCGGTGCATGGTGGGATCTCCAGTGTCAAGAAGATGAGAATAAGGGAATCACCCCTAGTCTTTCAGCGCACCGTGAACCCAATTCGTTGCACACCTTAACGTTGAGTGAACGTGAGTTGTTGGCACGGGAGCGAGACCGGGCGAACGGAAACAGCTACCCAAAACACAAAAGTGCCCCGAACCAGAAACCGGTTCGGGGCACTCTTAAAGAAGCGTCTTATGCGCGCAGGTCGGAAGTGTCGATCGGAACACCAGGACCGTTCGTGGTGGTCACGGTGGCCTTGGTGATGTAGCGACCCTTCGAAGACGAAGGCTTCAGACGAAGAACTTCATCCATTGCAGCCTTGAAGTTCTGCTGCAACTGCTCTTCGGTGAAGGACACCTTTCCAATGATGAAGTGCAAGTTCGAGTGCTTGTCCACGCGGAACTCAATCTTACCGCCCTTAATGTCGGACACTGCCTTAGCAACGTCCATGGTCACGGTACCGGTCTTAGGGTTAGGCATGAGGCCACGTGGACCCAGCACCTTACCCAGACGACCGACCTTACCCATCATGTCGGGGGTTGCAACAGCAGCGTCGAAGTCAGTCCAACCACCGGCTACCTTTTCAAGCAGGTCATCGGAGCCAACGTAGTCAGCACCTGCTTCACGGGCAGCTTCCGCACGGTCACCAGCAGCGAATACCAGGACCTTAGCAGTCTTACCAGTTCCGTTCGGGAGGTTGACGGTGCCTCGCACCATCTGGTCGGCCTTACGTGGGTCAACACCCAGGCGCAGGGCAACTTCGACGGTTGCGTCGAACTTTGCAACCGAAGTTTCCTTTGCCAACGCAACTGCCTGCGTTGGCTCATAGTATGTTTCAGCCTGAATCTTTTCGGCTGCGGCCAAGTAGGCCTTTGAGCGCTTTGCCATCTGCTATCTCCTTGCAGTTGTGGTCTGGGCCGCGCTGGCCCTACCACCAAATAAACTTCTTAGACTTCTACGTCCGTGGTGATACCCATGGAACGTGCAGTACCAGCAACGATCTTCGACGCTGCTTCAATGTCGTTCGCGTTGAGGTCAGGCATCTTGGTTTCAGCGATTTCACGCACCTGGTCCTTAGTGAGGTGACCCACCTTAACCGTGTGAGGAGTTGCCGAACCGGACTTCAGACCAGCAGCCTTCTTAATGAGCTGAGCTGCAGGAGGAGTCTTGGTGATGAACGTGAACGAACGGTCTTCGTAAACAGTAATTTCAACCGGAACGATGTTTCCACGCATGTTTTCTGTCGCAGCGTTGTACGCCTTGCAGAACTCCATGATGTTGACACCGTGCTGACCCAAAGCTGGACCAACTGGAGGAGCTGGGTTAGCAGCACCTGCCTGGATCTGTAGCTTGATCAGACCGGTTACCTTCTTCTTGGGAGGCATAGTGGTCCTTAATCTTGACTGTCTTCACGGCTTGTGCCGTGAAGGTGAGATTGCGAGAATCCGATAGTCCTCACAATCAAACTCCAACATTATTCCACGTATCTCGTGGGAATGGAAACTGAAGTCGCGCAACTCACAGTTGCACGACCTCGGCGCTTAAAAACAGCGCAAACTCTGGTTAGATCTTCGAAACCTGCCCGAAGCCCAACTCAACTGGGACATCGCGCTCGAAAATCGAAAGCAAAACAGTGAGCTTCTGCTGTTCGGGGCGAATTTCCTGGATGGTAGCTGGGTGTCCCTCGAAGGACCCTTCCTTAACCATGACCGTTTCGCCGACCTCAAATTCGACAACGATCTCCGAACCACTGGCAGCTTCAGCAGCCTTGCGAGCTTCGCCCTCTTCAGCTGCCCGCGCAGCTTCGTGTTCTTCGATAACAGGCGCCAGCATGGAGACAACTTCATCCATGGTCAGCGGGATCGGGTCATACGCGTTGCCCACGAACCCGGTCACACCTGGCGTGTGGCGAACGACACCCCACGATTCATCCGTCAGTTCCATGCGCACTAGCACGTAGCCTGGGATGCGCACGCGGCGCACGGTCTTGCGCTGAGCGTTCTTGACCTCAACGACGTCTTCCATAGGAACCTGGACTTCGAAGATGTAGTCTTCCATGTCCAAGCTGACAGTACGGTTTTCCAGGTTTGCCTTCACGCGGTTTTCATAGCCCGCGTACGAGTGGATGACGTACCAGTCGCCTTCTTTCATGCGAAGTTCGCGCAGGAATTCTTCGCGGGCGTCCGAGGCGCCCTCAGCGTTGCTGTCGTCAGCGCTTTCCGCACCCGAGGTGTTTTCAACGTTGGTTTCGTCAGCGCTGGTTTCCGTGGCGCTGTCCGCAGGCGCGTTAACTTCTTCCGCCTGTGCAGTCTCGGCAACTTCCGTCGCTTCCGCGGACTGTGCGGTCTCGTCAGCTTCCGAGATGTTCTCCGACAACGTTTCTCCTTTTATGAGTTACTTAGGGTGATGTAGCAGTCGTGGCCGCTTACCACAGTGGCCAGATAGGCGTACGTGCGAACGCGAAGCCCACGAGCTTGCCGAAGACGAAGTCAACTGTCAAGACGATCACGATCATCACGACGACAAAGCCCAGAACTACACCAAACATGTTGATCAGTTCTTTACGGGTTGGAGTGACAACCTTCTTCAGCTCCGACATGACTTCCGCAAAAAAGCGAGCGATCGTACCGAAGAAACCACGACGCTTGTGGTCTACAGCTTCGGTGCCTTTGCCTGATTCTGCCACGCGTCCTCACTGAGGTAGTCGTTTTACTTTCCTGAGCAGGGGTGACAGGACTCGAACCTGCAACCTACGGTTTTGGAGACCGTTGCGCTACCAATTGCGCCACACCCCTAAGCCTTTTTTGGGCCAGAAGCTCACCCGATGCGCACCGAGTGAATCTACCGAACTGAAAGCTTACATGGTTCACCGCCGTTTCGTCGAACCGACCCATTCGAATCACGGTTCACGCCACACTCAACCGCCTACACTAAGGCCATGGTGAATGATCTGGCACCCGTAACTACCGAACAGCTGAACCTGCTGCCCAAAGCGCATCTGCATTTGCACTTCACAGGTTCACTCACGGTTGACAAACTCCAGGAACTGGCCCAGGCGCGTAATGTGCGACTCCCCCGGGTGCTTATGCGCCACGACCCCATGAGGCTTTCACCTGACCGGCGCGGGTGGTTTCGTTTCCAGCGCCTTTACGATTCGGCTCGTACGGTTGTGCAAGGCGAAGATGCTTTGCGTGCGGTCGTCGCTAATGCAGCCAAACTGGACAAGGCCGAAGGTGTGCGTTGGCTTGAGCTCCAGGTGGATCCCACGGGCTACGCAGGCAAAATGGGTGGCATCACACCCGCCCTCGAGGTGGTCCTAGACGAGGCCCGCAACCAGTCTGACGAAACCTTTGGGGTTGCGATCATCGTTGCGGCTTCACGCATGAAACACCCGCTGGATGCCCGCACACTGGCCAGGCTGGCTGCTCAACATGCCGGAAATGGCCCGGGCACTGTGGTTGGTTTTGGGCTGTCCAATGACGAACGCTCGGGCGACACAGCCACTTTCGCACCCGCCTTTCGCATCGCCAGCAACGCTGGGCTCGCCTCGTTTCCGCACGGCGGTGAACTCTTAGGCCCGGACCACATTCGCACCACTCTTGACGCTTTGAACCCCACCCGTTTGGGGCACGGGGTGCGCGCGGCAGAAGACCCGCAGTTGTTAGGGGCCCTTGTTTCCCGAGGTGTGGGCTTGGAAGTCTGCCCGTCCTCGAATGCGTCGTTGGGGGTGTACCCCACCGCCGAAGACGTCCCCCTTCGCACGTTGGTGCGTGCGGGTGCCAAGGTGGCACTAGGCGCGGACGACCCACTGATCTTTGGCCCGCGCATCACCGAACAGTACGCGATTGCTCAGCGGATGGGGTTTACCACCTCGGAGTTGGCGCAACTTGCCCGCGACTCCTTCACCATTTCCACGGCACCCCGCCACATTGTTACCCGCGCACACGCCGATATCGACGCATGGGAAGCCCGCGTGATCGGCCACTCCCACTAGCCGAGCCCCCTAAATCTGGCACCCCACGAAGTTCGGTTCCGGGTGCATCGTGATGCCGTAGGTCCGGGCCACTCCGTCACGGATGTGTCGCGCGAGCTCCACAATGTCCTGCGCCCGCGCCTGACCGCGGTTAGTGAGCGCAAGCGTGTGCTTTGTGGACAGGGAAGCGCGGTCGTTGAGCGCGAATCCTTTATCGAATCCCGCGTGGTCAATGAGCCACGCCGCCGAGGTCTTCACCACTGTTTCGTCCACCTCACCTGTGGTGGGGTTACGGACGGGATAGGTGGGCGCACCTTCAGGCACGCGCGGGTCGCCAGGCCCAGGGTTGGCCGGCAGGATGGGGTTGGTGAAGAAGGAACCGGCCGACCACGTGTCGTGATCCTCAGGGTTGAGCACCATTCCCTTTGAAGCCCGGAGCCGCACAACAGCTTCACGCACCTCAGCGAGAGGGGCACTCTCACCGATCTCCACTCCCAAAGCCGCCGCCAACTGCCCATATCGAACAGGAGCCGACTCCCCGGCCCGCTCAAGCTCAAACTCCACATCCAAAACGATGTACCGTGGCTGCCCCAGCTGGGCCGCCGAGGTTTTTAACAAACTGGTGCGGTACCCGAACTCCAGTTCGTCGGGCGCGCACTCTCGCACTTCGCCTTCGACCCTGTCGAAAAGGGTGACGGAACAGATCAGCTCTGCGACCTCGGCGCCGTAAGCCCCCACATTCTGCACGGGCGTGGCACCCACAGACCCGGGAATCCCAGACAGGGCCTCTAGCCCGCTGAGCCCAGAATCAACCGTGTGCTTCACGAATTCGTCCCATGTGACACCCGCCTGTGCACGCACGCGGGCATGCTCGTTCTCACCAGGGGTTTCAGTGATGCCCTGAGTGCGAATCAGGCACACGGGACCGGCGAATCCGTCGTCGCTAATCAGTAGGTTTGACCCGCCGGCGATGAACAAAACGGGATCGTAGCCAGGCGACAAGGGGTGCTCAGAACAGAACTGAATGAGCTGGTCGCGGGTGGTGACCGTTGTCAGTTGTGGCGCCGGACCGCCCACCCGCAACGTGGTTAGTTCAGACAGGTTCACTTGATGCAAGCCTTTACCTGCGTGCGACCCAGAACAGCGGTGTCATCCACTTTGACGTCAATGTCGAAGCGCGCTGTGCCGGCTTCGGCGTCGATTGCGCCCACGCGAATGGCCGAGGTGAGAGTCACCGTTGGCTGTTCGGGGCTGCCGGATTCTGCGTCGGGAACCACCACTGGGTTGGTGAAGCGGGTGCGGTAGTTCAGGATGGCTCCCGGGTCGCCCAGCCAATCTGTCAGCGGCGTGATGGCGGTGGCCATGGTGAGCATGCCGTGGGCGATCACGTTGTCCAGGCCCACTTCTTTTGCGAAGCGTTCGTTCCAGTGGATCGTGTTGAAGTCTCCGGACGCGCTAGCGTATTTCACCAGGTCAGCGCGGGAAAGTTCAACGGTCGCAGTGAGCACTTCCTGGCCCACTTCCAGCGTGCTTGCCAAACCTGCCTCAACCTGGACGTTTGGGGTGATGTTAGGCATCTTCACCTCCTCGTACAACGATCGTGGACGTCACGGTTACAACGGGTTCGTCCGTGCGTGCGTCGGTGAGTTCAGTGCGGGTGGTGATCATTGCGTGGCCACCGGCTTCACGAATTCCGTCGACAAAGCACTCCGCGTTCAGCAGGTCACCTGCAACAACGGGGCGGGTGTATGTGAACTGTTCTTGACCGTGAACAACACGCGAAAAGTCAATGCCTGCTTCTTCCGAAGCGATGTACAGGGCTTCCGCACGCTGCGCGATCATCACGGGGAAGGTGGGTGGTGCTACTTGCGCACCGTAGCCAAGGTCTTTCGCGACTTGCGCGTCAAAGTGTGAGGGGTGGGTGGCGCCGACTGCGCGCGCGAATTCTGCGATCTTTTCTTGGCCCACTTCAACCGGGTTTTCCAACCGGTAGCTGGACCCTTGGAGGTCTGTATTCACTGACATAACTTAAGCCTATCGTTTCACTTCCACCGGGTCAGCTCAATACAACCAAGGAAGGGTGGCGTTAACCACCCGGGTGGGAATAAAAGCCACCCGCTCCCCTCCCTAGTCGGAGCTCCGGAGCCAAAAATACTATGACTCACATCACATGTTGGGCGTGAAGGGATCCAACAGTGATCGACCCTTAAGGAGGAGGGCATGGCTCCTGAATCTACAACTCACGATGTAGAAGTACTCGGCATTGACGCCGGCGGTACGATGACCGACACCTTCTATGTCGATTCCGATGGAGATTTCGTCGTAGGGAAAGCACAGTCAAACCCTGATGACGAGTCTGTTGCAATTCTCAATTCGTCCGCAGACGCCTTGGCGCCCTGGGGCATTACCGATCTCAACGATGCGATCGGCAACCTGGTCACCGGTGTGTATTCGGGTACCGCAATGCTTAACCGTGTTGTGCAACGCAAAGGTTTGCGCTGTGGACTGATTGTTAACAAAGGTACGGAAGACCATCACCGGATGGGGCGCGCAATTCAGTCACACCTCGGTCTTGCCTACCCTGACCGCATCCACATCAACACCCACTGGTACGACCCGCCACTTGCCAAACGTGAACACACCTACGGCGTGGTTGAGCGTGTCGACATGTTTGGTGACGTGGTGATTCCGTTGCGCGAAGAAAGTGCACGCGAAGCAGCTCGTGCGCTCATCGCCGACGATGTCGAAAGTATTGCGATTTCGCTGTTGCACTCGTACAAGAACCCCGACCACGAACGACGTGTACGCGACATTGTTCTTGAAGAGCTCGAAAAGGCTGGGAAGTCTATTCCTGTTTTTGCGTCAGCCGACTACTATCCTCTGCGCAAAGAGTCCCACAGGACGAACACCACTTTGCTTGAGGCGTATGCGGCCGAGCCTTCGCGTAAAACGCTGCAGAAAATTTCGGATGCGTTTAAGAACCACGGCGCTAAGTTCGACACGCGTGTCATGGCAACGCACGGTGGAACGATTTCGTGGAAGGCTAAAGAGCTTGCCCGCACAATCGTTTCTGGTCCCATTGGTGGCGTGATTGGTGCGAAGTACCTGGGTGAAGTACTTGGCTATGACAACATCGTGTGTTCGGACATCGGAGGCACCAGCTTCGACGTCGCACTTATTACGCGCGGTGAGCTCACCATCAAGAACGACCCCGACATGGCACGTCTGGTCTTGTCGCTTCCGCTTGTGGGAATGGACTCGGTGGGTGCTGGCGCAGGTTCCATGGTCCGCTTGGACCCATACACCAAGGCAATCAAGCTGGGACCAGACTCAGCCGGTTACCGTGTGGGCGTGTGCTGGGCAGATTCGGGAATCGACACCGTCACCGTTTCTGACTGCCACCTTGTCTTGGGATACCTCAACCCTGACAACTTCTTGGGCGGTCTCATCACACTCGATGTTGAACGTGCACGGCAGGCTGTTAAGGAACAAATCGCTGACCCGCTTGGTCTGTCAGTTGAAGACGCGGCAGCTGGGGTTATCGAGATCCTCGACACCGAACTGCGTGACTACGTGAAGTCGCTGGTTTCCGGAAAGGGATACAACCCAGAAAGCTTCGTGTGCTTCTCCTACGGTGGCGCCGGACCGGTACACACCTACGGCTACACGGAAGGGCTGGGCTTCGAGGACACGCTTGTTCCCGCCTGGGCAGCTGGTTTCTCGGCATTCGGTTGTGCGTCTGCTGACTTCGCCTACCGTTACGACAAGTCCCTGGACCTCAACATCGATGAAGATGCTCCCGACGAAGAGAAGGTAAAGAACGCTCAGACGCTTCAGGAAGCGTGGGCTGAACTGACCCAGAACGTGCTCGAGGAGTTCAAGCTCAACGGCTACACGCCCGATCAGGTCGAGCTGACGCCTGGCTACCGTATGCAGTACCGCGGTCAGCTCAACGACCTTGAGATTGACTCACCCATCAAGAGCGCTAGCAGTGCTGAAGACTGGGACAGCTTGGTCGAAGCGTTTAACGACACCTACGGCCACGTTTACGCACAGGCGGCGAGGTCCCCAGAGCTTGGTTATTCGGTTACCGGTGCCATCATGCGGGGGAAAGTGGACATCCCCAAGCCAAAGATCCCGTCCGAAGAGCTCGCAGGCCCAGAGCCAGACGAAGACGCCAAGTTGGGCACCCGCCAGTTCTACCGCAAGAAGCGCTGGGTAGACGCCCAGCTCTACGAGATGGAAAAGCTCCGGCCAGGAAACGAAATCACTGGCCCGGCCATCATCGAATCCGATGCGACTACCTTCGTGGTTCCAGACGGCTTTTCAACCTATCTGGACAAACACCGCATCTTCCACCTCAAAGAAGTCTGATCGACAGGCGTAGACCAAGGAAGGACACGTCATGACTGCAACTTTGAACTCACACACAGATTCATCCACCTCGGCCGAAGGAATCGTCTACGGTGGCGAAACCTTGAAGGCACACCGGGACCGCGTTATGGACGCCACCCGGTCGACCGGCCACTACGCAGGGTTGGAGCACAGCGAGCTTCGCTCCTCGGATCCAATCTTGTACAACAAGATCTTCTCGCGACTGCGCGCCGGTGTCGTCGATGCACGCGAGACGGCCAAGAAAATCGCTGCCTCCCCCATCGTTGAGCAAGAAGGTGAGCTGTGCTTTACGCTATACAACGCGGCCGGTGACTCCATCTTGACCTCCACCGGGATCATCATCCACGTGGGAACCATGGGTGCTGCGATCAAGTACATGATCGAAAACAACTGGGAAGGCAACCCCGGTATCCAAGACGGTGACATTTTCTGCAACAACGACTGCATGACAGGAAACGTGCACCCGTGTGACATCCACACCCTGGTTCCGATTTTCTGGGAAGAAAAACTCGTCGGATGGGTCGGTGGTGTTAACCACGTTATCGACACCGGGTCAGTTGGTCCGGGCTCGATGTCCACCGGGCAGGTTCAGCGCTTTGGTGACGGTTACTCAATCACATGTCGCAAGATCGGTGCTAATGACACCCTATTTAGGGACTGGTTGCACGAATCTCAGCGCATGGTGCGTACCACTCGCTATTGGATGCTGGACGAACGTACCCGTGTAGCCGGGTGCCACATGATTCGCGACCTGGTTCACGAAGTGATCCGGTCCGAAGGTCTGGATGCGTACTGGAAGTTCTCCTACGAATCCATCGAGCACGGACGTGAGGGTCTCCAGAACCGCATCAAGGCCATGACGGTTCCAGGAACGTACCGTCAGACCGCTTTCGTCGACGTGCCATTCGAGCACGAAGATGTGCGTTTGCCTTCTGACTTCGCCAAGGTCAACACGATCATGCACGCGCCGTCAGAAATCACGATCCGCCCAGATGCCACGTGGCGGATCGACTTTGAAGGTGCATCTCGTTGGGGTTGGCACACGTTCAATGCAAACCCCGTGTCGTTTACGTCTGGAATTTGGGTCATGATGACACAGACCTTGATTCCATCTGAAATGGTCAATGACGGTGCCGCCTATGGTACGGAATTCCGACTGCCTAAAGGCACGTGGACGAACCCCAACGACAGACGTGTGGCGTTCGCCTACTCCTGGCACTTCATGGTTTCGGCCTGGTCGTCATTGTGGCGCGGACTGTCACGCGGTTACCTGGGCCGAGGCCTGCTGGAAGAAGTCAATGCTGGTAACGCCAACACCTCTAACTGGCTCCAAGGTGGAGGGTTCAACCAGTACAACGAGATCCACGCAGTTAACTCGTTTGAATGTGCTGCAAACGGTGTTGGGGCTACTGCTTCACGTGACGGCATCTCGCACGCCGCGGCTATGTGGAACCCTGAAGGCGACATGGGTGACATGGAGATCTGGGAGCTGGCAGAACCCCTGATTTACCTGGGGCGTCAGATCAAGGCGGGCTCCGGTGGGGCTGGTAAGTACCGAGGTGGTTGTGGGCACGAGTCTTTGCGTCTGGTGCACAATGCGACCGACTGGACGATGTTCTTCATGGGCAACTCGCACATCACCTCGGACTGGGGACTCATGGGCGGATACCCAGCCGCATCCGGGTACAGGTTCGCGGCTCACAAGACTGGGATCAAGGAACTGATCGAGTCAGGTGCAGAGTTCCCCATTGGTGGAGACTTTGACCCCGAGTTCCCCACCTACGACAGCCTCATTCCAGATGCTCAGATCAAGCGTGACAAGCAAGCTGTGACCACTGAGGAAACATTCGAGAACTACGATCTGTACCTCAACACCATGCGTGGCGGGCCCGGCTTTGGTGACCCGCTTGAACGTAGCCCACAAGCTGTCGTTGACGACATGAACGGCGGATACGTTATTCCTCGACTGATGAAGAACGTCTACGGTGTGGTTGCTACAGAAGAAGACGGTGTGTGGACTCTCGATGAGGAAGGCACCAAAGAACTGCGCGCCCAAATGTACAAGGACCGCCTCGCAGAGGCTAAGCCAGTGAGCGAGTGGATGAAAGAAGAGCGTGAACGCATCGTCAACAAGGATGCCGCTATCGCTGTTCAGCTCATGTACGCCCAGTCGTTCAAACTGGGTGAGCGCTTCCACGCGCACTTCCGTGACTTCTGGTCGCTGCCCGACGACTGGGAAATGCTCGAAGAGGACCTGCCAGTACCGAGCTTCGGCCGGGAAATGGCTATGGACATCACCGAGCTGCCCGACGTCAAGATGCCGAAGTACGTCGACGAATAAGCCGACGTGCAAGTAGTTCAGTCCTAGTAGTTCAGCTGAAGCCAATTAGACAAAGGAGTACGCCGTGGCTTTTACAAAGGAGAAGGTTCGCGACCTTATCAATGGCACTATTGACGATGACACCTACCAGCAGATGCTCACCCGTCCTAAAGACAATGAGCGGTTTTTCACCTACGTGGAGATTCTGCAGGAGCAGGTTCCGTGGGATGACAAGATCATTCTGCCTTTAGGTCCCAAACTGTTCATTGTGCAGCAGCCCGATGACAAGCGGTGGGTTATCAAGTCCTGGTCAGGGCACGTGTTCTGTAACTGGAACGAAAACTGGAAGATGCACGCTCTCATTCGTGTGCGTGACACTCAAGAAAAGATGGAGGAGCTTTATCCAAAGCTCATGGCCCCATCAGTAGAGTGGCAGGTCATCCGCGAGTACATCGACCCGACTTCAGGCGATCTGCTCGATGTTGAAGCACCGGTTCCGTGGTACCCGGTGATCCACGATTTCGAACCGGACATTGACACGTTCTACACGGAGTGGCTGGGCGTCGACGTTCCAGAACGCTCTAACTAAGGATCCAGTTAACGAAGGGTAGGAAAGGCGTGCAACGGGGAATGGTTCAGGCGACCATTCCCCGTTGTCGTGCCACTTTGACGCAGTCGTCACGGTTGGACACTCCCAACCTGCGATACAGGTTTTTGAGGTGCCACTTGACTGTGTTGACGCCTAAGAAAACGCTGTCTGCGATCTGCCGGTTGGATTTTCCGCTGGCAAGGAGTTGCAGGATCTGGGTTTCACGTTCGCTCATCTGTAAGGACTGGGTGTGTGATTCAGCTTCGTCTGTGGTTTCAATGACGTCGATATGTGTGCCAGCGATCGGTGGAAGCAGGTGGTCTATTCCGCGGAGGTTGACTGGCACATGTGGCTCTGGTCGATGATCGTGTGTGTCTGAGTTTTCTGCAAGCAGACCCGCAATGGCTTGAATGAGTGACGTTTCTGCCACGTTGCCACACCGCTGAGCGTGCTCAGCCATAAGCTGTAGTTGTGCGTTGAGTTTTTCATGGCCTTGCGCGCTTGAAGTGCTGTTTTCTTTGTGATCCGGCCGCGCATTGAAGGCATTTACCGCCTGCGCAAGCACAGCCGGTACTGCTACATCAAAGCGGACCGGTAAACATGTTTCAGATGCCGTATATAAGCTGGCCGATTTCTCTTGAGGAAGTCGCAAATAGGCACGTTCAGCGTGCATGAGCGCTTCAAGTCGTACCAGCTCAAGCTTGCGAGCCACATCGATGCTGTTGTCTAAAGTAGCTTTGGCTTCTTCGATCCTGGAGTCTGCATATTGCAACCTCGCTAGTGTCGAATAGCCGGCTGCCATGAAGTCGACTACTCCCCCTTCGGTTCCCAGCTCACAACATGCGTGGGCTAAAGACTCGGCTTGCTCTGTGGATCCATGTGGCCAGCTTAAAAAGGACGTGACAGCGCCAGCGAGTCTGGCCGCATGTGACAGATCTCCGGCTCGATCTTTTGCAACCTGCAGTGCTAAACGAGCAGTTTCAACTGCGTCATGTGAATGACCCTGAGCGTTCAGCGCAAGTGATTCAAACAGGTAGCCGTAAACCACAGAGAACGGGCCAACAGTTTCGTCGTGGAAGCGACGTGCCCACTGCTGAACTTTCAAGGCAAGGCTCGGCTGTTGGGCGCGTAAATGTCTGAAAGCCACGATATTGGCAAGCACTGAAACAACCCACGGCCTTAATTCTGCTGCTTGTGCGAAACACTCTTCTTCGATGTCACGGCCGGCTCGTGGATGGTCCGCATACATGTCGATGCACGCTTGAATAACTCGCCATTCAATACGGGCTGGCCGATCGAGCTCTTGGTTCGCGAGCCGGTCCAAACTGGTTTGGGCGTCGCGAGCGCGGTGGAGCAGACAGTTGGCCCACGCTAAAGAGAACTGGATTGTTGGGTCCGTTTGGTAAGTGGACGGTGGGAGTTTGGCGCACAAAGCCAGAAGTGTGGACATTCTGGAGTGTTCGACCAGGGTCATGGCATGTTCGCGCACTTTTGCGACTGCTGCTTCAGTGTTGTTTGCAGCTAAACACATGCTGACAGCGTCAGACGGGTGCCCGTTGTCGCTCAACCATTGAGCGGCGGTTAACCGCAACTCTTGTAGAAGCTCATTGTCGATGCGGGCAAACCGGCGACGCAGTTGATCAAGGAACATGTGGTGGAATCGATACCAGTCAGCTTCAGTGTCCAAGGCTTGCAGGAAAAGGTTGTCTTGGGCGATGCGGTACAGAATGTCATCGAGATTTCCGCAGGTAGGAAGGTCAACTGAGTCAAGTAACACGTGAGCGAGTTCAGTTGTTATTTTGTCTGGAACACTGAGGATCAGCAGTGTGTTCAACCGTTCACTCGACAGCTCATCAAACACCGAATTGGTGAGGTAGCTGGTGATATCGCTGTGCGGGTTGGATAGGTTTCCTAGAAAGCTTTCGACGTCTGTGTTGCGTTGCATTCCGAGGACTGCGAGCTGCAGGCCGGCCGCCCATCCGTCCGTGGCGGTGAGGAGTTGGTTCCGTTCTTTTCCGCCCAAGGTAAGCGTGTTTTGGTCGGCTAAGAAAGCTTCAAGTTCTGAACTGTCAAAGCGAAGCTCGTCGGCGCTCACTTCACAGAGCTGTCCGGTGAGGCGCAAACGTGCAAGTGGCAGTCCTGCGAGTGCTCGTGTGGTGATTACCAGTTGCAGGCGCTCCCCCGCATGTTCGCACAGCCATTCCACAATGCCGTGGCAGCGCGGATTGTCTACCAGGTGCCAGTCATCCAAAACCACGGTTACTTTGCGTGGCTGTTGTTCGATGAGGTTGATAAAGATGGGCAAGACCCACCTTTCGACGTCGTCAGGGTGCTCTTCGTAGACAGAGCGGATGTCCACGCCCGATGTGTTAATGACTTGCGCTAGGGCCTCACCTAAGTGCGCCAGGAACCATGCTGGGTTGTTGTCGTCTGCATCGAGTCCCAGCCAGACAGTGCACCTTTTGCGAGAGTTGAGAATACGAAGCCATTGAGAAGCAAGCGTTGATTTCCCGTATCCGGCTGGGGCGTGGATGACTACGAAGCGAGGGTCAATAGCGTCGATGCGGTCGACCAGGGAGGCACGAATAACTTCATTTCGCACGGGAGTGGGCGGGCGAAATCGTGTTGTGACAGTGGGCGGCTTTGCATCAGGTGTCACCGTGTCCTCCCTGTGAGGCAATCCATGAATGCTGGACTGTTGCGCAACCTTCAGGCATTAAGTGATCTACGTCACGCAATCGAGGTTTCGGTTAGTATAAGCCGGAATTGCGCGAATGCACACCCCTTTATTGCGCAGAGTGAGACAGTAAAGCGACACGACGTAGACGAGGCGTTTGACTACCCGCGGTCGAGGACGTCAAACACGAATTCAGTGAGCTTGCGGCGACGGTAATTACGGCGATCGCGTCGACGCCGAGCCGCGGATCTGCCGGGGAGAACAAAAATGATGAGCAGCACGCCCACAATAAACACGAGCGCCAAAAGGACTGCGAACGCAATGAATCCGATGAGGAAGTAATCTACGACGAACAGTGTGGCTACCATGTTCTGTCCTTTGAGTTGGGGATGATCCAACACTAGCGCATGCGGGAATTCGACGCGTTTGGACGAAAACAAAGCTGCCACATCCGGAGAGGATCCGAACGTGGCAGCTTTCAAAGCAAGAAGGGATTCTTACCGCCTCCGCGGAGTGAACGAAGTCGAGCATACCCAACGGCTCTTACCTTTCGTGGCCACAACTGTCACGTTAACCTTGCGATTAGGGGTCGCACCATACACGTTGTACTTCACCGTTGCCTTTCCACGGGAATTTGCAGCGGTGCGTTTGGTGTTAGTGGTGGTCTTGTACTTGGCTGAGACTGAAACCTTAGCCTCCTTACCAACCTTCGACACGTTCACCGATGTGGTCGAGAATTGCTTGGGGTTCTTTTTTGACACCGAGACCGCGCACTTTTTGGCGCGGGGAGCAGCTTCTGCTGGAGCAGATGTGGCCACCGACCCGGTGACCAGCAGGGCGACAGCAAGAGTCGCGGCAGACACAAAACGAACAGGGGCGAACGACATGCGAGGGCTCCTCAAAACGAAACTCAAGAAGATAGATCAACAGCTTTGCTCGGCGTTACGACACAAAAGTTACAACCGGCTGATTCACTCAAAGACTAAAAACATTTCGAGAAACCGAGCATCCAGAGTCTACCAACGCAGAACACCCGCACGCGCGACCCTTCGACTGCCGAGACTCTCTGTTCCACACCTCGGCCAGAAACCACACAAGGCCAGCTCACTTTAGAGCTGACCTTGTTTGTGTGGTAGCGGAGGCGGGACTCGATCCCGCGACCTCACGAATATGAGTCGTTCGCCACAACAGCTTCCGCAACGGTCGGCCTCATTGCAGAGCGCATGCGGCTATACCAGTGCTTCGCGAAACTCGCGACAGTATCTGACGAATGCTTCTGCAACTGGCCGCATTGCTGTTTCGATTTCATTTTCATGCGCCTTAACAGCACGAACAATTTCGGCGGAACCCACAGAAGCGTCTTGGTTGCTTGCGAACCAGGTGGCTAACTGGTTACCGGTAGATTCAGGGTGAAACTGAGTTCCCCAGGCACACCTACCGATTCGAAACAACTGATTGGGAGAGTCTGATCCAGATGCCAGATGAGTGGCACCTTGTGGCAAGATTATTTCGTCGCCGTGGTACAGGATTACCGGCGTCGATGGAGCGAGACATGACCAAACGGGATCATCTTCGCATGGAGCAAGTGGCGTGATCGTGTATACGCCATACTGCGGGTGCGGACGTTTTCGTATGCCTCCACCGGTTGCAACAGCAAGCATTTGCCCGCCCAAACAGATATTAAGGCTCGGAAAGTAACCTTCCGCTGAAGCGACAAGTAGTTTTTTTGTAGCTCGAAACCACGGGTTTTGGGCATCCTCGCAGGCACTCGCCGCACCTCCAAGAACAATGAGCCCGTCTCCTCCTTTCAGAAATGTTTCCGGCTCAGGAACCTTTTCCCCTTTGTACGGGCGTATGACCTCCGTTTGAGCCCCTGCATCTTGGAGCCAACGCCCAAAACGCTGTGGACCGGTCCCATTTTCGTGCTCAATGAGCACAATCCGCGTGTGCATTTTTCTCACTAACTGCCAGAACTGTTTTAGCCGCTAGAGCAGACGACTGTGAGGTGCCGAGCCGTAAAGGTCGGCACCGCACGTTTCTATTCGGCCGTAACGTACGCGGCGGAAATACCACCGTCCACTGTAAACGTCGCGGCATTCACAAAACTTGCATCGTCACTCGCCAAAAATGCGACAGCGGCGGCAATTTCTTCTGGTTCACCAAAACGGCCACGAGGCACGTGGACAAGACGGCGTTGTGCTTGCACAGGATCTTTCGCAAACAGTTCACGGAGCAACGGCGTATTTACTGGTCCGGGGCACAGAGCATTGACACGAATCCCCTTTTTCGCAAATTGCACACCCAATTCACGACTCATGGACAGTACCCCACCTTTCGACGCTGAATACGAAATCTGCGATGTAGCTGCCCCCATAAGGGCAACAAAAGATGCGGTGTTGATGATTGACCCAGACTTCTGCTTCACCATTTGCTCAAGCGCGTATTTGCAACATAAGTACACCGATGTCAGATTCACAGTCTGAACTTTCGCCCACACCGAAAGATCTGTCGTCAAAACCGAGTTATCTTCATTAGGATTAATGCCCGCATTGTTAAAGGCAACGTCAACGCGTTCGTAATGCTCGATAACCTGGCTAAAGAGATTTCGCACACTGTCTTCGTCAGCGACATTAGTCTTTACGAACATGCCGCCCAGCTCGTTTGCTACCTCTGACCCCTTAGTCTCATCCAGGTCCGCAATGACAACCACGCCACCCTCTGCAACTAGGCGCTTTGCGCTTGCTAAGCCGATCCCAGAAGCGCCCCCGGTAATGACGCATACTTTATCTTTCATCCGATTTGAGACGATGCTACTGTTCATTTTTCACCTTTCTAATTTCTATGATTTGACGATTAATGGTTGTCAACCATGTATTAGTTGTCTTCGAACGCGATAAAGACGTTTTTCTCTTCTGTGAAAGCCTGGACGGCATCGGGTCCGAGTTCGCGACCCAGTCCCGACTGTTTGAAACCACCGAACGGCGTCCAATAACGCACAGACGAGTGCGAATTAACAGAGAGATTTCCCGCGTCTACTGCACGCGAGACGCGAAGTGCCCGATCGAGGTTTGAAGTCCAGATCGATCCAGAAAGGCCATAGTCTGTATTGTTCACGATTTCTATGGCTTCCCGCTCTTCTGTGAAACGTGTCACTGAAAGGACCGGGCCAAATATTTCCTCGTTAAAGTGTCGCGCTTTTAGGTCATTCACCTCAATAACAGTGGGAGGAAACCAGAAACCCGGTCCCGAGGGACACGACCCAGAAAACGCGACATCGGATTCGTTCACATACTGTGCTACAGAGTCCCTGTGCGCTGCGGTTACCAACGGACCCATATCGGCAGCTTCGTCCAGCGGGTTCATACAAGTGAAAGCAGAAACTGACTCTTGTAGCGCTGCCATGAAATCGTCATAGATGTCCGAGTGCACCAAAAGGCGTGACCGCGAACAGCAATCCTGTCCTGCGTTATCAAAGACTCCGCCAGGTGCAGCCTTGGCGGCAGCCACAACGTCCGCGTCCGAAAAAACAATATTCGCATTCTTCCCGCCGAGTTCAAGTGTGACGTTCTTCACCTGGCTGGCACACCCGGCCATGATGCGTTTACCCACTTCTGTCGATCCCGTAAAAACAACTTTCCGCACAAGTGGATGAGTCACGAATCGTCCTCCCACGACCGACCCCTTACCTGGCACAATCGTGAGCACACCTTCAGGAATACCAGCCTCTAGCGCCAACTCACCTAACCTCATCGCAGTAAGTGGAGTCACTTCAGCCGGCTTGAGCACAACGGTATTACCAGCAGCGAGGGCCGGCGCAAACCCCCATGCTGCGATGGGCATAGGGAAATTCCACGGAACAATGACACCGACAACTCCAAGCGGCTCGTGAAATGTGATGTCAATTCCGCCTTCTACCGGTATTTGCTTTCCACATAGCCTCTCTGGCATGCCAGCGAAGTACTCCAGCACATCACGGACGTTCCCCGCTTCCCATCTAGCATTTGAAATTGTGTGACCAGCATTTGCCACCTCTAGGTCTGCAAGTTCATCGATATGATTTTCTACACTGTCTGCGAACGCCCGAAGCAACCGCGCACGTTCCCCCGGCGCTGTGTGACGCCAGCGTTGAAAGGCCTCGTGGGCGGCCACAATAGCCCTATCTGTTGTGGGCTCATCCGCAAGTTCGACCTCACGAATGGCTTCTTCGGTTGCTGGGTTAATGACTGTGTACGTGTTCATTGGACTCCGTTCATTTTCAAATCAGCTGACCACACGTTCGTTGCCAGCGGCCGAAAGCGCGTGCGCACGTCGCCCACTTCTTGATGCCGCAGACACAAGTCCAGAGACAATTCGCATATCTTTGCGCGTGTGTTCGGGGTGCCATTGCACAGCAAGCAACCAACCACCCTGGAAGCTCTCGCCTGGCTCTAAAACCTCGATTGTTCCGTCTGAAGCTTGGGCAGTCACCTGCAGACAAGGCGCAACCTTGTCAACACTTTGGTGGTGGTAACAAGCGACACTGGCGCTCTTTCCAAGAATCTGACGTGCAAGTGTCGATTCTCTGGTTACGACATCGGCCGTTCCATACTCTCCGGGAGCTGGCTGATAGTTCGTGTGGCCAACAACCTCGGGAAGATGCTGGTGAAGGGTTCCTCCCAACGCAACATTAATGAGCTGCATTCCTCTACATATTCCTAAGACCGGAAGTTGCAATGTCAGCGCCTGTTGCAACAAAGGAAACTCCCACGCGTCACGGTGAGGTTGTGGCCGCGTCAACGGGTGCGGATCGGCACCATATCTATGTGGATCGATGTCGGCACCGCCTGAAAAAATCAGACCGTCAACACGATCGAGGACCGTCACGTCATTACCTACAGGAGGCAAAAGAATCGGAGTCCCTCCGGCGTCCGCGACCATGCCAACGTAATCGCTTGGCACCAAAGCCGCTTCAACATCATTCCAGGCGCCCCAACTAGCAGGTTGACGGTAAGTCGTAATACCGATAATCGGCCGCGTGCCGCCCATCACAGAGCCATGTAATGTTTCGGCAGAATTGCTAGAGGCGCTCAAATCCACGCACCCTTTCCCAGTCAGTCACTGCCGCACTAAATTGCTCCACTTCAACTGACGCAGCATGCGCATAATGCTCTACTACTTCATTTCCAAATGCTTCACGCGCCTTGTCCGAGTTCGCCAGCAAATCGCGTGCATCTCTTAGGGAGGTGGGCAGATGACGCAACCCTTGAACATACGCGTTGCCATCTGTAACTGCTGGCATCTCGAGCTCGTTTTCGATTCCGTAAAGCCCCGCTGCGATCATTGCCGCAACGGCAAGGTACGGGTTGAGGTCAGCTCCGCCAACACGCCCCTCGACCCTGAGCGACTCACCAGAACCGACGACCCTAAACGCACATGAGCGATTATCCAGCCCCCAAGCAATTGCTGTTGGTGCGAACGAGCCTTCCACATAACGCTTATATGAGTTGATGTTCGGCGCAAAGAAATATGTGAATTCCTCAATACAAGCTACTTGACCCGCAATAAAATGCTCCATGAGCTTAGAAAAACCGTGCTCCCGGTCTCCAGCCATGATCGGGGAACCATCGAGGTCACGAAAGCTCAAATGGATATGACAGCTTGATCCCTCAGCTTCGTTGTATTTCGCCATGAAAGTAATGGCCTTACCATGCTGAGCCGCAATTTCTTTTGCACCGTTCTTATAGACAGCGTGATTGTCACACGTTCGTATGACGTCGTCATACTTAAACGTGATTTCGTGTTGCCCGAGATTGCACTCACCTTTTGCACATTCCACGTACATACCGGCTCCTGCCATCGAGTTGCGAATATCGCGCAACAGTGGCTCAACACGCGCGGTTCCCAGAAGTGAATAGTCAACGTTGTACTGGTTCGAAGGGGTTAAGTTTCGGTAACCACGCGCCCACGCATCTTCGTAGTTTGTATCAAAACTAATGAATTCGAGCTCAGTTCCGGCGAAAGCTCTTATCCCGCGTTCTTCCAGTCGGCGCACCTGACGAGCAAGGACTTGTCGTGGCGACACTTCCGCTACACTGCCATCGGTCAATTCTATGTCGCACGTAACCAAAACAGTTCCCGGTTGCCACGGAATACGACGGATAGTCGATAGGTCGGGCCGCATAACAAGGTCGCCATAGCCTTTGGCCCACGAGGAAATCTCGTAACCGTCGACGGTGTTCATGTCGACGTCGACAGCGAGCAAGTAGTTGCAACCTTCAGATCCATGATGCATGGCTTCATCAACGAAAAAACGTCCGCTTAATCTCTTTCCCTGAAGACGCCCCTGGGCATCTGTAAAAGCCATGACGACAGTATCGACTTCCCCCTCGTCAACGAGGACACGAAGCTCGTCTTCTGTAATAAACGAAGCGGGATTTGACCCTGTTGACACACGCTGCGAATCGCCGATGCTTGTAGGTATCTGCATTTTCAAGTTTCCTTTCCGTACATGTTTTCTCTACACGTGGTGCACGATGTTGCGGGGTTATGACGTTTCATTGGTTGCGTCAGTTCAATTTGGATTCAGCCTCAGAAATACTCGAGAATTCCTCTTCCGGGGCTTTGGCAACGAGGTGGCGCCGTGAGTAAAACCAGAAGTATGCGATGAAGAGCATGAGCACCCCAGCCGCAATACCAGCGGCTTTGATATCCACAAAGAACGTCGCGACGACTGCGATGAGGGCGAGCACCAAAGCGACCGAAGTCGTTACAGCTCCTCCGGGAGTTCGGTATCCGCGTTTCAGTTGAGGCTCTTTGAATCTCAGAACGATGTGAGACAGGTTTAGCAAGACATATGAGACTGTTGCACCGAACACCGCCACGTTGAGGAGGATTCCTCCGGTCCCTCCCGTGACAACAGCGAGAGAGAAACCTATCGTGCCGGGTACGATCAAAGCTAAGTAAGGTGTTTTCTTCGAACCAGTCAGCGAAAGAAAACGTGGCAAGTAACCGGCGCGAGACAGGGCAAAAAGCTGTCGCGAGTACGCGAAGATGATAGAGAAGAAGCTTGCTACCAATCCAGCTAGGCCAGCCCAGTTTACAAAGGTAGCGAGCACCGAATTGTTACCGTAAATTGAGCGCACTGCTTCTGGTAACGGGTTGTCTGAAACCCCGGCAGAGCTGGCTCCAAGCGTACCTGGGACGATGATAAGCATCAGCGCACCGGATAGGACTAACGTGCCCATGGCAACCATGATTCCGCGGGGCATATCCTTCTTAGGGTTTGCTGATTCCTCAGCAGCAAGAGGAACCCCTTCAATTGCGAGAAAGAACCAGATTCCGAACACTAACGAAGCAAGGATTCCAGATACGCCGTAGGGGAAGTAGACGCTTGATCCCAATGAACCATCGGGAGTAATGTCGAACATGTTTGAGGCATCTACGTGCCATACCATCCCTAGTACAAAAGCTAACAGTGCGACGACTGCAATCGCAGTGATAACGAACATCAGTCGGAGCGCTTCTCCCACGCCCCAGACGTGAATACCCACAAAAATGATGTAGGCAACGAGGTAGATCGACCATGCCGGTACTGCCTCGGGAAGTATGCCGAGGGCACGAACATAGCCCGCAATAAACGTCGAGATAGCTGCTGGCGCCATGGTGTATTCGATGAGAATTGCGGCTCCCGTAACGAACCCGCCGAGCGGACCGAGCGCACGTCTGGCGAAACCGTAACCTGCACCTGCGGTCGGCAAAGTCGACGACAGTTCAGCTAAACCGAGTGTCATGCAGACATACATGATGCCCATTAGGACAAAAGCAACTGCAAGTCCTCCCCAACCGCCTTGAGCCAGGCCCAGGTTCCACCCAGAGAAGTCACCCGAAATCACATATGCGACGCCCAAACCTGCTAAAAGAACCCAGCCCGCTGCGCCTTTTCGCAACTGTCGTTTAGCGAGGTAATCGGATTCAACCGTTGAGGTGCCTATCTTCTTTGACATTCAAACCTCCGCATTGGTTTATTTTCAATCCATTGAATGACAATGAATGTAAGATACATCACAATACGATGTCAATAGGCCTGCAAGTGAATACTGATTTCACCTGCAGGTTTAATCTGACGGCAACCAACGACACAACATAAAATAAAGGTATGCAATCACACCAGAGTTCTCGGCGCAACATCTTTGAAGAAACTCTCTCAACAGTGCTCCGCCGCATCAGCTTGGGACAGTACATCCGTGGAGAAAAACTGCCAGCGGAACGCGACCTCGCTATTGAACTGGGAGTCTCAAGGTCGACACTCCGCGATGTTCTTGGTGAGCTCCAAACAACTGGTATTTTGGAGATTTCACGTGGCCGATACGGTGGCGCACGAGTCGTGGGCCTACCGTCAGACTACGAGCGCCATAAGAGCGTCAAACCCGAAGATTTGGACGATGCACTTCGTTTCCGCGAAGTTATCGAAGTGGCTGCAGTTCGTCTCGCAACAGAGGCGACTCTTTCAGCTGGCCAGCGAAGACACCTACATGAAGCGTGCAACGCGTGCACGAGCGCCGAAGAAGACGCCTACCGACAATTCGACTCACGCTTTCACATTGCAATCGCAGAAGTCTCAGGCATCCCGTCTCTCATCTCTGCCGTAAGTGACGTACGTGAACGCATCAATTCATTGCTCGACAGCATCCCAATGATTTCTGTAAACCTCACGCATGCAAACGAACAGCACCAGGCTATTCTGTCAGCCATACTGAGTGGCGACACAGGCGCCGCTGAAAGGCTCACAATCGAGCACACGTCTGGCACGGCCACCCTTCTTCGCGGGTACCTCCTGCATTCATGAACGCCAAAGAAGTAGGTCAGCATTTGAGTGGCTTTGCATTGGGTGCCACCAGATAAACTCTGCGCAGTCAGCTTCCCCCTCAAGGACGGCCTGAGCAACGTTGAGCGTGCAGCTCCCACGATGTTTTCAGTCCAACTATCACAGTGGATTCTGTGCGCCCTAATGCCCAGTCGACAAAACAAACCGAAAATGGAAACATCGCCTCTGCCGACGGATCTCTTGACAACTTTCACTTAGCGGTAGGAGCCGAAGGCTTGTGAAGCGTCGTTCGCTCGTGCATGCCACTCGACACTGGCTTTAAAAGGTTTTGGGCCACCCGTGAACGACAAAACCCCCGATCAGACACTGTGATAACTGTCTGACCGGGGGTTTTATTGTGGTAGCGGAGGCGGGACTCGATCCCGCGACCTCACGATTATGAGTCGTGCGCTCTAACCAGCTGAGCTACCCCGCCATAGGCACGAATCTGCTTAGTTGCTTACAAACATCCGTGCGAGGCCGAAATCCTTGGGGAGACACCAAAGATAGCCACCGGACAAAATCTGTGTAGTCAGCTACGTACTCCCTCACCAACTTAGCCTTTGAGTGATTCTTGCTTTGTACACTAGCTAGAAACCCGATTGGTTAAGCGTGACAGAGAGGCACAACAAATGCGCATAGCGGTCGTAGGCGCTGGAATTACAGGACTATGCGTGAGCGCGGGCCTACAATCAAGCGGCGCCGATGTCACCATTTTCGAACGGTCAGATGACATGCGTCCCGGAGGTTCTGGGCTCTCTATTTTTGGCAACGGAATGAAAGCACTCGATTACTTAGGACTCGGCGCTCGGGTTCGAACTCTGACCGACATTTCATATCAAGGAAAGTACGTGCCGTACGCGTCACGGTTCGTGGGCGGCCTTCGTTCTCCCAACGGCAGCTGGTTCACAAGAGTCCCAGCCGGCCAAATTGAAGGTCTGAGAGTCGTTGAACGTAGCGACCTTCACGCTATCCTGAGTTCAGCCGTCATTATGGATTCCGTGCGTACAAATGCCCCAGTCATCAAAGTTACCGAAACAGGGAAAATCACCACTGCTAATGGGCATTTCGACAGCTTTGATTTGGTGATAGGGGCCGACGGCTTGCGTAGCGTCGTTCGCTCATGCATGCCATTCGACACTGGTGTTAAATATGCAGGCTACAGCGCCTGGCGAGGAATTACAGATCAACCTGTGACCCTCAATTGGGAGGCGGGCGAGACCTGGGGCAATGGCGCGCGTTTCGGCATCGCTCCCCTATCCGACGGAAGGGTGTACTGGTTTGCTACTCGAAGCGGGAAACTCACAACGGGACCCGCAGACATACGAGGCGCTCTTCTCGATGAATTCAGCGACTGGCATGCTCCGGTCGCCGAGCTAATCACACAGACTGAAAACATCCAGTACCTTCCTATCTTTGAATTAGCTAACGCCCCAAAGAGCTTTATTCACGGGCGAACGGTGTTGATCGGCGACGCTGCCCATGCAATGACGCCCAATCTAGGCCAAGGCGGAAACATCGGAATTGAAGATGCCGCCCAGCTTGTCCACTGCCTTGCCGATATTGCTGACGCACCACACGTAGAATCCACAGATCTATTCAAGCGTTTGAATTCATATGATCTGTTGCGCCGACCGCGGGCTAATAGAATTGCCCTCGCGTCTAGAAGAGTGGGGCGCCTTGCCCAGGCAAGCAGCCCGCTCCTTGTAACCGGGCGAAACGCCGCGCTGCGAGCCGTACCCTCGCGCGTGTTCCGCAACCAAGTCGAGTCTGTCCAGCGTTGGGAATTAACCTCCATCTGAACTCATCTCCGGCCACAACGAACGAAACCCCCGGTTAGACACTGTGATAACTGTCTGACCGGGGGTTTTTATTGTGGTAGCGGAGGCGGGACTCGATCCCGCGACCTCACGATTATGAGTCGTGCGCTCTAACCAGCTGAGCTACCCCGCCATAGGCACGAACCGTAATTCGTACGAGAGCCCCAAAAGGGAATCGAACCCTTGACCTTTTCCTTACCATGGAAACGCTCTGCCGACTGAGCTATTGGGGCAACGAAAGAAAACTATACACACCCGCGCGGGGTGATGCAAAATCCGGGCATGTCTTCTCTCAGCCCTGCATCTACATCACCACGCACGGAACAACCGTCAGGCGCTAAACAGCCACGCCACCTTGGAAGACACGCTTCTCAACGCTGCGCAACTGTCCAACACCGTGCTCTTCCACACTTCCCTCAAACAGCACAAAGTCACCGTGGTTACCCACGCGCACCCTGCCCACTGAGTCATCACCCATCAAGTCCGCAGCGTTTGCGGTGGAGGCGCGCAACACCTCGGCGGTGCTCATCCCCACACCAGCCATGAGTTCCAGCTCCTCCAAATTCTGCCCGTGAACGCCTACCCCGGCGTCGGTTCCCATGGCGATCCGCACACCTGCCTGGTGAGCCATGGCAACGGACTCGCGGTGACGCTCGGCCACTCGGCGCGCCTTTTCTACCATGGCTTCAGGAATCGGCACACCAGCCTCAGCAGCGCGAATCACTGCCAGCGGGGCCTGCAACGTGGGCACCAAGACACAGTCACGCTCAAGCATCAGGTCAACAGTTTCGTCGTCCAAGTAGATGCCGTGTTCGATCGAGGCAACTCCGGCCAGCACCGCATTCTTGATGCCCGCGGTTCCCTGTGCGTGCGACATGACCCGGCGTCCCTGTGCGGTGGCTTCTGCAACAATCGTGGAAATTTCGTCCACCGTGAACTGTGAGTGGCGCGGGTCGTCGGCTGCGGACAGCACTCCCCCGGTTGAACAAATCTTGATGTGGTCGGCACCAGCGCGGATCAGCTCACGCGTTTTCACCTGCACACCCTGGGCGCCGTCGGCCACTCCAGATGGGCGCCCAGGGTGGGGCATCAGCATGGGCGAACATGCACCTGAGGGCAACATCCCGTCGCCGTGTCCAGCGGTCTGGCTCATGATGGTGACGGCCACTTTGAGTCTCGGCCCGCGCACCAGCCCGCGTTCCAGAGCTTCGCGCACACCAGCGTCGGCTCCGCCGGCGTCCCTCGCCGAGGTGACCCCAGCTTCCAGCGTCAAGCGAAGGTTTTCGACGCCTCGGTAGAACTGGAGGGAGAACGGTTCGGTGAACCCTTCGAGCGAACCCGCGTTGTTGACCAGCGCGTGGATGTGGCAGTCGATGATTCCTGGGGTCAGGGTGTGCCCCGTACCATCCACAACGGTTTCAGAATCCTGCTTCTCAAGTGTTCCTGCAGGTTCGACAGCGCTGAAGCGCCCGTCCTCGACACGCACGTCGTAGGTTTCGTCTTTAAACGCTTCCCCGTCGAACAGTGCAACGTTTGTCACCAACACGTCTGCTTTTTGTGCCACGTTTTCTCCTTCGAAACAACTTATGCGTTGGCACTCATATTAGACAGGCGTGAAAGTACCTGCGGTGGGGTATCCCCATGTGAAATGGGAGGGCGCGTCCCCTTATGACGTGCGAGGGCGCACCTTTTACGAATGCGCGATGTCGTACTTCGCAGCCAAGAACCCTTGGAGTCGCCCAGGCTGGTTCGTGATGATGCCCGTGACCCCTGCCCCTACGAGTTTTTCCCAGTCACGCGGAGAGTCCGTGGTGTAGACAAAAACGGCGAGGTCACGACCCAGCACTTCTTCAACAAAGTCCCTACGCGCGTGGAATCCCCGAATCGACGGGTTCACAGCAACAACCTCAAGTCGCTGGGCAAGCCCCATGTCCTCTTCACGCGGTACCAAACGCAACAACCCGCGTGGAACGTGCGGGGCAATATCCCGGCACACTTCAACTGAACGCACGTTGAAACTTTGGAGGATGACACGGTCGGCCATTCCCACCTCGGCGATTTCTTGCCCCACCCGGGCCACCGCACCCGGGCTCCATTCACCCTTGAGCTCCAACAGCATCCGACCGCCCATTTCCGCAACGTTCTTCAGCATGGCGTCCAAACGAGGAATGCGCTGGCCGGCGAAACCCAGACCGTGACCATAACCGGCGTCTGCCAGCGAAATACGGTCGTAGCTCATGTGCGCGATCGTGCCCTGGATGTCAGTGGTGCGCTGCAACGTGGGGTCGTGCACCACAACGGGCACACCATCTGCGGTGACGTGAAGATCGACCTCAATGAAGTCACACCCGATCAGCCGGGCCGCATCTACGGCCGCCATCGTGTTCTCAGGTACAGCCCCCGAATACCCACGGTGGGCGATCACCCAGGGTTTGACACCTCGGCCAGGAACTTCGTCGATTTCACGTTCACGCAGATAGTCAGAAAACATCACACAACTCCGAAAGCAAGCATGGCATCTGCTACTTTACGGAATCCTGCAATGTTTGCACCCATGACGTAGTCGCCGGGGTGTCCATATTCTTCAGCGGTCTCAAGACAGCGGCGGTGAATGTTCTGCATGATCTGAGTGAGGCGCTCTTCGGTGTAGTCGAAGGACCAGGAGTCACGTTGCGCGTTCTGTTGCATTTCCAACGCCGAGGTGGCAACCCCGCCTGCGTTCGCAGCCTTACCTGGCCCGTAGAGGACTTCCGAGTTCTGGAACGCTTCGACGGCCTCTTCGTTGCAGGGCATGTTCGCGCCTTCTGCGACTGCTTGGACGCCGTTCTTGATGAGTTTCTTAGCGTCAGAGCCCAGGAGTTCGTTTTGGGTTGCGCACGGCAGGGCCACATCCACTGGCACATCCCATGGGCAGTTGTTGGGGACAAATCGGGCTGAGGTGCGGGTCTCCACATACTCGCCGATGCGTCCGCGGCGGTTGAGTTTGATGTCTTTGAGTAGTTCTAGGTCGATGCCCTGCTTGTCGTACACGTACCCGGAGGAGTCTGACGCAGTGACGGCCTTTCCACCCAGCTGGTGTACTTTTTCGATCGCGTAGATGGCAACGTTTCCGGAACCTGAAACAGACACGGTGGTGCCATCCAGGCTGGTGTTTTTGGACTTGAGCATTTCGTTAGCGAAGATCGCGGCACCGTATCCGGTGGCTTCGGTGCGTACCAGCGAACCGCCCCAGGTGAGACCCTTACCGGTGAGCGCGCCTGATTCGTACCGGTTGGTGATGCGCTTGAACTGGCCAAAAAGGTATCCGATTTCGCGAGACC
Organism: Brevibacterium mcbrellneri ATCC 49030; assembly: GCF_000178455.1. GTDB lineage: Bacteria > Actinomycetota > Actinomycetes > Actinomycetales > Brevibacteriaceae > Brevibacterium > Brevibacterium mcbrellneri. The sequence continues at coordinate 12,936 of NZ_ADNU01000070.1, read as the reverse complement.
CCACACCGATGTCACCTGCAGGGACGTCGGAGTATTCGCCGATGTAGCGGTAAAGCTCAATCATGAACGACTGGCAGAAACGCATAACTTCGTCATCGGATTTGCCTCGGGGGTCGAAGTCCGATCCACCCTTACCGCCACCAATGGGCAGGCCGGTGAGGGAGTTCTTGAAGATCTGCTCGAAGCCCAAGAACTTGATGATTCCCAAGTTGACCGACGGGTGGAAACGCAAACCGCCCTTGTATGGCCCTAAGGCTGAGTTGAATTCGACACGGAATCCGCGGTTGATCTGGATGACGCCGTTGTCGTCGATCCAGGGGACGCGGAAGATGATTTGGCGTTCCGGTTCGCACATTTGACTGACGATGCGAGCGTCTGCGTATTCGGGGTGACGGTCGCCCATCGCACGAAGGCTGGCGAGAACTTCCTTTACCGCCTGGTGGAACTCCGGCTCAGCCGGATTGCGCTTGAGAACTTTGCTATACAGTTTGTCGATTGCTTCGTCTAACACAGCTACCTCCTATGACCTGCCCTCTCAATTTATGAGAAAACCGGGTCGCCTCACTTTTCAGTCTCAAATTTTGTGCATCGGGTCACGTATGTAAGGCGAGAATGACGGCGCGTTTTACTGCGCTATTAGTGCCTGCTGGGTGCGTGACCGCATGCCGGGCATGCGTGCATGTATGCGGGTTTAGGTGCGTGGCACTGTGGGCAGGTGGACGTTCCCGAGGTGTTCCCTGGGTGGACTGGACCACTACCAGTTGGTGTGAAAGCGGGCCCCGAGCCGTACGTTGCGGAGCTGTGCGAACTGGGCGTTGCGGAGTTGCGCGGTGTGGAAAAGCTGGCTGGCGCGTTGCCGGTTGGTGCGATGCGCACTGGCCTGTTGTTGCGGGGAGCCGGGCTCTGTTGCGCCGGTGCTGGCTTTTGGACGCTTGCCCAGTACGACTCTTCTTTCAGGAGGTTCTTAAACATTCGAACCGCCGCCTGATCATTCGTATCGTTCATGTTGATAGGCGGTTCTTCGCGTAAAAGTTCCAAGACGTCACTTAAGTTGCAAACAGGAATGTTTCCCGTCCATGTAGTTCCTGGATAAATGGACCCGCTCCCACTATTTGTGGGCATGAACACGACACGCGAGGTGACGTTGTGGGGCAAACGGGCATCGGACGAACGTCGTTTCACAATTGAGTCCGCCATTTCCATGTTGCGTGACATGGAACGTGGCTGCCCAACATAAACGTCTTTGTGATTGTCGACTGCAACGAGCTTGTTATCCTCATCGACTTTCCACGTGATGTCTCCCTGCATGTAGTACTTGAGGTCGATCACCATGATGGTGCGTCCCGTGACCACGACACAGTCGATGTCGGATGTGTACTTTGTGCTCCACCCCACCTCTTCGTCGGGAATGTGGATTGACCAGAATGTCGCAAAACGGTCGAGCATACCTTCTGCGGCCAGCGTTTTCGCGAAATTCAGCTCACCCAGTTGGCCTTTAGCGACCTTAGATTCGTTGAAACCTGAGGATTCCAAGCCGGCGCCTGGGCTACCGAACATCAAGTCATACCCTGTCGGAACGGGCCAATCTTTCACCTGGTCGGCGTCATACTGCGACCGTGTCCCGGCCTGGGTGGGAGAGGTTAAGCGATTGCGCTGAGCGTTGAGCTCCCACTCCAATGCGACTTCGGCTTCGCGTCGCTGAATGGCGAGCGAATCGCGTTCGTCCTGCTCTGTACCAGTAATCACGCGTTTTGCCGCTATCGCGCGGACAATGAGGAGAACCCAAGAGGTAATCCACCATAAGAATTGAGCGGTACCTGCGATCCAAAAGCGTCGGTTGACGTCTTTGTCTGGGATGTCTAGTTCGTACAGTCTTTCGGCAATGAGCGAGCCGTCGAGAACAAAGCCGATCCCTGTCACCACAGTCAGAATTCCCATGGCGATAACGGTCTCGGTGACATTGCCGATCTCTTGGTACTCACGGATCGAAGTTGCTTTCAAGGTACGGAAAGAACCAATCACCATGTGAAGCCCGAATTTAAGCAAAACGAGCGCACAAATACACGCGACGATTTGCCCAAAAATTGAACGCCCCACAAAGGGGTTGCAGTACCAGAAGATCGTGATGGATAGAAACCAAGTCGTGTATATCCACCCGGTGATGATGACTACACGGCGGGGACGCCGTGCCCTATCTGTCCTGAGCTCTTCAGCCAATGCCATCCCCGATCCTCATTCGCGCAGTCAGCTACCGTTTTCAAGATAAAAGTGTGAGTGCGGAGCAATGCCCAACACTGCACATTGCCTACTACTTATACATCGCTCACCAGGCTTTTCAAACCCGCGGGACGGTGAGCGGGGTGCTGTGTAGCTGTACTGACCGGAGACATTGATCGAGCTGGGCATCGAAAGCGATCACAGCAAATCTGTAACTACCCGTATGTACACTGGTGGTATGGACACAAGGAGACGTCTCTTGGATGCCACGCAGGATTTGCTGTGGGAGCGGGGTTACGCAGCAACCAGCCCGAAAGACATATTGAGCCGAGCCGCCGCGGGTCAAGGCAGCATGTACCACCACTTCTCCGGCAAGCAGGACCTCGCGGTAGCCGCTCTGGAGGCCAGCGCGACGGCCATGCGGGATGATGTGGATGCCTTGCTCCGTGGCGAGGGAACGGCAACGGAGCGCCTCGTCGCCTATCTCGAGCGTCAGCGCGACTCCCTCCGGGGCTGCCGAATGGGTCGCATGACGTATGACGCCGACGTGCTCTCTACACCTGAGTTGCTTCAGCCGGTCTCTGCGACCTTGGCCTGGCTAGTCGAGACGATCGGGGCAGTCGTCAGTGAGGGGATCGACGCGGGCGAGTTCTCGTCCGAGACTGACGCCCACCAGTTGGCCTCGATGGTCGTGGCCACAGTGCAGGGCGGCTATGTCCTGGCTCGCGCCCAACAAGATCCTGCAGAGTTCGACGCCGCCGTCCACGGTGCAACCACACTCCTGCGCACTTGGAGTCAACGATGAGCTTCACTCCGGGGCACTTCACGGGCGCTGTCGAAGCCAAGACCTTGGCAGCACCCACGCGTGAGTCGACTCTGACCGTTTACGCCGTCACGTTCGCAGCTGGAGCGCGCACTCACTGGCACACCCATCCCAAAGGGCAGGGGTTGTATGTCACCGACGGCGTTGCCCTAGTCCACATTGAAGGGCAAGCGCCCCAGCACCTGGCCGAGGGTGAGTCCATCTGGATCGACGCCGGGCAGTGGCACTGGCATGGCGCTACACCTGAACGGGCCATGACCCATGTCGCCTACCAGCAAGCTGCCGATGACCTGTCGACCATCTGCTGGCAGGAGGCCGTCACTCCCACGACTTACTCGCACGCCACCAAGGAGAACCACTGATGTACGCCATGCAGTACCAGATCACGTTGCCCACCGACTACGACATGCAGATTATCCGCGATCGCGTCACTCGCACGGGACATCTCATGGACGGGTACCACGGGCTGGAGTTCAAGGCCTACCTCATCCAGGAGAAGGCCAAGGGTGCACCCCGGAACGCCTACGCACCCTTCTACGTCTGGCGCGACATCGACGGAATGCGTCAGTTTTGCTGGGGCGAACCCGGATACTCGGCCATCGTGCGCGACTTCGGCCGCTACCCGATCCACGACTGGACTGTCCACCAGTTTGTTGCCGGCCCGGCCGATTACTCCGCAGCCCGCAGCCTGACCGTCAAGACCGTGCCCCTCCCGGTTGGCGCCGCGCCGTCCCACTGCATCGAGGACATCACCGCGGACTTCCTCGCCACGACCACTGACTCCACCGTGGCCCGCGTCGCCGCCGTCGACGTCACCACCTGGGCCGTCATCCTCGTCGAACTCTGCACCCGTGAAGCCGACGAGAGCTCCACCGATGTCGCCGCCTACGAGGTGCTGCACGTTTCCGCTGCTGCCTGACTCACACACCTTCGAGCCGCCCCGCGGGGGCACTTGGCCTTCTTGGGCGGCGTCTGCCACTCAGGGAGGCTTCTTCATGTCTCATCCCAACGCCGCTCTCACACCGCGCCACCGGCTCAAGGTTGCCCAGCTCGTCGTCGACCAGGGCTGGCCGATAAGCGAGGTCGCCGCCCGGTTCCAAGTCTCCTGGCCGACCGTGAAGCGCTGGGCCGACCGCTACCGGGCCGGCCAGCCCATGCAGGACCGCTCCTCGCGGCCTCACCACTCGCCAAACAGGACCAACCCGAAGACGACGAAGCGCTGCATCCAGCTCCGCCTCCGATTGAGCGAGGGCCCGGTCCAGCTCGCGTGCCGGCTGGGGATCGCGCCGTCGACGGTCCACCGGATCCTGGTCGACGCGCACCTGAACCGGCTCACCCACGTTGACCGCGCCATCGGGGAGCCAGTGCGCCGTTACGAGCACGACCATCCCGGGGCGATGCTGCACGTCGATGTGAAGAAGCTCGGCAACATCCCCGACGGCGGAGGCTGGCGCTACGTCGGCCGGCAACAAGGCGACCGCAACCGCGCCGCCACCCCGGACAAGCCCCGCAACAAGTACCGGGATCCGCTCATGGGCAAGGCCTACGTCCACACCGTCATCGACGACCACTCCCGCGTCGCCTATGCCGAGATCCATGACGACGAAACCGCCCTTACCGCCACCGCCGTCCTCGTCCGGGCCGTCGAGTGGTTCAACCAGCGCGGTATCACCGTCGAGCGCGTCCTGTCCGACAACGGTGGCGCCTACCGCTCACACCTGTGGCGAGACACCTGCGCGGAGTTGGGCGTCCGGCACAAGCGGACCAGGCAGTATCGGCCGCAGACCAACGGGAAGATCGAACGTTTCCACCGCACCCTGGCCGACGGCTGGGCCTACGCCCGCTGCTACACCTCCGAAGCTGAGCGGCGAGGTGAGCTCGACGGCTGGCTGCACTACTACAACCACCACAGACCCCACACGGCCTGCGGGAACCAGCCACCCTTCTCACGATTGACTAACGTCTCCGGTCAGTACATCAGCGCTGCTAGTGCCTCCCCGATGCGTCAGCGCATGCTGGGCACAAGTGCATGTATGCGGGCTTGGGCGCGTTGCACTGGGGGCAGTTGAGCGTTCCCGAGGTGTTCCCTGAGCGAGTTGGGCCACTGCCAGTGTGTGCGCCCGCCGGCCCTGACCCGTAGGCTGCTGAGCGCTGAGAGCCGGTGTGGTTGAAATTCAACTGAGCTCCGAAGGTGGGAACGCCAGACTGCTCCTGCGAGTATGTAGGTGATTGAGGTTGAGGCTTTTCGGGGTGTTCTGTTTCAGGTTCTTCAGGCTCAGTTTGTTGTGGTTCGACTGGTGACGGGTGGGGCACGTCGAGATATGGGTCGAAATCTTCTGGCTCCACATCGTGCGAGCCAGTGGGTGGCAGAGAAGCAGATTCTGGGTCAGGTGACAATCTGGGTGAGGTGTCACTGAAGTCAAATGATTGATTGTTTGCGCTAGAAACTGGCCGACGTGAAGGGCTGTGGCCCCCAAACGAGAACGCATCGCTTCGATCCCTAGCTACGTATTCTGGAATGCGGTTGGCAACAACTGCGCGGATACTCAGGCAGACGAGGGATATGATCCACCACAGGAACTGCAGTACCCCCACCACAAGAGTGCCACTCGGATGTATGGGTGCGGTGTACTCCATTTCGCCACTCCAGCCAAAAACAATGAGGGCTGTGATGATGGTGAACCTAACGCAGGTCCCTCGAACAGTTGGAACATAGAAGGCGGCTTGTGCGACTGGGTTGAAGGTGGTCCTGAAAGGCTTCACCAGTTTGGCGATTAAGATCAGGATGATGACCCCGCCCACGTAGCAAGCCGCTTGCCACAGTGACACACGAATCACTGAAGGCTTGAAATACCAGAAGAAGGCGAGTGCGAGCGCGCCACCCATGACGAACCATCCGCTGAGCTTGATGAAGAGTTCCGCTTTACGAGCCCGGCCTGTTCCTTGTCGCCCAGTCATACTTCCCTCCAACAATCATTTCCATGATAATGCCAGCACCCTACTGAGATTGTCCGTCAGCTTTTAGCCACGAACGAAACGAAGGGGCCCGACCAGCCTTAAGCCTGATCGGGCCCCTTGTTTCCTGTGGCAGGTATAGGATTCGAACCTATGAAGGCAATGCCGGCTGATTTACAGTCAGCTCCCTTTGGCCGCTCGGGCAACCTGCCAGGAGTGCGTGAAGCACCTGAGCAATATTAGCGGAAGTTTCACCAAACTAAAAATCCGCACCCAGGTGCCCCGCTACCCCACCTACGCCGAGGTCATTTCCGGGTGTTCTTCGAACGTCCCCTTCTTGCGAACCCGACTGTAAATTGCTGCACCAACGACCAGCGCCAAAGTTACGTACAGCACAATCGTAATGCTGGAACCGAACAGAACAGACACGTCCCCGTTCGAACTCAGCAGGGCGTCACGCAGGTTCGTTTCCGCCAACGGCCCCAACACCATGCCAATCATCAGCGGCGCAATCGGCATGCCAAAACGCCGCATCATCCAGCCGACAAGCCCAATAGCCAACAGCATGGCCAAGTCGAACACCGAATTCGACGTCGCCCAAATACCCAGCACACAAAACATGGTGATGCCCGCGTACAAGTACGGCTTTGGGATGAGCAACAACTTCGCCCACAGCGGCGCAAACGGCAGGTTCAGGATCAACAGCACCACCATGGCAATAAAGAAGCTCGCCAACAGACCCCACACCAGATCAGGTGACCGGTCAAACAACAGCGGCCCAGGCTGCAGGCCATACTGCTTAAACGCAGCCAACAGAATCGCAGCGGTCCCAGTCACCGGCAATCCAAGAGCCAACAACGAGGCCATCGCCATACCCGTGGTCGCGTTACCTGCCGCCTCGGGGGCAGCCAAACCTTGGATCGCACCCTTACCAAACTGGTTACGCCCGGACTTCTTATCAATCCTGCGCTCCAGCCCATACGCCATAAACGTGGGCACTTCAGAGCCACCCACGGGCACGACACCGAACGGCAACCCAATCGCAGTACCACGCATCCATGCAGGCAGAGCCTGACGCACCTCGGCACGCGACAAAAACGGCCTACCCGCCGCCAGCACCTTGAACTGGTCCCGCTCACGGCTAGCACGGCTCGCAACCCGCAGGATCTCGCCCAAGGCCAGCACAGCCACGGTCACGGTCACAATCGAGATGCCGTCGAACAGCTCCGGCACCCCAGAGGTGAACCGCTCCACACCAGAAACGGAGTCAATACCCACAACCGCGATCGCCAAGCCCAACACGAGCGACCCCAGCCCCTTGACCACGGAATCTGAGACCACCGACGACGTTGCGACAAACGCAAACAGGGCGAGCGCGAAGTATTCGGCCGGGCCAAAGAGCGTGGACAGGTTCGCCAAGGTCGGTGCCAAGAACACCACCAAGATACTGGCAATCATTCCACCAATGAACGCACCAATCGCCGCGGTCGCCAACGCCTGCGGCGCCCGTCCCGAGGTGGCCATCTTGTGACCTTCGAACGTTGAGGCGATCGCGGAGGACTGCCCTGGCGTGTTCATGAGAATCGCCATGGTCGAATCACCAAACAACCCACCAAAGTACACACCGGCAAACATGATGAACGCACCTGTGGGCTCGAGCGCAAAGGTCATGGGCAACAGCAACGCCACTGCCATTGACGACCCCAGGCCTGGCAGCACTCCCACCGCGGTACCCAGCAGACATCCCACTAGGACCCAGAGCAGGTTGATCGGGATGAGTGCGGAACCAAATCCTTCAATGAGTGAACTTAGGGCATCCATCAGCGACCTCCAGCAAAAATCAGTCCTGATGGCAGGTCAACGCTTAAGAGCACTGCGAAAATCAGGTAAATAACACTCGACAAGAACAGCCCAACCAGCACGTCCATGACCCAGCGCTGTGAACCGATCGCGTGGGCCACCATGACGAACATCAAGGCTGCTGAAATGATCCAGCCAACCGGCACGATCAGTGCGATGAACAGCACCAGCCCGCCCACGGCCCACGCCGCGGCACGCCAGTCCGTGTACCAGGCGCGTTCTTCTAGGTCCTCCGGTTCGGTTGCTGGCGCCAGTTCAGGGAGTTGTGGGTTGCGGATGATCTCAAAAGCCAGCACCGCTGCGAGCACATAGAGCGCCACAATGATGATCCACGGGAAGAACTGTGGCCCAGGAAGGTCCACGCTTTCCGGCACCTTCATCGCAAACTGGCCGATCAGCATATACGTGGCAACCGCTACCATAAGCGCGGGCATAGCCAGCCCTGCGCGACCGGTCCACCAACCTCGGTCCTTGAGGTTTTCATGCCCCAGGATCTCAAACTGGTCATTCTCACCCGGTTTGACCGGGTCAACTGCACGTGATCCGCTCACAGGCCCAGCTCCTTCAGTAGTTCAGCGGTCTTCTTCTGGTCTTCTTCGAGGAACTTCGCTAAATCGTCCCCGGTTTCCCACGCATCGGCCCACGCGTTGCGCTTCAGCGCGTCCTGCCATTCGGGGGTATCACGCATTTCCTTGAGCAGTTCCAACTGCTGCTGAGCTACTTCTTCACTAACCCCAGGAGCGGCCAACATGCCACGCCAGTTCGCCAAGACCACGTCGTGACCCTGTTCTTTGATGGTGGGAATGTCCACACCTTCGATCCGTTCAGGACCGGTCACGCCCAGCGCTTTCACACGGCCTGCTTCCACCTGGTCAGCTACTTCGTTGTACCCGGTTGCCGCGTAGTCAGCGGTGCCGTTGAGTAGCGCGGCAATTGCTTCACCACCACCGGACTTAGGGATGAACGTGGTTTCTTTACCGTCCAGCCCCGCTTCTTGAGCGAGGTTCGCAACTACGAGGTGGTCCATGGACCCTGCCGACCCGCCGGTCCACGGGTGGCCCTTGGGGTCTTCTTTCCATTCGTTGAGCAGGTCGTCAATGGTTTCTAGCGGGGAGTCCGCGGGCACGATCACCACGTCGTAGTCTTCAGCGATTTTGGCAAGAGGCACCACGTCGTCGTATCCAACCGGCGAATTGTTGATGAGGATTCCACCCGTCATGGCCGAGCCAGTGGCAAGGAGGGTGTCGGATCGTTCGTGCATGGTGGAGAAGCGTCCCAGGCCGATGGTTCCTCCCGCTCCCGGAATGTTCACGACTTGCACGTTTCCAACCAGACCTGCTTGACGCATGGCCTGTTGCTGTTCGCGCACGAACCCGTCCCATCCACCGCCGGCACCTGCCGGTGCGATGAGGGTGAGGTTAGCGCGCACGTTGTCTGATGCGCTGGCGCGCTGGATCGATACCGTCATGGCAACGACCAGCACAACCGCGGTGATCACCGCGAACACCAGCAGCCCAACTGGGCGTTTGCGTTGTTTCATAGGGTTTCCGTTCTGTTCAAAAGTGAAAGTAGCGTAGATCACCCTGAGAATTTCGTCAAAATTGGCGACGCCTGTTCGCTACGGTGAGACAGGTTACACTGTGGGTTGATCACGCTGAAGAGGAGACAACATGGCGAGCGACTCAAGTTTTGACATTGTGAGCAAGGTTGACCGTCAGGAAGCGGACAACGCACTGAACCAGGCAGCGAAGGAAATCAATTCGCGCTACGACTTCAAAGGCACTGACGCCTCGATCGAGTGGTCAGGCGAAAAGATCATGATGAAGGCAGTCAGCGAAGACCGCGTGAAGGCTGTTCTGGATGTGTTCCAGTCGAAGTTGGTGCGACGTGGCATCTCGTTGAAGTCGCTGGACGCGGGTGAACCGTATGCGTCCGGTAAGGAGTACCGTCTGGAAGCTGCGATCAAAGAAGGCATCGACCAGGAAAACGCTAAGAAGATTTCCAAGCTCATTCGCGAAGAAGGACCCAAGGGTGTCAAGGCGCAGATTCAGGGTGATGAACTGCGCGTGAGCTCTAAGAAGCGCGACGACTTGCAGGCCGTCATCGCCATGCTCAAGTCCCAGGACTTGGATGTGGACCTGCAGTTCACGAATTACCGCTAAACATGGACGCGCACGACCGGTGACAATCCAGCAAAAATCGAGTTCACCAGCTCGGTCAACTAAGAGCGCACTCCCCGCTACTGCCCGCTGTACCTGTTGCCTGTGGCCAGTCGCATGAGGTCGCTGTCCAGGTAGATCGACAGTTCCGTGTCACCGGCCGACCCATACGAGTGCTGGTAGTGGTCCCACGTGTTGTTCCGCGCGGACCCGCGCACATCAGCCCGAATGAGCGCCAGCAACTCGCCTGCCGCCCGTGCGCACCGGGTACGCAGTTTGGGGTCGTTGAAGTCTTCTGGTGCCGCGAACACCGAGGTGGGTGTCGTGTATGTGCGCAAGTAGGCGAACAGTCCGCGGATCTGGTCGTCGACCACCAGCGCGTGACGTTGGCTTCCCGCCGTGCCCGCCAGCAGAACCGGGGTGCCAATGAGCAAGTCGTTATCCAGCGCTTGGAAGAACGCCATGAAAACCGCACTGGCACCGGCTTTGAACACCGGCGTGCCCACGATGAGCGCGTCGGCGTCGCGCAACGTGGCCTCGATTTCCTTAAGCGCAGGTGACTTGTGCCCGCTCACCAGCGCGGTCATCGCGTCCTGGGCCACGTCGCGCACGTTGATGAACGTACACGTGACGTTTTCTTCCGCGCCGTGAACACTCTTCGCGATCTGTGAAAGCAACGTCGCAGTCGACGATGTTTCGCTGGTTCCTGCGTTGATCACCACCACCGTGGCGTCCTGCATCGCGGCTATCCTTCCTGATCGGTGTCGAGATAAGGCGAACCCCCGGTGACGTTGTCACCTCGGTTGGCCCGAGGTCGTGGCTCCCGAGGTGGTTTGTCACCGTAGCGGGCCCGCACCAGGCTTTCGTGGGTTGGGGCATCGGGGACTTCCGGATCGCGACGAGACTCGAGTTCCGCCCGCAAAACGGGCAGGACTTCTGATCCCAATAGTTCGATCTGTTCCATAACCATGCTGTGGGGCATACCCGCGTGGTCCACGAGGAACATTTGTCGCTGGTAGTCTCCAAACGTTTCTTGGAACGTCAAAGTCTTCTCGATTATTTCCTGCGGGCTTCCCACACTCAGGGGCGTTTGGTTGACGAACTCTTCGAGCGATGGGCCGTGCCCGTACACGGGAGCTTCGTTGAAGTACGGCCGGAAACGGTCCCACGCGTCCTGTGACTTTCGCGCAACGAAGGCTTGCCCACCCAGCCCCACGATGGCTTGTTTTGCCGAGCCGTGTCCGTAGTGTTCGAAGCGTTGCCGGTAGAAGTTGACCAGGCGTTGCGAGTGTTCCGACGGCCAGAAAATGTGGTTGGCGAAGTACCCGTTGCCGTAATAGGCGGCTTGTTCCGCGATTTCGGGCGTGCGAATCGACCCGTGCCACACAAACGGTGGCACGCCGTGCAGCGGCCGAGGTGTTGAGGTGAATCCGTTCAGTGGCGTGCGGAACGAACCTTCAAAGTCGACCACGTCTTCACGCCACAGACGGTGAAGCAGGTTGTAGTTTTCCAGCGCAAGCGGCAACCCCTTGCGAATGTCTTGGCCGAACCACGGGTACACCGGGGCGGTGTTTCCGCGCCCCAACATGAGGTCCATACGCCCGTCACTCAAGTGCTGGAGCATGGCGTAATCTTCAGCGATTTTCACCGGGTCATTCGTGGTGATGAGGGTTGTCGACGTAGAGACTTTCAGGCGCGTTGTCTGCGCAGCGATCGTGGCCAACAGTGTGGTTGGACTCGAGGACACGAACGGCGGATTGCGGTGTTCACCGATCGCGTAGACGTCGAAGCCGGCTTCTTCAGAAAACACCGCCTGCTGAACCAGGCTACGAATCCGCTCACCTTCGCTTGGGGTTTCTCCCGAAACGGGGTCACGGGTCACATCACTGACCGAAAACAGCCCGAACTCCATGGCACCTCCATCACACACATAGTTGATACTTCAATCAACACCACCTGCCGTGAATTATTCCCGTGGGTGCTTCAGCTAGATGAAACGGCGCAAAGCGAGCGAAACGGGGGTGCGGACATTTTGTTAGACAGTTTTGTTTTCATGCTACTTTAAGTGCTCGGTGTTTGGCGATGGTGAGGCCGTTGAGGCTGGTTTTGATTCGGTGGTTGTTGTAGAACTCGATGTATGCGGCGATAGCGTTTTCGAGTTCTTGTGTGGTTCGCCATTTTTTGCCGTAGTACATCTCGTTTTTCATCCGACCGAAGAACCCTTCGCATGCGGCGTTATCAGGGGTACAACCTTTCTTTGACATTGATCGAACGATCTGGTGTTTCGACGTCAGTTGTTGCCAGGTTTTTCCGCGGTAGTGCGCGCCTCGGTCTGAGTGGATGATTAAAGACCCATCTGCTACTGGCCGTTCTGCGGTGATTGCTGCATGCAGTGTTTCTTCTGCTAGTTCCATGGTGGGGTGCGTGCTTGTTTTTGCTGCTACGACTTTGCCATCAAAACAGTCGATAATGGCAGATAGGTAGACACGGCCTTCGTTGGCTGTAAACACACTGATATCGGTAAGCCACAACCGGTTTGGACGATCAGCGTGAAACTTACGGTTCACCAAGTTAGGCGGGGCCACAGAGATTTCTCCTTGGTAACTGGAGTACTTCCACTTACGCTTCGGAAACCGTGGGGTGATCCCTTCTTCACGCATGAGTCGTCTGACGACTTTTTCACTCATGATGATCCCCCGATGACGCAACTCCCACCAGATACGCCTGTACCCGTAAGTGTTAAGTGACTGGTCACTGATCTGATGGAGCAGCCCACGAACATGAGCATGCTTACCAGGCATACGGTGCTGAAGTGTCCCGGGTTTTGTTCCTAGGCGTTTGCCTTGATTTCTATTGTTTCCTGTGGCGTGTTCTGTTTCCAAAATTCGGTTTCAACCTCGGACGGGGTTCGGCATCCCACGC
>NZ_ADNU01000071.1 GCF_000178455.1 Brevibacterium mcbrellneri ATCC 49030 | reverse complement strand
AACTCGTTGCGCGCAGCCACGGCGTATCACCCATGCCCGGACCGTGGTCAACCATGGATGGCAAACGCACCAAACTCGCCGGACTCAGTGAAACAGACATCCACGTGCCCGCCGGTGAAATCCGCGAGCACGACGGCCAGATACTCATTGGAACAGGAACCACCGCGGTACAGGTTGAGCGAATCCAACCGTTTGGAAAACCCATGATGGACGCCCACGACTTTGTGCGCGGCAACGCCAATGCCGTGTTTGACGTAGAAGGACAGTAACGTGACAGACGCATCAGATCGTAGGAACAACTCGCGTGGCTCGCGCGGAGGTCGTGGGCCAGGTGGCCGGGGCCGAGGTGGCAAGAACCGCCTGGGCCACCGCGAACGTCCTAAGGCGAACCCCCGTGTCATCGCATGGGAGGTTCTGCGCGATGTGGACCTCAATGACGCGTACGCGAACTTGTTGTTGCCCGCCAAACTTGAACGCACACGCATGAGCGGGCCAGATGCGGCCATGTGCACGGAAATGACGTACGGAACTCTGCGTGCCCGCAGGTTCTACGACGCCGTGATCGAAAAAGTGTCGGATCGCCCCGTTGACCAGATCGAAGCCGCAGTGCTCAACGCGATGCGTCTTGGCGCCCACCAGGTCCTGGCGATGCGGGTTGCCGATCACGCGGCCGTTTCTGAAACCGTGGGCGTGATTAGCAAGAATGCTGACACCAAGATCGCGAACCGCGCCGCTGGCTTTGTCAACGCAGTGCTCCGCAGAATCACTGAGAAGTCGCGTGAGGAATGGCTCGAAGAGCTCTGTGAGGGACTCAGCGACGACGAACGCCTCGAAATCACCACCTCCCACCCCGCGTGGATCATTCGATCACTTCGCCAAGCACTCGTGGCTAACGGGCGAAACGCTGAGGAACTCACTCAACTTCTCGAAGCCCACAACACGCCTGCGCGCGTGTGCCTGTCGGTTCTGGACGGAACCCGCGATCAGGTAGCCCAAAAGCACGGAGAACCCACCGAACTTTCGCCCATCGGAGTCACCCTCACCCACGGTGACCCCGCGCATGTGGACGCGGTCGCCGCAGGGCGCGCCCGGGTGCAGGACGAAGGTTCCCAGCTCGTTGCCCTGGCCTTGGTTGAGGCCGAGGCGAGCGAAGACCCTGCTGACCCATGGCTCGATCTGTGCGCAGGTCCAGGAGGAAAGACCTCGGTGCTGGCCGCCCACGCGGGCACCAAACGGGTGGATGCGGTCGACGCTTCAGCCCACCGTACGGAACTCGTGAAAGACTCCACCCGCGCATTCGACAACGTGCAGGCAGTCAATGAAGATGGGCGCGACTTCGCCCAGGCCAACCCCCAGACTTACACGCGCGTCTTGGTTGACGTTCCGTGCTCGGGGCTTGGCGCGTTGCGCCGTCGCCCGGAGGCCCGCTGGCGTCGTCAACCCAGTGACATCGGGGCGCTTGGGGGAGTGCAACGCGATCTGCTTCGCACAGCAATCGAAGCCACCAAATCAGGCGGAGTGATTGCGTACACCACATGTTCACCACACGTGGCAGAAACTCTTATGGTGGTAGAAGACATTGTGAAGAAGCAGCCGGTGACGGTCATGGACGCCCCCGAGGTGCTCGCCCAGTTGACCGGAAAACCTGCGGAGACCTTTGAGTCAGCAACCGTGGCATCCGGACGTGTGGTGCAACTGTGGCCACACATCCACGCGACCGACGGAATGTTCCTAGCCCTTCTGAAGAAAGACTGAGCCGTGAAGATTCACCCATCTATTCTTTCTGCCGATTTCGCCAACCTCGAAACCGAACTGCAACGGATCAGCAACGCAGACATGGCTCATGTCGACGTCATGGACAACCACTTCGTGCCCAATCTGACCTTTGGGCCACCCGTGGTGGAACGCATCAAAGCCGTGTCACCTGTTCCTATCGACGCGCACCTCATGATCGCCGATGCTGATCGCAACGCCCCGGTGTACGCAGAAATGGGGTGCGAGTCCGTGACCTTCCACCTCGAAGCCGCCGCGGCACCTGTACGCCTGGCCCGGGAACTGCGGCGTTTGGGTGCACAAGCGTCTGTTGCGATTAAGCCGGGAACTCCGGTCGAACCACTCATTGACCTGTTAGGGGAGTTCGACCAAGTACTCATCATGACGGTGGAGCCAGGTTTTGGTGGCCAGAAGTTCTTAGACGTGTGCCTGCCCAAAGTAAAACGTTTGCGGGCTGCGATCTCTGAGCAGAACATGAAAGTCAACATTCAGGTTGACGGTGGGATCTCCGCTTCAACCTTGGACCGTGCTGTCGAAGCCGGAGCGAATGTCTTTGTTGCAGGTTCTGCCGTGTACGGAAGTGACAACCCTGCTGCCACGATCGATGAACTACGTGCTCAAGCGTTGGCCCACGTGTAATGGAACTTTTTTCGTGGTTAAACACCCCGGTTTTTGAGCTACTTGGCGAGCCCGTACCCTGGTCAGACTTTTTAGGCAATATCTTTGCCCTGCTGACCGTGTACCTGGCGCTCAAATGCAACATTTTGTCGTGGCCCGTTCAGATTCTGGGGTCAGTGCTCCTGTTCTCGGCATCAGTGTCCGCTCACTTAGGTGGTAATGCGAGTCGCCAAGTCGTCATCATCATCGCTGCCGTGTGGGGGTGGATGACGTGGAAGAAGAGTCATGAGCAAGACGGTGAAGTGCGTGTGCGCTGGGCAACCGCGCGCGAACGCGTGCTGATCGTGGCCGCCCTGCTCGTGGGAACACTTGGCTTTGGATACATCTTGCATCTGGGCAACTGGTCGTGGAACCCGTTCCCCGACGCGTACATCTTTGTGGGCTCCCTAGTAGCGATGTACGCACAAGGAAAAGCCGTCGTCGAATTCTGGTTCGTGTGGCTCGCAGTGGACCTCGTGGGGATTCCTTTGGCGATTATGGGAGGGTTGCTGTTCTCCGGGATCGTCTATTTCATCTTCCTCATCATGGTGATTATGGGGATCGTCGATTGGGCTAAGAGGAGCAGACAAACGGTGACCCATCCCTCATCTCGGGCCACCACATTCACCTCAGATGACGTGTACTAGCATGAAGGCGTGAAGACTTTTGACGAGCTTTATACAGAACTCCAGCACAAAGTTGAAACCGGAGACCCCAACTCTTCAACCGTAAAAGAACATGCCGCTGGGGTCCATGCGATCGGCAAAAAGATCGTAGAAGAAGCCGCCGAGGTGTGGATGGCTGCCGAACACGAAACCGTCGAAGAATTCACCGCCGAAGCATCTCAGCTCATTTACCACCTTCAGGTCATGATGCTCGCAAAAGGCGTACGCCCAGAAGACGTGTACAAACAGCTCTAGCAGGAGATCCCATGTTGCGAATTGCCGTACCCAACAAGGGTGCGTTGTCAGAAGCGTCCGCGCACATGCTGCGAGAAGCTGGTTACCATTTGCGGTCCAACACCAAGACACTGGTTCACCGCGACGGGGAGAACGACGTTGAGTTCTTTTACCTGCGTCCACGTGACATCGCGGTGTACGTCGGATCAGGAATCTTGGATCTCGGTATCACGGGCAGTGACCTGTTAGCCGAATCGGCTGCCGACGCTCACCAGATCATGGAACTGGGTTTTGGCGCTTCCAGGTTCCACTACGCAGCACTGCCAGGAACCTTCAACAGTGTGCACGATCTGGAAGGCAAACGTATCGCGACCAGCTTTCCTACGCTCGTGAAGCGGCACTTGAAGAAGAACGCGGTGAAAGCCGAAACCGTCAAACTCGACGGGGCAGTAGAAGTATCCATTGAACTGGGAGTAGCAGACGCAATAGCCGATGTCGTCGAAACCGGTTCGACCCTACGCCAAGCCGGTCTGGAAACCTTTGGGGAACCAATCATGCACTCCCAAGGTGTTCTCATCGCCAGGGACGGTGTGAAGGACGAAGATCTGCCAGAACGCGCCCGGATTCTCCTGCGCCGACTCAAATCCGTGAGCGTTGCACGCACCTACGTCATGATGGACTACGACATTCGGGTCAAAGACCTCGAACGCGCAACCGAACTGACTCCCGGGCTGGAAAGCCCCACGGTTTCAACCCTGCAAGATCCCGAATGGTGTGCGGTCCGTTCGATGGTCCAAGCGGACAACGTTCACGCAGTCATGGACAAACTGTACGACGTGGGGGCTCGTGCAATTTTGGTGACGAACATTGGTGCCTGCAGAATTTAAACCGTTTAGGGCTCGCAAGGTGCGCGTGCTGTGCTTCACGCTCGCGCCCATTGTGGTGCTGGCCTATCTAGCTCTCTCGATCGCTTTGACCGTCATTGAGTGGAAATCCTGGCGGGGCTACGACATCGTGTGGATGAACCTTTTGGGTCTGCTCTTTGGTTTCGTCGTGTGGCGCGTCGGATCAATCGAGGCACGCCCCAGCCCAGACGGCCTCACCGTCCGCAACATTTTTTCCACCCAGTTCTACGAGTGGAACCAAATCATCGACGCTCACTTGCCCTTGAACTCCTCCTGGGCAGTCTTGGACCTCAACGACGGAACAACGACCTCGGTCATGGCCATCCAACACTCAGATGCTGGGCGGGCGCGGAGCGAGATCAACCGATTGCGTACACTCATCGAAACCAACACGAAAGGCGAGCAATGACAGGACCACTGACCGGATACACCGTTGTAGACCTCTCACGCGCACTGGCTGGCCCGCACGCAGGACAGTTATTCGGCGACATGGGAGCCCGGGTGATCAAAGTTGAAAACCCGGCAGCCGGAGACGACACGCGTTCATGGGGCCCACCCTTCGTAGGCCCAGAAGACAACCCACAGGCCACCTACTTCCTGTCGTGTAACCGCAATAAAGAATCGATTGCGCTGGACTTAAAGAGCGAAGACGGAAAGGACATCCTCACCAAGCTCATCCGCAAAGCCGATGTTCTCATCGAAAACTTCCGTGTTGGCGTTTTGGCTCGCTTGGGCTTCTCAACCGAACAGCTGCACGAGATCAACCCACGCTTGGTGATTCTTCAGATCACCGGTTTTGGTCACGACGGTCCCGAAGCAATGCGTGCCGGATACGACCAGATCGCCCAGGGTGAAGCTGGCCTCATGAGCCTCACTGGGCCAGACAAAGACAACATGCAGCGTGTGGGGGTTCCGATTGCGGACCTGCTGGCAGGTATCCACGGAACCCTGGGTGTTGTGGCTGCCCTGTTGGAACGCGAACGCACCGGACAAGGAAAAGTGGTGCGCACCTCGCTCATTTCCGGCATGGTGGGCGTGCACGCCTTCCAGGGAACCCGCGCAACCGTGGCGCACGAAACTCCGCTACCCGGCGGCAACCACCACCCATCGATCTCGCCGTACGGCATGTTCAACTGCCAAGACGGTGCGGTACAGATTTCCGTGGGCAACGAACGCCTGTGGCAAAAGTTCTGTGAAGCCTTTGGCCTAGACGCGAACGCCGACGGCATGGCGACCAACACCGAACGTGTGACCAACCGTCCCGCTGTGACCGCGGCCGTTGAGGAAAAGTTTGGGCAGTACCCGGCCAAGGAGTTGCTGGAGAAGCTTTCAGAGGCCGGTATTCCTGCGGGCAAGGTACGTACCCTTCCCGAGGTGTATGAATGGGAGCAGGCGCTGTCGCAACACCTCAAGATTTCCGTTGACCACCCAGTGCTGGGTGACATCGACCTACCTGGTCCAGCAATCCGGTTCTTCGACGTGGACGGGGACACCGAAACCGAAACCACGCGCCTTGAGCACCAAGCACCTCCTCTTCTCAACGCGGATAGCGAGAAGATTCGCGCATGGATCGAGGAAGCATGAAACGCCTATCAGTTGCCGAACTCCTCGACATTGTTGTTGACCAAGGCACGTTTCAAAGCTGGGACGAAGAACCCATAGTTCCCGCTGGCGGAATCTCTGAAGACTACGCAGCTGACCTTGCGGCGGCACGCGAGAAGTCCGGAGTGGACGAAGCCGTTGTCACCGGTGAAGGCATGGTGAAGGGCCGTCGGGTAGCCCTGGTCGCGTGTGAGTTCCGCTTCCTCGCAGGTTCAATCGGAGTGGCGGCAGCCGAACGTTTGGTACGCGCGATTGAACGGGCAACCGCGGAAGGTCTCCCGGTTTTGGCTGGGCCGGCCTCGGGCGGAACCCGCATGCAAGAAGGAACCGTCGCGTTCCTCTCAATGGTGAAAATCACCGCAGCCGTGCACGCTCACCGAAAAGCGGGCCTTCCGTTCCTGGTGTACCTGCGCCACCCCACAACCGGAGGCGTGTTCGCCTCGTGGGGATCGCTGGGACACTTCACGGTTGCCGAACCCGGTGCGCTCGTGGGCTTCTTGGGGCCACGCGTGTACGAACAGATCTACAACCAGCCGTTCCCTGAAGGCGTGCAGACCTCGGACAATCTACACCGCCACGGAATCATCGACGGGATCATCGGACCCGAACGGATTCCAGAAACCGTGTCCAAAGTTTTGAACATCCTCATGGGTGCGCGCGAGGTCCCCAGCCCGGTTGCCGACCCACACACGGCACCAGAGGTTGAGCCTAAAGACACGCACGCATGGGACATCATCACCGCGTCACGCAACCCCGACCGGCCGGGTGTGCGGGAACTCCTGCGGTGGGGTGCCAGTGACGTTGTGCCACTTTCTGGAACCAGCCAAGGTGAAAGCGACCGAGGTCTTCTTCTGGCTCTGGCGCGCTTTGGCTCCGCCCCAGCGATTGTGTTGGGGCAAGACCGGCAGCGTCAGCGTAGCCACGAACCCATGGGCCCGGCGGCACTGAGGCAGGCCCGCCGAGGCATGGCCTTGGCCGGTGAACTCCACATTCCACTGGTCACCGTCATCGACACGCCCGGTGCGGCACTGTCGAAAGCTGCCGAAGAAGGTGGACTCGCAGGCGAAATTGCGCGATCACTGTCAGACTTGGTGACGCTCAAAGCACCTACCGTGTCACTCATCATGGGTGAAGGCTCAGGTGGTGGAGCACTCGCGCTCATTCCAACCGACCGGGTCCTCACCGCGCAGAACGGATGGCTGTCGCCACTTCCACCAGAAGGAGCTTCAGCCATTGTGTACCGCGACACCGAACACGCCGCTGAAATGGCGCAGTACCAACAGGTCCAGGCGGAACACCTAAAAGCCAACGGAATTGCCGACCGCATCATTGCGGAAAAACCTGACGCAACCGATGAGCCACAAGAGTTTGTCAAACGCGTGGCGTCAGCGCTCGAGTTCGAAATTATTGACCTTATGCGCAAGCCCATCCACCGCCGCTACGGTCAGCGTCTAGACCGGTACCGGGCACTGGGGCTGTAATGTCACTTGCAGCCCGAGTCATCCCGTGTCTGGACGTCAAAGACGGTCGTGTGGTCAAAGGCGTGAACTTCATGGACCTGCGCGACGCTGGAGACCCCATCGAATGCGCCCGCGTCTACGCGACAGAAGGCGCAGACGAACTGGTGTTCCTGGACGTCACCGCATCAAGCTCCGGCCGTGCACCCACCTATGACATGGTCAACCAGGTTGCAGAAGAAATCTTCATCCCGTTTGCCGTGGGAGGTGGCATCCGATCATGTGACGACGTCGATCGGATGTTGCGCGAAGGAGCCGACAAAGTAGGCGTGAACACGGCCGCGATCGCACGCCCGGAGCTCATTTCTGAGATCGCCCGGCGCTTTGGCAACCAAGTGCTGGTGCTGTCAGCCGACGTGCGCAGATCAACTGCTACCACCTCGGGCATGGAAGTCACCACGCACGGTGGCCGCACGGGCACCGGGATTGACGCACTTGCGTGGCTGGCCCGCGCCCAGGACTTGGGGGCCGGTGAAATCCTGCTCAACAGCATGGACGCAGACGGGACAAAGCAAGGGTTCGACCTGGAAATGATCGAACGGGCGCGCGAGGTGGTTGACCTGCCGCTGATCGCTTCAGGTGGGGCCGGTGCTGTCGAACACTTTGCGCCAGCGATTCGAGCTGGAGCCGACGCGGTTCTGGCCGCGAGCGTGTTCCACTTTGGCGATTTCACGATCGGGGACGTCAAGGCAGAGCTGGCACGTGAAGGAATCGATGTGCGATGAGTGACGTGAGCGTTTCTTTTGGCCCGGACGGGCTGGTTCCTGCGGTGGTGCAGGATGCGCGCACCAAGGACGTGCTCATGCTTGCGTGGATGAACGCGGAGGCTCTGCGCCTGACTCTGACAACGGGCAAGGCGACGTACTGGTCACGGTCACGGCAGCAGCTCTGGGTCAAGGGCGAAACCTCCGGTCACACACAAAAAGTGGTGAGCGTGCACACGGATTGTGACGCTGATACCGTTCTTCTCGAAGTCGAACAGACCGGCCCCGCATGCCACACGCTCACACCCACATGCTTCACAGGAAGAAGGCTCGATGCAGATCACGTCACTGAGTGAGTTCACCCGCTTAGGCGAAAAGCACAGGATCGTGCCGGTGTACGCCACGGTGTTGGCCGACAACGAAACGCCGTTGTCCGTGTACCGCAAGATCACGCGCGGTAACCCTGGTGAGTTCTTGCTTGAGTCCGCGTCAAACGGGGCGTGGTCGCGGTATTCCTTTGTGGGGCGAAACCCTCTAGCCACAATCACAGCTGATAACAACGGTGAGGTGGTGTGGTTAGGTGAAGTGCCTGAGGGAGCACCCACGCACGGCGACCCGCTGGAAGTGGTGCAAGACGTGTTGGAGCTGCTTCATGCTGCCCCACACCCGTCCTTGCCACCCATGATTTCGTCCCTGGTGGGGTACTTGGGTTGGGACATTATTCGCCGAATCGAAAAGCTTGGACCAAGCCCGCTACGCGAGGACCCACTACCGGAACTGTCCATGTCGATTCCCGGTGACGTGGTGATTGTGGACCACTACACCAACGAACTTACGTTGGTGGCCAACGTGGTCAACGTCAACGGAGAAGAATCCGGAATCGAAGCGGCCTATCAGCGTGGCGTTGAACGGGTGGAACGTCTGCTCGAGGACATTAGCGCGCCTAGTGATCCGTGCCTGACAGTGCATTCACGTCCCGCTCCTGAGGTGTCGTATAGGACTGCGCGTGAGGACTATTTGGCGGCGATCAACGAAGCGAAGAAGCGGATCGTCGACGGTGACATTTTCCAAGTGGTGCTGGGTCAGCGCTTCGACATGGACGTCGACGCCACACCGCTGGATGTGTACCGCATGTTGCGCAACACCAACCCCAGCCAGTTCATGTACATCATGAACATGCCGGGGGTCGACGGTGAGGACTTTTCTGTTATTGGGTCATCGCCAGAAGCATTGGTCACGGTGAAGGGATCGACGATTGTCACCCACCCCATCGCAGGATCCCGCCCACGTGGCACCACGGACGCTCAAGATGCCGCACTGGCACGCGAGCTGTTGGCTGACGAAAAGGAACGCGCCGAACACCTCATGCTGGTGGACCTGGCGCGCAACGACCTGGCCAAAGTGTGTACCCCTGGGACTGTTGACGTTGTCGAATACATGGAGATTGAGCGATACAGCACCATCATGCACATTGGATCCACTGTGACGGGTCAGCTGCGGGACGGTGTGACGGGCGTGGATGTTGTGAAAGCCACGTTCCCGGCAGGCACATTGTCTGGAGCTCCTAAGCCTTCGGCACTTCGCATTATTGACGAACTCGAAACCGTCTCCCGCAACGTGTATGGCGGTGTCGTGGGGTACATGAGCTTCGCTGGTGATCTTGGCCTGGCGATCGCGATTCGCACGGGTGTCATGCGTGCCGGTCGCCTGACGGTGTACGCAGGTGCCGGGATCGTGGCTGACTCCGACCCGGATTCTGAGTTCATGGAGTCGAAGAACAAGGCGGCTTCTGTGCTTAACGCTGCGGCCGCTGCGAACACTCTGGAATCTATTGTGCGCAGGTCTCAGGAGGAGTCTGAGTGAAGCGTTCAACTGCCGTAATGGCTCTGCTGGTGTGTGCGGGGATCATGTGGGTTTTGGGGTCCCAAAATTGGGGCGCCGAGGTCGCGAATCAGACCCCTGCGGGCGTCCAGGAAGTGGGCAGTGAGACGGTGACGAATCGGGTGGGCATCGCTTTAGCGGCGGTGGCTGCTGTTTTGGCCGTTCTACTCGCGATGATGGGTCGGTTTGGCCGTTGGGTGGTCACCGTGATGTACGCGTTGAGCTCCATCGTGTTTGCTGTTGTTGCGGTTGCTCAAACCGACGCAGGAGTACTGCGCTGGGCAGGCCTCGCCGTGGGTGTTCTGGGGGCCGGGCTGAGCCTGTTCATCGCACGCGAGTCGGGAAATTGGACCACACGCAACAAATATGACCGCGACGCCCGCGCGTCGCATGAGGAACCCGACGCTGTTTCTGACTGGGACGCGCTGACCAGGGGAGAAGACCCCACATGATGCAGGCGGGTCGGTTTTCTAAACCTGAGAACTCCATGAGACAATGTCCGCGAGACCAGCATAAGGAGAAGAATGAAATCTCAGTACCGTAACGGGGCTTATGACCTCGACAAGTCAACAATTGACTACGAAGCGATTCAAGACCCTGGACACGGACACTCAGTTGCAGGTTGGATACCAGCAGGCATGGTCATGCTAGCCGCGGTTGCTGGAACCATCGGATTCGTGGCTGGCCCCTTCATGCTGGTGTGGGTTGGTGTAGCACTGGTTGTGTTGGCAATCATTTTGGCTCCCATCCTTCACAAAGCGGGCCTGGGACCTAAGAAGCACCACAACACGCTATCCAAGTGAGTGTCCTTAACAGCATTATTGAAGGAGTCCGAGCCGACCTTGCAGAGCGTGAGGCTCGGATTTCTCTTTCAGAGTGCAAAAAGCGCGCCCTCGACGTAGCGCCGGCTCTGCCGTTCCTGCCAGTTGAACAGTTCGGGCTGATCTGCGAAGTCAAACGTTCTTCACCCTCAAAAGGGCACTTGGCTGAGATCAGCAACCCCGCTGAACTTGCGTCACAGTACGAAGCCGGGGGAGCACTAGCGATCAGTGTGCTCACCGAACAACGTCGCTTCAACGGCAGCCTGGACGACCTCGACGCTGTGCGTGCCGCGGTGAACATCCCAATCCTGCGCAAAGACTTCACCGTCACGGAATACCAAATCTACGAAGCGCGCGCCCACGGTGCGGACCTTGTTCTCCTCATGGCATCTGCACTTAACAACGCGCAACTTAAAGATTTCTACGCACTCAGCACCGACCTCGGGATGACAGCGCTGGTAGAAACCCACACTCTAGAAGAGATGGAGCGGGTGCGCGCGCTGGATGCCGGGCTCATTGGGGTTAACGCGCGCAACCTCAAGGACCTTACGGTTGATACCGCGCGTGTGGCGCCCATTATGCGCCAAGCCCCGCAGGGAACCACGCTAGTGGCGGAGTCCGGGGTGGAATCCGTGGACGATATCCGCACGTACGCACAAGCAGGTGCCCACGTGGTGCTCTGTGGTGAGGCGCTCGTGAAAGCGGGGGACCCCAGGGCGTCGGTGGAAGAATTTACCCGCGCCGGACGTCAGTAAGTCCGCGCCTGTCAGAAAGGTACTTATGGGACCGTATTTTGGTGATTTCGGTGGGCGCTTCATTTCCGAAGCGCTCGTGCCCGCATTGGACGAAATCGACGAAATCTGGCAGAAAGCCCTTGTCGATCCCGAATTTACTGACGAACTTAGGCGCTTGCAGGCAGAGTACGTTGGACGTCCCAGCCTTTTGACCGAGGCGACTCGATTCAGCGAGCACTGCGGGGGAGCCCGCGTGTTCCTCAAGCGTGAGGACCTCAATCACACGGGAAGCCACAAGATCAACAACGTTATTGGTCAGGCCCTGCTGACGAAGCGCATGGGTAAGAAGCGTGTGATCGCTGAAACCGGAGCTGGCCAGCACGGCGTTGCTACCGCCACCGCAGCCGCGCTCTTTGGTCTGGAATGCACCGTGTACATGGGGTATGAAGACACCCAGCGGCAGGCGTTGAATGTTGCGCGTATGCGTCTTTTGGGCGCCGAGGTGGTTGCTGTTAAGAACGGCACAGCCACCTTGAAGGATGCCATGAATGAGGCGCTGCGCGACTGGGTGGCGAACGTTGCGGACACGCACTATCTGATTGGTACGGTAGCTGGACCGCACCCGTTCCCTGCCATGGTGCGGAGTTTTCAGCGGATTATCGGTGATGAGGCTCGGGAGCAGATTCTGGAAGCGACCGGCCAGTTGCCGGATGCCGTGTGCGCGTGCGTGGGCGGTGGATCGAACGCGATGGGTATTTTTGCAGCCTTCCTCGACGACACTGACGTGAAACTGTTCGGGTTTGAAGCCGGGGGAGACGGTGTTGAGACGGGCCGACACGCGGCGCGGTTCTCAGGTGGCCGTCCCGGTGTGTTGCACGGTTCCAAAACGTACATTCTGCAAGACGAAGACGGCCAAACGCTTGCGTCGCACTCTGTGTCGGCTGGTTTGGACTACCCATCTGTGGGACCGGAACACTCGCACTTGTTTGAGACTGGGCGGGCAGTCTACGAACCGGTGGTCGACGACGAAGCGATGGAAGCGTTTAAGTTGTTGTCGCGGACCGAAGGAATCATCCCGGCGATCGAAAGCTCCCACGCGCTTGCAGGCGCCATGCGTGTGGGTAAGAGGCTGGGACCAGAGGCCACGCTTCTGGTGAATCTGTCTGGCCGTGGAGATAAAGACATGACCACGGCAGCAAAGTGGTTCAACTACATTGACGAAGGGGCGACACAAGCATGACCGCCGTGAGTGAACTACTGAGCACAGTTGCTAACCAGGGTCGCAATGCTGCTCTGATCGGTTACTTGCCCGTGGGCTACCCAACCGTGGATGAATCTATTGAGGCGATGGTT
Source organism: Brevibacterium mcbrellneri ATCC 49030 (assembly GCF_000178455.1). Taxonomy (GTDB): domain Bacteria; phylum Actinomycetota; class Actinomycetes; order Actinomycetales; family Brevibacteriaceae; genus Brevibacterium; species Brevibacterium mcbrellneri. The sequence continues at coordinate 3,354 of NZ_ADNU01000071.1, read as the reverse complement.
GCACTGGCCAAAAACGGATGCGACATCGTTGAGGTGGGCATGCCGTATTCTGACCCCGGCATGGATGGTCCGGTCATCCAGCATGCGGCTGAAACCGCGCTCGAAAACGGGGTCCGTACAGAAGACTTGTTCCGCGCGGTTTCAGCAGTTGCTGAAGCCGGGGCCCTGCCTGTGGTCATGACGTACTGGAACATCGTGTACCAGTACGGGGTCGAAGCATTTGCTAAGCGTCTGCACGAATCGGGAGGCGCGGGAATCATCACCCCTGACCTCATCCCCGACGAGGCGCACGACTGGATCGACGCGGCTGGCCGCTACGACCTCGGCCGGATCTTCTTAGCTGCGCCGTCGTCGACGCCTGAGCGGATTTCAACGATCGTGAACAGTTCATCCGGGTTCGTGTACGCGGCGTCCACCATGGGTGTGACGGGTACGCGTGACACGGTTGATTCGCACGCGCGTGATCTGGTTGAACGGTTGAAAACAGCCGGTGCGCAGCACGTGTGTGTGGGCTTGGGCGTGACCAACGCGCAACAGGTTGCTGAACTTGCCGAGTACGCCGATGGCGTTATTGTGGGTTCGGCCCTCGTGAAGGCGCTCACGGCCGGTGGGCCAGAGGCTGTGGGCGAACTGACCGCGTCACTGTACACTGGAACCTTGAAGGAACCTAGCGCATGAATGGAATCCCGTCACCTACCTGGAGTGGTTTTTCGCTTGGACCGTTGACGATCCACGCGTACGCGCTGTGTATTTTGACGGGAATTGTCGTTGCCCTGTGGCTCACGAACAAACGGTGGATTGCCCGCGGTGGCACATCCGATGACCTGTGGAACATTGCAGTGTGGACGGTACCGGCGGGAATCATCGGTGGGCGTTTGTACCACATTTTTTCCACGCCGGCGCCGTACTTTGGCCCCGGTGGTGACCCAATAGCTGCGCTCTACATTTGGAACGGTGGCTTAGGCATTTGGGGCGCTGTGGCGCTGGGTGTCTTGGTCGCATACTTTGTGGCCAGGTACTACGGCATCCGGTTTCTTTCTTTCATAGACGCTGCCGCCCCAGGGCTCATCCTCGCCCAGGCGATCGGCCGGTGGGGCAACTGGTTTAACCAAGAGTTGTTTGGGGCGCCCACCACTTTGCCGTGGGGTCTGCAGATCGACCCGGCGAGCCCCAACTGGCCAGATCCGTCCCTCCCACCTGACACGCTGTTCCACCCCACGTTTTTGTATGAAAGCGTGTGGAACGTCATAGGTGCTGCTCTGCTCATTTGGGCGGGTAAGAAGTTCCAGCTCAAGCACGGGCAAGTGTTTTACGCCTACATCTGCTACTACACGCTGGGTCGCGTCTGGATTGAAGCATTGCGCATCGACACCGCTGAACACGTTCTGGGCTTGCGGCTTAACGTGTGGACATCAATTTTGGTGTTCGCTCTTGGGGCTGTTCTGTTCATTGTGTCGCGGAAGCGATACGGCGCAGGCAAAGACATTGCGCACACGCGTGAGCGAGTGGCGTATGACGTCGCCGTGAAATCGCATGACAACCCGGAAGACTTCCCGCCCTACACGCGCGGGGCCACAGCCCCCGGAGTTCGCGAAGTGGGCTTTGGCCCCCAGACCATGTCGCTGCCAATCGTTCAAGAAGAAGACGTTGTGAGCGACAAATCATTTGGCTTTTATGGCGCTGTGACGTCCACGATTTCGATTGTCCCGCAGGTTCCAGATAAACAGGGTGACCAGAAGCGCTGAGTGCGGGTAATTCGGGTTAGAGTGGCAGTATGAGGCACGCGAAAATTGTCGCAACACTAGGACCTAAACAAGATACTTACGAAGCGATCCGTTCACTCATTGATGAAGGTGCCGATGTTCTTCGGTTTAACTTCAGCCACGGCACCCACGAAGACCACCAGCGTCGTTATGACTGGGCCCGTCGTGCGGCACAAGAAACTGGCCGTGCGATCGCGATCCTAATCGACCTGCAAGGCCCCAAGATTCGTCTGGGGCAGTTTGAGACTCCCGACCCTATCCCGTTAGAACGCGGCGACAGGTTCACCATCACAACACGGGATGTTGTTGGCACTCGTGAAGTCTGTGGCACCACGTATAAGAAGTTGCCCGCTGATGTCGAGGTGGGGGACCCGTTGCTCATTGACGACGGGCGCGTGCGTCTGCGCGCCATCGAGGTGACAGGCACAGATGTTGTGACAGAAGTTGAGGTTCCCGGCAACGTGTCGAACCACAAGGGAATCAATTTGCCAGGTGTTCCAGTGTCAGTGCCGGCGCTGTCCGAGAAGGACATCGAAGACTTGCGCTTTGGTTTGCACATGGGGGCGGACTGGGTCGCGTTGTCGTTCGTGCGTGACGCGCAGGACGCAGCGTATGTGCGACAGATCATGGCGGAGGAACAAATCTGGATTCCGGTGATCGCCAAACTCGAAAAGCCGCAGGCGGTGGATTGCTTGCGTGACGTTGTAGGTGCGTTCGACGGCATCATGGTTGCCCGAGGTGACCTGGGGGTTGAGCTGCCCCTCGAGCAGGTGCCCATTGTGCAGAAGCGGGCTATTGAGTTGTGCCGTCGTCAAGCGAAACCGGTCATTGTTGCCACGCAGATGTTGGAGTCGATGATCGAGGAGTCGCGTCCTACCCGCGCCGAGGTGTCCGACTGTGCGAACGCTGTTTTGGACGGGGCCGATGCCCTCATGCTCAGTGGTGAGACCGCCGTGGGGACGTACTGGAAAGAAGCCGTGCGCACCATGGGTGCGATTATTGAGTCCACAGAGGCTCACGGCCTGGAGCGTGTTCCGCCTTTGGGAACCGAACCACACACACGCGGTGGTGCAATCACGGCGGCGGCTGTTCAGATTGCACGTCAGCTCAAGATCGATCTGCTGTGTACCTTTACGCAGTCAGGGGATTCCGTGCGGCGCATGTCGCGGATTCGCGCAGACAAGCCAATTCTGGCGTTTACCCCAGACGTGCGAGTGCGCCACCAGTTGGCGTTGTCGTGGGGTGTGCGTACGTTCTTGGTCAACCCCATGCGTCACACCGATGAGATGGCGCGTCAGGTTGATGAGATCCTTTTGAGCTCAGGTTTGGCCGAGGACGGCCAGCTGTGTGTCATCGTGGCGGGTTCGCCTCCTGGCATTTCTGGTTCCACGAATGCTCTGCGGGTTCACGCGATTGGCGACACCATCAAAGGTGTAGCTCCGGTGTATCGGGAGGACCCCGACCGTAATCAGATTGGGGGTTACGGTGAAATTCCAGAACCTTCCACCGGTTCGGTGCGAGTGGTTCGTGAGGAGTAAACATGCGTAAGCCTGGGGAGGCTCGGGCGTTCGCCCAGATGTGTACCGGATGT
>NZ_ADNU01000072.1 GCF_000178455.1 Brevibacterium mcbrellneri ATCC 49030 | reverse complement strand
GCTGGTGCCTCCCGAGGAGGGTGGGGGCGGGGTGGGTTTGCCCCCGGAGGGCTTGCCGCCCTCGCCGCTGCCGCTGGGCGAGTCGGACTTCTTGTCGTCGAGGACCTTCTTCGGTTCGTTGCCCTCCTGCTTGCCCGGGATCGGCATTGGCCGGTTCAGGGCCTGCTTGGCGTCCTGCTCGGAGCCGGCCATCGTGTAGAAGTCCGAGCCGATGAACGAGAGGAACCTGTAGCAGATGTAGGGTGCAAAGCCCGCCAGAGCCATGAGTACGATCCCGGCCAGCGGGTCGCTGATCGAGGAGATGTCCCCGTCGATCGGTGCTGAGACCTGGGTGACCGCCACCAGCAGGATCACGACAAGGACCAGCTTGGAGCAGATCAGCGCGATGACGAACATCGCCCATTTGCCGATCCACCCGCGCGCGTGGTCCCAGCTGGCCCCGGAGAACGCCAGGGGCGCCAGCGCGATCGCGACCAGCAGCAATGCCTTCCTGACCAGAAGGGACAGCCACACGATCGCGGCCGCAGCGATCGCCATCGCCCCGAGGAAGATCCCCAGGATCGCGGCCACGCCCGGCGCGGTCAGGTTGAGCGCGGTCAGGCCGGCGACGAGCACGGCGATCTTGTCGCCCATCGTCGCGGTGGTCTCACCGGCGGCTTGGATGATCCCGACGCACAGTTGATCGATGATCTCGAGTGCCAGAGCGGTCAAGGTGATGACCACGAACGAGCCGATCACCGATTTCGCGAGGCCGAGCGCGGCCCTGCTCAGCGCTGCCGGATCTCGCCGGATCAGTCCTTGGATGAGCTGCAGGCAGAAGAAGACCAGCATGAGCATCACGCCGATGCCTAACAGCAGGTTGTAGACCGACACGTACTCCGGACTGGTGACATCGACCAGTGTCGTGGTGTCGAAGACCGTCCATACGGCCTCGAACATCCACGCGGCCGTTTCACCCAGCACGGTGGCCAGCCAGTCGAATGGCGCAGTGATCAACGAGGCCGCGGCTTCACCTGCGGAATCGCACACATTCGAGATGACGGGAATATCGCAGACACCCATCGGGAACCTCCCAGGCGGAAATGGAGATGGGTGGGATCAGACGCTCTGGCCGACGTCCCAGAAAAACTGGATCAACGTCACCGAGGCGCCGCAGATCACCGCGGCGCCGCAGGAAGTGAGCACGCCCAGCTTTCCGCGGCTCGCCAACTGTGGATTCGAGGAATTGGACCCGAAGCCCCACACGATGGCAGAGATGATCAGAGCCAGAACGCTGAGGATCAGGCCGATGGTCATCACCGCGCCGACGAAGGTGCGCAGCTGGGCGATACCCGGAAGCCCGTCGTCGTTCGGGCTGATATCGATATTCGCGGCGAGCAGTTCCGGCACCGCGAGAGCGAAAGTCAGGAAGTCGAGCACGAGAGCACTCCTCACACAGAGTTCCCGCAGAGAGGCGGGGTAGATGAGCGGAAACGGGGTCGCTCATCAGGTGCCCACCACGCCCCTCGCGGATGAAGCGCCGCATGACGTAGTCCCGCGTGCAGACGCTCCACGCGCGTTAGCTCTCCGCTACGACGGCAGGAGAGGCGAGAAGACCACCTCACGACGCGAGGCGGTGCCATCGACCGCACCGGCAGTGCGGCTATGAGTCGCCGGGCGCCGACCGCACGGTGTCGCTGCTGGGGTATCGCGCTCGCCCCGAAGTGCAAAGGCGGGTCCCGGAACGCACTGCGCCGTGCAAGATGACACGGGCATGGACGTCGACCGGTCCATCCCCGAAAGACTCGTGATTCGTGACGTGAGGGTTCATCCCGAGACGGGGTGTCCTGCGGCGGGCCCGTCGTCACGGCCGGAGAAGGCACCGCCGGACCACGGTCGGTATCGGGGCGAAAGTGCCCGGCATGCGTCGTCGGCGCATGCCGATAGGTATCGGCGATGATGGTGGTGCGGGTCAGAGCTGTTGGCCGATCGAAATCAGCCAGTTCATCCATGCGATACCGCACCCACCCAGCGCCGCCGCGCCCAGGGCGACCAGCACTCCGGCCTTGGCCTTGGATGCGGCCGCGGCGTGGCCGATGGCCGCGGCGATGGCCCAGACGAGGGCCGAGACGATCAGCATCAGCACCGCGGTGACGAGGACGAACATCAACAGCGCGCCGATCACGGTCTCGAGGTCGGTGAGCCCGTCGAGCCCGCCGAAGTCCGGGGTCACGTTCATCGCCGCACCACCGATGCCCGCGAACTGTCAAGATGCTCCGTGTTCATATCCGGCAGGTACACCGCCACCACCGGCCGCACAGCCCGACCGCGACCGGTCGCTGACGAGGAGAGCAGACCGACCAACGACGTCGTTCGGCGTCCACCGCGTTCCCCGCATCAGCGTGGCCCGGGCCGATCACATGCCCGGTGGAGGCGGACCAGCGAGCCGCCCGCGCGCCTCAGACGCAGCCCACGAGTCATCAGCGATCATCGTGCGGGACCGGGCACCGATGGTCTCGGCGCGCCATCGGGTGAGCAGGTCGCGGTCGTCGGACCACGCATCATCGAGGGTGTCGGCGAAATCGCGAAGCTGGCCCCACTGACGGTGTCCCTCGGGATCGCGCTGACGATGCCAGGCCTTCGCGTGCTCAAGGCGGGCGACGCGGCCGCGCAGGAGC
>NZ_ADNU01000073.1 GCF_000178455.1 Brevibacterium mcbrellneri ATCC 49030 | reverse complement strand
ACGCATAACTAAATAGCCTGGGTTGGGAAGAGAACGGGGTGTGGCGATGAGCGCCAACTTCAATCCGCAGAAGGTTGCGCAATTCAAGTCGAAATTCAAAAAGGCCTCAAACACGACACAACCGCCACATCCTGCACAGCTACCTCAACCCGGTCAGGCTGCACAACCGCCTCAACCCGGCCGGCCTGCCCCGGCCATGCCTTCCCAGCAACCAGCGCACCCCGCTCAGTCAGCGCAACCCACGCACTCTGCGGAGCCAGCAACCACCTCGGCGTAGGGATCCCAAACGTCCCGAATCCTCATAGGTGTCAGCGCGCTCATTCTTGTCGCGGCCCTTGCGGTGGGTGGCACCTACCTGTTCATGCGCGACGACAACGCCACAGTGTCCTCCCCCGAACCTGTAGCTGAAGACCAGCAGGGCACCGAGCCAGACCAGTCAGGCGTAGGCAACGACGAAGATGCACCAGCGGTGTCACACGGCTCTGAAGGCTCAGACGACACGGATGACTCCAGCCTCAGAAGTGCTGAGAAACTCGACCAGAAAGTTGAAGAAGACAAAGTTGTCGTCGATCAGAACCTGATTGGGAAATGGGTCCCACAGATCTCGTCAAAGAAAGTGGGCATGGAGGCCGACGGCCAGGTGTGGGACGAAGACACTATCTACGAAGAACACCAGGAGCTCGCCAACGAGTATGGTGCCTCACAAGTGCTACTGCTGAAGTCGGAAGACTATGCCTCGTATCGCCAGCCGGGCTACTACGTCACGGTCATCGATTCGTCCTATGACGATCCCGACGACGCCCTCCAGTGGTGCCGCTTCTACTCCCTAGACGCTGACCACTGTTACGCAAAGCAAATCAACACCACCGGCGGACCAGACGGCACCACGCGCCTGCAAGAGTAAACGCCAGGCTAAGAATGCCGTCCCGGCCCCCGGCCGAGGTGGTTGCTAGCTTTCCGTGTCCACGCGCGGGGCGAACTGGTGTGGCTCGGTGGGAACTGTTTCGCCACGGACGAATGCACGGTAAGCGGGGTCATGAGCTTCAAGAACGCGGAGCACGTTCTTGTATCCGAGCCCTTCGAGTTCCTGGCGTGTCCATCCGCGTGACTCGAGTTCTGCGAACAAGTCTTGGTAGGTTCCCACGTGGTCGAGACCGCTGATAGTTGCGTCGATGCCGTCGAAGTCCGCCCCGATTCCCACAGAGTCGACCCCGGCGAGTTCACGCACGTGATCCACGTGATCGGCAACCTGTTTGAGTGTCACCGCAGGTGCGGGTGTTGACTGGTCGCCTTCTTCCCACTCATAGCGTTCTTGCGAAATGAACTTGGGAACGAACGGAACCATCACGGTTCCACCGGCGTCACCAATGCGTGCCAACACGTCGTCGGGTACGTTTCGCGGGTGTTCACACAGCGCACGCGCGCCTGAGTGTGTGACCAGAACAGGCGTGTCTACCAAGTCAAGGGTTTGGCACATCACGCTAGGGGCGACGTGAGCCAGATCAGGAATCATGCCGATCCGCTCCATCTCTTTCACAACCTCACGCCCAAAGTCTGTGAGGCCACCATGACGCGCCTCATCGGTTGCGGAGTCCGCCCATTCGGTGGTCTTTGACCACGTGAGTGTCATGTACCGGGCGCCCAAGCGCGCATACTGGCGCAACACTGCCAGAGACCCGTCGATCTGCGCGCCACCTTCGACACCAATAAGTGACGCGATCACACCAGCTTTCATCGACGCACGCACGTCATCAGCAGTCAAAGCCAGCTGGAAGTGTTCAGGGTACGACGCGATGAGCCGGTGAACAAAGTCAATCTGTTCAAGCGTGGCAGTGACTTGTTGCGCACCTTCCAACACAGGATCGATCCATACCGACCAGAACTGCCCGGCTACCCCACCGGCGCGCAGACGTGGGATATCTGTGTGCAACACCGGAACTTCGCCATCCAGCCCTTCCGTGCGGTACTGGCGTTCTACACGGCTCTTCCAAGCCAAGTCGTTGTGTCCGTCGATTACGGGGTACATGAATCGCTCCTTTCGTGGCTTCTATCATGTCAGAAGAGAGTAGGACTGCGACGTGGGCATCTAGCGTGCGGACACCCCAGATTGTTCGCCCCAAACACACAAAGGAGATTGGTTGTGGACACTGTTCGTTGGAGTATCGACATCAGGGACATCGACGGTCCAGTACTACATGAAGAAGGTGCCGATCTTCTGTGCGAAACCGCCAGCATCGGCAAAATCTTCCTTCTCGTAGAGGTCGCACGCCGAATCCTGAACTGCGAGTTGGACCCCACGTCCCCCATCGACATTCCGCAGGACCACCTGGTTGAAGAATCTGGCATCCTGTACCGGTTCGTCAACCAAAACATTGCGGTTGCTGACGCAGCTTTGCTTGTGGGGGCCTTCTCAGACAATTTGGCCACCAACGCGCTCATTCACATGTGTGGCTTGGATACCGTACGTTCCGTTTCTAGCGCACTTGGCTATGAGCACACGGCACTTTTGGACTTCATTCGCGACGAAGAACGCACACCTGACCTCCCCTGGGCATCTTCAGCTGGAACTGCCCGGGAACTTTCGCACGTCATGGAACAGCTGCACCGTGGCACTGTTGTCTCTCCCGAGGTGAGCGCTCAGGTGTTGTCGTGGCTTGCCTCTGACGCGGACACGTCCATGTTCGCTGACGCTTTCTATCTTGACCCGCTGGCTCACATTCATGAAGACGGTGTGCTGTTGCGTCATAAGACAGGAACCACCGAGGTCGTCCGGGCTGATGTGGGTATCGTCACCGGCCCAAAGGCCACAGTGTCGTACGCGGTACTTGCGAATTGGAAAGGGATGGACGATCAACGTGAACCAGTCATGCAGAGGATGCGTGCGCTGGGAGCTAAGGTGCGCGCGTATGTCACGGGTGGGACTACGCATGTAGGCTAAAACCTATGCAACCTGTTGAAATCGAAACTGAACGTTTGGTCCTACGCCCACTGCAACCCGGTGACGCACAGGCCATTTGTGATATTTGCCAGGACCCGCTGATCCAAAAGTGGACCATGGTGCCTTCACCGTATCTGCTCAGTGATGCGGAATCGTTCATCTCTTTGACAACCCAATGGTGGGAATCCGACCAACCCACCTGGATCATGCTTCTCAAAGACGCACACACGGAAGGTGACCCAGACACGGACGCCGAAACCACCTCGGCGCAGGTTGCCGGCATGATTTCCTACAACAACCCACTCATCGCAGGAGACCGCGGCGAGGTTGGGTACTGGGCCAACCCCGAACACCGCGGCAAGGACTACACCAGCGAGGCACTCAACGCGATCATCGACTGGGGTTTCGAGCTGGGGCTAGGCGCGATCGGTTGGCGCTGCGAAGTCCACGACGGTGTGCCCAACTACGCGAGTGCTCGCGTGGCGCAAAAGTGCGGCTTTGTCTACGACGGCACGATCCGCTTAGAACACACCAACAAAGGCAAGCTCTACGACTCGCGAATCGCAACCCTCACACCGAAAGACCCGCGCACCGACACCGGCCCGTGGCCAGATTAAGGTGAGTAGTCACCCGCGTTAAGACGCCTTCGACTCCGCAACGATCGACAGTACCTTTTGATACCCGGTCGGAAGGTTCACACCAGCCACACCGGATGCCTCGGTCATGGGAACCACGTGGATCTGTTTGTTCTTCACGGCAGGAATCTGCGCAACGGCCGGGTTGTTGAGAAACGAGTCGAACGGCGCTTGTCCCTTGCCCATGAAGTCTTCGAGCAAAACGATGTCCGGTTGAGCTTTGACCAGCTTTTCTGCGTCAATCGGTGCCGTGTTCTCAATACCCAGCGTTTCAGTTGCGTCCTTCGCACCAGCACGGATCGCAAGCCCGGGAAGCATCTGGTCTGAGTCCATCACCATGATCTTGTCACCGCGCGCCATGAGAGCGAGCACAGACGGTTCATGGTCAGCGTCCATGCGCTTGTCGTCGATCTCCTTGATCTTTTTCATAAGCGCATCTGATTCGGATGTTGCTTTGTCTTCTTCGTGGAGTGCTTCACCCACCCGTTTGAGCGTTTCCGCGTACTTCTCTGGGGTGCTGAAGTCCTCGGTGTGCAACTGCAGCACCGGCACGTTCGCCTTCTGTAGCTGCTCCGCTGCGGACTTTTCCCCCCCGTGACGCGCGGTGGTGAGCACCAGGTCAGGCTTGAACGCCAGAATCTGTTCAGCGTCTGGGTTCACGCCCGGTGGCAAAGTGTTTTCGACCTTCCGAGCTTCGAGCGGCACCATGCCCATTTGAGGGTTCTTCGAGCTTGCGCTCACGGCTGCCATGTTGTCAGCACCTGTGAGCAAGAGAGCCATATCGGATATTTCAGAGCTGGTTGCAACGACGCGAGTGGGCTTCTCTTTTGG
>NZ_ADNU01000074.1 GCF_000178455.1 Brevibacterium mcbrellneri ATCC 49030 | reverse complement strand
CGTGCGCGAGGGGGGACTTGAACCCCCACGATCTTGCGATCACTGGCACCTGAAGCCAGCGCGTCTACCAATTCCGCCACTCGCGCGAGCGACAAGGCATAACTGTACACGTTCAGGCTACGAACAACAAAATCCAGTGCTTTATCCAACTAACCCGCTACCATAAGCATTTGAAGTACAGGTGGAAGTACAGGTGATTACGCCATGCGGGAGCATGCGCACACACCACTGACAGCACAGGCTACTGAGTGAACAACGTGAACAAAACCGCATGTCACATCCAACCGTGTCGCGGTTATACTGTTCGCCCAGCAGTTACTACTACGCAGTTATTGCAGCTAATGCAGTTAACGCAGTTACAACGTGTGGCAGGAACAGCTAACGGCACACAGCCTGACAGCGAACAGGGGGAAGCGAACGTGGGCGTACTAGACCGATTCGAAAAAGGTATCGAACGCGTCGTCAACCAAACCTTCGCAAAAGCCTTCCGTTCCCAGGTTGAACCTGTTGAACTCGCCGGCGCGCTCAAGAAGGAAGCAGACACACACGCCGCTGTGGTGTCCCGCGGACGCACGCTCACCTCGAACAACTACGTGATCGAACTGGCCGCCAGCGACTTCGAACGCCTCGACTCCTTGAGCGAAGAACTCACCGCTGACCTGCGCCAAGTCGTTGGCGAGCACGCGATTGAACAGGGCTACAGCTTCGTGGGCCCGGTGACCGTCACGCTCGAACCGGCCGACGATCTGGACACCGGCATCTACCGTGTGCGCGCCTCCACCCGCCGCCCTGACGGCACCTTGGCTGCGCAACCTTCCGGCCGAGGTGGTTACGACCCACCCAGCCGCTCCAACCCGATCGTGCCAGAGGCTTATGAAAGCGCGCAGAACGCCCACCGCACCGGCGCCAACCCGGTGGTGGCCTCCGCTGCCTCAGCGCAAGCCGCACCCGCCTCGGGAGCCCCAGCCAACCCTGCCCGAGGTGGTGGCAACCCCGTACGGGGCCGCACCGTCCCGCGTTTCGGGGTCAAAGTCAACGGACAGTTCACTCCGCTGAGGCAGGGCACTACTGTGTTCGGGCGCAGTTCGCAATCAGCTGACTTCGTGTTGGACGACCCAGGAATTTCTCGCCGTCACTTCGAAATCACCATCGATGGCACGCACGCGACCGCCACCGATCTCGGCTCCACCAACGGCACCCTGCACAACGGACACCGCATCACCTCCATCACACTCACTGATGGCGTGACTCTCACCGCGGGCGATACTTCGGTAACGTTCTGTTCCATGGAGATGGGACGTCGATGACCGAATTCACCGTTGTAGCACTACGGTTCGGCCTGTTTATTGCCATGTGGGTGTTTGTGTTCATGGTGGCAGGCGTGCTGAGTCGCGACCTGTTCGGCCCGCGCAAAGTCAGAGCGGGCAAGCGCCGCAAGCGCGCCAAAGCACAGCAGTCCGCCCCGGCAACCCAGCAGCCCGTAGGCGCAGGCGCCGCAGCAGACGCCACCGCCCCAGCCGCCCACCAACCCTCCAATTTCGCAAGCGAACTGGTGGTCACCTCGGGCCCTCTTTCTGGAACGGTTATTGCATTAGGCGATGCGCCCATTACGCTGGGACGTAGCCGCGAGAACACTCTGGTCCTCGATGACGACTTCGCTAGTGGTTTTCATGCCAAGATCGGCCCGGACGGCCGAGGCGGTTGGTACGTGGAGGACCTGGGTTCAACGAACGGCACGTTCATGGGGCAACACCAACTTGAGGCGCCCACCTCGCTGGGAGTACACATGCCGGTGACTATAGGTAACACCACGGTGGAGTTACGTTCGTGACCGATTTTGTATTCAACAGCGCTGTACGGTCCAATGTGGGTCTGGTCAGGAAGAACAACCAGGACTCCGGTTATGCGGGCCGTAACTTCCTTCTCATCGCTGACGGCATGGGTGGTCACGCGGGTGGCGATGTCGCGTCTGCAATTGCGGTCGCCCGCCTAGCTTCACTGGACCACGGGGACCACACTGGCGAAAGCCTCGATTCGTTGCGTTCCACCATCTTGGACGCGAACGACCGGATTGCGCGCGCAGTTGAGGACGAACCGCAGCTGGGGGGCATGGGAACTACCGTCACTGCACTGTTGCGGTGTAACGACCGTTTGGCCCTGGCACACATCGGTGACTCGCGGGCGTACCTGTTGCGGGACGATTCGTTTTCGCAGATGACCACCGACCACACGTTTGTGCAGATGCTGGTCGACGAGGGTCGCATCACCCCTGAAGAGGCCGAATACCACCCGCAGCGCTCTGTTGTGATGCGCGTTTTGGGTGACGTGGGAGCCTCTCCTGAGCTTGACATGTCCGTGCGTGAGGCGCGCATTGGCGACCGTTGGATGCTGTGTTCCGACGGTCTCACCGGGTTCGCTGACCTCGACGTCATCGAAGAGGCTTTGCGTTCGATCGACGACCCTGGCGAGTGCGCGGATAGACTGGTCAACATGGCGCTCGAAGGCGGGGGTGCTGACAACATCACGGTGGTGATCGGCGATGTTATTGACGCGACCGACCTCACGGATGAAGACCTGGATGCCCCGGGCCAGTTTGGCGGTTCGGTTGAGATCAACCCGCAGTTCGCGCAGCTGGGCACGGTCGACAACGACACGCCGCCGGTTGAGGATTTAGAAACTGAGGCATTGCCTCAGGTGGATGAGGACACCGCCGAGGTGGCTTCCAACTCCCACGACGACGAGACCCCCGCGGACGGCGCCTCGGATGCCGGGGCGGGCACCGCGACTAACTCTGAAAAGGCAAGTGACGGCGCTGATGAGGAAACCGCCGAGGCGGTTTCTACTACCGCTGTTGGAGCGGCTGCGAGTTCGGCCGCGGCCGTTGCTGGTGACGGTAAGCGGGGCGGTCGGGGAAAAGCGCGAGCGACCAAGAGTCGCAAGCGTAAGGATCTTGGCGCTGACACTGACGATTTTGATGAGTTCTCTGACGAGGAACCTCGCCGTCGTTGGATTCCGTGGGCTATCGCTGGGGCGGTCATTGTTTTGCTTATCGTGGCCGGGTTTGCCGGGAAAGCGTTTATTCAGTCGCAGTATTACGTGACGGAAGAAAACGGCAAGGTCGCTGTTTATCAGGGGGTTTCGCAGAACCTGGGGCCGTTTAAACTGTCGAACCTGAACGAGACCACGGACATCGAAGTCGAGTACCTTCCTGCGTACACGCAGAGCAGGTTGAAAGAGACGATCCCTGCGTCCAGTCACGACGAAGCCCAGAAGATCGTTGAGAATCTGCGTTCTGCAGCAGATAAGACTCGCCAGCAAAGCGTTAGCGGTGGCGCAACGGACGGCAGTAGCACGGACCCCGCACCTTCTGCGCCGGGCGAACCTGGAAACAACCCTGAAAACAACCCGGCGCAGGGCACACAGCAGCAGCCGGGCCAACCTGATCAGCCGAACCAACCTCAGCAACCCGCGCAACAAGCCGAACAAGGTGAAAACCCATGAGTGTTGCCACGTGGAGTGTTGACGCAGGCGGAGACCAGGGCACATATCGAAACGCAAACGCGCAGTCACCTCAAACCAAGGGCCCGCGCACGTATCGCATTGCAGAACTTTTCCTGATTCTGCTCGCTATTGCTGTGTCCGCAGGTGCGTACGCACTGGTGGGCTTGGGAACCGACAAACAGATTCCAGCCAACGTTATCGAGTACTCAGTGTGGTTGGCTGCGTTGAGCATCATTCTTCACGCGGTCACCTGGTGGCGCGCCAAGTACGCCGACCCGGTGATCGTCCCCATCGCAGTGCTTCTCAACGGCTTGGGTTTGGCCATGATCTTTAGGCTTGACCAGGCAAAAGACACGCACGTGGCCGTCAACCAGCTCATCTGGATGACGCTGGGAGTGCTTTTGGCCTCTGCCACCGTCATCTTTGTGCGCGACCACCGCGTTTTGCGTCGCTGGACGTACACATTTGGCCTGGCTGCGTTGCTTCTCCTGGTGCTACCCCTGGTTCCAGGTCTTGGGAAGACCATTAACGGTGCCCGCATTTGGATCCACTTGGGCCCTTTCAGTTTCCAGCCTGGCGAACTCGCCAAAATTTTCCTGGCCATTTTCTTCGCAGGCTACCTTGTGACGTTCCGCGACCAGCTCACCGCCGCGGGCAAGAAGTTCCTGGGTCTGAGCTTCCCCCGTTTGCGCGACACCGGACCCATCGCAATCGCTTGGGTCGCGTCAGTTGGAATCTTGGTGTTCCAGCGTGACCTGGGAACGTCGCTGTTGTTCTTTGGACTCTTCGTGGCCATGCTCTACATCGCTACGAACAAGAAGTCGTGGATCCTCATTGGCCTGACGCTTTTTGTTGCCGGTGCAGTCGTCGCCTCGCAAATGTTTTCGCACGTCAACCAGCGTCTGAGCGGTTGGCTCAACGCGTTGAGCCCAGAAGAGTACAACAAGTCACCAGGTGGGTCGTACCAACTGGTGCAAGGCTTGTTCGGCATGGCTAAGGGTGGACTGGTGGGCACCGGTCTGGGCGAAGGACGCCCCAACGTGGTGCCGTACGCCGAATCCGACTTCATCTACGCCTCCCTTGGCGAAGAACTGGGTCTCATTGGGCTTTTCGTCATCCTCATCCTGTACGTCATTTTGTTCCAGCGTGGATTCAAAACCGCGTCCGAACTTCGTGACGGATTCGGCACCCTACTTCTCGCAGGCCTTTCGTTCACGGTCGCGCTACAGACGTTCATCGTGGTGGGTGGCGTGACGCGCCTCATCCCGCTCACGGGTCTGACCACGCCATTCTTGGCCGCCGGTGGTTCTTCCCTGGTTGCCAACTGGATCATCATTGGCCTGTTCTTGCGCGCCTCGGACAACGCCCGTCGCCCTGCGGAAGAGCTCGCTACGGGTGTTTTGCGGGTTGCGCCTTCCCGTGTGTCGGAACGTAAGTCTGGCAAGGGCACTGGAGGTTCCAACGCCGAGGCGGCCCCCACTTCCAGCGCTCGTTCTACTTCCGCTGCTGAAGACGCCCAGACTGACCAAGCTGGGTCGGAAGCACCCACCACCGTTTTGAACCAGAAGGAGGTCGAATGAATAAGCCGCTCAAGCACGTCGCTGTCGTGGGCTTTGTGATGTTCGCGTTCCTGTTTGGTTCCACCAGCTACGTTCAATACTTCTCAGCAGAGTCACTAAATGAGAACCCGCTCAACAACCGCACAGTTCTTGAGGAACTGTCGCGCAACCGTGGCCCCATCCTGGTGGATGGTGAGCCCGTGGCCCTTTCAACCCCCGTCGACGATCAGTACAAGTTCCAACGGGCTTACGGATCCGACAACCTCCCAGCCAAAATGTACAGCCCCGTAACAGGCTTCTTTTCGATCACCTCGGGCGCCACTGGACTTGAACGCACGGAAGGCAGCCTGCTGGCTGGAACTGACGACAAACTCTTCTACGACCGGGTATCCGGCTGGCTCACTGGGCAGGAACCCACGGGTGCCGCCGTCGAACTGACCCTCAACCCCAAGGCTCAGCGCGCCGCGTACCAGGCGCTGGATGGCCAGAAGGGTGCGGCCGTGGCCATGAACCCTAAGACTGGTGAGGTTCTGGCAATGGTGTCCACGCCTGGGTTCAACCCCAACGACATGGCGACGCACAACCGCAAGGACGCCGAGGCGGCGTATAAGTCGGCGCTAAAAGACCCGGACAGACCACTGTACAACCGCGCAATCGGGGGTAACTTGTACCCGCCAGGAAGCGTGTTCAAGCTGGTGACAGCCGCAGCAGCGATCGAATCAGGCGATTACAACGAAGACACTGAAATCGACGCACCAAACGCGCTGAAACTACCCCAGACCACTCACACCATCAAAAACGCGGGTGGTTCCACGTGTGCCGACGGGAAGAAGGCCACCCTCAAGCACGCGATCATGAAATCGTGCAACACTCCTATCGCCAAACTGGGCATGGACTTAGGTGCTGACGCGATGAACAAACAGGCCGAAAAGTTTGGTTTTGGCGACAACTTCACCATGCCGTTGCGAGTCAGCGCATCGACCTTCCCTGAATCGCCAAACGAACCAGAACTCGCACAGTCAGCAATTGGACAGTTCGAAGTGAAAACCACGCCCCTGCAGGTGTGCATGGTGACCGCGGCGATCGCTAACGGTGGCACAGAAATGCGCCCCAACCTGATCTCCGAAGTTCGCAATGCGCGCACCCTAGAAACCATTGAGAAGCCACGTCCGCGCGAATACTCGCGTCCGATCTCCAAAGACACGGCACGTCAACTCTCCGACATGATGGTCGACGTTGTGGATAAAGGAACCGGTACTGCCGCGCAGATATCGGGAGTGAAGGTAGCCGGGAAAACTGGAACAGCCCAGCACGCACAAGGAGCAGCACCGCACGCGTGGTTCACTGGTTTCGCTCCAGCGGATGATCCTCAAGTGGCTGTCGCAGTCGTCGTGGAATCCGGTGGAAATGCAGGGAACCAAGCCTCCGGCGGTCGAGTAGCGGGACCAATTGCGAAGAAAATCATGGAAGCGGTGGTGAACGAATGAGGCCTCAAAAGGGTACTCGTCTGGGTAGCAGGTACGAGCTCACCGGGCGGATCGCCGTCGGTGGAATGGGCGAAGTCTGGCGCGGCAAAGACACCGTGTTAGACCGTGAAGTCGCCGCGAAAATCATGAAGGAAGAGTACCGGACGGAACCGGGCTTCCTGGCACGCTTTAAGTCCGAAGCCCGCTCGATGGGTTCGGTTTCGCACCCTGGAATCGCCGCCGTGTACGACTACGGCGAAGAGGACGGAGCACCGTACCTGGTCATGGAGTACGTGCCAGGTGAAGCGCTTTCCACGATCCTGGAACGTAACGGCGGTTTGCCCGAAGGGGATGCGCTAGAAATCGTGGCACAGGCTGCCGAAGCCTTGAACGCCGCGCACAACGCGGGGGTTGTTCACCGTGACATCAAGCCGGGAAACCTGCTCATCACCCCTGACTTCAAAGTCAAAATCACTGACTTTGGGATTGCCCGCGTAGCCGACCAAGCGCCCCTGACCAAGACCGGTCAGGTCATGGGAACGGCCCAGTACCTGGCCCCAGAACAGGCCACAGGTAAAGGGTCCCGCCCGCAGTCTGACCTGTACTCGCTTGGTGTCATCCTGTATGAAGCCCTGGCTGGAGTGCGCCCGTTTACTGGCGAATCGCAAGTTGAAATCGCAATCGCCCAGGTCAACCGCAAACACCCACCGCTTCCGCAGTCGGTGTCAGAACCTGTGCGCCGACTGGTTGACGCTACCCTGTCGAAGAAACCAGAAGGACGCCCAGAAAGCGGAAAAGCTCTAGCAACCGCAGCGCGTGCCCTCATCGCCGGTGACGTCGCTGCAGCCGAAGCAGCCGTGCCGCAGATGAACCCGCGGCCAGAAACGGCCTCGGAAGCGGTCACCCGCGTATTCAACCAACCCGCACCCACACAAGCCACCCAGGTACTCCCCCAAACCGCGGTCAACCCGGTGGTGGAAGACCCGGAGGCGGGCACCTCGGACGTGGAGGAACCCCAAAAGAAATCCAAGGGTGCAGCCATTGCGATTGTTATTTTGTCGATTCTGGCAATAGCAGCGATCGCATGGGCCGTGTGGCAATTTGCAAAAACAGACGAAGAACCAAACCCAGAAACCACGGCCACCGCAACGCCTACGGAAGAAAACAAAACCGTCACCATCAACCCCGACGACTACGTGGGCCAAACAGCAACCACTGCTAAACGCAACCTCGAAAACCTGGGGCTGAAGGTCAAGCACGTGGACGTGGAATCCTCAAAACGCTCCGGGCGCGTGGTGAACGTACGCGAAGGCAACCGGGGTTACACGTTCGAAGAGGGCGACACCGTCACAATCGAAGTGTCCACCGGCCCTAGCGAGCCCGAACCCAAACCAGAGCCCACTCAAAAACAGAAGCCCAAGCCCACCAAACAGGCGCCGGGTGAAGGCAGCGACTCCGGCGACAACGGTGGCGACAATGGCGGAAATGGCAGCGTTGACGGCACCGGATCTGACGGAAGCGGCTCTGACGGCGGCCAGGACAAAGGCGACTCTGGTGACTCTGGTGACGGCGACGGGTCCGGAGGCAACGACAATGCGCCTAAACCTGAAAAGACAGCAGGCGGAAACTAGGCGTGGTCAACAGGTTAAGCGTTAATGAACATGGCACAGTAAAGTTGAACATTCACAATGCGTGGTTAGGAGGTCAGTGTGAACGCCGAGCGAATTCTGTCGGGTAGATATGAGATCAAAGAGCTACTCGGCCGTGGAGGCATGGCAGAAGTACACGCTGGGTGGGACACCCGGCTGGGTCGCCGTGTCGCGATCAAACTGTTGCGCTCCGACCTGGCACGTGACCCTTCATTCCACGAACGCATCAAGCGGGAAGCCCAATCAGCAGCCCGCCTGAACCACCCTGGCATTGTAGGTGTCTACGACTCGGGAGAAGAAACCTTCACTGAAAGTGGAGGCGGGGAAGTTCAAGTTCCCTTCATTGTGATGGAGTTTGTCGAAGGACAGACCCTCCGAGAAGTCATCACACAGCACGGACCACTCACCACACAAGAATCCCTAGACGTGGTCGCGGGGATACTGGCACCGCTGGACTACTCCCACCGCAAGGGAATTGTTCACCGTGACATCAAACCCGCCAACGTCATGCTCACCCCCGAAGGTGACATCAAGGTCATGGACTTTGGGATCGCGCGTGCACTGGAAGACACCAGTTCACTGACCCAAACCCAATCTGTTGTGGGTACCGCGCAGTACCTGTCACCCGAACAAGCAAAGGGTGAAGTGGTTGATGCACGGTCAGACCTGTACTCAACCGCGTGCGTTCTGTACGAACTGCTCACCGGGCGGCCACCGTTTGTGGGTGACTCGCAGCTGGCCGTTGCGTATCAGCACGTTGGGGAAACTCCCAAGGCTCCGTCTGAGCTCAACCACAATCTAAGCCCGGCTGTTGACCGCCTGCTCATGCACGCGCTTCAAAAGGAACGTGACGACCGGTACCAAGAGGCGTTCACATTCCGTGAAGACGTCCTGTGTGCCCGCGACGGCCGGCCTATGAGCATCGACAGCGAAGCGACCACGCAGCTGATGAACCAGCCGTACGCCTCAGAAACGGCTACGCGAGTCATGGCCACTCCAGCTGATTATCAGCCGGAGTACGGTTCCGGATCGGCGCACGCCTCCCAGCCAGGAACAGAGCCAGGAATTATGACCTCGGCGGTGGCTACCGTGCAAGAGGAAGAGCCGGACCCTGAGCGCGACCGCAAGAGGCGCGGGCTCATGTGGACCGGTATCGCCATGATTGTTTTGGTGCTGGCAGGTTTGGCGTTCTGGGTTTACCAAGCGTCGAAACCGCCAGAGATTGTCACCGTGCAGCTGGCTGACCTTTCCGACAAGTCGGTTGAGGAAGCTAAAGCGTACCTGCAGCAAAACAACCTGGTGGCTAAAGAGGAAGAGGTAGCCGACAACGACATTAAAGAAGGAAACGTTGTCAGCACTGATCCTGGCCCGGGCACCGAGGTGCCCGAAGGCGAGACGATTGTTCTCAAGGTCTCAACCGGGCCCGAGGACGTAAAGATTCCTGACCTTAAGGGCATGAGCGAGGCTCAAGCCCGGCAGGAACTGGAAAAGGTGGGACTCAACGCTGGGTCCAATATTGAAGAGAACTCGCCCGACGAAGACAAGGGCACAGTTCTCAGCACTGAACCCAAGAAGGGCTCAACCGTGAAGGCTGGGTCCACCGTGGACCTGGTGCTGTCCAGCGGAAAGGTCAAAGTACCCGACGTTATTGGCATGACCAAAGACGACGCCTGTGGTGCGCTTGAAGACAAGAAGACGCAGCTGAAGTGTGACGTCAAGGAAGTCGAAACAAGTGACCACACTGAAGGTGAAGTGTTTGAGCAGTCACTGCAGGGCGGTTCCACGGCCGATCAGCACTCGACGGTGACGATCCGCGTCGCTAAGGCGCCGCCACCGCCATCACCAGAGCCGTCGGAGGCACCGGAGCCATCACGCCCGCCGTTCTTCCCACCAGCACCGTCAGAAAACGACGTGCAGCAGAGGATTCCGTAGAGGGCTTGGGCTAAGTAACTGTTACTTATTCAGCGACGCAGTTGCAACAGGCGACCGGCCCGCGGCCTTGGCGGGCGCATCGGCAAGACCGCACCTAGCCAAGAAGTTCCCCACCATGAGGTAACCGTCCTCCGTGCGAACGGACTCAGGGTGGAACTGCACCCCGGCCAACGTTGCGTGACGGTGTTCAATCGCCATGATGACCCCGTCATCGGTGTGCGCGGTCGCTTCAAAAAGTTCGGTGGGAAGTGTGCTGTCGACAATCGCCAAAGAGTGATACCGGGTCGCAGTCAATGGGTTCCTGCATCCGGCAAAAATGCCAGACTCGCTGTGCCGAACAAGCGACGTCTTCCCATGCATCAGAACAGGTGAGTGCGCAACGGTGGCCCCGAACACCTCGGCCAGGGCTTGGTGACCCAAACACACGCCAAACATGGGTAGCGAGTGCGCCTCACACCAGCGGATCACCTGCGGGCACACACCCGAATCTGCCGGAGTACCCGGGCCGGGCGACACCAAGACCCCGTCGAACTGGGGCAGGTAGTCGTCCAGCTGGTCAGCGTTCACGTCATCATTGCGGATAACCGTGGTATCCGCGCCCAGTTCCTGCACATACCCAACGAGCGTGTACACAAAGCTGTCGTAGTTATCGATCACCAAAATGTGAGTCATGAGCCCAGTCCCGTCAAACCTTGCGCCGGGGCGAACGCGCCTTCTTCAACCGTGGCGTCGTTAAACGGCATGTACGGCGCGATCACGGGGAACACGTACTGCATGAGCACGAACACGATCCCAGCAATCAAAATCAGTGAAATCAAGGTCTTGACGAACCAGTTGCCTGGCAGAATCCGCCATATCAGTTCATACATCACTGACCTCCAGCCTTCTTGAACGCCGCAGAATCCTTAATGGCGTCGGGTGGCCCTTCAGATGCGGGGCGCCATTCGGTGAGCTCGGCGTAGATCACGTAGCGCTCTCGCGCCGAAAACATGGGGTTACACGCCGTCAACGTCATGAGCCGTTCTTTACCCTTGTATTCCGGGAATCCGGGAACTGGGGCGAGCACCTCGGTCTGATCAGGCAAAATGATGTCGAAGTTACGCATGGTGTACGTGTAGAAGCCTTCTTGGGTCTGAATGACAACCGGGTCGCCGGGGCGCATTTCAGCGATCAAGTTCAGAGGCTTTCCGTACGTCACGCGGTGCCCAGCCATAGCGAAGTTGCCCACTTCACCGGGCCGCGCGCTCGACGGGTAGTGACCCATCCCCATGCGGTTCAGAACGGGTTCGAGCTGCACACCTTCAGCAATGGTGCGGTAGTAGTCGTCGCCAAAACGTGGCACGTACATGATCCCGAACGCCTGGTTCTCTTCTGGCGTCTGGGCGATCACGGGCGTGTCGGGGTCGTTGGGGGTCTTGTCGCGTGGATTGTCTTTCCACTGCGTGACCAGGTTCGATGCGAGGTTTTCGTTGTCGCGGTTGGCTTCGATGTCAGTCCACCACAGCTGCCACACCACGAACAGAATCATGATCAGCCCGGCCGTGATGCACAGTTCACCGAACGTGCGGATCGTCCCACGCACAACCCCTAGCGGCTGTCGTTCGGGTTTCTGATTCTTGCGGTGTTGGGCGTGCGCCGCCTGGTCCTGCTCGCGTTTTTCGGCGCGGGTGGGCAGCGGTTCGTCCTGGGGGCGCTGCTCCGCCTGATCCTCCGGGCGTCCCTGCACGGCCTGGAACGGCTGCGTGTGGTCTATGTCCCTCTGCGCGCCGGGTTGCGCGCCCGGCTGGGGGTTGTGCTGGGCACCCGGCTGGGTGCTGTAGGAGTTGTTAGCGGCCGCCGAGGTGGCACTGGGTTCCGCTGGTCGAATGAACGGCCGCGAAGCAGCAGGCGCCTGGTAGGCCGTTTGTGGGAGCGTCACCGGCGAGAACTGTTCGGTAGGTTGGTCGGATTCTGGCGTGGCCCCACCTGCTCCACCAGCGCCTGACTGGCCAGAAGCAGGTTGCGCCGCTTGACGGGCTTGCTCAGCTTCTGCTCGGGCGCGCTCCATTTCGCGACGTTCCCTGCGGGTTCTGGGCTGTTCCACGAACACCTCACCATGCCTGTAACTGGCATTTAGACGACCAAACGAGCACCCGGCATAGCTCGCACACCGAGTTTCTCCCCATATATATTACGGTCTACTCTTAGAAGTCGGTGTAAACATGCGGTAATTCGACTCGTACCAAGTACAATCTTTGAGGACTTAACGAAAAGAGGAGAATCGTGGCTAAGCCCAACCGAGTGCAAAGGACTTCGCGAAACAAGGCAACGCAGGCTTCGCGGGATGCCCAGGCAAAGGACTCTGCGAAGCAACCGGTCGATTCCTCTGTCGCTGAGGATACTGAGAACGTAGAGACCGCCGAGGTGGAAGACGCGGACGTCGAGTCTGCAACCGACGCTGACAAGGGTTCCGAGGCTGGTAGCACGGCCGTAGGTGCCAAGGACGCCGCGGAGAAGGACGACGCAAAGTCGGAAACAACCTCGGCGAAGAAAGAAACCTCCTCCGAGAAGGACTCATCTTCCAAGACCGGCAAGTCCGAGTCCACCAAGAGCAACAAGGCTGGTAAGGACAAAAAAGGCAGTAAGGAAACTAAGAGCGGCAAGAGCGAGTCTGCGAAAAGCTCTGCCAAGCGCACCTCGAGGTCGGGCAACCCAGCGAAGCGCGCCTCGGGACGCAAAACCTCCTCCTACTCTTCTGCCGACCACGGCAAGGTCAACCGCCCCAACCCACGCTGGTTCCTGCCGGTCATGTTGGGGATCCTGTTGTTGGGTCTGGTGTGGCTCGTGGTGTTCTACATTTCGACTGGTAAGTGGCCGGTCGAGGCGTGGGGCAACTGGAACTTGCTGGTTGGGTTCGGGATCATGGTCGTGGGCCTTGGCATGTCGACTAGATGGCGATGATTCGCTGAGCTTATACTGCCCCTCGTGGGAGCTTCCGGAAAAAACTTCAGATTGCTAGCAAGCGCACCGATGTGGGTGCGCTTGCTCGCATTGTACGGCGGGCTCGTGTTGTACGGGCTGTCGTGCAGGTTGTTGCTGCAATCGGACCTGGGAAACATGCCGTGGGACGTGTTGCACCAGGGGCTGTCGAAGATGCTTGGGTTCAGCGTTGGGACGTGCACCGTCATGGTGTCGATTGTGGTGATGTTGCTGTGGATCCCTATTCGCAAGCACTTGCGCCCGGGGTTGGGCACCATTTCGAACGCGCTTTTGGTGGGCGTTTTTATTGACCTGTGGGGACTGGTCATTCCGGTGGCACCCAACCTGGTGTTGGCAGTGGTGTTCATGGTTGCAGGAATCGTGATTAACGCGTTGGCCACAGCGCTGTACATTGTGCCCAACTTTGGGCCGGGGCCGCGCGACGGCCTCATGACTGGCCTGGTCAGCGCCACGGGACGGCCGGTGTTTTTGGTGCGTTCTGTTCTCGAAGTTCTGGTGATGGGTCTGGGCTTTTTCATGGGCGGGCGACTGTTCGTGGGGACGATTCTGTACGCGTTCTTCGTTGGGCCGCTGACTCAGATCTTTTTGCGTGTGGGCGAACGGATGATTGGCCCCGCCAGCCCGTTTGATTCTGATGATGCTTAAGGCTGAAGGAGCTTAAGCAACCGACCAAACGGCGCAAAGTGAGCGAAACTACGCGTTATAACGCGTAGTTTCGCTCACTTTGCGTCGTTTCGCTTCATCGTCCACAGCCTGATCGCGCCCAGAATAAACCCAACGATCAGCCCGCCGAGGTGGGCTTCCCACGCAATGTTCGGCTCAACGAACAGCATGAGCACGTTTAACAACACAAACCCCACGACGCCGCCCCAGTTGCGGTCCAAGCGTTTGGACGGCACCAGCAGCACGCCCACCAAACCGAAAACCGCACCAGATGCACCCACGTACAGCGCGAACGGGTGCGCGATTCCTTGCGTGGCCAACAGCCACACCATCGCCGAACCGCCCACCCCAGACAGCACATACGTCACAGCAAAGAACACCGATCCCAACGCGCGTTCCAAGAACGTCCCAAAGATCAACAGCCCCATCATGTTGAACAGCACGTGCGTGGGGCTGGGCTGGGAGTGAACCAGCATCGTGGTGGCGAACCGCCACGGCTCGTCCAAGGCCCACAGCGGAACAAACGCCAGCCGCTCCTGCACATGCCACCCGGGAACAAACTGGGTCAGCCACACCAAGACCGTCACTGCGGCGATTGTCACGGTGACAGGGCTTTTGCGTAACGCCTCGACTGCTGGTGAGCGCCGGGCAACCGGGGTCTGCCCCACCTCGGGCGAATTATGCGAAAACGAAGACCGCCCACCGTTGGTGGGCGGCTCGTTGTGATCCGGGTGATCAGTCACAGGTGCGGTCTACTTGATGATTTCAACCGACTCGATGACAACAGGTTCCTGCGGGCGGTCCATGGCGCCGGTGGGGGTCGCTTCGATGTCGGCGACAACCTTGGCGGATTCCTCGTCAGCAACCTCACCGAAAATGGTGTGCTTGCCGTTGAGCCATTCGGTAGGAACCGTGGTGATGAAGAACTGCGAACCGTTGGTGCCCTTGCCGCCGCGAGTTCCAGCGTTTGCCATAGCCAGCAGGCCAGGCTTGGTGAACTGAAGTTCAGGGTGGATTTCGTCGTCAAACGTGTAGCCAGGGCCACCAGTTCCCTGACCCAACGGGCAACCACCCTGGATCATGAACTGCTTGATGATGCGGTGGAAGCCCAAGCCGTCGTAGTAACGGGTGGGATTGGTGCGGCCCGCGTCGTCCTTGTATTCGCGGGTGCCTTCGGCCAGTTCTACGAAGTTGGCCACGGTTTTTGGCGCGTGGTTTCCGAAAAGGTTGAGTTTGATGTCGCCCTTGTTGGTGTGCAGGATCGCCTGCTGCGTTGCAATACTCATAACTTCATTGTGTCATGACCGGCCTGTGGCCTTGTCAAGTTTCATTAAGGGTTCCGTGGTGGGGGTTGGTGGGGCGCTGAAGCGGGGGCCGGTGGGGGCTGGGTGCGGTTGGTGTGGGACACCTCGGACCAGCGCGCACACAGCAAAGACTCAGTCTCAGAAGGCCTGCTCAGGTGGCACTGCACAGTCAAACACGTAGGATAAAGGTAACGAGTTTTTATTCTCGAGCTTGGGAGGGCCATGTTTAAAAAATCGCCGGCTAAAAAAGTAGCAAAGAAGTCAACCGCAACCGCAAAATCATTTTTGGAAGAGGTTAGTGACGTGGCATCGCAGATTGGTAAGACAGTTCGAGAAGGTTCGGCACAGGCACTCGAGGCCACTGGCCCTGGCCTGGAGCGCGCCAACGAATTCATTCACGACATCACCGACGCAGCTGGCCCCAAGCTGAGCCAGACGAGCGACCGTCTGCACGAGGTTGCCGACCGTGTTCGCGCCCAGGCCGGCCCTCGTCTGCAGGAGCTGTCGGAGCAGGGTCGCGACCGTGCAGCTCAGGCAAGCGAACGCGTAAGCGGGTACTCCACCAAGGCAGCTTCTGACGCCAGCAAGCGTTTTGCTGACACGTCTTCGCAGGTAGCTGGTCTGTTGGCTTCCGCGTCTGCTCCAAAGGGAGTGGAAGAGTTCGTGGGTCGCGTGACCGGCGACAAGAAGGCCATCAAGAAGGCTCAGAAGGCTGCGGCTAAGCGCGCTAAGGAACTTTCGAAGCAGGCGTCGAAGACGTCGAAGGAACTGGCCAAGTCCAACAAGAAGAGCAACGGTTGGAACTGGGTCGTGTGGGTTCTGGCTCTGGGCGCGATTGGTGCCATTGGCTACTTCGTGTGGAAGAAGCTCCAGCCGGTTAACGACCCATGGTCAGAGCCGCTGCCTGGCAACCGTCCAGCTGACGCTCGCCCGCTGGGTTCGCACGACGCTGAAGAGTCCACCGCGACCGCTCCTATTGTGACCGAGGTGGAAGTTCCCGAAGGTCACGGCGACGACGAAGAAGAAGATGCCGAGGTTGTCGCATCCGACCTCGAAGACGTCAAGGACGCTGACGCCTCGGGTACCCCTGGCAAGCACTGAGGTGTGAAGGGCTTGAGTGACTAGCCCTTAAACACAAAACCGGCCGTGTGTATGTGTTGCACACGGCCGGTTTTGTGTGTGCTGGTTTGGCGTGCGCTTGTCTCACCTGGTCGAGGCAGTCCTATGATCGATTCGCGCAACATCGTTTGGATACAGTCCAGGCCGAGTTAGCCCGTCGACTGTAGCCAAAATCCCTCAAACTAGTGATGCCGGACACTAAATAGAGGTGTACTGGGGTCATTTCTCTACAGTCGAATAGCTGGACTGTAGCCAAACGGCTTTTCGAGCAGGAAGCCAGCCCCACGTAGGCCGCGTGCTCAACCCAAACTTCCTAACACCTCGGGCACCTAGCCAAGCCCTAACGGCGCAAAGCGAGCGAAACTACGCAATATAATGCGCCGTTTCGCTCACTTTGCGCCGTCTCACCCAGCTCCACCTGCAAAAACTGTAGGATGACCCCATACTTAACAATCGATCGCAAAGGAGCGACATGTCCAAGTCCGTGGTCTTCAACGAACGCGACGCAGAGTATCTCTTGTACGAATGGCTCAAAGTCGATGAGCTCACTCAACGCCAAAGGTTCAAGGAACACTCACGAGAAACGTTCGACGGGATCTTGGACGTAGCAAAGCAGATCGCGCTGGAGCACTTCGAGCCGCACTTCCAAAAGCTCGACGCGAACGAACCGCGCATAAACGCAGACGGGAAAGTCGAACTCATCGATGACGTGAAGCTCGCACTCGACGCGTTTTCCGCGGCAGACCTGATGTCGGCAGCCATGGACGAAAAGGTGGGAGGGTTCCAACTCCCCATGACCGTGGCTCGAGCGGTGTACATGTGGTTCCAGGCTGCGAACGCCTCAACCTACGCCTACGCCGGGCTGACCACCGCAGCCGCCCAGACCCTCTACCAGCACGGATCGCAAGAGCTGATCGATCGGTTCGTGCCGCACATGGCCTCGGGCCGGTTCTTCGGCGTGATGGCGCTGTCTGAACCAGAAGTCGGCTCGTCCCTGGGCGACCTCACTACACGCGGCGAACCACAACCGGATGGCACGTATCGCCTGTTTGGCACCAAGATGTGGATTTCGGGTGGTGACCAGGAGATCTCGGAAAACATCGTGGCCCTTGTGCTGGCCCGCCACGCAGGTGAGAACGCGCAGCCCGGACCAAAGGGCTTGAGCCTGTTCGCGGTGCCCAAGTTCATCACTGACGACAACGGTGACCTGGGCGAACGCAACGCGATCACCCTGGTGGGACTCAACCACAAAATGGGTAACCGCGGGACCACGAACACGCTCCTGGAGTTCGGCGACGACAAACACAGGCCAGTGAACGCGCAAGGTGAGCCAACCTCGGGCGCGGTGGGATACCTCATTGGCCGTGAAGGCGAGGGCCTTGCGCTGATGTTCCACATGATGAACGAGGCGCGGGTGTTCGTGGGTGCGGCGGCGGCTTCGGTGGGGCAGCGCTCGCACCTGACGGCCGTGCGGTACGCGGGCGAGCGCCGGCAGGGTCGCCTCCCGCAGGACAAGGGGCATGGTGGGCCCATGGTGCCTATCGTGGAGCACGCGGATGTGCGGCGAATGTTGCTGGCGTCGAAGTCCTACGCCGAGGTGTCAGTCGCGTTGGTCATGTTCTGTTCCCGGTTGCAGGATGAGGCGCAGACGGCGGAACGTGAGGAGGACCGTGAGGCGGCGGCGCTGTTGCTCGATGTGCTGACGCCGATCGCAAAGTCTTTCCCGTCGCAGTACGCGCTTAAGGCGTCTGACCTGGCTATTCAGGTGCATGGTGGGTACGGGTACACGCGAGACTTCACGGTGGAGCAGTTGTATCGGGACAATCGGCTCAATCCGATTCACGAAGGCACCCACGGCATTCAGGCCAACGACCTGTTGGGCCGCAAGGTGGCCATGCGTGGCGGGGCCGGGCTGGATCTGCTGGTCAGGCGCATTGCGCAAACGTGCGAGGCGGCTGGTGCCGGGGCTGGTGCCGGGGCCGACACCCAGGTCTGGGCAGCCAAACTGCGCGACGCGGTTGAGCGGGCGGTGCAGGTGACACGCAAGGTCCACGGTCGCGACAATGCGAATGCTGCCTTGAAGGACGCTGCGCTGTACTTGGAGGCGATGGGGCACATCGTTGCGGCATGGCTGTGGCTCGACATGGTGAACACGATTGACGGCCCCGAGGCTGGTGCAGGTGAGGGTGGTGCTGCCTCAAACGATGGAGCCGGAAGTGACGCTACGTTCTATGCAGGGAAGCGGGCGGCCGCGCAGTACTTCTTCGAGTATGAGCTCCCCCACGCGATGACGTTGCTCGATGTGATGGAGAACGCCTCGGACGTCTTGCTCGATGTAGACCCCAAGAGCCTGTGACGCTAAGGGGCTATAACCCCAGGTCAGCCTCAAATTTTACCGTCCGCCATGTGGCCTCCGCTCCCCTAACGTATAAGTCGTTGCTACTGTGACTTAAATCGCAATGGAGCGGAGGGTACATGCACCACAAAACGAACTATGAGTTACTTGCATCCAGTAGTTCACAGAACGCTGGACCAAGTGTCACCGAAATCGCCAACAACCCCATTCTGTGGGTTCTGGCATGCTCAGTCCTTCTGGTGATCGTGCTTCAGTCAGCTATCTACATGCGTGCGGTTCGCCAAAACGCTGAAGCAGCTGACATGACTCAAGCTGAAGTTTCAAAAGCATTTCGAGCAGGTAGCGTCGCAGCGATCGGACCATCACTAGCCGTCGTATTGGTCGCGATTGCACTTCTTCCTCTGTTCGGCACGCCTCCTGTGCTGGTCAGGATCGGTCTTATTGGGTCTGCCGCCACCGAGGTCGCATCCGCGTCCGTGGCGGCCGGAACTACCGGCGCCGAGCTTGGCGGGGAAGGCTATGACGCCAACACCTTCGTGATCGCTCTGGCTGCCATGAGCATCTCTGGAGCCGGTTGGATGATCGCGACACTAATCCTCACACCGATATTCCAGAAAAGTGAAGCGAAAATGCAGAGGGTAAATCCTGCGCTTATGACTATCGTTCCAAGCGCAGCTCTTCTTGCAGCTTTTGCCAGCCTTGCGGTTACCGAAGTTCCCAAGTCAAACGTGCACTTCGTAACAGTTATTACTTCGGCAGCTGTAATGGGCCTCTGTTTGTGGATCTCTAAAGCACTGAACCAAGCGTGGCTACGTGAGTGGGGCCTAGGCATTTCCATGTTTGTGGGGCTCGCAGTCGCGTACTTTGCCCACTACAACGGACTCAATGGGTAGGGATGGGACTATGGCACACACACCATCACACGCCACGTATCAGAGGACTACTTTCATCTGGGGTAATCTCACCCTGGCAATTGGTCTGATCATTTCCACGTCATTGCCGATCTACCTCATGTACTTCGCAGACGTTGATGTTTCTTGGTCCCAAGTCATTAAAGCGTTTCTTGCCGTGTTCGCCGTTTACGGTGTTTTCTACGTGGTAGAACCTCTCACGTACTACCCCATCTTGGGACCGGCTGGCATGTATCAGGCATTCATGATTGGAAACATTTCGAATAAATTGTTGCCTTCTGCCATCGTTGCCCAGGCCGCAATTAATGAAAAGCCGGGATCGCGAAAGGCATCCTATGCAGCAACAGCAGCGATCTGTGGTGCCGCCTACATTCACGTGATCAGCATGTTTCTCTTCGTAGGGATTTTGGGTACGTGGCTAGTCACTGTTATTCCCGAACACATCACCGACATAGCTCGCCTCTACATCCTTCCCGCGATTCTGGGTGGTGTAGCCGTGCAGCTGATTGCCACAGTGAAACAGCTTCGCGCTACTGTGATCGCCTTGGCCTGTGCGCTGTTTGTGGTCTTCGGACTCATTGTTTGGGTGCCTGCCCTCAAAGCGGGCGCCGTGGGTCTCGCAGTGCTCATGACCATTGTCCTCACCTGGTTCCTTCGCAAACGTGACGGATCTGCAGACATGAACGCAGCCACAATTAACTAACTTCTAATCACTCAAAACACTTCATTCACTCGCGTGCATTGCACGGCAACTGACACAAGGAGAAGACATGCCAGCAACGACCTCGGCCATTATGAGTCAGGTTCCGGAGTTCGCAGACTATTTTGTGGAACTCTACAAAGAGTTTCACCAGCACCCAGAGCTATCGATGCAGGAAACGTGGACAGTAGAACGCATCGAACAGGAGTTGAAGTCCTACGGCCTCGAAGCCACTCGCGTGGGAGGAACTGGGACAGTAACGATGATCGAAAACGGGGACGGGCCTACCATCGGGTTCCGCGCCGACACTGACGGTCTCCCCATGGTTGAAAAGACGGGTGTGGATTGGGCGTCAACCGTAACCACCTCGGACGCGGACGGAAACAAGGTTGGTGTCATGCACGGATGCGGTCATGACACCCACATCACATGCGCCCTACTCCTAGCAAAACTCATGCACGAAAACCGTGATGCATGGGCGGGCACACTCATCATTATTTTCCAGCCCGGTGAAGAAATCGGAGCAGGTGCCAACGCAATGGTCGAAGACGGCCTGTGGGAAAAATTCCCCAAACCAGAAGCCATTTTTGGTCAGCACATTTGGCCCGGGCTGGCCGATGAAGTTACTTTGTCCCACGGTACCGCGATGTCCATGGCAGACTCACTCAAGGTCACCGTGCACGGTAAACAGGCTCACGGGTCGCAACCAGAAAACGCAATTGACCCAATTGTGCTTGGGGCACACATGGTCACGCGGCTACAGACCGTGGTTTCCCGGGAAGTCGCAGGCTCAGACATGGTGGTGCTCACAGTGGGCACGTTCAATGCAGGCACAAAAGAGAACATCATTCCCCAAACTGCAACATTCAAACTGAACATTCGCACACAGGACGAAGCCGTCCGTGAACGCGTGCTAGAAGCAGTGGACCGCATTCTGAAAGGCGAAGCAGTTGCCTCAGGTGCACCGGAGCCAACAGTCGAGCCCATGTACCGTTTCCCCCGTTGCGATAACGACGTGCAACTGGCAAAAGACCTTGAACAGAGCTTCCGCGAATCTCTAGGAGAAGACAAGGTCAACATCAGCGGACCCGCTACCGGGTCTGAAGACTTTGGCATTTTAGGTGACTCCATTGATGTGCCATACGTGTTTTGGTTCTGGGGCGCGTACTCGGACGCAAAATACAAAGGTCCCGGCAGTGTTGCAGGAAACCACTCACCATTCTTTGTCACAGATGTTCCAGAGCAGTCCCTAACAACTGGAATCAAAGTCGGCCTCACCGCTGTTCTGTCCCGCTTGGGCAAGTGAACTCGGCAAGTAAACCTGCCCGTATTGACTACAAAAACCCAAGAGACGCAGAACCCAAGAAACCCATGGATACCTATACCTACACCTCACTCCGCTACACCGCCCAGGCACTGAGCCGCAAAGAGGTCAGCGCAACGGAGCTGGTGGACGCGCATTTCGCTCGGATTGACGCGATCAACCCCCAGGTCAACGCGGTGGTGACGCTCGATCAAGACCGCGCACGCCAAACCGCACAACAGATCGACAACGACCGCGCCTCGGGCAAAACCTTGCCCCCACTCGCCGGTGTCCCCATGACCCACAAGGACACTCACGAAGCGGCGGGCATGCGCACAACCTGGGGCTCCCCCATTTACAAGGACCACGTTTCTCACACCGATGACCTCATCATCGCCCGCATGCGCGAGGCCGGCATCATTCCCACCGGGAAGACCAACGTGCCAGAATTCGCCGCGGGCGCTCACACGTTCAACCCGGTGTTTGGCACAACGGTGAACCCGTACAACACGACGAAGTCGGCGGCCGGTTCGTCAGGTGGTGCGGCCGTGGTGATCGCGGCAGGGGTTCAGGCGGCCGGCGACGGGTCTGACATGGGCGGATCGCTGCGCTTTCCTGCGTCGTTTAACAACATCGCGGGCCTGCGACCGTCAAACGGGTGGCTCCCGCACCTTGCCCCTAAGAACCCGTACGGCTGGATTGCCCAGTCGGGCTTCATGGCTCGCGAGGTAGCCGACATTGCCCTTCTCATGAAACTCGCCTCGGGCCCGCACCCTGCCGGTCCCGTGGCTGTTCCGCCCGGGTCCTCGACGGCCTGGGATGACGCCCTCACGGCAGAAAACCTCACAGGCGTGCGCGTCGGGTTCTCCACTGATCTGGGCGGCCGGGTGCAGGTTGATGCACAGGTGCGCCATGTTATTGACGCCCAGGCCGAGGTGTTCGCAGGTTTGGGCGCCCACGTCACCGGGGCGTGCCCGGATTTGGACGTGGCTCGCCGGTTGTTCAGGCTTGAGCGGGCATTTGAGTTCGCTTTTGGTTTCCGTGAGGCCTATGAACTGCACGGCGACTTGATGAAGGAGTCACTGCGCACCAACATTGAAGCCGGTTTGGCAATGACACCTGAGGAGCACTTTGAGCGCGTGCGTTTACGCGGTCTCATGTGGCCGGCTCTCGCGGAGTTCTTCGACACGCATGACGTGTTCGTGTGTACGACGTCTCAGGTTCTGCCATTTGATGCTTCGGAGGAGTTCCCCACGCACATCAATGGTGAAGTTATGGAGGACTACTTGTCGTGGATGGAGTCAGCCACGCTGATTTCTGCAACCGGTTGCCCTGCCATCAGTGTTCCAGCCGGGTTCAGCGAGGATGGTTTGCCGGTTGGTGTGCAGATCGTGGGACGCCCTGGGGCTGATGCACATGTTCTGCGGGTTGCGGCTGCCTATGAAGCTGCGACGAAACACGCGTGGCACCATCCGCCGCTGCAGGTGTAACCCACCCGAAACCTCACAATAAGACCACACAAGCCGAACGCCACACGCATTTTGGATACAGTCCAGAAATTGGACTGTATCCAAAATGCCTCTTTTCACCCCACATTAGTGACCTGCGCCACACTTTTAGACACTTTTGGCTACACGCGAGCCCCAAATTCGAACTGGACTGTATCCAAACGACTTTCTGAGCAAAGAGCTCCGAGCGATTTAGCCAAGCCCAAAGGGCGCAAAACGAGCGAGACTACGCAACATAACGCGTAGTCTCGCTCACTTTGCGCAGTCTCACACCCACTCAAGCCCGCGGGCGGCCAGCTGCGGAACTCCTTGCTCCAACCTCGGCGCGAAATCATCACCGGGACGCTCGCCAGCCTTCCACCTGGTGAACATCGCCTCGAGGAACACACACGACTTGAACAGTGCCAATGCCTTATACCAGTCGATCCGGGACAGGTCAGGGGCGCTGCCTGACACCTCGGCGACCTCAGCGCTATACCGCTCCACGACCTGCTCTGGGGACAGATACCCTTCCGAGGTGGTCACGCGCGACAGCTCCATGACGGTCATCTCTCGGCCGCCGGGCTGCCCGGCCCCGGGCTCAGCGTACGTCGCCAGGAAGTACCCCAGGTCGGCCAGCGGGTCACCCAGCGTTGCCATCTCCCAGTCCAGGATCGCCATGACGTCCGGCGACCCTTCCGGCCGCACCATCACGTTGCCCAGCCGGTAGTCCCCGTGCACAACCGCGTGGAGTTGTGAAGTGGGGATGTCGGCGGCGAGGCGGCGGCCCAGCTCAACCACATCGGGCACCTCGCGCTTGGAGTTGACCTCCCACAGGCGCGTGAACGTGGCCACCTGACGCTCCAGGTAGCCGTCCGGCTTGCCCAGGCGAGCAACGTCGGGGTTCTCCACGTCCACCGAATGCAGTTTCACCAGCGAATCCACGAACGACTCCATGACGTGCGCGCGGTCCGCAGGCGTGGTGACGTTCGCGGGTTCAGCCGAATCGATCACGAACCCGTCCAGGAACTCCATAATGTAGAAGTTCACGCCCAGGATCGACTCGTCTTCGCCCACCGCCAAAATCTTTGGCACCGGAACGCCCTGCGCGGCGACGGCCTGCTGCACGCGCGCCTCGCGAACCATGTTGTGCGTGCCCTTGGGCAGTGGCGGCCGAGGTCCGCGCCGCAACACGAACTTCTCCCCACCGCGCGACAACACGAACGTGATATTGGACTGCCCGCCGCCCACGCGCTCCCACTCGACGGGACCCGCGCCCAAGCCGTGTTCGTCCAAGAACGCTTCGATCCGGTCCAGCACCAGAACTGGGGCCGCGGACCCGGTGAGGACGCCGTCAAAGGTGGGAACGACCTCGGCCGAGGTGGTCCCAGACTTCCCCGAGGTGTCCGCCTGAGTTGCGGGTTGGTTGGCTGCTGGCGTGTTCTGCGGGTTCGAGGTGGTGTCGTTCATGCTGTGCCCCCTGCGGCGGTGAGGCCACCGTCGACCAGCAACACCTGTGCGGTGATCCAGCTGGCGTTGTCGGAGACGAGGAATGCGACGGCTTGGGCGATGTCGGCTGGTACTCCCAGTCGGGCCATGGGGTAGGCGCTTGCGACTTCTTCTTCTTTGCCTTCGTAGAGGGCTTTTGCGAAGTCGGTCTTGACCACGGCGGGAGCGACGGCGTTGACGCGGATGTCGGGCCCAAGTTCCACGGCCAGTGTGCGGGTCAAGTGCGACACAGCGGCCTTGGTGACACCGTAGAAACCAATTCCGGGCGGAGGGGTTTCACCGGCGACAGACGACAGGTTTACAACTGAGCCCTTGCGCTCGCGGAACTTCAGGTCCGGGTGCTTCAGCGCTGCCTGCACCCACGCCAGTTGCGCGAGCACGTTGACTTCGAAGATCTTGCTTGCGGCACCCAGGTCCAGGTCTTCGAGCTTGCCGTAGACCGGGTTGATGCCAGCGTTGTTAATGAGGATGTCCAGGCCGCCGAACTCTTTAGCGGCGGTGTCAAGAACCTGAGCGCGGTGTTCGGGGTCGTGGGCTTTTCCGGCGATTCCCAGGGCGGAGCCTCGTGGCATTGTGCTCACTGCCGCGTCGAGGTTTTCTTGGCCACGCGCAGTGATGATGACACGCGCACCTTGTGAGACCAGTTCCTGCGCGATCGCCAAACCGATTCCGCGGCTACCACCTGTGACGACCGCGACCTTCCCGGCTAGGGTGTTTGAGTCGCCTGCAGCGCTTGAGCCGTTTGAAGCGTTGTCCATTGCAAATCTCCCTTGTTTTGCTGTGCCTGGCGCGGGTGCGGTCGCGGGCGTGGGTGCGGAAACACTCAACCCCAACTACACTGATCGACCAGACACTACACCGATCGATCGCTCGGTGTCCTTCAAATACTTATACTCTGACCATTAGGGCGATTCCTTGTCAACCGACGATTACCAGTCAAACACCTCGGAACCACCCCGCAACGTCACCCCCACAGCCACACCCCCGATCGAGAAAAGCATGAAACCCGAAACCAGCCCCAACGAAGCCAGCTCCCCCGCGATCTGGCGCGACTACAGTGACAACCCGTGGACCCCAGTACTGGGGGCGGCGCTTAGGTGCTTTGCACGGGCTGGCTATCACGGGACGTCGATCCGAAGTATCGCAACGGAAGCGCACCTGTCTGTCCCTGGGCTTTACCACCACTGGCCGTCCAAGCAGGCAATCTTGCAAGCACTCCTTGCTCAGGGCATGGAAGAGCTGTGGTGGCGCACCGAGCTTGCACGCGAAGAAGCTGGCCCGGATCCACTGACCCAGTTCACCAATGTCATGAACTGCATGCTGTGGTTCCACACCGTGCGCAAAGACGAAGCGCTGGTCAACGCCTCAGAAATCAGGTCATTAGATGCGGAAGGTTTAGCGACGCACCGGAAAGCTCGTTTACGGCAGCAGAAGCAGATCGACGGCATTGTGGTTGCCGGAGCCAAAGCTGGCGTGTTCACCGCACCTTACCCCTTGGATGCATCGCGAGCCGTGGTGTCTATGTGCGTTTCGGTTGCCTCGTGGTTTCAGCCCGACGGCGAGCTAACCGCCGCCCAAGTTGTGGAGCGTTACACGGATCTGTGCCTTCGCACCGTGGGGGCTAAGTGAGTTTCGCGGCGGTTTTGTCTACAACCCAACGCGCTTTGTTCCGAGAGGTGTAGAGTAACGGCTCGATTTTGGGCGAAAAACGTGAACAAAACGAACAAAAAGGGTGTCTACTCTACACTCCGGTTCGAAGGTTGTAGAGTAATGCAGCTCCGCGTCGATCATCACCCAAAAAGCTACTGTACAATTACCTGTACATCTACCTGCTTGAGGAGCCGCCAGCATGAAAACGATGAGCTATACCGAGTCCCGCGCAAACTACGCAAAAGTCCTTGACGCCGTGGTAAACGACCGCGAAGAAACGATCATCACGCGTGCGGGCCACGAACCCGTCGTGATCGTTTCTCTCACCGAGTACGAATCGTTGCGCGAAACCGCACACCTACTTCGAACACCGGCCAACGCCCGCCGCCTACTTGACTCAGTCGAAAGGCTTGAAAAGGGTCGTGGAACACGGCATGACCTCATCGAGGACTAACCATGGCGCTCCTCGTGTGGGATGAACACGCATGGGGGGACTATGTGTGGTGGCAGAAAGAAGATCGCCGGACACTCAAACGCATCAACCAGCTCATTCGCGACATCGCGCGCAACGGAAACGACGGGATTGGAAAACCTGAAGCCCTCAAGCACAGCCTGTCAGGTTATTGGTCACGCAGGATCACTGGTGAACACCGGCTCGTTTACAGGATCGTCGACGATGAGATTCGCATAGCAAGCTGTCGGTATCACTACGAACCCTAGCCGGGCCCTCACAAACTGGCCCACACCTCGGCACACCCACCCTCAACCCATACACTCTGTGAGACAACGCACACAAAAATCGCTCGTGACACAGCTCACCGAATAGGCTGGACGAAACCCTTGATCGAAGGAGATCCAATGACCCAGAACGAAAACCCAGCAGGCACCCAGCCTGACACCGCCCCGGCAACCAATGCAGAAAACCAGGTAGTACTGACCGAGGTCGTGGACAACGTCCTCGTCATCACCCTCAACCGCCCCGAGGCCAAGAACGCCGTCAACAAGGACGTGGCCCAGGGTGTCGCCTCCGCGATTGACCGCTTCAACGACGATGACGAGCTGGCCGTGGCCGTGATTACGGGTGCTGGTGGGACGTTCTGTTCGGGCATGGATTTGAAGGCGTTCGTGCGCGGTGAGTCCCCGTCCGTTGAGGGCCGCGGGTTTGCCGGGCTGACCGAGGCGCCCCCCGCCAAGCCGCTCATCGCAGCTGTCGAAGGGTACGCGTTGGCGGGCGGGTTTGAGACCATGCTGGCGTGCGACCTAGTGGTGGCCGCGGATAACGCTAAGTTCGGGCTTCCCGAGGTGAAACGCGGTCTGGTTGCCGCGGCAGGTGGCGTGTATACGCTTCCGGAACGCACGCACCGGGCCATCGCGATGGAGATGGCGCTGACCGGTGACCTCTACCCCACCGAGTTCGTGGCCGGTCACGGGCTGATCAACCGGGTCGTTCCCGCAGGTCAGGCGCTTGAAGGTGCACTTGAGCTGGCACGTACGATCGCGGCAAACGGGCCGTTGGCGGTGCGCACGTCCAAGCAGATCATCGTGGAATCCGCTGACTGGGCCAGCGACGAAAAAGCAGCCAAGCAGGAACCGCTCACACGCGACGTGTTCAGCTCGCACGACGCGATCGAAGGATCAAAGGCATTCGCCGAAAAGCGCGCACCGCGCTGGACTGGTAAGTAAAGGCGCCCGCCCTAACAGCCCTACGCCTCCAGGAGCGACTGCCCCACGTACCCGTCTGAGCCCACACCCGGCGGAACCAAAAACACGCCAGAACCAGTGGTCTTGAGGTATTCCACAAACATCTCGTCGCGTGACATGTTGCTGTGCACGCGCGCAAACCGACCGGGGTCGTTGACGAACGCAATGAAAAACAGTCCAGCGTTCAAACGACCCTGTTCGTCGTTTCCGTCCACAAAGTTATAACCGCGACGCAACATGCGGATACCCCCGTTGTTATCTGGGTGTACGCGCGCAACGTGCGAAGTCTCTTCCACCAAGGGGCGGCCTCGGCTGTTGAGCTTGTGGAAGTCCACGGGCGTGAATTCGTCTCCACCGGAAAGCGGGGCACCGTCGTGTTTGAACCGCCCGGTGACGCGTTCTTGCTCGGCTAGCTGGAGCGTGTCCCACACTTCGATCGTCATGTTGATACGCCTGGCAACCAGGTAACTACCGCCGTGCGCCCACGCAGGACCGGAATTGATCCACACGTGATCGTCCAGCGCCACCGTGTCCTCCGCTTTAATGTTTGCCGTTCCGTCCTTTTGCCCAAAGAGGTTTCGCGGAGTCTCCTGACTACGTGTGGTCGACGAAGTTCGCCCAAACCCCAGCTGCGACCATTTGATGCGGGTCTTGCCCACGCCCATCCGCGTGAGGTTTCGGATCGCGTGGACTGCCACCTGTGGGTCGTCCGCGCACGCCTGGATGCACAAGTCGCCGTCGGAGCGCTTAGGGTCAAGGAAGTCATTGGTCATGACGGGCAGATCGACAAACTCCTTTGGCATGTGTTTGCGCAGGCCAAAGCGGTCTTTCCCGTCGGCGGTGACAAACAGCGAGCGCCCAAACCCAAACGTCAGCGTCAAACCTGCCGGGTCCAGGCCGAATGCTTCACCTGTGTCATCGGGTGGAAAGTTGGGGCCACCTCCAAAGGCACCGCGCGCTGAAACCTCGCCACCTATGACCAAGCGGCGCGCCGCTTCGGTCCACTCCTCGAGGAGTTCAATCAGGTCCTCCCGCGTGGTCCCGTCTGTGAGGTCAAAGGTTGCGAAGTGCATGCGGTCTTGTGCTTCGGTGATGATTCCTGCCTGGTGATCGCCTTCGAACGGGAAAGTCTTTGGCGCCGAGGTGGTTGGCACCTGTGCGCGTTCACGTCCCCACGCGAACCCGGACACCCCGCCCAGAGCCAGCCCGGCCGCGCCGGCGCCCATGGCGCCGAGCAGACCGCGGCGGCCCACACCTCGGGCAGATTCTGGTGTTTCCTCTTCACCAGTTTGTTCCTGGCGTTCCACCATTATTTGATCTCCAGAACCGTTCCGGTCAGCTTGGACAGTGGTTCGCGAAGTTCGTCGATTTGGTGAGTGAGTTCTGCCTGTTGTTCGGCGGTGACGGTGTCGTAACTGACGAAGCCTTTGTCCAGGTTGCCGTACTTGCCCAATAGCTTGTTGAGTTCTCCGTACTCTTGCTCGATGTCTTTGACTAGTTGCTCGCCTTCGGAGCCTTTACGTTCCGCAATGGGTTTGACCAGGTCAAACGCAATCTTCGAGCCTTCTACGTTGGCTGCGAAGTCGTAGAGGTCTGTGTGTGACCACCAGTCTTCTTCACCTGTGACCTTGCTGACGGCAACCTCTTCGAGCAGACCGGAAGCACCGTTGGCAACGGTTGCAATGTTGATCTGCTGGTCTTCAATGAAGTTGTCTGCGTCCACGGTTTCGCGCAACTTGTGCACATCTTCTTTGAGGGTGTCCGCGATTCGTTTCCGGTCTCCGGGGCTGGACGGCTTCCACCCGTCGAAGGCGTCGGCACCGTCTGCGTTCTTGTCGCCCTTCTTGGGTGGGAAGAGGTCCTTTTCCATTCGGTGGAAGCCCAGCCATTCGGTGAAGGTTGGGTCGTCCTTTTTCAGGATGTCGGCTTCGGCTAGGTAGTCGACTTCGCGATAGTCGATACGCGGGTCGAGCACGCCCAAAGCCTCAGCAATCGGCTCGATGCGTTCGTAGTGTGTACGGGTTGTGGCGTACAGTTTCCGCGCTTGTTCGTCATCACCCTTTGCGTAGGCGTCAGCGAATTCGCCCACTTTTGGTTCAAGTTCAGCGACCTCGTTTTTCACGAACGCGATGTAGTCTTTCACCGCTTTGTCGAACAGCTCTTTGTCTTCACCGGAGACTTCCACGGGTTCGCCGGTGACCGTGAACTTAGCTTCCCCAACGTTTTCTCCGCGCAGTCCAGGTTTGCACGCGGTGAAGTAGGTGCCTGGTTGCAGCGAAACGGACAGTGTGGCTTCTGAACCGGGAGCGATGTTTTCTTTTTCGGCGACAATCCGCAGCCCGTCTTCACCCAGCAAATAAAACTCGGTGACGATGTCGCCCTCGTTTTTAATGGTGAATTCGCGAGTTCCCGACTCAGCCGTGTCGGCTGACACTGCGCACTCTGTGTTCGTTGCTTTTACGTTGAGCGCGCCGTCGCTTGCGTTGGGTTCACACGCGGCTAGAGCTGTTGCTGCGAGTGCTAGAACGGGCACTGCAGACATGCGGACGATCTTTTTCATAGTTTTCTCCTTGCTGGTTAAAAAGGGTGTGGATGGCACGCCCACTTAGGGGGTGGGGGCTGGTTGAGGGTTGGTGCCCGAGGTGTCCACCACCGGACGCTTGGGCGGATCCTCTTGCGCGTTCGGGGTTGCCTTCTTTGCCAAGGTGATGTGCTTGTTTTCACGGACTCGACGAATAAATTTGGGAATCACAAGGGCCATGTAGACGAACCATGCGAGTACTTCGAGCCATGACATTTGCGGAACGAAACCAACTGTTCCTTTGAGGAAGGTGGCGAGCACTCCG
Organism: Brevibacterium mcbrellneri ATCC 49030; assembly: GCF_000178455.1. Taxonomy (GTDB): domain Bacteria; phylum Actinomycetota; class Actinomycetes; order Actinomycetales; family Brevibacteriaceae; genus Brevibacterium; species Brevibacterium mcbrellneri. The sequence continues at coordinate 29,589 of NZ_ADNU01000074.1, read as the reverse complement.
GACGGGTCGATCACATCGGAGACGTTGAATGCCCACCCAAAGGGGAATGCGGCTCCCCAGAACGGGTAGGTGAAGAACCCGGTGAGAACTTCGCCGGTGCGCGGGTGTGTGGGGGTGATGGGTGCTCCCGAAAATGGCCCGGGGAGCACTGCGGCTTCTTGCAGGTCATGGATGCCGTATGCCAGCACTCCGCCGGCGACCACGATGAGGGCGGCTCCTGACCACGTGAAAAAGGTGCCCAGGTTGAATCGAATGAGTCCTTTGAAGAGTGCCCAGCCGAGCACGATCGCAACAATGACGCCAACCAGCGCTCCGATTATGGCCAATGGGTTGTTGACCCACCCCCACAAAATGATGGTAGTTTCGATTCCTTCGCGGGCTACGGAAACGAATGCGACCGCGAAGACTGCAAGGCCCACACTCATGCGGCGGGCGCGCGCCTTTTCGATGTCCCCTTCGAGTGCGGCTTTCATTTTCTTGCCTGCGCTCATCATCCAGAAGATCATTCCGGTGATCATGATGACTGCCAGGATCGACATTGATCCGCCGATGATTTCCTGGGTCTTAAACGACAAGCGAGAGCGTCCAAACGTGCTGACTGCGCCTATTACTGCAGTGAGTACGACAGCGATGGCCACTCCGCTCCACATGTGGCGGATGGCTTCGCGACGTCCAAGTTTGCCTAGGTATGCAATCAGGATGCCGATAATCAGCGAGGCTTCAAGGCCTTCGCGCAGCCCAATTAAAAGTGACGCTAGAAACATTGAGATCCGAACTCGAGATTGTGAGTGCACGAGTCCGGGGACTCGCAACAGGAAGTATTTAGTTAAGGTTGGCCTTTCCTATTTAGGTAAGGCTCACCTACAGTACCATGAAATTTCTGTGCTCTTCGTTCTCACATCTCAAGGCGTAGATTGGGAGTACCCCTGGCGAAGCGGGTCGCATAACCTCGGAGTTCTATAGCCCGGTTGCACAAGCAGGTTCGTACTGTCAGTTCAGTCACCCCAAACCCGACCACCCCAAAGGAGTTCTTGTGAAGAAAGTCGCTGTTGTAGGTTTCGGAGTTATTGGTCAATCGTGGGCACGTCTATTTGCCAAGAACGGACTCGAGGTCACGGTCTCTGACGTTCGTGACGACCTCGACAAGCTCATCTCCCACATCAACGAAGACCTCCCCGACGACGAGCAACTCACAACCGCGCCCCTCGAGGAAGCCGTCAAAGACGCCGACCTCGTTCAAGAGTCCGGCCCCGAACGCGAACAGATCAAAAAAGACCTGTACGCAACCATGACGCAGGCAGCCAAAGACACCACGATCTTCGCTTCTTCGTCCTCGGGCATCCCATCATCCGTCGTCGCACAGGACCTACCCGCTAACGTGGCCGCCCGCATCCTCATCGCCCACCCCTTCAACCCGCCAGAGCTCCTGCCCCTGGTTGAAATCGTGCCCAACGAGCACACCTCGGAAGACGTACTCAACACCGTCACCGACTTCTACACACAACTGGGCAAAGTGCCAGTCCGACTCAACCGCGAAATCCCCGGCTTCGTCATCAACCGCCTGCAGTGGGCCATCATGAAAGAAGCGTCCTACCTGGTCAAACAGGGAATCGTGAACCCCGCCCAGTTGGACACCGCAGTGCGCAACTCAGTGGGTGTGCGCTGGGCATCCGTGGGACCGTTCGAGGCATTCCACCAAGGCTCCGACCACGGCTTCCGCGGCCTAGTGGACCACGTTCTGTCCACCTTTGACTCCTTCGAAACCGAAGCCACCACGTTTGGCGACAACTCCTACACCCCCGTCGTCGACGCAGTCGAAGAATCGTACGGCACCACCGCAACAGAAGAGTCGAAGGTAGCCCGCGACCGCCGCCTCATCGCGATCAGCGATGCGCTGACCAGGGCCGACGGCAACCAACGCCTCGCCGCAGTCACGGAAACCCAGAACCAAGCAGACGACGAAAAATAGCGGCGCGATCAACGCCTCTACCTCAGCCGCTTGGCCAGCTCCTGGAAGTCGCGGTCTGGGTTTCCAAACCGGTGCATGGTCATCGACACGGCCTGTTCGCGCATGTAATACCGTTGCTCAACCCGGCCGCTTACGGTCACCGGATCGGTGACCAGGGTGACGTTGATGTGACGCGCCGCCACCTCAACCAGCTCCTGCGGCACCTCGCCGATCATCCGAACCCGCACACCCATCGGGTCACTCACGGCGTCCAAGCGCGCGGTGAACGTTGCAACGTCGCTGACGTCCACCTCGGGCGCCATCGAACCGTCCTCCACATCCGCGCGAAGCTTTTCAATCACGCCCTTGACCTGCGGAAACACATCCGCGTCCACCGACCACTCGACGGGCGCACCCACCCGCGTAGCCGCGAGCGCACACCGGCGCATCTGTGCCTCCAAGCCGGCTGCCACCTCGGCGGTGTCCCCGGCCCCGGAAATCCCAGCACCCGCGGCCCCTGCGGGAGCCGTGCCCCCAGCTCCTCCAGAAGCCCCCGCACCCACGCGCAGGATCACGGGGCAGGGCCGGTAACGCAGAATGTTCGCCTCGGCTTCAAAGCCGTTGGGGTCGTGCGCCACGCCAAATTCGGTGTCCCACGCCTCCCGGTCGCTTTCCAGCGCCCGGTCTACCCACGCCGAGGTCGCCTCCACTGAGGTCGCCGCCTTGTCTGTCCACGCTCCGAGCATCATGAGGTAATTCGGTCCCCCGGCCTTGGAACCGAGCCCCGCCGTGGATTTCTTCCACCCGCCAAAGGGTTGCCGCTCCACGATGGCGCCAGTGATGGACCGGTTGACGTACAGGTTGCCCGCGTCTACACGGTCCAGCCAGGTTTCGACTTCGGCGGTATCCAGGGAGTGAATCCCTGCCGTGAGCCCGTAGTCCACGGCGTTCTGGAGCTCGATCGCGTGGTCGAGCGAGTCGGCGCGCATGAGCCCCAGCACCGGGCCAAAGCATTCGGTGAGGTGGAAGAACGACCCCGGTTTCACACCAGTTTTCACACCTGGCGACCACAGACGCCCGGAGCCATCCAGCCGCCGAGGTTCAACCAGCCACTCCTCACCCTCCTCAAGCTGGGTGAGCGCGCGCAGGAGCTTATCCGACGCATCGACGGTCAGCGGCCCCATTTCCGCACGCAGATTCGTGGGCACGTCCACCACCAGCGACTGCGCGGCGTCAACCAGTTGCTTCCGATAGCGCTCGGACTCATACACCGAGCCCACCATGATCCCCAACGAGGACGCCGAACACTTCTGGCCGGCGTGCCCAAATGCGGAGTACACCAGGTCGGCCACGGCCAGGTCGCGGTCCGCGGACGGGGTAATCACAATCGCGTTCTTCCCGCTGGTTTCCGCGTTGACCTGCAAACCGGGGCGGAAGGACTTAAACAGTTCCGCCGTTTCCGAGGCACCCGTAAGGATCACCCGGTCGACCGCCTCGTGCCCAATCAGCGCCCGCCCAAGGTCTCCTTCCATCGACGGCGCCAGCTGGAGCGCGGACTTGGGCACCCCGGCCTCCCACAGGCATTCGGCAATGAGGGCGCCGCACCGCGCGACCGCCCCGGCCGGTTTGAGGATCGCCGAGGCGCCCACCGCCAACGCTGCCACCGCACCTCCCGTGGGAATCGCCACAGGGAAGTTCCACGGCGGAGTCACCACGATCACCCGGTCTGGTTCAAAGTGCACACCGTCGCGTTCCTGGATGCGTTCGAGTTCGCACGCCTGCCGCGCGTAGTAGCGGATGAAGTCGATCGCTTCGGAGACCTCGGGGTCGGACTGCGCCAATGTCTTGCCCGCTTCATGCGCCATGACGCTTAAGAACTGCCCGCGTTTGGCGGCGAAAATATCTGCCGCCCGGTCCAAGACTTCGAGCCGTGCTGTGGGGCTCATGGCGCGCCATTCGTGCTGGTCACGGGCGGTTTCAACGCATCGGTTGACGTCCTCAACCGAGGTGAAAGGTTGGGCTTGCGGCTGTTCGTCCAGCCAGCCCGGCGCACTCGACTTCTCCATGAAATCCCGCACCCACGCCTGGTTGACGGGAAGGGAAATGTCGGTGTCGGGTTCGTTGCGGAAGCTGGAGGGAGTGGTGTCCGCGGGGCTGGTATTGGCGGGGCTGGTCTCGCTGGCCCCGGCAGTGCTCCCAGGCTCGCCGACCCCAGCACCTTCCTTCCACCGGTCCTGCTCCCGGTTGGGCGTGGGTGGTTCGCCTTTGGCCAGCAACTCGCCGAGGTCGTCCACAGACGCGCGGAACCTCGCCTCCTCCTTCTGGAAGGCGGGGCTACCGTTGGCGATCTCAAAAATTGAGGCCATGAAGTTCTGTGGTGAAGTGTTTTCTTCAAGCCTGCGCACCAGGTAGCTCACGGCGGCGTCGAACTGATCGGGATGGACGGCCGGCACGTACAGCAGCAGGTCACCCACGTCAGCGGAGATCACCTCGGCCTGTTTGGTAGCCATCCCCTGCAACATCTCAAACTCAACGCGGTCCGTGAGCCCCCGAGCCACGCTGAGCTCATGCGCGAACGCGATGTCGAACAGGTTGTGCCCGGCGACCCCTAAGCGCAGTCCCGAGGTGTTTTCCGGGGTGAGCGTCCAGTGGAGGATGCGTTTGTAGTTGGCGTCGGTGGCCTGCTTACTGGGGTTGACGGTGAGCGGCCAGTTGGCGAGTTCCGCGTGGACGCGCTCCATGGCCAGGTTCGCGCCCTTGACCAGGCGCACTTTGATTTCCGCGCCACCAGCCTCAACACGCGTTCGCGCAAATTCGCTCAAGCGCTGAATCGCAGGCAGGGCGTCCGGGAGGTACGCCTGAATGACGATCCCGGCTGACAACTGATGGAACTCTTCTTCCGACAGCAGTCGCATGAACACATCGATCGTGAGGTTGAGGTCGTTGTACTCCTCCATGTCGAGGTTGATGAACTTGGCACCTCGGGCCGCCTCTTCCTCACTCCCCGCCTGCTCCATTGCCTGCCGGTACAGTGGGCGCAACCGGTCCACAACGTAGGTGACTGTTTCGTCATAGGACCACATGTTGATGCGACTGGCCACGGACGACACCTTGATGGACACGTAGTCCACATCGTCACGGGCCAGCAGATCGTGAGTCTGTTCTAAGTGGTTGTCGGCCTCTTCTTCACCCAGGACAGCTTCACCCAGCAGGTTGATGTTGAGCCTGTGGCCGCCACGTTTCAGGGTGGCCACGGTTTTGCCGAACTGTTCCGGGCGCGCATCCACCACCATGTGCCCCACCATGTTGCGTAGCCGGGCGCGAGCTGCGGGGATGACGAGGTCGGGCATTGTGGTGGCGAGCGCAGCACCTGCCTGGATCTGCGCGCGGTCCGCAAGCGACATACTCTCAGGCGTCAGGCGGGCCACTTCCGTGAGTGCGCGCGCAGCCGCTTTGGTGTCTTCGATCCGGATGACTCGGTCCACAAAACCGCTGGTGAACGGCAACCCGTTGAGGTCAGACAGCACGGCGGCCAGGCGCTGTTCTTGTTTGAGCGCTTGGGTGCTTGCGTTCCGAGGTGAAGACCGCCGAGGTGACCCGGAGTTAAGTGACTGGCCGGACTTGGCGGCGAGCCAGCCGGACTTGGCTGGTTTCGCCGGTTTCGCTGTGGACAGTCGCAACCAGCGGCGCACCCGGTCAACGGCTTTGTTTGCGAGTTCGTCCAGGTCTGTGGTTGTGGCTCCGCCAAGTTCCCTGTTGGCTTCACTATTGGCGTGATCAGTTGGGACCTTGTGTGGGTCGCGCGGCATGTTTGGAGCGTGGTTCACAGTGCATCCTAACTGGGTCACTCACCCCGTTGAGCACCGCTCATGGGTAGGTCCTACCAGCTGTTTGGCCAGCAGTCCTACCTGCGAGGTAAGCCTCCCGTATGTCGTTGATTCGCCATTAAATCGTGTGCCCGAACGTTCGGTTATCGTTCGGTTCTCCCAGGCTACCCCTCAAACGGCGCAAAGCGAGCGAAACTACGCATTGTATTGCGCAGTTTCGCTCGTTTTGCGCGGTTTCACCCACACTCCACCACCAAAAACCTAGCCGCGCTGGTAGCGTCAGAACTGGCATTGGACTGTATATAGGAGTAGCCATGACAACCCTGTCCGACCGTTCAATCATCATCACTGGCGCTGGTTCCGGAATCGGGCGAGCAATCGCCCAAGAAGCCGCCGCAGCGGGCGCCCACATCATCGTTTCAGACCTCAACCAAGACACCGCTAACGAAACTGTCGAACTCATTCAGCGAGCCTCCGGGCACGCAACCGCCGTCGCTGGTGACGTCTCCTCGCCCGAGGTCGTCGACCAGCTGGTAGCTGCTGCCACCTCGGCGGGCCCCCTTTTAGGGCTGGTCAACAACGCCGGAGTCATGGACGACTTCGCAGGTGCCGCGGAAACCACCGACGCCACGTGGGAACTGTGCATGCGCGTCAACGTGACTGCACCGTTCATGTTGACCCGCGCGGTTCTTCCGCACCTGCTGGAGGCCGGTAAGGGTTCGATCGTGAACATGGGCTCCGAGGCCGGCCTGCGCGGAGGTGCCGCCGGAGCTGCGTACACGTCGTCGAAGCACGCGCTCGTGGGACTTACCAAGTCCACGGCGTTCCAGTACGCGCGCCAAAATGTGCGCGTCAACGCGATCATGCCCGGCGGCGTGGAAACCAACATCATCGAAACGGACTATTCCAAGCTCAACCAGGCGGGTCTCGCCGTCATGGGGCCACTGCACCAGACAGCAACCCGCATGGCGCAGCCTAGCGAAATTTCGGCTCTGGCAGTGTTCCTCTTGTCAGATGCGGCCTCGAACGTCAGCGGCGCAATCATTCCATGTGACGCAGGCTGGTCCGCGGGGTAAAGCCTCAGACGGCGCAAACGCCCAACGAAAAACTCAAGCCCGGCACATCACGTGCCGGGCTTGAGCTTTTATCTAAAGATCAGTGCAGATCAGTGCTCGTCGTAGTGACCTTCGTGTTCTGCGTGGCGGTGTCCGTCGTGAACGTAGTCAACGTGGTCACCGTGCTGAACGGCTTCGTGGCCACAGTTTTCACCGTGCTTGTGGTCTTCAACGGTGTGTTCTGCATGCTTGTGTTCGGTTCCAGCGGTCATGACTGCCTCCATGTGGTCAGTTACCTATGTCAGCTCGGACGAGCTGTTCTCACGCCTCAATTCTTGCACACTTATAAGCGCATAGCAATATGTTTATGAAAAAACGTCGCAGACCCCCACTCCTACCCACTCAACAGGCCCTTAAGATGAATGTGGTCCAGTGGGAGGAGCAGGCATGACGGTTGATGTCCACACTGCAATTGAACAGCTCGAAGATGAGCTCGCGAGCTCGCATCTTGATTCAGCGCACCTCGATGTCATTAATAGTCTTGCTAAACAGATTCCCACCCACGAACTGACGCGCCTGGTCAGCAACCGACCCATCGTGCAGTCGGCCGTACTGTTCCGGGTGCTTAAAAAAGATGAAGCCCTTGCCGTCTTCGAAAACCTCCCGCCCAGCTACCAGGCTGACTTAATCCAGGCGCTCCGCGGCCCCGATGTCGCCGAAATCATCGAAGGTCTGGACCCTGACGACCGCGCCGAACTCTTTGGCGAACTCCCCGCAATCGTCGTGAAGTCCATGATGAAGGGGCTGTCACACGACGAACGCACCAAGACCTCGATTGTGTTGGGCTACCCGCGTGAGGCGATCGGCCGTTACATGTCACCTGAGGTCCTGTCGCTCCACGACGACTGGGACGCCCGCCGCGCCTTAGAGGTTGTGCGGGAACGCATTCACGAACCAGAAACTGTGTACCTCCTGCCCGTCCTCGCCCGAGGTCGCACCCTAGCTGGCGTTGTGTCCTTGCGTACGTTGGTGGGGGCTTCACCTGATACACCAGTCACTGAGTTGATGCGTGAACCGTCGTCCGTTGAGGCCATGACTGACCGTGAAGATGCGGCGCGTAGCTTCTTGGATCAGCGGCTTATTGCAATGCCTGTGGTTGACGCTGAGAACCGCCTTTTGGGCATCCTGACCATGGATGACGTTCTTGACATTATTGACGAGGAAGACGCCGAGGACGCCGCCCGCGGATCTGGTTCGGAACCTTTGGACCGGTCCTACATGTCCTCGACCATTATGCAGATCGTTAAGAGCCGTATTGTGTGGCTGTTGGTGCTAGCTGTTTCAGCCGTCCTGACTGTGCAGGTCCTTGACCTGTATGAGGACCGCCTGTCTCAGGTGGTTGCCCTGGCTCTGTTCATCCCGCTGCTCACGGGTACTGGTGGGAACGCTGGTAACCAGGCAGCGACCACGGTGACGCGCGCGTTGGCCGTTGGCGAGGTGCGTGTACGTGACCTGATGATGGTGATGTGGCGCGAGGTCCGCGTGGGCGCTTCCCTGGGACTGGTGCTGGGAAGTCTGGGGTTCCTGATTTCTGGCGCCATTTACGGGTTCCAGCTGGGTTCCGTCATTGGGCTCACCCTGCTGTGTATCTGCACGATGGCCGCGTCCGTGGGCGGGCTCATGCCCATCCTGGCGAAGAAAGTTGGCGCCGACCCGGCCGTTTTTTCCAACCCGTTCATTTCGACATTTTGTGACGCAACGGGCCTCATCATTTACTTCACGATCGCTACTGTAAATTTGGGCCTGCACTAGTAACGTCGCGCCCGTACTCACCAACCCGCGCTAACCCGCCCACACTGACCCAACCCAGGAGGAAACCGTGAAACAACTGCACAACAGCGAACTCGTTCATTTTGGGTCGGATAACTACGCGGGAGCCCACCCCGAGGTGCTCGAGGCTCTACGTGTCGCCTCGGGCGGGCACGTGCCTGGGTACGGTGAGGACCCGTACACCCAGCGGTTGCGTGAGTGGGCACGCGAAACCTTCGGGCCTAATGCCCTCATCTTCCCAGTGTTCAACGGCACGGGCGCCAACGTCGTGTCGCTTGCCGCTCTCAACCCCAGGTGGGGGCATGTAATCGCGGCACCGTCGGCACACATCAACACCGATGAAACCGCGGCCCCTGAGTCTTCTGCCGGCCTCAAGGTTAAGCCTGCACCCGCCGTTGACGGCAAGCTCACCCCCGAGGCCGTCACCAGCACCCTGTCCAGCCGGGATTTCATTCACGAGGCCCAAACGACCTCGGTCAGCGTGTCCAACTCCACTGAGTTGGGCACCGTCTACCAGGTGGAGGAGTTCCGGGCCATCGCCGAGGTGGCCCACACCTCGGGCCTGTCTGTCCACCTTGACGGCGCACGGCTTGCGTGCGCGGCGGCCGCCACGGGGGCCGGGCTGGAGGAGCTGACTCGCGGCGCGGACGTGATCTCGCTGGGCGCGACGAAGAATGGCGCCTTGGGTGCAGAAGCGGTTGTGGTGCGCAATCCCGAGGCGGTTTCCGGGATTCAGTATTTGAATAAGTCGTTGTTGCAGTTACCGTCGAAGGCGCGCTTCATTTCAGCACAGTTGCTGGCCCTGTTCGATGGGGACCTGTGGTTGCGCAACGCCGAGCACGCGAACGCACAGGCCGCGAAGTTGGCGAAGGGCCTCATGGATGCTGGTTTTGACGTGCCGGTGAAGACGCAAGCGAACGCGGTGATTGCCAGCGTTGAGCCTGTAGTGGTAGAGCGCGTGCTGGCGCAGGGCGTGATTTTTTATGCGTGGCCGTTTGTGGAAAACGGGATTCGCCTCATGACCGCGTGGGACACTCCAGACTCTGCAATTGACGAGCTGATCAGCACTTTTGTAGCTGCCCGGGGGTAAGGACATCATGTCAGCACAGAATCAGCCAATTCACCAGTCCACGCCCATGTTTCACAGCTTCGAATCTTGGGAAGAGCAACCGCTTGAGAACAAGTGGGTCTACACGTTTGACACACGAAACTTCTACCAGCTCAAAAGCGCGTCACAGATCATGGATTTGATTCAGGGTCTGCGGCACGACGAATTCCTGACCGTGGAGAACGTCCAAGACCCATCGCACTTCACTCAATGCAAGCGTCAGGACAGCGGATTTATGGCTGAAGCGGCCATGCCCCACCAGCTCACCGGCTTTGGAGACAGCCCTGAATGTCTAGTTGTTTCCATGGCCACGTGCTACCAAATCATGTCCCACTATGTGACCACCAACGGGAGCGCACCAGCGTTTGAGTCGCTGTACACGTTCCCCATCGAAACGTATTAGCCACAAAAAGTGGGTTGTAGCGGCGTCACTGCGAGTGACCGGTCGCTACAACCCACCTGTATGGCACTACCTGTGTGCCTTGGCTGAACTACGCCGTTGTTGGCTTAGGCCTTGACAAGCTCTACGTCGATTTCCAGGTTGACCTTGTCTGCGACCAGCAGGTCGCCGCCTGGCATGGTGGCGCTGAAGCTCATGCCAAAGTCCTTGCGGTTGATCTTCGCGGTTGCTGATACACCGGTGATCTGGTTGCCGTTAGGGTCTTCGTTTGCACCCAGGAATTCGGCGTCGAAGACGACTTCTTTTGTCACACCAAGCAAGGTGAGCTCGCCCTTGAGCGTGAACTCTGAGCCGTCGAAGTCTTCCACGGAGGTGGATTTGAACACGATTTCTGGGTGCTCTTCGGTCTGGAAGAAGTCACCGGACTTCAGGTGCTCGTCGCGTGTCTCGTTTCCGGTGTTAATGCTTTTTGGGTCTGCAGTTGCGGTAACGGACAGGGACTCGAACGTGTCGCCCAGGGTCGCGGACCCAGCGATGACGTCGAACTTTCCGCGAGTCTTGGAAACCCCACCGTGGCGAACAGTGAATCCGATTGTCGAGTGAGCGCCATCAATGTTCCACGTGCCTGCAGAGAGTCCTTGAGGTAGCGAAGTCATGTGTACATCCCCCTAAGTAGTTGAAAGTTGTACTATTTATTCTAACGACCCTCAGGCCAAAGCGAAAGAGCATAGAGAAGAATCTGAATGTGTCTCTCATCACGTCATTGAGAAAGATACGTGCTATATCTGGAAAATGCTCGGCGCGCCCGAGGCCTCAGACTGATGACGCGACGAAGATAACCGAACACTCCCCCATCCCCGCAGTTAGCAGAAGGTGATCGCATGTCGACAGCGCAGTCAGCAACCGAAAAACCAATCAAGACCAGCATTCCCATCCGCATGCACGACATGCCGTGGTCACGATTCCACTGGATGGTCATTGTTGGTCTAGGCACCGCATGGATTCTCGACGGTGTTGAAGTCCAGATCGTCGCAGCTGGAGGTTTCGAATCCTCACTGAACATGACCACCCTGCAGGTCACGTTTGCTGCGACCATCTATTTGCTTGGCCAAGTCACGGGAGCGCTCTTATTTGGGCGGCTCACAGACACGGTGGGGCGCAAGAAGATGTTTGTGCTCACGCTTTTCCTCTACCTTGGGGCGTCACTGATCTGTGCGGCATCCCCAGCCCCCTGGTTCTTCTACATTTTCCGGTTTCTTGCCGGCATGGGAATCGGCGGTGAGTACTCCGCCGTCAACTCGGCAATCGACGAACTCATCCCCGGAAAACACCGCGGGCGCGTAGACCTGGCCATTAACGGAACCTACTGGCTAGGTGCCGGTATCGGTGCCGCCGTGAGCAGCGTGTTCCTCAACGAAGGGTACTTCGACCAAAACATCGGGTGGCGCCTCGCGTTCCTGGTGGGCCCAATCCTGGGGCTGGGAATCATCTACCTGCGCCGTCACATTCCGGAAAGCCCCCGCTGGTTGGCAAAGCACGGCCGCGAAGAAGAAGGCGAAAAGATTGTGCAAGCCATTGAGCAGGAGGTCAAGGAATCAGGACGTGAACTCCCAAAGCGCACCAAGGACGACTACATTTGGCTGCGCCGCACTGAAGGCCTGAACTTCAAACAACTCATCTGGGTATTCTTCAAGCTCTACCCCACGCGCACAGTGTTGGGCGCGACCCTGATGATCACGCAAAGCTTCCTCTACAACGCCATCTTCTTCACGTACTCGTTGGTCCTGCAAAACTTCTATGACTTAAAAGCCTCCGAAGCCGCGCTGTACTTCTTCCCGTTCGCACTAGGAAACCTGTTAGGCCCCATTCTGCTTGGCCCCCTCTTTGACACAGTTGGGCGCAGGAAGATGATCGCCGGGTGCTACAGCATCTCCGGTGTGGTGTTGGCGGTCTCGTCACTCATGTTCGTCAACGACATGCTCAACCCGCTCACCCATACACTGTTCTGGTGCGTATCGTTCTTCTTCGCATCCGCAGGAGCCTCCGCGGGATACCTGACAGTGTCTGAAATCTTCCCCCAGGAAGTACGCGGACAAGCAATTTCATACTTCTTCTCGATTGCCCAAATCGCAGGTTCGCTAGGTCCCGTCTTGTTTGGTGTCCTCATTGGTGAAGGAACCTCACGCGAACCCATGATGTGGGGCTACCTCTTAGCCACCGGAATCATGCTTATAGGTGCGGCAGTCGCTGCCGTGTGGGGTGTCGACGCTGAAGGCAAGTCGCTTGAAGAAATCGCACCACCACTGATCGAATTCGACGAAGATGGTAACGAGATCTCACACCTGCCCAAATAAGTTTCACGAAAGGGAAAACAATGACAACGGACCCTCGCTCACATGACGTTCAACCTGAAGTAGAGGACACCTCGGAACCACCTGCCACGGGAGTCCCTGACGAATCCCGCGAATACGTGGTGGTTGTGGGGGTTTCAGACACGTCCAATTCGCCCAAAGCGCTGGCGTGGGCAATGGATATGGTCCGCGCCCGAGGTGGCCGCCTGATCGCTGTTCGCGCATCTACCGCTGGTGGCGGGTTCAATGCGTACGCCTCACCGCCCACCACCGGTCGCAGGCCCTTGGAGCCAGAAGTGGCGAAACTGAAAGCCGATGTGATTTCCGTTCTTGGCGCAGAAGCCGTAGAAGGCCCCGAGTCCGTGGTTGACGTGCACGTTTTCCGTGGCGAAACCTCAAGGGTGCTGCGCAACGTGAGTAAGAACGCCAGCTTGTTGGTACTCGACGCTCCCCGCAACCCCGTAACCCAACCACTGTTGGCACCGCGGGTGGTGTACAACGTGGACTGCCCAGTGGTGATGATGCCACCCACCATTTCTGGGGACCGCCCAAGTCGTTGGTTGCGGGCGTTTGACTCGATGGGTCGGGCGATTGCGCGAGGCACCGGCACCGCCGGCCGTCCCGGATTGGGCGGTCACCTCTAGGCCACCGTCCCGGAACGGGTGCACCGTCCCGGAATCGGCGGGCGTTTCTCGGTGCAGTTGCTCCTCGTGGCACAATAGTCGGAACTTCCGTGTCCACAGTCAGAGGAATGCCCACATGCACGACCGCATCACGCTCCGGTTTCTTGCCGCCCCCACAGATGAAACCAAAGACGGTTCAAGCATCCAGGCGGGCCGAGTTCTCGAGTGGATCGACAAAGCCGGGTTCGCGTGTGCGGCCGGGTACAGCGAGCGCTACTGTGTCACCGCATACGTGGGAAACGTGCACTTTTCACAGCCCATCCGGCCTGGTGCGTTGGTGGAAGCCTCGGCCCGGATCATCTACACGGGGCGTACCAGCATGCACGTGTTGGTCACGGTGGAATCGGCCAATCCGCGCACGGGTGAGTTCGCGCTAGCAACGCACTGCCTGCTGGTGTTTGTGGCTATGGACGATGACCGCAAACCGGTGGAGATCCCCCAATGGCGCCCACGCACACGTGAAGACGAAGAGCTTTCGCAAGACGCTTTAGAACGCATCGAAGCGCGCAAGGCCATTCACCACGTCACGCTCGCGCAAACGTTCAGCGATGAGGGCACAACGCCTAAGCTGACCCTGCGGTTCTTGGCGAACCCGACAGACGTGAACTGGGGTGGCAACGCACACGGTGGAATTGTCATGCGCTGGCTGACCGAATGTGCACAGACTCTGTCCACCAGTTTTGTTGGACAACCCACGGTGTGTGTGTACACCGGTGGCGTGCATTTTCACGGCCCCGTTCACATTGGTGATGTTGTTGAAGTCGACGGGCGGATCATCCACACCGGCCCGCACTCAGTGCACATTTCCTTGCGTGTGCGTTCTGCCAACCCACGCGATATGAAGTTCAGGCTTACCACACGTTGCACCATGATTTTTGTGCACGTCAACGAACTGGGCAAAGCCAGCGAGGTGCCTCAGCTGGAACTCACAAGCGAAGAAGACCGGCTGTTGGACGCTCACGCCGTGGACCTGGTTGCTCGTCGCCAACGCCTCCCCCACCTGCCGCTACCCAAGCGGTGACCGTCGCCGAGGTGGGGCTCGGGTCGCCGAGGTGAGGCACCAAAGTGTCTGACACCTCGGGACGGTTGCGCTGACAGTTCTAGTCGTCCGCGACGACGGTGCGGGTTTGCGGTTCGTCTTCTTCTGGTTTGCGCACAAAAACCGACAGCACAACGGCCACGAGCGCTGCGATCATGGCGATGCGGAAAGCAGAGTGCGCTCCCGGTTCACCGGCTTGGACAGCGGTCAGTCCGGCGGTTGTTCCCGAGTGAAGCGTGGCCGAGTACACGCCAATGAGCATCGCGGTCCCGGCGGCTCCGGCCACTTGTTGCAGTGTGTTGAGCACTGCTGAACCGTGCGAATACAAGTACCGTTGCAAGGACCCCAGGGATGCAGAGAACAGCGGGGTGAAGGATCCGGCTAGACCAAGCGCCATGACGATCTGCGTGGTTACGATCCACCACACAGGGGTTTGCGCGCCCACGGTCGAGTACGAAAGCAGGGCGCCTGCAACGAAGATGGTGCCGGGGATCAGTAGGATCTTAGGCCCGCGAGCGTCGTAGATGCGTCCCATGACCGGTCCCAGCAGACCCATCAGAATTGAACCGGGCAACATCACCAGACCGGACTGGGTGGCTTTCAGCCCCACAACAGACTGCAGGTACAGGGGTAGCAACGAGAACGTTCCGAACATGGAAAGTGCGATGATCGCCATGATGGCCACGGACACCACGAAGTTGCCAGACAAGAACACGCGCAGGTCCAGCAGTGCACCGTTGCGTTTTTGCAGGGACAGCTGACGCAAAACGAACAGCACCAAAATCACAAGGCTGGCGCCAAGAATCGTCCATGTTCCAACAGGTGAGGAGAAGAACCCGCCCAACGCTGCCACACCGGAGCCACCGGAGGCAGATTCAGGTGAGGACACCTCGGCGGCGGAACCGCCCTTTGCGAACTGATTGAGCGCAAACACGATCCCGCCAAACGCGAACGCGGACAGCCCCACGGAGAGCACGTCGATGGGCGCGGTGGTGGTCTCACCCAGGTTGGCGAGCCAGCGCCAGCCCAGGATCAGCGAGACAAGAGCGATGGGCAGGACGATGCCAAAAAGCCAGCGCCAGCCCAGGGTGTCCAGCACGATGCCAGACATGGTGGGGCCCAGGGCGGGGGCCAGGGAAATGACCATGCCGACTCGGCCCATCATGCGTCCGCGCTGGTGAGAGGGCACAACCTCCATCATGGTGGTCATGAGCAGGGGCATCATGATGCCGGTTCCGGAGGCTTGGATGATGCGTCCGATCAGGAGCGGGAGGAAGCCGTGGGACAGCATACATACGGCGGTTCCCAGGGCGAAGAGGCTGGCGGCGGCCAGGAACACTTGGCGGGTGGTGAAGCGTTGGATGAGGAACCCGGTGGTTGGGATCACCACTGCCATGGTGAGCATGAATCCGCTGGTGAGCCACTGGCCTTGTTCAGGTGGGATGCCCAGGGCTTCGTTCAAGGTGGGAATGGCGATCGCCATCGTGGTTTCGTTGAGGATCGACACGAACGCGGCGACGAGAAGTAGCCAGATGGCACGCATTCCGGCAGGGTCGATCGCATCGCTGCCCTGGTTGGAGTGATTATTGGAGTGACTGCGGTCAGGGCCGGATGAGTTGTTTTGACGACGCGAAAGCACAAACAAACTCTACGCCACCGGAGACTTGGTCACTGGGTGATGCTCAACACGCGCGAAACCCGCACCACTTACGCGCGTGAAAACGCAAGCAGCGCGGACGCTGGAGGACTCTGAGCATGTTTTCATCAATGGTCCCTGCTAACGACCTCCCGCCACAGGAGTAGCTTCGCAATTACGAGGTTATTGCGATTAGCGCGTCATCGCTGGTAAGGGAGGTCGCTACTGTTCGGCACCGGTTCAGGGTGGTCGATCACGTACTGCACGGATGCCGCCTCGATAGCCTTGATCGCATTCTCGTCAAGGAGCCCCCGCCTCAACGTCGCGATGGCTGTGGGGTGGGTTCCGACGATGTCCAACCAGGTATCGCACATAGCCCGGTAGTCGTCGTCCCAATTCCCGCCGCCGTTGTTGAACAGCTCGCCGCCGATCCTGCCCGCGATGCGCACCACTTCACCCTGCACGGTCTCTGCTGGCCCACCCATGGGCACTAGGTAATCCCACAGCCACGAGAACTGTTTCCGCACCGGAAGGTCAGGGACCTCGATGCGGCTGGTTCCATCGTGCGGTTCGATCAGTTGCACTGGCGGCACTCCGGAGAGCCGGTACAGTTCCGCCATAGCGGCGTCGACGGCTCGGGTCCCGTCGGTGTTCTCCTTCCTCAATCGTGCGGTCTGGGCATGTTCCTTACCGAACTGTGCGACGAAGCGGCGGCCCTCGTCGGTTAGGTGCGCGCCGGCGTCGAGCAGGAAGGACAGGGTCTCCAGTATGGAAGGTAGGTTGTAGCCTTCGTAGGACTGAGCCACAGCCTTATCAGCTGCGGTGTACTCGTGTGGCCATTCGAGGGCGTGGATGTTGGCGCCGTACTCAAGGAGCAAACGTACGGCTTCGACGCGGCACGAGTGCGCCGCGATCATGAGCGGTAGGTGCCTGCTTTCAGGATTGGGGTTGGCGCCGAGCTCCAGCAACAGCTGCATACGTGACTGCATACGTGGGGTGTCCCAGTCGCTCGCGGCGGCAGCCAGCGGCGTGTAGCCGAAGTGGTCCTGAATATCGATGTCAAGACCCTGCTCGACCAGCCACCGCACCAACTCTGGCGGGGATTTAACCAACGCGAGCGCTGTTCGCTTGTAGTACCCGGTGGTCGCCTCCAACAAGCAGGTGTCGTAGACCGCTTTCATCGCATCGAGGTCCCCGCCTTCGAGGATCTCAGTGAAGTTCGCCGGGAGGGTTTTACGCTTGTAAGCCATACGGTGATGTTACACGTGCCCGGCGAGCGAAGAGCTGATGAAGCTGGCGATAGAGGACAGACTCGCCCATGGCCGCACCGCCCACACCACCTATGCGCGTGAAAACGCGAGCAACCCGTCCGCACGGTAAGCGTTGATGCGCGTAAGCGCTTCGAACAAATCAATGTCGTGGCTCATGGACAGAGCAAAGGCCGCGCGGACGCTCGCGAACATGTCATAGATCGCGACAGTCGCCAAGTCACAAGCAACATCCTGGTCGAAGTTGGCTTCCAAACGCCCGGCCAAGGTTTCGATCAGTGAGCGCTGCACATCGTTGTGGTAGTTGACAGACATTTGCGCCAGCTGCGGTTCCCGTCGCATGACTTTGCGCTTAAGTGTGCGAATTGACCTGTCTGGAGTCACGGATTCGAGGTACGCCTGCTGTACAACTGCCAAGGATTCGGCAACGTCTTCGTCTGCCGGGCGGCCCTGAAGAACTTTGACAAGGGCTACGTCCGAGGCGGGTTCGGCTCCCAGCACCACGGCCTCTTTACTGCCCCAATAGTTAAAAAGGGTGCGGGCGGACACACCTGCGCGTTCCGCTATCTGCTCAACCGTAACGTTGTTCAACCCGTGCGCGCTGACCAGTTCGAGGGCCGCGCGGTGCATGGCGTCGCGGGATTCGCGTTTGCGTTTTTCGCGTACACCCTGAGGTTGTTTGTGAGTGTCCATGTTGTTCCTCGCACTCATGCTAGACAAGCATCTGTTCACGCGTGGCGTTCATTCCCCCAGCTCAGTGGCGCACTCAGCCGGGCCGTCATACAGAACACAAGCGTTCCGTTCGTCACAATTTTGGGCCCTAGTACTTCACTTTTCAACCGAGCGGGCATAAGCTCGATTCGTCACAAACTTTCACAGACTGCAAGTTTTTCAGGACGGAGTTCATGATCGAACCTTCCCACGCATCAGGCACCGGCGAATCTACCCAAAGTGCAACGCGTCGCACCCGCTTAGAGCTGCCCGATGAAAACACCGCACCCGAAGCCACCGACCCCAACTCCACCGAAACCCCGCGCGAGTTCACGGGGCTTGACCGTCAAGGCAAACTCGTCATCGCCGGGCTGATGCTGGGAATGTTTGTGGCCGCGATTTCCCAAACCATCGTGGGGCCTGCGCTGCCACGAATCGTCGCTGAGCTCGGTGGCATGGAGCACTACTCGTGGATCGCAACGGCTGCGATGCTGATGTCAGCAGTAACCGTGCCGGTGGTGGGAAAACTGTCCGACATGTACGGGCGCAAACCCTTCTACATCGGCGGCCTGGTGGTGTTCATGCTTGGAGCAGCGCTCGCCGGGATGGCCACTAACTTTTGGTTCCTCGTGTTCGCTCGCGCCCTCCAGGGCGCGGGGATGGGAACCCTCATGCCGCTGAGCCAAACGATCATCGGAGACATCATCCCACCTCGGCAGCGGGGTAAATACCAGGGGTTGATGGGGGCGACGTTTGGGATCGCCTCGGTCGCGGGGCCCCTCTTGGGCGGCTGGGTGACGGACACGCTGGGGTGGCGCTACTTGTTCTACCTGGCGTTGCCCATTGGGGTCGTGGCCTTGGTGTTCCTGGCAAAGTTCATGCACGTGCCTCAGCAGCGCTCGCACGGCAAGTTGGACTACCTGGGCATCATCACCCTGACGCCGGGGCTGGTGATTGGATTGCTGGCGATCTCGTGGGGTGGAAACACGTACGAGTGGACCTCGCCGGTGATTCTTGGCATGGGGGCTATTTCCGTGGTGTTGCTGGCGGCGTTCGTATGGGTTGAGACCCGGGTGGAAAACCCGCTGATTCCGTTGCGCATGTTGCGCAATTCCACGGTGTCGTTGTCGATTCTGGCATCGTTCTTCATTGCGGTGGCCATGTTTGGGGCGATCATTTACATCCCGGTGTATGCGCAGGGTGTGTTGAGTGTTTCGGCTACGCAGTCGGGGGCGATTCTGATTCCGCTGAACGTGGCGATGATTGTGACGTCGATCCTGATGGGCGTCGTGATTACCAAGACCGGCAACTACAAAGTGATTTTGATTCTGGGCGCCATGATGCTGCTGGGCGGGTACGTGCTGTTGTCGATGCTGTCGTGGCAGTCGAACCTGTGGGATCTCACGCTTGCGATGACGGCTGTGGGTATGGGCTTGGGCATGTCCATGCAGACGTACACGCTGGTGGTGCAGAACGCGGTTGACCGCACTGAGCTTGGGGTGGCGACCGCGGCGGTGCAGTTCTTCCGCAACGTTGGGTCCACGATTGGGATTGCGGTGCTGGGGTCGATTATGAGTTCGGCGATGATGCCTAAAATTCAGGAACACCTGCCCGCAGGGGCCAAGGACATGGGCAGTGCGATGGGTGCGGACTCAGGAGTGGGATCGGCGTTGGATCCGGCGAAACTTGAGTCCTTACCAGGGCCAATTGTCGATGCCATTCACCAGGGCATGGGCGAGGCCATGCACTTGGTGTTCGTTAGTGGCGTGCCGTTTGTTGTGGCCGCGCTTGTGCTGGCGTTGTTCGTCAAGCAGCTGACCCTGCGGACCACCCACTAGGGTCGTTTGTCTTCCGGGCCTGCCGTTCCCGAGGTGGTTGCAGGCCTGCCGTTCCCGAGGTGGTTGCGGGGCGCCCGCACCTCCCGAACCGCGACCTGCCAGTATGAACTGATTTTCTCAGAACACCTGGCGGGAGCGCGTTAAAGGGAAGCGCGGGCCTTTCTTGCGCCGGACTTAGTTGTTGCGACGGCGTGTAGCTGCAAGGAGCGCAGCACCAGTGACAACGAGCAAGCCCGCAGTCAGGCCGATCGGCAGGACCGAAGCACCCGTACGTGGCAGGAAGCTGCCGTTGTTCGAGCCGGAGCCGTTTGACCCGGTTCCGTTCGAGCCGTTCGAAGTGTTGTCACTTGAACCGCCAGAGGTGTTGCCCGCACCGTTGTCCGAACCGCTTTCGTTGACATCGGCAGGGGCTTCAGTCTGATTGTCATCAGGCGTACCGCTGTCGTCAGTATCCGACTCACCAGGCTTGGCCGGATCATGTGGTTCCTGCGAAGGATCCTTACCAGGTTCCTCACCAGGCGCCTGCGTAGACTCCTCGCCCGGCTCCTGTGACGGCTGCTCGCCGGGTTCTTCACCTGGCTCCTCACCAGGTGCTTCCGACGGTGCCTGCGTAGGCTCTTCACCCGGAGCCTGAGTGGGGGCCTGCGTAGGCTCCTCGCCAGGCGCTTCCGTCGGAGGGGTCGAACCGCCACCGTCATCCCCACCAGACTTGTGGTCTACGACGAACGTGAGGCGTTGGGTCTTCGCAGTCACGTCGCCACCCGCGCTTCGCGCACCACCGGTCGCCTGCTTAGCGCGCGCCGTCACATCGATCGTGTACGTTCCAGGCTTGGTGAATGCCCATGCGGTGTGCATGTGCGTGCCGGGTGGGAGTGGAATGTCAGAAGCCTTGTCGCTCGACGCGTACATGGTCTGAATGGCGCCAAGGTTTTCTGTGTAAGCAAACCACTTGCCGCCCTCAGGCACGCTCACTGGGGTGAGCGTCATCGTCGCGCCCTCAGGGTACTTCTCTCGGTCCAAGGTTTCGCTTGAGAAACCTGGCCACACGCGACCTGACTGTTGAGCCTGCGGAAGAATGTAGAACTCAGTGCCTTTGGAACCAAGCACGTCGTAGCTTGGGTCGGCAAGCACGTCACCTTCACGCTTCACTTTCGCAAGTTTCGTCACTTCCAGGGTCGTTGAGTCGATCGTGCGGGTCACGGACTCCGGGGCGTGCTGACGCGAATCGTCGCCAAGCGCCACTGAAAACTCGCCGTTGACGTCCATAGCGCGCAAGTCCACGTGCCCTTTGTTGATAGTGACAGGCGTGTTCAAAAGACCACCGTCGGAACTGTCGTTCCCGTCATCCGGGTTGGGTGTTTCGTTGCCCTCGCCTGGGTTAGGAGTTTCGTTACCCTCACCTGGGTCTGGGGTGGTGGTAGTGCCACCATCAGAGAACTGGGTCTGCACCACCTTGCCCGCACCAGCTACCTGCCCAAGGTCAATGGTTTCCGTGTTACCTATTCTGGCGCGTGGCTGTGGCTCCAGTGTCAGCCGTAGCGTGTACTGGTCGCCCTTGCAGTATTCGCGATCTACCTGGAGGCTGCGACGCCCAGGACCACTTACGACATCAACCGAACACGTTGGCTCGTCGTAGCCTTCTTCGTAAAAGCCACCGGTCACGTTGTAGATGAGCGAATCATCGGCGGGTTTCGTGTCGATTGTGGCGAGGTTGCCGTCACCTTGCGTGTGGGCGTTAACAGACACGTCACGCGAGCTGACCTGCACTTCGCCTGTGGAGAAGTCACCGGCAGGTGCGTCGGGGGTTTCCATAGGGAACTGCCCTGCAGCCTGTGTGGTCACCGCCTTTTGCCCGGTGCTTGAAGTCAGAGGCGCGCTGACCCAGCGTGCTGCCCCCTTGGTGGGCACAAACACGGCCTGAAATGCCGAGGTGTTGGAGCCAATCATTTCGCTCCACGTAGCCTTGCCACCTTTGACGGGAACTTCAGCGAGGTGGTAGCCGTCGATGTAGAACACAACAGTGCCTTCAGCGGCGTCGTTACCGGCGTTGAAGGTGAGGTCGGTGAGGTTCTTGTCGCCGTCCTTTTCGCTACCGGCATGTGGGGCGATGGTGAAGCTCGGAGCGGAAGGTCCGGTGACGCCTGCGGCCTTGTCGTAGGCGGTCTTTACGTCGCCGAGTTTTTCATGGCTCATCCCATTCCAAGGTGTAGTTGTGGTTCGAAGCCTCCGGCCTCCAGGAGGCTCCTGGCGATGTAGTTTGGTCAGGTTGCAGAACCCCAGGGCCGAGCCGCGTAGATGCTCAAGCCGTCCGTTCAGAACCTCAGTGGGTCCGTTGGAAGTGCCGGGCCGGTCGAAGAACGCGACGATGTCGTCGGCGCGTTTGGCCAGCGTCCGCCCCATGCTCATGACCTCGACCAGCACGGCGGGGACACCGTGACTGACGAACTCGATCAACTTCACCGTCAGTTCGCGACCACGGCGCTGCTCCTCGTGACGGTAGGCGGCGATCATGCGCTGGTAGATGCCCCAAGTGGCCTCGACGTGGTCATCGGTGGTGAACAGGGCGGTGAGTCGGGCGGACTGATTGTCGGTGAGGAGCCCCGGCACCGGAGTGGAGGGTCCAGCGGTCGGAGTAGAGCCGATCACCCTTGAGCCCGCGGCGGCCGAGGATCGCGAGTTGCACTCGGCGTCGGCACCGGTCGAGAGCATCGCCGGCCAGCCGGACCACATAACGGGTCCATGACCGTCACCGCGTCGGGCAGTTCCTCGGCGGTCGCGGTCTTGAACCCGGTGAACCCGTCCATCGCGACCACCTCAACACGACCGCGCCAGGCTTGAGGTCTGGCGGCGAGCCAGGTCTTGAACGCCTGTTTGGAGCGTCCTTCGACTATGTCGATCAGCCGGGCCAAGCCGGTGCCGTCACGGACTGGAGTGAGATCGATGATCACGGTGACGAACTTGTCCCCACGCCTAGTGTGGCGCCACACTTGCCCGTCGACGCCAACATCCTTCACGCCGTCGAAACGGGCCGCATCGTCGATCAGGACCCGTCTGCCTTCGGCCAGGACAGCGTCATTCGCGGTGTCCCACGCAACCCCGAGGCCCTCAGCGACCCGTGCCACGGTGAGGTGGGTGACCACGATTGCTTCGAGTGCCTACCGCAGCCCACGACGTGAGAGCTTCGCCCGCGGCTCAGCCGCACGGCTGGTGTTCTGGCGCCACACGTGCCCGCAGCCGGTGCATCGGTAGCGGCGGATGGTGACCATTAAGATCGTGGGCCGCCAATCGATTGACAAACGATAGATAGCTAATGATAATCGATACATGAATTCTTTATTTGTGCGTCACACGCTCATCGTCACTCTTATCTCATTCTTGGCTTTGGGGTTTCTCGTATGCCTATTCGCGCAGATCGTCATCGTGCCAGGGTCTCTCGCCGCCGAGGCTCAGTTTGATCCTGTCATCGCACGCGCATATACCGGGTTGACGTTCATTGGCATCATCGGGATCGCCTGCTTCGAAGCGGTGCTCGTCGCCACGGCGATGCTTTCGCTTCAGTGCTGGGGGGACAAGGTCTTTTCTCGTGCTTCCATTATCTGGATGAACGTCCTCATCGGGGCGTGCCTTGCCGCCGCGGTGGTGTGTTTTTTCGCTACTTTTGTCGACCTCGTATCGCCCGAACTGCCTACCGGCGCATTCCCTGACGATGCAGATGACAGCACGTCCAATGCGCTCCTTATCTTCGGTGCCGCGGGCGCTGCTGCCTGCGTTACTGCCAGCTTGGTCCTCGTTGTGCTTCGCGACCTTATAAAACGTGCTACCGGCATCCATTCCGAACTGAAGCAGGTCATCTGAGATGGCCATTGATGTGAAGATTGATGTTCTCCTCGCAGAACGTGGCATGTCTGTAGGGGACTTCGCGGCCGCGATCGGAATTACTCCCGCCAATGTTGCGGTACTCAAGAATGGCCGCGCCAAAGCTGTGCGTTTCGAGACTCTCGATGCTATTTGCAGAGTGCTCGACTGCGAGCCCGGCGATGTCCTCAAACACTCACCCGATAGCTGACAGCACACACTGAGTGGGAACGCTTGGGCAGGGAGGCCTAGGGTAACGCTGAATCTCTGCCGGTTTCCTCGCCACGGATCCCCTGTTGAGGGTGAACGGTTCAGCGTTGGCGGAGTGTCGAATCGTTTAAGGGGAGTGCTGACGCAGGGTGCGTGCGCCTCGCGATTGAGTGGAGACTCACACCGTTTATGTTCTACGTCTCCTGAACAGAACTTCCGAAGAAGCTGTACTCATGCCAGACTACATGTGACTAGAAACAACAGCTACCGCCCGGTAGCCGAAGAAGTGGAAGGTGCTGTATGCATTTGATATCGAAAGTAATCGCGTTGACGTGCGCGATGTTTATGGTGACGGGAATGGGTGTGACTGCAGCTCAAGCTGCGGACTCATTCGCTACAGAGGCCACAGTGTCCAACTTGCACTTCGTGAAAGAGAGCGTCGAAGAGAACAAGAAGGCCGAGCTCTCCGGTGAGTGGTCGCTGCCTGACAATCCGGGTACGCCTGCAGGATTCACCCTCGCCCTTCCGGAAGAACTCCAGGGCAACGTCGACAGCTTCAACCTCACGTCCAGTGACGGCAGCGGCGAGATCGTGGGTCAATGCAAAGCGACTGCTACTGAGCTGACGTGCACGATCAGTGATGACTACATCAAGAAGAACCCAATCGGGCTCAAGGGTACTTTCAACTTCTGGGTCACTGTCAAAGTCGATGTGGAAGAGATTGAGCATAAAGAGTTCACTTTCGACAACGTAGAAGGCAAGATGCCTGGCATCGATGTCACACCACGCAAGTGCACCGTAGGCTGTGATTTCACGGGGCAGGACTCGCGGAAGTTCGGTTACTACCATAACGACGGTGAGTTCGTCAGCTGGTGGATTGACATCGAGGCACCTAAGGAGGGTATGGCCGGTGGCGAACAGATCGTTGTCGACGACATCATCGGCCCGAACCAGAGAATTGACGCCGACAAGATCAAAGTCCAGAAAGCCACCGAGATTTACGATGCAGGCGATGGCAAGCAGACCCCGCATTACACCAAAGATCTCCCCAAGAGCGATTTCACTGTAGAGAACGACGGTGCGAAGGTCTCCTGGACGGCTGAAAAGGGCGCCTATTACCGAATCAACATTCCGGCAGATACCACCGACTCCGGAGCTTCGGGTGAGTACACGAACCAGGCGAAGGTCACAGTGGGCACCACTACTCGTACCACTGAAGTCGTGACCGTCAAGCGCACCGGAGGCGGCGGAACCGGTATCGGTACCAACGTTGGCCGTTTCGATATCACCAAGAAGATCGCAGGCGATGCGAAAATCGCTGCCGATCAGGCTTTCACCGTCAACTACACGGTGACGCAGCCTAATGGCGAGAAGAAGACGGGAACCCTCACTGTCAAAGGTGGAGAGACTGTCAAGAGCCCCGAGTTCCCCAAGGACTCAACAGTCCACCTCGACGAGGTGAAACCTGCCGACTCAGCGTCAGTGAAGTGGGAAAAGCCCAAGTTCTCTAAGAACGATTTCACGCTTGTCGGCGGAACAGCCACCGCAGTGGACCTGACTAATACGGCGAACCTGCAGAAGGGCAAATTCTCAGCCAAGAAGGCTATCGAAGGCACGGGCAAGCATCGTGTCGATGATTCGACAACGTTCACCCTGAACTACTCCTATCCTGCGGGTGATGGTTTCGAAGCTGGGTCCGGGAAGCTCGAACTCCCCGCCAGTGGCGAGACGGTGGAAAGCGACGCTCTCCCCGTGGGTGCTGAACTGACATTGTCGGAAGAGGCCCCTGCCGAAATTCCTGGAGCTACCTGGGGTGAACCGCAGATCAGCCCGAATACACTGACTATCAGCGCCGACGGGACTGATGCTACTGCCGTCACTGTGACCAATCCGATCACCGATAACGTCGGTGCGTTCTCAGTCACCAAGTCGCTCAGCGGCGACGGGGTCGACACTGTGCCAGAAGGCACCGTGTTCACGGTCAAATACTCCTACCCAGCCGATGATTCACTCGGAATCAAAGCCGGTGAGGGCACCGTCGAGGTCAAGGCAGGCGACACTGCCAAGGTCGACAATCTGCCAGCGGGCGCGAAAGTCACACTGACAGAGGTCACCGCCGAAGATCCCGACGGCGCAGAATGGGGCGAACCTGTATTCGACCATTCGGAGTTCACGGTTCTCAAGGACAACACCGTTGCCATCAACTTGGATAATCCGGTTCATCTCCGCACTGCTGCGTTCTCTCTCAAGAAGCAGCTTGACGGATCCGGTAAGGAACTCGTCGATGACAATGCCGTTTTCACCGTCGAGTACTCCTACCCGGCGGGTCCAGGTTACGACGCGGGTCAGGGAACTCTGGACCTTCGTGCTGATGGCTCGGCAGTTGAATCTCCACAGCTTCCGGTGAACGCGAAGATCCATCTCGAGGAAAAGACGCCAGAGGCTGTTGAAGGCGGATCATGGACGGGACACAAGTTCTCGGACAATGATTTCGCCCTCACCGATTCTGCGGATGTCAGCGTTGTTCTCACCAACACGATCGACAAGCCAAAGGAAGAAACACCGTCGACCCCGCCGAGTACCCCGAGTTCTCCGGCACCGTCGACGCCCGGAAGCACTCAGCCGCCGAAGGACAGCGGTGACAATCTGCCGCGGACCGGTGGAGCTGCCTGGGGCGTTCTCGGAGCAGGTCTCGCGCTTCTTGTTGGAGGCTCGGCTCTCGTTCTCGCTATGAAGCGCAAGCGTTTGAACTGATCGTTCTTCAACGCAGAGCCATTCCTCTACCTGAGGTGTTTTGGCTCGACGGTTGATGGTCTGAACGGAAACTCTAGCCACGTCCTGAGTGCTTCTTGATGAAGCTACTCGGGGCGTGGCTATTGTTGTAGCTCCTACAGAACGCGCACGCAGTGGCCGGTATTGCCTCTCGAGATCATCGGCCGCGCCAACCCTCTGTCTTGCGCCTGCCAGATTGGCAAGACGCCGGAGGCATTGGACAAAACGCAAAGGGACTACTCGCCCATTTTTGACTCCACAGGCTCACAGAAAACTATCAGTAAAGTTCTCACGCCACGCCTTAACGATGACTGCAAACAAGCGATTTTCGATGTCAAGCCCTTCGGATTCCTCGGCTTGGGGAAACTTCTACTTTCCCTGAACAAAAACTCAAAACCTTTCACCAAGCCTTGCGTAGAGCAGACACGTCAGATTTGCTGAATGTACTCGACATGCCGAAAAGTGTCGATGCAGGAATAAGCCAGACAGTAAGCAATTCCCTGACGGGAAGCCCAATGAAAGGCCATCAGAAATGACCAAGAAGAATCACATCCACCGCGCACTCGCCACTACAGCTATCGCTGGTGTTGCCTTTGCTGGTATCGGTATTGCCGCCGCGAATCCCGCAGCAGCTGCCGATGAGAAGCCAGCCAGTTCTTCTTCATCGTACTCAGGTTCAGGTAACGTCAATGTCAACTTTGACCCGGTCGCTATCGTGGACTCCATTGTCGCTGCAGTCAATGACCAAGACGATCGCTCTGGCGCTGTCAAAGCCGCCACGGAAGTCGGTTACTACAGCAAGGACAATCCGGATCGCATGTCGGTGGCCGTGGTCAATAAGAACCAAGACATTCAGGTCTCCGGAGAAATCGCCGATGCTAAGAACATCGACATCAAAGGCGGGAACTATGTCATCTATTGGTTTAGCGGGCCCGGCCAGGTCGTCAACAACGGCGACGGCGGATGGTTGAACTGGGGAACCTACGGCAATATCGAACGTGCCGACGACAATCTCATCAAGATCAACGGCGGCCTCTGAGTACTGTCAGACGCATCCCAGGCAATACCATGATGGTTGGGCCCTCAAATAGTATTTGGGCCCAACCATCATCTTGTCGAAAGGGTGGACCTCGCTTGAGGTGGTCCGCCTGCGATCGGTATCCACAGTGCGTCGTTCTCGCGGTGAAATATGCCAGAAGCACTGCGCACCATCTGATCAGTCTCTGACGCGCATATTAGGTCTGGGTCAACATGATTCCAGGCGATAGCCTTTAGCGCCGCGGGCAACTAGGGCACGGTCCCTGAGTATCGTCAGTGGTGCCCGGTCCGGAAGAGCGCAGACATCGGCAAACGTCATCCCAGCTTCTTCGAGGCTATCTGGATATTCGATCTCCAGGACGTGAGGGCCATAGACGCTCGTATACGCGTCGCATTCGTCATAGCTGCCGCATTCCTCGGTGACTGCGAAGTCGAAGCCGAGGTCCTCGTGTGCCGATCTCGCGATCTCAGCGGCGTTTTTCTGGGCTATCGCGAGCCCTGCATCGTGCGCGATCTCGACATAAGCTGATGCAAGTGTCATCGCGGCGTTCTGTTCGATTTGAGCGAACCGGTCAAACGAGTCGAGATTATCGATCTCGACAGCGTCATATCCGGCATTCGCGCAGCCTGTGATGATCGGAGAGATGATCTTCAATATGTCCGCACGCTGGTCTGGAGTAGAGGGGTCGAGAATGTACTCGTCGTCCCAATCGGGATCAGTGACCAAGTCCCCGTGCTTGTTGTGGAGAAGAAGATCAGCATGTTCTTTCCACATTGCGGCATCATCGGGCTGTGTTTGGAAGCCGTTGACATAACAGACACTGTAGGCATCGCTTAAAGGTTCGGCGGACGCATCTCGCACGACCACATCAATCGGGGTTGGCAACGAATACGCGCCGCCAAGCTGATAGTCGAAGACACCGGTGATAGGCGGGAGGCTGTGGGCGCTAGTCGCGCCGACGGAGATTTCCGGGGAGTCGGAGTGAACATCAACGCCGGAGTTCTCACTACACCCGGACGTCATCAAGAGAAAAATGAGGATCGGGAGAGTTGCTCGTCGCGCCACTTTCTGTGTTTCCTTTCTTCAAGGCTAGTCGAACCTTAGTATGTGAGCTTCAGCGATAAATGGCGGTGATATGACATCCCTGCGTGCCAGCGTTGCAGGGTCCGGAAGCCAAGGCCGGTGTCGTGGGCCATGGTTGTCAGAGGAATGTCGTCTTCGACGTGGAGTCGAAGTATTCGCCACTTCTCCGGCCCGTCCATCTCACACCGGTTCGGCCAACGTGTCGTCAGTGCCGGCGGCCTGACGGTGTCGATACAAGGTTGCTCGCGACCAGCCCACCAAGCGTGCTGCGTCTTCAGCGGTGCGCCCTTTGGCGCGGGCGTCTTCGGCGATCTCGAGCTTCTGAGCGATCTCGTCCGGGTCTACTGGCGGCCGTCCGAACTTGGTGCCGTTCTGCTTAGCTGCCGCGATGCCGGCGTTGACGCGTTCAGTGATGAGTTCACGTTCATACTCGGCCAGGGTGGCGAGCATTCCCAGCATCATGCGTCCCGACGAGGTCTCAGGGTCGATGTTGTCTGAGACGGAACGGACTTTCACTCCGCGGTCGCGGAGATGGTTCACAGTTGCCAGCACGTCGAGGAGTGATCGGCCAAGTCGGTCGATGCGCCACACAACGACGGTGTCGCCGTCTTCGGCGTAGTCGAGGAGCCGTTTCATTCCCGGTCGCTGTTTCGCTACTTTGCTTCCGGACGTCACGTCTGAAAACACATCGCGTTTCTGAACCCCTGCGTCAAGGAGTGCATCGAGTTGGAGTTGGGCATCTTGTCCAGCGGTACTGACTCGCGTGTATCCCAGAAGCCTCATGCTTCCAGAATGACTCACAAACCCCAAAAAGTCACGGGGGTAAGACAATTTTCAGCGAGACGGGTTATCGAGACGTTTCTCGCCCCGTCATCTCGGGCTGTCATGGCAGTGGTGGTCCTTCGATTGGAGTGTCTTATAAAGCTAAAGGTTTAA
>NZ_ADNU01000075.1 GCF_000178455.1 Brevibacterium mcbrellneri ATCC 49030 | reverse complement strand
CAAGATCCAGCGCGTGCTGAAGAACGGTGAGCGGGTCCAGGTCTCCTGCAAGGCGCTCGGCACGGCGGTCACCAGCAACTTCGGCACCCACGCCACCTGGTACAAGCTGGTCACGGGCGGCTACGTGACCAAGGCGATGATTAAGCCGGGATCGGTCAACGGCTCCCGCCTGGCGATCCAATGTCGGTCGGCATGTACTGGTGCAAGAAGTCACGCGTCTGGATGCTGACGATCCAGATCAAGCGAAACACGAGCACGATCCTCTCCTCATCACCGGCGACAAGGCAACAAGAGGACCACTTAAGCCGAAGCCATCAGGTCAACCACCGCATCCAACGGTGGGCCACGCAGGTGGAGGCCGCCTACTACTCATCGACGGTACTCCCATCAGGGCGACGATGGAAGGTTCCGAATCGCTTCGATGTCAGTGCTACATGCGATCCTTAGACAAGACGACCATCGGGAACAGGAAGTGGTGCGAGCATGGCGAACGGGTTCAAGATCAACAAGCAGGCTATACGGAAGATGTCGCGCGAGATCAAGCGTGAGTTCGCCAAGAACCCCGTCCGGGTGCCGCTGGAGGCTGACGACAGTACCCTCTCGCTTCCGGCTGCCACGACCGTCAGCAACTACCACGGGCCGGTCGTCACCGTGAACGGCGACCATGCCCAGCTCGCATGGGACAACCAGAGCGTCACGCAGGTTCAAACGCACATTGAACAGGTCGCCCCTGGCTACGAGCAACTTGCGCAACTGCTCACCGACATCCTGGCGAACCTGTCGACCTTTCAGCTTGACGAGACCGACGGGTAAGAGCTTCGCGAGAACGCCAATCTCGTTCTCCAGGAAGTGGTCAAGTCCGAGCCCGATCAGGGCATCGTGCGTCGGGGAGTTACTCTCATCAAGGGACTTCTTGCCCCGATCAGCGCAGGTCTCGGAAAGGCGGCGACCGAGGAGACCGCCGACGCCGCACGACAGGTGATCGATGCGCTCGGGGCCTCGTTGCCGTTCTGACCGCCCGCATGCCTATGTCCTGTGACCGCACATCTGGTCACAACCACAGCCCGATGCGGCTCTCGGTAGACCTCTCGCGCACGGCCGCGTGTCGGCTCACGAAGTACATGTGCGGTCCAGCATGATGAGTTCAATGAGCATCTACAGATAGGTGACCGTGTCACCGATAGGAAGCACCCGATGACGACACCAGACCTGGCGCAGCGCGCTGAAGCATGCCTGCGTTGGAAGCTCCGTAGATCATCTGGCCAACCGCCATCCCACGGTGACATGACCGTTTCCGAAGTGTGCGCTGGTGCGACCGCAGGGTGGCTGCAGTGAGAACCAGCGACGTGTGGGCGACTACGGAGTTCATCGGGAGGAACACGGTCCGTCAATTGCTGGTCCCGGCCCATGATGGACTCGAAATCTTGGACGGGCCTGCTCCGCACATTCGAAGCAGGTACGGACAGTGGCCGACCGCATCAGGACCAGACGAATCGCGCGGAGAAGGCCTAGCCGCTGTCCTTCCCGAGAACGACGCATCGAGTGACGAGATCACCTGGGTCGGATCGAGGCGACCTGTACCCGCGGATGCCGTGCGAGACTCCTTCGACGGAGCGATCGGGTTCACGTCCCACAGCCGTGCACACAGCTTGCGTCGCCCGCAGATCGGTGCGCTGCATTCCATCGTCGGTTACCAGTCGTCGGGCCTCACAGAGCCAGGAGTCGTGGTGATGCCGACGGGGACGGGCAAGACCGAGACCATGTTGGCGTGGATGATCGCGCAGCGTCCGGAACGCGTCCTCGTCCTGGTGCCTTCCTCGGCTCTGAGAGAGCAGATTGCCTCAAAGTTTGAGACGCTCGGCATCCTCCAGCGAGAGGGCATCGTCGAGCCGGACGCGATGAGACCGCGGGTCGGGCGAGTCGCCGGACGATTCGACAGCGAAGAGGACGCGGCGGCTTTCGTTGCTGCCTGCAACGTCGTGGTGGCGACTCCCAACGCGATCCATGCATCGGAGGCTGCTGTGCAGCGAGCGTTCTTCTCTGGGTTCACACACCTCCTAGTCGATGAGGCGCATCATGCGCCAGCACGAACATGGGCGGAGATCATCCGTGCCTTCGGTGAGCGTCCCATCTTGCTGTTCACCGCGACGCCTTACCGGCGTGACGGACTGACGTTGCCGGGACGAGTGATCTTTCGTTTCCCGCTCCGGGAGGCACAGAGAGAGGGCTACTTCAGCACGATTGACTTCACGGCCGTCCTCGATCTGGATGACGATGACGAAGCGCTCGCCAGGGCCGCGCTGTCCCGGCTTCGTAGCGATCTGGACGCCGGGCACGAACACCTACTCCTGGCGCGGGTCGGGACGAAGCCTCGAGCCGATGAGATCCACGCGCTGTACTCACGGCTTGCTCCCGAGTTCGCTCCGAAGGTGATCCACGACTCGCTACGGGCGAGCGAACGTGACGCGGCGATTCGAGCCATGCGAGAGCGGTCCAGTCGCGTGATTGTCTGCGTCGACATGTTGGGCGAAGGCTTCGACCTCCCCACGCTCAAGGTCGGAGCGTTCCATGACACGCATCGGTCTCTGAGCCCGATGGTTCAGCTCATAGGCCGCCTCGCCCGTACATCATCTCCGGTCCCGATCGGAACCGCGAGCGTCTTCATCCGCCAGGGCCCGAAGCAGGCGCTCTCGCCGTTGCGTTTTCTTCTGCGCGAGGATCCCGACTGGGACAAGGTCCTCAGCGACATTACAGAACGTGCGACCGAGCGAGCTGACGAGATCAGCGAGTTCGAGTCCTCGTTCGCCGACAACCCGCCTGACGTGCCTGTTGGCCTGCTGGAACCGAAGATGAGCGCTCGCGCCTTCGCGACGACGACCGTGGACTGGGACCCGCTGGCGGCCCGTGCCGTGTACGGCGACAGGATCTTGGACGGCCTGATTAGCGTCAACCGTGATGACACCATCGCCTGGTTCGTGATCGAGACGGTCTCCGATCTCCGCTGGGGCGACATCCCATCCCTGCGAGCCACTGACTACACGCTCGTCGTGCTCTTCCTCGATCGGACGCAAGGCCTCCTCTACGTCCACTGCTCGGACACCAAACGCAGCCTGGACGATCTCGTCGAGGCAGTGATCGGGCATGAACCAGCGCCGGTCAACGGTTACGACACCTTCAAGGTCTTTGCAAAGCTCGACCGCCTCATCCCGACGAACATCGGGCTCCTCGATGCTCGGGATCGAGACAAGCGCTTCTCCATGCATGTGGGAAGCGATGTCGAGACAGCACTGACGGAAGCTGAACGTACCCACAAGGCCAACACACACGTCGCAGCCAAGGCATTCCAAGAGGGAGAGCGCGTCACGATCGCAGCGGCGCTGTCCGGGAGATTCTGGTCGATGCGAACGGCGTCGAACCTTGCGGAGTGGCGACGGTGGTGTCGCGATCAGGGAGCGAAGCTGCGGGACAAGTCCGTTGATGTCCGCTCGCTGTTCCGCGACATGATCATCCCTGTCGACGTCAAGGAGCGGCCTCCGTACCCGTTCCTCGCGGTCGAGTGGCCATGGGAGCTCTACGTCGGCGCTGGAACGTCCTCACGCGTTGTCTTCAACGCGAACGGCGTTCCGCTGACTGATGCCGGATTGAGGATTGACGATTACGGAGTCGACGGCCCACTCCGTTTCTCAGTCGTCACACCTACGTGGGAGCTTCCGTACGAGGGGCGGTTCGGTTCGACCGGTGTTCACTACCGTGCACTGGGTGACGATGCCACGGTCGAGGGAGGGCGCGGATCGACAGCGCCTCTGTCGACCTGGCTGAACAACCACAAGCCCACGCTCCTTCTCGCCGGCGACCGGCTGATCACCGGCGATGACCGGCTGCTCGCGCCGCGAACCGAGCTTCCGCCATACCCCCGCGACAACCTGCGTTCTCTCGACTGGGGCGCCGGAGGCGTGAACATCGCGGTCGAATCGCAGGGCCCCGATCGCAGAGCCGACTCGATTCAGGCTTTCATGGCGCGCTACCTCGGTGACAACCAGACCTTTGATGTTCTCATCGACGATGACAGATCGGGTGAGGCGGCCGACCTCGTCGGCATCCGAGTCGATGGAGGAGATCTGCACGTCACGCTCGTGCACTGCAAGTACTCCTCGAAACCAGATGCAGGATCCCGCCTAAAGGATCTCTACGAAGTCTGCGGCCAAGCGATGCGTGGCGCGCGATGGCGAGACAACGCAGCGTTGCCACTCCTCGAACACCTCGATCGCCGGGCCGTCGGATACACGCGCCGCTTTGGAGGAACGGCGTTCGAAATCGGGGATCGTGAGATGCTCTTCCGGATCAGGCAGCAGGCGTCGCTGCTGTTCCCGCGGTTCACGACAATCATTGCCCAGCCAGGCCTGAGCATAGGGTCAGCGAGTGATGAGCAACTACGGCTCATCGCTGGTGCCGCTTCATATGTGCAGACCGTGACCAAAGGTGGGTTTGAGGTCTACGGATCGGACTGAGTGGCAATAGCCGTAC
The DNA here is from genome assembly GCF_000178455.1 of Brevibacterium mcbrellneri ATCC 49030. Lineage (GTDB taxonomy): Bacteria > Actinomycetota > Actinomycetes > Actinomycetales > Brevibacteriaceae > Brevibacterium > Brevibacterium mcbrellneri. The sequence goes on along the minus strand of NZ_ADNU01000075.1, from coordinate 21,102 downwards.
GGATCTTCGACGAAACAAACATCGACGCCCACGTCTTCTGTACGGGCTATTGAACGAGTGCGTTGGACAGGTCTCGGAAGTAGTTGTGGCGCGCCCAAAAGGAACGATCACCAATGACGTAGAGACGGCGTTTGGCGCGGCTGGCGGCAACGTTGACAAGGTTCGGGGTGCGTGCCCAGTTGGCGGGTGCTCCCGGTTTGTTGGGGTCACCACCAAGGACGAGGATCACGACGTCGGCCTCGCGTCCTTGCGCTGTGTGAATGGTTCCGGCTTGGAGGCCCTGATACTTCGGAATGAGGCTGCGGAGGCGATCTGCGACGGCTCGGAACGGGGAGATGGCGATGACCTCCGACGGCGGGACGTCGTGGTCGTTCAAGTAGGCGAGGGCCTTCTCGAACCGCTCGATCTGGTTTGGTTGGAGATGGCTGCCTGGGCTGTTGGCCGGCTCGTCGGCCCAGAAGCTGGGGGCGATGAGCGGTCCGGTTGGGCTGTCGAAACGCTCGTCGGGGTCTTTGAGATCACGGTGGACGCCGTTGACCATGAGGTTGTTGTAAGCGATCTGGTTGCACAGGGTGAACATCGGGTTGTCGCAGCGTCGGTGCACCAGGAGTGGCGCGCTGACCCAGACTTTGTCCTCGCCCTGATCGAGCTGGGTCCCGAACGGCGTGACGCGGTCGGCCAGGGTCTGGACGGAGGCGCGTGGCGGGATCCAGGTTGTGCCGAGGTCGTAGTTGCTGGCGATGTTGCGTTGTGCCTTTTCAGGGAGCGTGACGACGGGCTCGAGTTGGAGTGGGTCGCCCACGGCGAGGATACGTTGCGCGCGCCAGATCGCGCCGACGGCGCACTGGGGTGAGGCTTGCCCGGCTTCATCGATGAGGAGCCAGCCGATCGCCTCGGAGCCGATGCCGCTGAACATCCGGCTGGCGGAGGCGAAGGTCGTGGAGATCAACGGGACGACGAGGAAGAACAGTTGCCAGGCAGCCCGAATCTTCTCGGGCTCGAGATCGCGTGGGTAGTTCCCGGCGACGACCTCACCGGCTGCGCGTAGCCCGTAGAGCATGTCGCGTGCGGTGTTAGCGAGGAAGTCTTGGTGTAGGTGTAGTGCTGCGACGAACAGGTCCGAGCGCGCGGTGTCGAGCTCCTTGTCGAGCCACGGTGCGTGTAACTCTCGCTGGTCGCCCAGCCATGCCGGGCCGGGATAAGCCGCACCGAACCGTTCTTTGTCCTGCGCACACTGATCCTGAAGTCTGGCCCGTTGATCTCGGAGGCCGTTCAGGTCGTGTTGAGCTGACAACAGCCGTGCTTGGGCTTGCCGCACGGAGTCGTGGAGCCGTTGCCCACGGTCGCATACCTCTCGGTAGTGGTGCTCGGCGCTGTCCAGTGCTCGCGCGAGGTCGGTGAGGCGGGTGCGCCATGCACGGACGGCTCGCCCGAAGGAGAAGATTGCCTCCAACACGCCGGGTTTAGTCGCGAGGTGCCGGTCGTGGCTGGCGGCAGCTTGCGTGCGGGCTGCGTCTGCCTGCTGCTGAACCGGCTGATGCTGGGACAGGTCGTGTTGGGCCCGGTTCAGACCTCGGAGTTCCCGTTTGATCGCTGCTTCCAGACCGCGTTCGCGTTCGGCCAGTTCTGGGACTCGCCGGAGCCGGTCTTGGGCCTGAGCGCGTTGCTGGATGAGTGCGTCGACGCGCTGTTCGGCAGCGTGGAACGCCTCGCGTGCTTGTGCCCAGGGGGTGTAGGGGACCTCGCCGTCGCGCCACTGCGTCAGTCGTGTCTGTATCCTCGGGACGCCGTTCTCGACAGGCTGCTTGGTCTTGGGGTCCTTTTCGTCGAACCAGAACGCTGAGTGGAAGTCCGAACGGTTCTTCTTTCTGCCGAGTCGGGCGGCGACGAGGCCCCAGGCTGTTGGCGGTGTCGTGTTGCTGGTGGAGTTGTTGGCGGCCACGTCTTGGAGGATCTTGGTCGCGATATCACCGAAGTAGTCGATGTGGCCACGCCACGGCGCCTCGATTGCATTCTCGTCGGGGATCTCGGTGGTGACGTTCTCGACAGCCGCGTTGTTCGCGGAGGCGACGACCATCTCGAACCCTGTCAGCTCGGGTTTGAGCTGGCGAACGATCCGGTCGTGGCCTTCGCCATCGGACCATCGATGGGTGATCTCCGTGAAGGCATGCGATGGCTGAGACAGCGCCGCGAGTCGTCGGGCTCGCTCGACGACGTTCCCGGCGAGGATGTCGCGCAGCATGGTCGTCTTGCCGGTGCCTGGCGGACCGTTGACGCCCATGAGACCACTGCTGGGCCCGAGGTCGTTCAGCGCTCGGTTGACGGCGAACTGCTGGCTCAGGGCCAGTGAGTGCTCCGGGTTGGCCGGCCATCGACCCTTGGGGAGGTGCTCGATTCCGGTCCCCGCGTCGACCGCGTCCGGGCGTGTGACGACATCGATCCGGTCGAACACAGGCAGTGTCTGGTCGCTGGTGAGATATGCGGCGAGGCCGGCGCCGAGATCTCCGCGTGCAACATGGTCGCGTACGACCGCGAGGTCGTCGAGGTAGAAGCTGTTCAAGAAGTCGGTGTCCGTGCCGTCCTCGGCTCGTCGTGCCGACACTGCCACGCTGTCGATGACCACGCGATCGGCCGCGAGGTCATCGAAGCCGTCGACTCCGGCAGCGACATAGGAGAGCTTCAGTAACTTGTTCAGCGAGTCCGAGTCGTAAGGCGGGGGCTGCTCTCGGCCATCGGCATCACGGCGGGCGCCTTCAAAGGCGTCAATCGAGTCGACGAACTCTTGCGCGGCTGCGTCGAACCCGTCCATCCAGTACGGATTGCTCGGGCCCGGATCTCGCGTACGACCGGCAGCCCAGAGCGCAGATGACAGCACCGCCGAATCGGTGACGAGACGACCGTCGTGATCGATCAGGATCCCGGCACAGGCACCCTCGCCATCAGGCCGCCTGTTGTAGGCATCAGGATCCTCGCCGAACACACGACCCAACGCATCGTACGTCGCCTCAAGCTTGTAGACGCCCAGATATACCGTGTGACGCCAGACCCTTCGCGTCCCGTTGAACGGCTCGGGCGGAGCCAGCATCTCCCAGGGAAGAGGATCTCCGGCCTGCCACGCGATCACCTGACGATCCGACGGGCGGGTTGCTTGACGCGTCAAAGCCGGTACCTGCTGTGGGCTGAACAATTCCAACATCCACCAGAACGACAGAATCCGCAGTCGCTCATCTTTGACCCTATCCAGTTCCATGGACCCATCTTGCCATGTCGGACAGCAACAGTTGCCTGGCGGCCAATCTCGGCGATCGACGTGCTTCGCTATTTTCCACATCCGTGCGCATCACGCAGCACTATGTCGGCAAATCGGAGATGGTTGTGGACTGTGCTGGGTGAGAATCCGAGGTGCTTGTCCACGCGTTCGAGCGACTCACCACTGGCATAGCGATGAGCCATCTCCCGCACCTCATCCGGCGGCGCTGTAGCACGCCGCATCCGTACACCCCGGTCCCGCAGCAGCAAGGCCAGTCGTCCCCAACCGATCCCGAGCTCGTTGGCAAGGTCTCGCAACGTGGCGCCAGCCTCGTACTGTCTCTGTGCCACGTCGAGCAGGTCCTTGACGGCGCGAGGGAGCCTGCGCGGGAGTGACTCCTCGTGGCCGGCCTTGAGCACGCGGATGCGAATCGACTGGTGCATCGAACCGATCCGAACCAACGGCGGGCGAGTTTCGACAAGCCTTCCGCAAGGTCCATTCGAGAAGCTAGTGAGACAGCACTCGTAGAACAAAAGCCCTGGTGGGACAACCCACCAGGACTTTTGCGTTGCCAGGTTCGAGGACTGACGGGTTAGCCCCCTGCTTTGGGGTCACAGAACAGTGATCACCAAGGCTATTGTTGCCAGAACAAGCAGAGCGACCACGCCCATGAGCGCAATACCTCCGGGGTGACCAATGTTGACAGTGAGCCCGACGCCGTTGCGCTTCTCTACCCACACTCGCGGATCTTCGCGGTTTTCATAGAAAATGCCCCACCTCCACAGATGGTCATCATCGGGTGATTGCGGACCGGAGCCTGCCGGAGTAGATTTCAATGCGCGGCTTTGACGGACACTATCGATGACGAGCCAAATGACCGGAAGCGAGCTGGCCGTCATCATCCCCCAAACAGTCCAAGAGACACCGGCAGGCGTGAGCTGAACGACCGGTGCGACCGCCAAGATGCTCATTAAGATCGCCGAGACGAATGTGAGTACGGCCAGCACCCGCTGTAAGGTCTTCCCTCTCTCTTCCTGAAACTTTCGGGAAACCTTGGGTCGTCCGTCTGGAAATCGAGTGTGCTGAAGTCGGCTCAGAACGACACACAGAACAACAAGTAAAAGAGTGCTCCCACATGAGATCAACGGCAGGAGTAGCGCACTACCCCAGCTCTAGGGCTTCCAACTGGTCACATTTCCTTCAGCATCGTAGTGCGTGGGCATGGGATCTGGCAGCGAGTGATAGTTGATGGCCACCATGATTGGCTTTCGGCACACGGCGAACGCAACCACGGTCCAGCCGACATAGCCCAGCAAAATCAACACACTCACTTCTGGGATGCTGACGGCCGACACCATTACCGCCACGGCCACGACCCCGCCCACTAGAATCCAGATCCTGTAACGGCGGATCGCGCTACGTACGGCAGGGTCACCGACGCGATCGCTGGGAACACTCACCCCCAAGGGTAGCGTGGGGCGGGACATCTCCGGTACTGCGACTGTCACAGCCATTGTGAGCCCCAACGCTGCGAGCATCACGATCATCATCCAGGTATTCACTGATCCTCCTCCGGTGGGTCCAGCGACCGCATGACGTGGCCACACATGTCCTGGAGGGCTGTAGGGGAAAGGCCCCGGGCTCGACCTTCCGCCAGCAACGTGGTGAGTCGTGATTCGAAACCTGCGAGGTAGTCCGGGGGAGCGACCGCAGTATCGCGATCAGTAGCAACGAAGCTGCCCGACTTCGCGTTCGTCGCCACTAACCCTTCGGACCGTAGCTGGTCATAAGCTTTGGATACGGTGGCCGGATTGATGGCGAAAGCGCCCGCCAGCTGACGGACCGAGGCTAGAGCATCACCTCGGTGTAACTCGCCACGGCCTATAGCTTCTACGACCCGATCCCGAATTTGCTGATACAGCGGAACCGTTGAAAGCGGATCCAACATGATATCCGTCCGGTTTTCTCACCTTCTTTGCATTATCTGTCTTGTACATACAAGTACAGATGGCATAAAGCAATCAGGTAGGTGTTCTCCAACCATGTTGTAGTTGTCGCGGTCGGATTCTTCGGACGCGCTCGGCCCGCTGACCATCGTTGCGCCTATAACCGCTCCCTTTGGGTCATTAATGAGGCCGCCCACTCCTTAACAGAGCAGACGGCCTCGTAGCTAGAACTCGCTAATAAATCTTGTTCGTGAAACCGGGTTAGTGCTGGAGAGACAGTAAAAACTGTGCTCGAAAAACCAGCTCTATCCTCCGAGCACTGTTACCTACGAGTCTTGCGAGTCATAGCAATTGTGATTGCACCCATGCTGATGAGCACGAGAGCTACTGCGGCGCTTTGAACGATGTTGGCACCTGTGCGCGGCATGTCACCGCTGTCCTTTTCAGCGTGAGCAGGAGCGTCAGAGGACTGATCATCGGAGGGTTCGTCACCAGGTGTTTCCGACGGTCTGACGTCCGAACCGTCTTTGTCGTCATCCCGGGAATCCCCATTATCGGTGGGGCGGGGTTGCGTTTCCGCGCCACAGTCGATTTCCGTTTTGAGCTGGTCAGGTGAGACCGAGGTGCCAAAGTCGGTAGCCACGGCGACAGAGAAATCTTGCCGACCTGTGCGAGTGCCACAGACCTCTTCCTTCTTGAACGACACCTGAGCTTGTCCGGCGCCGTCAGTGGTGATGATCGAGTCCGTTGTGTTGGCCTTCGGTTCGACAAGCGAGTTATTCACGTCCGCTGTGCGCTCCACGTCACCGATGGTAACCGTGACCTTTTTAGTCACGCCCGGACCTTCTGAGAAGGAAAGTCCGCGCATGTCGACTGGAATGTCACCCTGTTTATTAGGAGCACCGACAGTGACTCCCACAGAGGACTTCTGGGCTCGCGGTTCGCGCACTTTTTCACCCAGATACTTGGCTAGCTGGTCACGGTCCAGGTTACCCATGTTCACAAGGTTCTTGCCTGCGGTGAGAGCGTCAAACGAGTCTCCACCTTCAAGCAGGAACGTGACAGAGCCGATCGTGTACTTGCGTTTAAGGTCCAATGGCTCGTCATTGACGTAAACGGAGGTAATCCGCTCACCGTACTTGGCACTTGGGTCGTAGGTGTATCGCACATTGGAAGAGAGACCCAGCTTGAGAAGTGGTCGCGAGTTCTGCGAATTGAGATCCGTTTTCCATTGCTGCTCGAGTGCCTTCTTGAAGTCGGCGCCGCTCACAGTGACGTACCCTAATTCGTTGCCAAATGGAGCCACATCGAATACCTGACGGTAGCTGATCGAGCCGTCTTTGCGCGGACGCAGGTCTTCTCGCAAACCACCAGCATTGATAATCCCAATGTCGACCTTGGAGCCGTCCTTGGTGAGTACGGTGTCTTTCATCGAGTCGGCGACCATGTCACCCAGGGTGGATTCGATTCCTCGGTTTGAACCCGGGACGGGGTTTTCTTTGTCGTTCGCGGCGAAAACTCCACGCGCAAAGCCTTGCTTGTACCCTTGGGCAACGGGCTTTTCGCCTTCTTTGTCTGCCTTCTTCTTAGCGGTCGCAACCATTTGCGCGACGCTTGCGTCTTCGCCACACTCGGCTACCTTCGCAGCAGGAATCAGTTCGACATCAGACGACAGGACCTTCTTGGTTTTGGTATCAAACTGAACAGATACTTTGGACAGATTGTCCATGTATGAACCGGAGGCCGTGGCTACCAGGGTATTGCCCTGTGAACCCTTGACGTTCTCAAACTTGTACGGCACGTGCGTGTCACCGCCCATGAGGGCATCGACGTACTTGCCCATCTTAGGGTAGGTGTTTGCCGCATCGTCATCGATCATGGCGACAACGACATCCGCTTTTCCAGATTCCTTCAGTTTCTGCGCCTGCTTGTTTGTCACTTCTGCTGGGTCTGCGAACTTCATGCCAGCGGTTGTGCCCGGGGACAGCTTGTATGGCACGTCTTGTGCGATTCCACCAATGAAAGCAACGCGGACGCCAGCAGCGGTGGTAACGATTTTGTGGTCACCGAGCACGTCATCAAGCGATCCGCTGACGTTGGCTGCTAGATAGGGAAACCCAAACTTGCTGTAGGACACACCATTGAGGGTTGCGCCCTTCGTTCGCGCGCGGAATACGTCCTGGCCGTCGTCCAGTTCGTGGTTTCCAATTGTCGACGCGGCAGGGTTGAGGGCGTTGAGCGCGTCGACTGTGGGGTTGTCGTGGAGGATGCCCGAGGTGAAGGTGGAGGCACCGATGTTGTCCCCAAGCAAAGTGAAGGTCGAGTTGGGGTTGGTGGTGCGGGCGCGATCAAGATAGCACTTCATAGACGCTGCGCCAGCTTCGACGATGTTGCCGTCGTCGTCCGTCTTTTGTTCGATATGACCATGTACGTCCGTAAGGTTGTACAGGTCCAGCGATACAACGTTAGCTGAATCGGCGGCTGCTGTAGGTGATGGAACGCTAGCTGCGTGAGCGGCGGTCGGTCCCATGGCCACAGCGAGGGCGGCGATCCCGGCGAGCACAGACCGGTAGACAGGTAATTGCACGAGTACTCCTGGAGTCGAATGCTTTGTGATGGGCACGAGCTGTGGACCGAAGGGGCCAAATACGTCAGGTAATGCCACCGAGATCGATAGCCCGCAAAAAAATAATACGCCACGGCGAACTTCTATGTTGTTTAATAGATGTACAGTAAGTTACTAATTAACAAACTTATGAATGTGGGTGTCCGCGATGTTTCGTCCCACTGTGATACGTCAGTTTCATCAGCGCGCTTTTCGAGACCATTGCGTGTGCATAGCTCGCTCCGTGCGTTCTGACGGTAACCTGGAAGTATGTCTGTCTCTGAGCTGTCCACGAGTGCCCAGAATTACCTAAAGGTAATCTGGGGTCTGACGGAATGGAGTTCGGAACCCGTTACACCCACACGAATCTCCGAACGCATTGGCCTAAAACTTTCATCGGTTTCCGATGCTGTTCGGCGTCTGGCCAGTCAAGGTTTGCTGACCCACGCACCCTACGGATCTGTTGAACTAACGGAGTCTGGTCGCAAGTATGCGCTTGCGATGATCCGTCGGCACCGGCTCATTGAGACTTTCCTTGTTGAAACGCTGGGCTATACCTGGGACCAGGTACACGACGAGGCTGAAAGCCTCGAACACGCCGTTTCGGACTTCCTCATCGACCGCATTGATGTACTTCTCGATCACCCAACCCGAGATCCTCACGGTGACCCGATCCCGTCTAAAGACGGTAAGCTCGATGTCCCTGATGCTCAAACATTGTCCGAGGTCGGCCCGGGGAAAGACGTGGTAGTTGAGCGAATCTCCGACAGTGACCCCACCCTTCTGAAGTATTTCTCCGAGCAGGAAATCTGTGTAGGCGTGCGTCTTGCAGTCGCCGAGGGTGGTCCTTTTTCTGACGCGTTGCTGGTGACTCCTGCACGCCGAGGTGCCAAGACCGTACCGCTGGGTCGCTCGGCTACCGATGTGCTTTACGTATCGCTTGCGGCCAGCTGAGGTTTGGTAGTCGACTGCGTAGCGCGAGCATTTAGCCGACTTCGGCGCCAGTTCGCGATGAGTCCGTGCCGTGGTGCGCATAAATAAGCACATGTGAACACGCAACCCTGGGTGAGGACGATGAGGCCGCCGGGCGAGGCGTCAAACCAGTAACTCAGGTAGATGCCCGCAATTGAACAGCCTGCCGACAGCGTCGGGGCAATGACCAGCATTCTGCTGAACTTTTCGGTCACCAGACGAGCCGTCGCACCGGGGATGATGAGCATTGCTACGACGAGCACGACCCCCACAATCTGGAGGGCAATGACGGTTGTTAGCGCGAGGACGCCGAGCAGGAGAGCTCCTAGGCGTCGGGGAGAGATACCAATGACACGCGCGTGAGTTGGATCGAAGGCGAAGAGAGTGAGATCACGACGTTTGATGACAAGGATGGCTAAAGCAACTGCCGCAAGCACACCAATCTGCACGAGATCACTGGTAGAGATACCCAAGATGTTGCCGAACACAATGTGACCGAGGTTGGTTTGGCTGGGCGTCACTGAAATGAGCACAAGTCCACCTGCGAAAAGCGTCGTGAACACGATGCCTATAGCCGTGTCCTCTTTGATCCGGGTGTTAAACCTGACTGCACCTATGAGACCAACGGTGATAAACGCGAAGACAACTGCTCCCAGGGCGAAAGGAAGACCCAAAATATAGGCAAGAACAACGCCTGGTAGCACCGCGTGCGATACCGCGTCCCCCATGAGCGACCACCCGATGAGCACTAACCAGCATGAAAGGAGCGCACACACCACTGAAGCAATAACAGTAGCCACAAGAGCGCGACTCATGAATTCGTAGGAAAGCGGCACCAACAGCAGATCGTAGATCGTCATGCTACCACCTGACCGTCCCACGAACCCTTGCCCAGGGGATTGAGCCCAAAAGCCTCGGTGAGCCGCTGAGGTGAGAGCACCTCGGCGACAGAACCCGAATACAGAACCGTGCGCTTGAGCAGGATCGCCTCGTCAGCAAGACCAGGTAAGGCGTGGAGGTCGTGTGTGGAGACTAACACCGTTCCGCCTGTGGCTGCGAACTCCCGGAGCAGCCGCACGATTGTTGCTTCAGAGCGCTTGTCGACCCCTGCGAACGGTTCGTCAAGAAGCACAATGTCTGCGCCTTGGGCCAGACCACGAGCCAAGAACGCGCGCTTTCGCTGGCCACCGGAAAGCTGCCCAATTTGCCTCTTGGCGAAAGGTTCGAGGTCAACCCGGTTGAGCGCTTCGGTGACGGCTTCACGGTCAGCTGCTCGCGGCCGGCGTGTGAGTCCGAGGCGACCATAGCGACCCATCATAACGACCTCGGCGACGGAGAGGGGGAAGGACCAATCGACATCTTCGCTCTGAGGAACGTACCCGAGGAGCCCCTTGCGGCGGGCCCGTGCTGGTGTTTGACCATCGAGCAGGATCGTTCCGGAGGTCGGCTGGACCATCCCGGTGAGTGCTTTGAAGAGCGTCGATTTTCCCGAACCGTTCATGCCGATGAGCCCCGTGACTTTGCCGGCAGCGACTGTCATCGACGCGTTTTCAAGAGCACGAACGCTGCCGTAATCGACAGTTAATTGTGAGGTTTCAATTGCGGTGGTCATGAATTCTTCCCCGTAAGCCCAGCGGCAATGGTGCGGACGTCGTGACGCATGAGATCCAGGTAGGTGGGAACAGGGCCGTCAGCCTCGGACAGCGAATCGACGTACAGCGTTCCTCCGAACTTTGCTGGGGTCGCGTCGACAACTTGCTGCATGGGTTTGAGCGAGACGGTCGATTCACAGAACACTGCTGGAACGGAGTTCTTTTTAACGAACTCAACGGCGCTCGCCACCTGTTTTGGAGTTCCCTCTTCTTCCGCGTTGACCGGCCACAAGTACTTTTCGGTCAGACCTGCATCGCGGGCCAGGTAGGAAAACGCTCCCTCGCATGTCACAAGAGCACGCTTCTCTTTGGGAACGTCAGCGAGTTCGTGCGTGAGCTCGTCATGGATTCCCTGCAGGGACTTCTTGTATCCCTTGGCGTTGCTGGCAAAGTCGTCAGCGTGCTCAGGGTCAAGCTCGCTGAAGGCCTTCACCATATTGTCCACATAAAGCTGGACGTTTTTTGGACTCATCCAGGCGTGTGGGTTTGGCTTGCCCGCGTAGGCGTCCTCGCTAATGTTCATCAGTTCCACGCCTTCAGAGACAACTGCGTGGGGCACCTTTGCTTCTTCAACGAACTGTTCGAACCAACGTTCGAGGCCAAGTCCGTTGTCGAGGATGAGGCTGGCCTGTGAAGCCTTCCGCACATCACCGGGTGTCGGTTCGTAGTCGTGGATCTCCGCACCTGCCTTAGTGATCGACTCGACCTGCAGATGGTCACCCGCAATGTTCTGCGCTATGTCCTGTAGCACGGTGAAGGTTGTAAGCACCGTTGGCTTCCCGCCGTTCGATGCTTTCGCTCCATTCTTGGCGTTGCCACAGCCGGTGAGTGTGAGTGCCAGGATGGCGCAGATGGCCACCAGAACTGTTCCGATTTGTTTCCGCATTCCGAACCTTCTTTTCCAAAACTGCGTGAAAGAAACGCAAACAATATGTATGGACGAATCATAATGTTCGTCGAGGCGTAGTTACAACCCTAGTGTATGCGAAGTGACAGTCGGGATAATGAACCTGGTTGATACTGAAACAGCACAGTGATCGACGGCTGGGGTCTACACGAGGCCTTGGATAACACCACGTATCAGCCACCTCGGCCCGCTTGGTGCGGGGTGTGATCGCCGCTGTTTTTGCTACATTCACCGCACTGTTTGCACACGTAGTGGGTGGCGCCCCCATGCCTGGATGGTTGAGTATTGTCGCTCCGCTCAATCTCTCGATCTTCATGTGTACTGTGCTGGCGGGCCGTCACGTTGACCTGTCATGAACGCGAAACCACTCATTGCCTCAGCAAGAGTGCCGAAATCGAGAAGTGGGTTGAGTGCGCACCTAGTTTTGAGAAAACTGTGTCTCTGTTCATACTTGTTTCATGCATGATCAGGATCGCCAGCACCGCTTGGCGGATGCGTTGTTAAGCGGCCCTCGCGGTCGGCGGCTGTTGCTGGAATACGCGCTCGCCTCGGAACGGATCGAGGGCAAGGATGAGCGAGATGATTCACTTAGCTTGGCGGTGTTCATTGCGTCCTATCACCTCGATTTGCGCAGTGGATCGACTTCAGGCGCGCTGATGGGTCCAGGTGCCGCGGAGATAAGAAAAACGGTGGTGACGCCGGAGGAGACTGCCGCACGTTTAGAGGGCGTGGTTTTGGCAGAGGTGACGCCGAGGTCTTTGCTGTCGGGCTTGTCGTCGTCGGTGGAGATGGCGGCATATTGGCAGGAGCCCCAAGGTGACGATGTTCTGGCTGCGACAGACCCCATGCGGGCCGGATTGCGCCGGGTCGCCGAACACCTCGCGGCCTCGACGCACACAGACTGGTGGACCACTCCAGTGGAGGCGTCCTCACAATGCACTGTGCAATGGGACGGTGAATTTCGCAGGGTTCCGGAAGACCCGCTGCGCGTGTTGCGCAAAGCGCGGGCAAAAGATGCAGACGAGGAGAAGTTGGCTGCCCGCGAGCGCCCCACGGATCCAACAGCATCGGGGAGCGGGATTTGGTGGTCTACGCCTCCACGGGAACTCCCGTCGTCGACTCGGGAGATGTTCGACACGAGCCCGGTGGGATTGTGGCTGGTAGAGGACAGTTTGGGGTGGGAGACCGCAGAAACCCTACGGCTGGAAGTTCCTGAGGGACTGCGCGTGTATGAGATCGATTCGGCAGAGGCGTGGGCTGAACTGTGCAGGCGGTTCCCGTTTGAGCAAACAGCACAGAAACGTCATGACTGGTATCTCACTACCGGGCGAAACGGAAAGTGGGTAGTGCCAGACTGGGCGAAGGTCGCTGAGCATTACGACGCGGTCCACCTCCAGGTCGCTGCGTACCTTGCGGCAGCGGGGACGGCGATCCCGGTTGATGCTGACAGAGCGACAGTGATTGCCGGCTGGGGACCAGACGAAACCTATTGGTTCACGCCGCGTGTCAACCACCTCGGCACCCCTACCGCGTGGATCCTTACGGAAGACAGCATCGACTACCTTTGGGAGCGCCGGCCCAACTAGGTTCCGCACCTCGGCACCCCTTGGGGCTGTTCGTGGTGCCCTTCGAGGTTCGGTAGTGGCGGGTCTGGCTGTCCGCCGACCTTAGCGGAGCAGCGGGAGCGTGAGTGGGTAGCGGTACATCTCGTGGCGGGAAGCAGCCATCGCTGCCAGGATTGGGATCACGATGCTGACGATGTAGACGATCGCCCAGATGATGAAAGATACGGGCAACAAAATGACGGTGAAGGCGAGGACAGTGGCGGCCGCTGAGGCGAGCGCCAGGGTCACTGCGAAGTTGAAGGATCCTGCGGCTGCATTGCGCACGAAGTCGCTTTTGTCTTTGTAGATGAACCATACGATGAGCGGTCCCACGAAAGAGAGCATTCCCACGCTCACCACCGAGGAGATGATGAGTGAAAGGTGGGACAGGATCGCCCAGGTACGTTCGGTCGACGGATCGGTGGTCTGATGCGTGCTGTATGTCTCGTTCATGTCTTCTATTCTTCCGTGCTCAGCTAGGCGCGACCATGCGGTTTTCCCCCAAGTTCTAGCGGATGCAACCCAGAAAAGACGTGCCTTCGGTATCTTTGAGCGCCAAACACGCTGGAGGAAAACGACATGCCCACCACTGTGAAGCCCTATTCCGCGCTAATCGTGCTTTCAAAAATCCGTTTGCAACACGCATGCCCATGCAGAAAATAATGTGAAGGTATCCTTATATGAAGAAAGTCTGACGACGCAAGCGCTGAGGGAGGTGCGCCATGGCTGGCAACGGACAACACATTGCGGCGATGGTGCGTAGCCATGCGTCTGGTGATGACGATAGTTTCTATTCGGTCGCGCTCCAAGTGGCTGCTCGAGAAGCCAAAGCTGGTCATCACGTGCTTGCTAACGACATCAAAAAGGCTGTTGACGCCTCTCGCGAACGTGAGCCTGTTGGCAAGATCACACCGCTTGCGCAGCCTCGTGGCGAACTTGCTGAATTGGTCGAGGTGACATACGCCGACGTGCGATTGCGAGAGCTGGTCGCTTCAGCCGAACTTGCCACGCAGATTAAGCAAGTTCTCGCCGAACAACGTCAGCGCAAAAACCTGCTCGAGTACGGTTTCGCCCCGGCGCATCGGTTGCTTTTGGAGGGACCGCCTGGAACCGGGAAGACGATGACCGCTGCCGTACTCGCCACCGAGCTTGCTATCCCAATGTTCACAGTCAGGCTCGATAGCCTAATGAGTAAGTTCATGGGTGAGACAGCCAGTAAACTTCGCCTAATCTTCGACTCTGTTGCCCATCGCCGTGCCGTCTATTTGTTCGATGAAATCGATGCTCTTGGGGCTGACCGTTCCGGGAATGATGTCGGAGAGGCCCGTCGGATTCTGAACTCATTCCTTGTTTTTTTGGAGGAAGCGAGCGCTGAGTCGCTCGTGCTCGCGGCTACGAACCATCGTTCGATCCTCGACAAAGCGCTCTTCCGTCGGTTCGACGCGGTCTTGACTTACTCTTTGCCCGACGCGCGACAGGCGGTAGCCGTCATGCGAGCACGTCTCGGGACGCTTGCTAGCGGGACAAGCATGGCAAAACTGGGCGAATATACGGTCGGACTGAGCCATGCCGAGCTTGTGAAGGCGGCCGAGACTGCAGCAAAGACGATCTTGTTGCGTGGCGATAACAGGGTCCAAAGAGAAGATCTCATTGTCGCACTTACCTCGCGTAGAACGGCAAGCCTTGGCTGAGGCGCACCGCAACCTCGACCACCTGTACATTGAGGGGTACGTAGAAACAGCAGACTTTCACCGTGTGGGTGGGGGACCTGATAAGTCGATCCGCCAAGTCAATCGTCGCGACCATGGGACTCGGCTAAAGAAGGCTGCTGAAAATGTTTTCAGCACCTTCGACCAACAAATGACAGATCTCGAGATGCCCTCCTATGAGGAACTCCGGGCAACCGGCACGATCCTCGTTCTCGAGGGAGAAGGATCTGCGTATCCTTTGAAGGTCGAGTCCCTCAACTCCTACACAGGAGGAAAAGTACGTAAACCGAAGTGGCTTCTTTTGTCGGTGCGTAAAGCTCAGGACGAAAACCCCGAGACGGCAACTGTCTGGATTTCCGACTCCTACCGCTCGCAGTTCCTGAAGCTCTTCGAGGACTACCTCAACGATGAGAAAAACACCAAGAAAGGTCGACCCAAAAACCAGGATCTCGTCGCGAACATTGCACGCATTCGTCAGGCAGTCCTTGACGACCTCTGGACTTCGGAGATGCAGCCGCTGAAAACTGGACTCCACTGGTGGGAACTGTGGCTTGACGACAGTGGCGCACACCTCGCCGACTGGGAGCGCTTCGTCACTACGCACCAGCTTCAGACTCGTCGTAGCGAATTCCGTTTAGGAGACCGCCTTGTTGTCTGGGTAAAAGCATCATGGTCCCAGCTACAGATCCTCCCGTTCACTTCGGTGCCTCTGGCCGAAATCCGGCACCCCCAGTTCATCGACACAGTGGAAGACCTGAGCACTAGTGAGCAGGACGAGTATGTTGAGGATCTAGCCCAACGCATCATTCATGCTTCGGCAGATGTGCCAACCGTATGCCACCTGGACACGGGAGTGCTTCGTACTCACACTCTCCTTGGAGGGTCCTTAGCGCCCAACGATCACCACTCGATCTTCGGTGGATCAGGAACAGACGTTCACCCGAGTGGGCATGGCACCTCGATGGCCGGTCTCGCGTTGTTCGGAAACATCGATTCGTTGCTCACGGCACGGACTAGTGTTGCCCTTCGTCACAGGTTGGAGTCAGTGCGGATGTGGCCGGGACCCGGTGACCAGTTGATCGACCCGATCGACTACGGCACGGCGACTGTCGAAGCGGTCTCGCATCCGGAGGTAGCTCGACCCGATCGACATCGCACATTCTGCTTGACGTTGAGCACCGATCCCGACAAACCGGGCGAACCAACGCTATGGTCCGCGTCAGTCGACGCACTGGCGGCCGGCACGGATATCGTCCGGAGAGGAAACGAACTCCAACTGCTTTCAACGCCAGATCCCGCGTCTGGTCGACTCATCGTTGTCGCGGCAGGAAACGTGCCGGACTACGCCACTGATCATCATACGAACTCCGAAAACTCGCCAATCCAAGACCCGGCTCAGGCTTGGAACGCACTCACAGTCGGTGCGTACACCGAACTTACTGATGCTCCATCGCACCCGCAATACTCAGGTTGGAACGTCTTAGCCGAATCCGGCGACATCTCTCCGCACACGACCACGTCGCTTTACTTCAACATGACGCGCTGGCCGATCAAGCCGGACATCTGCATGGAAGGAGGTAACGTTTTGACAGATGGCGCTAGCACGTTTGAAGATAAATTGCCTTCGCTGTCGTTACGTTCGACTGGGCACAAAAACGATGTTGCACTGACTTCGGCCAATGCCACGAGTGCCGCAACCGCACAAGCCTCGCGATTGGCGGCCATGGTGATGGATCGGTACCCATCGTACTGGCCTGAAACTGTGCGTGGGCTGTTGACACACTCCGCAGAGTGGACCGATTCGATGGTTCAACAACTTGCTAGCGACCAAACCAAAACTGGGCGCCAGATACTCCTCCGCCAGTTCGGCTGGGGCGTGCCATCGGAAAAGGCAGTGTTGAATTCTAGGCGAGACGCGGTCACACTCATCGCTCAAGACAGCTTCGTTCCGTTCAGCGGAGACAAGTACTCGATGCGACATTTTCGCCTGCACGCGCTACCGTGGCCAACCGATGTCCTCCAAAGTATCGGTGCGGCCGAGGTGCGCCTTCGTGTCACCTTGTCCTATTTCATAGAGCCGTCTGCGTCTCGACGAGGTTGGCGCAGCAAGTACCAGTACGCGTCCCATGGTTTGCGGTTCGACCTCCAGGGGCGTTTGGAAAACGAAGCCGAGTTTATTCAACGAATTAATCGGGAAGCGCAGAACGAAGAAGGCGGTCCACGATTGAAGGAATCAGACCGTTGGTTCCTGGGCGAACGAGCGCGACACTTGGGGTCGCTTCACCAAGACGAATGGATTGGCACCGGTGCCGAACTAGCCCACTGCAACAGTGTCGCGATATATCCAGTGGGCGGCTGGTGGAAGAATAACAGTCGCAAAGACCGCCGCGACCTGCCTGTCCGATATGCGCTTCTGCTTTCGCTCCAAACGAAGGAACAAGACGTAGACCTTTACACGCCGATCGCTACTCAACTCGAGATTCCGGTCACGGCTGAGATATCTGCGCCGTAAAGCTACTCGGGGCGCTTAAGAAGCGGTTGCTCCTAGTCTCTGTGTACTTCCATGGGGTCAGTTCGCACCCAGGTGGGTGTTTCTTTGGTCAGCGTTGAGTCGGGGAATCCGGCTTCAGCCTCGTCTGCCCAGCGTTCAACGTCAGCGTCGGTAAATGCGACGCCGTTGACATCAGTGTATTTCGTCTTCGTGCGTTCCTCATTTCTTGCTCGAAGCCCTTTGAGAGGTAGTTCGCGTGAATAACGAACACCCCGCCGGGGACATGGATTACTACCAATTCGACGCTACGGCCAACGTGATCAAAACCGATCACACCCCAGCGTTGCGGTTCCGTGCCAATCATTCTGCTTTTTCGTGCCGCGCATTAAACGCCCACACCAAGCAGAAACATCCGAAAGCGACGATCCCTAACGCCATTACCGTCAGCAAGTACGGTCCGAACGGCTGATCGACCAACGTGCGCAATGCCGGATTCGTGCCACCGGCCGCCTCGGGGTCATGCGTGATCGACGACCACAAAAACAAACCACCCACAAAAATGATCGCGACTCCTTTAGTGATGTAACCAATCTGGCCCAGACGCTTCACCCACTGAGCGACGCCCCCATCCAGGTCATCCTCAAACGACTTCTTCACCCCAGAAACGATCTGACCCACGCCAACCGCGGCAACTACAACACCCACCACGGCGATAATCACGACGCCGCCAGGCATGCCCAACACCTGGCCCACCATGGACTCTTGCTTTTCTTCACTATCTCCGCCAGCACCCGCAACGGCTTGAACGGCACTGGCACACAAGAACGCGTACACGGCACTGCGACCCACTGACGCAATCCTTTTGAACAACCGCTTTGCACCCGAATACTGCTGATTGCCAATCGCTGCTTCAATGAGCTGCCACACCACCAGCGCAGCCAATCCAACCGCACACACAATCAGCACCACGTATCCAAACGGTTGTTGTGCAATTTGCTGAGTCGCCCCGGAGTTAGACGCCTCCTGTCCGCTGGCACCTCCGCCCCACGCGATCTGCACACAGATGAACGCAATGACCAAGTGCACTACGCCGTAGGCAAGTAGACCTACTGTGACAAACCCGCGATACACCGGATTCTGCTGGATCACTTCACCGGCTTTTTCAGCTGTCTCACTATGTGCGTCACCTGCTTTGTGGGCGACGTTTTCCGCTTTGTCTGCAACGTCTTGTGCCTGGTCAGCCACGTCTTTGGACTTGTCTGTGAGGTCGCTCATACCTCAAATTTACCGGAGCGAACGCGGAAAACCACTTGCAATCGAGTTTTGTATCAGTACATACTATGTATTGATACATACAGCTACGGAAGGAAGTGACATGAACACCACGATCTGGATCATCATTTCAGTGGGGGTGCTCTTTGCAACAGCCCCCGTCACTAGCGGTATGCGCAAAGTGAATGAAAAAGAACTCGCCAAATACGCAAACAAACAGAAACTTCCAACCCCTAACCACCTCCGCCCGGCCCTCATCGAACGAATCACACAACGTGAACGTGCGGCCTTGACCTGCGGAATTGCTGGAATCGTCATCAGCTTCGTGATCGGTGCCATTCTGCAGACCGCATTCGGCGGCTGGGACGCCGACATGCCAATCGCTGGCCCCCTCACTCTCATGGGTGTGGCATTCGGTGGAGGACTGGGCGGCCTCGTCGCCACCTACCGAACCAAACCGCTTGCCCCTGAACAACCTCGGGTAGCCCGCCCCATTGAAACAACCCTTGGCGACTACGTCAGCAAAGGTGAGCGGATCGCACTGTGGCTCGCGCCCGTCAGCATCGCCCTGAGCACCGCCGCCATGTGGATCATCGCCGCCCGCACCCCCGGAGTGATTGCGGAATACAGCAACCAGTTCGTGATGCTCACCGTTGTAGCAGGGTTCCTGCTGTTGCTGTGGGGAGCCATGCTGTTCGCATGCACGCACATCCTCAACCGCCCACAGCACGCCGGCGATGACCTGGAACTCGCGTGGGACGACGCCGAACGCACCGTCGCACTACGCGGACTCATCGACAACGCAATCGCCATGGCCATGGTGTCAGCCCTGGTGACACTGGTGGGCGTCGCCAACGTGATCATCAGCCCCCAGGTGCGCGAAGGCGCCCAAGACCTCACCGCTGGACTGGGAGGCCTGGCCTTTATCACTGGCCTGGTCTGCTGGGCGATCGTCCTGATTCCATACCTGACCGGCCGTTTCAACCCCACACCATGGCGCAAACTGTGGGCCGGAAAAGACTTCGGAACCACCTCGGACGCGACCGCCTCGGAGGCAGGGCACACTGACGCAGGCGGCACGGACGCGACCGACACGCACGCCAGCCCGAACACTGCGAACACCTCGGACGAAAACGCCTGACGACGGCCTTGCCAGACCTAACAGACCTCACAGAGACCTGACAGAAAGGACGGATGCCATGTTGCGCATTGACCCCGCAGGTGCGACACCTCCGTACGAGCAGCTTCGTTCGCAGCTCATCCAGCAGATCGAGTCCGGCGAACTCCCGCCCGGTTCCCGCCTCCCAGCCGTGCGACGTTTGGCCAGCGACCTGGGGATCGCACCCAACACGGTCGCTCGCACCTACCGCGAACTCGAAACCCAGGGGTACGTGAAAACCGCGGGTCGGAAGGGAACGATCGTGAGTGAAGACACCTCGGCCGCGCCTGCGCTCACGGCCACCCGCGACTGCGCCCGCCAGCTTGTGGACATGGGTGTTGATGCGGAGTCGGCGGTGCGGATGCTTCGCCGGGCCTTCGCCGAGGTGGCCCAGCGTTAAGCGCCTCCCTTATGTGAGTGCCCCGTAAGTTGGAAGTGCCCCCGAGGTGGATGTTCCGCCTCGGGGGCACTGGGCTCTTTGCGCGGTTGTGTTGGGGGATGTGTGGGTGGGGTTGGGGTGCGGGTTAGCGCGAGCCGGCGTTGGGCGCCTTGCTTGGCCACCAGATCTTGTCGTCCATGAGGGTGAAGATCGACGGTACGATCACCGCGCGCACCACCAGGGTGTCGACGATAACGCCCACCCCCACGATCAGACCCAACTGGCCCAGGGTGACGAGCGGCAGGATTCCCAATGCCGCGAAAACCGCTGCCAGCACCACACCCGCGCTGGTGATCACGCCACCGGTGTGGGTGATTGCTTCGACCATGCCGTTGCGTGTGCCGTGGACCTTCGCTTCAGTTCGAGCTCGGTGGACAAGGAAGATGGTGTAGTCGATCCCTAGCGCAACGAGGAACAGGAACGCAAGCAATGGCACCTGCAGATCAAGGGCTTGTTGGTCCAGGAAAACTCGGCTGAGCCACGCGCCAGCACCAATCGCGGCAACCGTACTTGTGAGGTTGACCAGCAACAGCAGCACCGGCGCCACGATTGAACGCAGCAACACCAGCAACACCACGAAGCACACGCCCAGAATCAGCGGGGCGATCAGGAACAGGTCTTGCTTATTTCCGTCGCGCGCATCTAAGTCCTCAGCGACAGCGCCACCGACGACCGCCTCGGCGTCCGAAACCCCGTGGACAGCCTCACGCAAGTCCCGGATCTGCGCCAAACTTTCCGCGGTACTTGGCGCATATTCGCTGGTCACCATGATTTTGGTGAGCGTGCCGTCGTCAGTTTCGGCAACTGGGTGGGCGCGCACAATGCCTTCAACGTTCTCCGTTTTGTCGACGACGTCTTGGGCCTTGTCGGTGTTGGCGACCACCCAAATGGGCTGGGCTTCGCCCGGTGCGTAGTGCTGGGAAAGGACCTCGAACCCGGTGGCCGATTCGGACTTCACCCGGAACTTCTCAATCTGATCCAGGCCCACCGAGGTGCCCAGCAACCCGGTCGCCATGACACCCAGCAGAGCTAGTCCCGCGAGCAGGCTCGCGGCAGGTTTGCGCACCACGTTGCTGGCCACCCAGCGCCAGAAGTG
>NZ_ADNU01000076.1 GCF_000178455.1 Brevibacterium mcbrellneri ATCC 49030 | reverse complement strand
TGTTCTTTTTCAACTCAATAGCGTGTTTGTTTGTTTTTGTGATGCCAGTTTTGTTTTATTTTTTCTGGTTCTCAAATTGATTTTGGCTTGATTATTTTTCTTGTCTTTTCTTTTTGGGTGCTGGGGTTTTTCTTTCTTTTTTTGTGGAGAGTTTGATCCTGGCTCAGGACGAACGCTGGCGGCGTGCTTAACACATGCAAGTCGAACGCTGAAGCTTGGTGTTTTCACTGGGTGGATGAGTGGCGAACGGGTGAGTAACACGTGAGTAACCTGCCCTTTACTTCGGGATAAGCTTGGGAAACTGGGTCTAATACCGGATATTCTGCGTGATCGTATGGTTGTGTAGGAAAGATTTTTTGGTAAGGGATGGGCTCGCGGCCTATCAGTTTGTTGGTGGGGTGATGGCCTACCAAGACGACGACGGGTAGCCGGCCTGAGAGGGCGACCGGCCACACTGGGACTGAGACACGGCCCAGACTCCTACGGGAGGCAGCAGTGGGGAATATTGCACAATGGGGGAAACCCTGATGCAGCGACGCCGCGTGGGGGATGACGGCCTTCGGGTTGTAAACCTCTTTCAGTAGGGAAGAAGCGTAAGTGACGGTACCTGCAGAAGAAGTACCGGCTAACTACGTGCCAGCAGCCGCGGTAATACGTAGGGTACTAGCGTTGTCCGGAATTATTGGGCGTAAAGAGCTCGTAGGTGGTTTGTCGCGTCTGCTGTGGAAACGTGCCGCTTAACGGTGCGCGTGCAGTGGGTACGGGCGGACTAGAGTGCAGTAGGGGAGTCTGGAATTCCTGGTGTAGCGGTGAAATGCGCAGATATCAGGAGGAACACCGGTGGCGAAGGCGGGACTCTGGGCTGTTACTGACGCTGAGGAGCGAAAGCATGGGGAGCGAACAGGATTAGATACCCTGGTAGTCCATGCCGTAAACGTTGGGCACTAGGTGTGGGGTCCATTCCACGGATTCTGCGCCGTAGCTAACGCATTAAGTGCCCCGCCTGGGGAGTACGGCCGCAAGGCTAAAACTCAAAGGAATTGACGGGGGCCCGCACAAGCGGCGGAGCATGCGGATTAATTCGATGCAACGCGAAGAACCTTACCAAGGCTTGACATGCACTGGATCGCTGCAGAGATGTGGTTTTCTTTTTGACTGGTGTACAGGTGGTGCATGGTTGTCGTCAGCTCGTGTCGTGAGATGTTGGGTTAAGTCCCGCAACGAGCGCAACCCTCGTTCTATGTTGCCAGCACGTGATGGTGGGAACTCATGGGAGACTGCCGGGGTCAACTCGGAGGAAGGTGGGGATGACGTCAAATCATCATGCCCTTTATGTCTTGGGCTTCACGCATGCTACAATGGCCGGTACAGAGGGTGGCGATACCGTGAGGTGGAGCGAATCTCTTAAAGCCGGTCTCAGTTCGGATCGTAGTCTGCAACTCGACTACGTGAAGTCGGAGTCGCTAGTAATCGCAGATCAGCAATGCTGCGGTGAATACGTTCCCGGGCCTTGTACACACCGCCCGTCAAGTCACGAAAGTCGGTAACACCCGAAGCCGGTGGCCTAACCTTTTGGGGGGAGCCGTCGAAGGTGGGACTGGTGATTGGGACTAAGTCGTAACAAGGTAGCCGTACCGGAAGGTGCGGCTGGATCACCTCCTTTCTAAGGAGC
>NZ_ADNU01000077.1 GCF_000178455.1 Brevibacterium mcbrellneri ATCC 49030 | reverse complement strand
GTGTTGCGCGGGGCCGCTTGTTTTGTGTTTTGGGGTGTGTCAGTGCTACGTGTCAGCACTGCTTGGGGCGACGCGGTGCGAAACGATTGTCGAGTTCACGTGCGGGGCCGAGTGAATCTTCTCGGAGTAACGCGGCGGAGATCACGTGGACGCCTGCGGTGAGGGGAATAGCGGCAAGCGCGGTGGCGATAACGCCCCGTGTGGAACCCTCGACTCCATGCTGTTGGAGAACACGTCGAGCGATGAACCAGTAGGGCAAGACGACCACCGGTGCGGTCGCAACGCCAGTGGTGTAACTGCGTGTGGCGACACTACTGAGCAAGTGGGTAAATCCGTGTACTCCGAAAGCGAGTAGTCCGCCTCGGAACCAGGGGGACTTGCCGTTCGTCTTGACCCCTGCAACGGCCGATAGTGCTACGGGCACGGCCATAAGACCAAGTGACACGTTCACATGTTTCTGAGATAGCCCACGCTCACGAAGAGATTGTGGAATGGGGAGAAAATCGGGCAGCTGGCGAAAGACTCGGCGGGACGTAGGTGCCATCGTCACCAGTTCTTCTGCGTCGTGGACAGCCCAAGCAGCGAACAATCCCAGACTGATTGCTGTGGTTGGTTTCATGTGAGTTCTCTACTCTGCCGGGGTCTTTGAGTCCCATGCTAGTCACGTGCGCAAAAAAATTTTTGGACCGCGGAATAAAAGCTGCGCGTTCAAAGTTGAGTCTAGTGAACGCAAGTTTCCTGATATGTGGTTTGACATGTCAGGTCGAAGGTCTAAGGCTTGAGTCAGAAGCACTCAACTCTGAGGAGGAATGATTTTATGGCACGCGCAGTTGGTATCGACCTCGGTACAACTAACTCGGTAGTGGCTGTCCTGGAAGGTGGAGAGCCCAAAGTAATTGCTAACGCTGAAGGTGGACGCACCACCCCATCGGTTGTAGCTGTCAACAAGAACGGTGACTCGCTGGTTGGTGAAATCGCTAAGCGCCAGGCAGTCATGAACGTGAAGAACACGGTTGCTTCTGTTAAGCGCCACATGGGAACCGACTGGACCACCGAACTGGACGGCAAGAAGCTCACTGCCCCAGAAATTTCGGCACGTATTCTGCAGAAGCTCAAGCACGACGCTGAAGAGTACCTGCAGGAAGAAGTCACCGACGCAGTGATTACTGTTCCCGCATACTTCAACGACTCGCAGCGTCAGGCAACCAAGGACGCAGGTCAGATTGCTGGTCTGAACGTTCTGCGCATCATCAACGAACCAACCGCTGCAGCACTGGCATACGGTCTGGAACGCGGTAAGGAAGACGAACTCATCCTGGTGTTCGACCTCGGTGGCGGTACTTTCGACGTGTCGCTGCTGGAAGTCGGTAAGGACGATGACGACTTCTCCACGATTCAGGTGCGCGCCACCTCGGGAGACAACAAACTGGGTGGTGACGACTGGGACCAGGCGATCGTTGACTGGCTGGTTGAAAAGGTCAAGAACGGTTACGGCGTAGACCCAACCAAGGACTCTTCAGCCATGCAGCGCCTGAAGGAAGCAGCTGAACAGGCTAAGAAGGAACTGTCCAGCGCAACCAGCACCAACATCAGCCTGCAATACCTGTCCATGAGCGAAAACGGCCCAATCCACTTGGACGAAAGCCTCAGCCGTGCAAAGTTCGAAGAGCTGACCCACGACCTGCTCGAGCGCACCAAGACTCCTTTCCAGGCAGTCATCCGTGACGCTGGTGTAGATGTGAAGGACATTGACCACGTTGTTCTGGTTGGTGGTTCGACCCGTATGCCAGCTGTTGCTGAAGTTGTTAAGGAACTCACTGGTGGTCGCGAACCTAACAAGGGTGTGAACCCAGACGAGGTCGTAGCGATTGGTGCAGCAGTTCAGGCTGGTGTGCTCAAGGGTGAACGTAAGGACGTTCTGCTCATTGACGTCACCCCACTGTCCCTGGGTCTGGAAACCAAGGGTGGAGTGATGACCAAGCTCATCGAACGCAACACCCCGATCCCAACCAAGAAGTCGGAAACCTTCACCACGGCCGAAGACAACCAGCCTTCGGTTTCGATCCAGGTGTTCCAGGGTGAACGTGAGTTCACGCGCGACAACAAGCCACTGGGAACCTTTGAGCTGACCGGAATTGCACCTGCACCACGTGGTATGCCACAGATTGAGGTGTCGTTCGACATCGACGCCAACGGTATTGTCCACGTGTCCGCAAAGGACAAGGGCACTGGTAAGGAACAGTCCATGACCATCACGGGTGGTTCGGCTATTCCTGAAGAAGACATCGAACGCATGGTGCGCGAAGCTGAAGAGCACGCTGAAGAAGACAAGAAGCGTCGTGAAGCAGCAGACAAGCGCAACGTTGCTGAAAACATGGCTTACCAGACCGACAAGCTCATCAAGGACAACGACGACAAGCTTCCTGAAGACGTGAAGAAGGAAGTTCAGGCCGACGTTGACGAACTGAAGGAAGCGCTTAAGGGTGACGACGACGCAGCTGTTGAGAAGGCTCTGGAGAAGCTCCAGACTTCGCAGACCAAGCTGGGTGAAGCTCTCTACGCACAGCAGTCTGCTGACGGAGCTGCAGGTGCCGACGCTGCTGCTGGATCGGCTGACTCTGCAGACGACGACGTGGTAGACGCTGAAGTCATCGATGAGGACGAGGAGAACAAGTAATGTCCACCGAGAAACCGTTCGACAGCGCTGGGGAGCCTGCTGAACAGGGCTTCTCGTTTACCGACAAACGCCGTGTGGACCCCGAAACCGGTGAAGTGCGCGCTCCAAAGGACGCGCAGCAACCGGCAGCGGGGGAGCAGGACGCCGGGGAAACAGCAGCTGCTGAAGCCGGTGCTGAGCCCACTGAAGCTGGGCAGTCCGCAACTGGGGAACCTGCGGCAGACGCGAGCGACCTCGGGGTGGAAATCCCCGAGGACGCCTCGGCGTTGGGCGACAGTGAGGCTGGAGAAGTATCAGCGGACGCTGCGCAGCACCTCGAAGATCTGCAACGGCTGAACGCCGAATACGCGGCTTACCGCCGCCGTTCCGAACGTGAGCGTGAACGCGCCCACGAAAACGGAATGGTCAAGGTGACCGAAGCGCTCATGCCGATCCTGGACGAAGTGCGCCTGGCACGTGAAGCAGGCGACGTCGAAGGGCCGTTCGCAAAGCACGTCGACAGGCTGTTCGAGGCTCTGAACAAGCTGGGCATTGAGCAGTACGGCGAAGTCGGTGAAGTGTTCGACCCGAACGTTCACGAAGCGCTCATGCAACAACCAAGTGAGGAAGTCGAAGAACCCACAGTGTTCCTGGTCATGCAACCGGGATACCGGATGGGCGAACGAATCCTCAAGGCCGCACGCGTGGGAGTGCACGTACCCGCAGAGTAAGACGGGTGTGTCGACATCGCTGGGTACTCACCACGAATGTGCATATGTAAGAAGGAAGGAGGTGCCAGATGAACTCGGGACCTCAGAATGAATGGTTTGAAAAGGATTACTACGCAACCCTGGGGGTCTCTAAGGACGCCTCCGCCTCGGACATAAAGAAGGCCTACCGCAAACTGGCCCGCAAGTATCACCCGGATGCAAACCCGGGCGACAAAGTTGCGGAAGAGAAGTTCAAGGACGTCAGTGCCGCTAACCAGGTGCTGTCGGACCCGGAAACTCGCAAGCAGTACGACCAGGTTCGGGCCATGGGGTCCGGTGCACGTTTCAGCGCCGGATCCGGTGGCTCCGGCCAGGGCTTCGAAGATATTTTCTCCGGACTGTTTAACACCGGTGGCGGTTACACCACCCGTGGCACTGGTGGGCCAGGTGGGCCGGACTTGGGCGACATCTTCGGGAACTTTGGCGGATACTCGCCGGGAGGATTCTCCGGTGGTGGGTACTCGCCAGGTGGATTCTCCGGTGGAGGATTTGGCCCGCAGAAGGGTGGTGACTTCAAAGCTTCAACGCGTTTGTCGTTTAAAGAAGCAGCCGAGGGTGCCACGGTGAAACTGACGATGCCAGGTGGCAAACCGCTCACGGTGCGCACCCCGGTGGGGGTAAGCGACGGGCAGAAAGTTCGTTTGGCAGGCAAAGGTAAACCGGGAAGCAACGGGGGCCCTAACGGCGACGTGATCCTCACGGTTCACGTTGACAAGCACCCCGTGTTCACCCGCGACGGGAACAACCTGCGGATGAACTTGCCGGTGACGTTCGCGGAAGCGGCCCTGGGTGCGACGGTCGACGTTCCAACCCTGGGTGGCGGTTATGTGCGCATGCGCGTGCCTGCCGGGACGCCGTCTGGGCGGGTTCTGCGTGTCCGTGGCAAGGGGATCAACGGTAAGCAGACAGGTGATTTGCTGGTCACCATTGAGATCGCGGTGCCACGCAACCTGAATGCGGACGCGAAAGCAGCAGTCGAGGCCTTTGCTAAAGCCACTGAAGGCGAGGACCCACGTGAGGGTCTCGCAGCCAAAGCGAGCCGGAGCTGATGCGTCGTGATTAGTTCAAGCGCAGCAGTGTATGTCATATCGGTGGCAGCGGATCTTGCCGGGATGCACCCACAGACGCTGCGCCAATATGACCGGCTTGGCCTGGTGACCCCTGAAAGGACTGCCGGCCGAGGTCGTCGCTACTCCGCTGACGACGTTGCCAAACTGCGGCTCATCCAGAGTCTGAGCCAGGAGGAAGGGATTAACCTGGCGGGTATTAAGCGCATCCTCGAACTGAAAGAGGAAGTCGACGAAGCCCGCCGCCAGCTCCGGGCCATGGAAGAGAAAATGGAAGCCACACGCCAACGCGTTGCCGCTGTTGACCGGGTTTTCGCAGCCGGGTCAGCGGGAGATGTGGTGTCCATTCTCAAGGGGGAACGACCTCGGACGCGGATTGCGGGAGCCCTGCTCCCGCCAGCACGTACAGGCCGTCCCACCCTGGTACACAGGCGGTATTAAAGCCTTAAAACCTTACAGCCACTGAGGGGGCGCGGGGAGATCTCGAGGAGTCGAGTCACCCGCGCCTCCTTTTGTGTTGTCGTCCCGCCCGGACACCGGCCAGCCACGGCCCAGCAGGTGTTGGAGGACCTCAGCTTTGTGGCCGGTGACCTGGACTTGGTCCGCGGTGTCGCTGGTGCAAATGTGCAGGTCTTCGCCAGTGTCGGTGAAGTGAAGCAGATAGTTCACGGGCTCGCCCCGCTGCTCCCAGATCGAGGTGACGTCGGTCAGGAGCCGGTCTGTCACCTCGGCGGGGAAGTCCAGCGCAGTCATCCCGATGTTGAGGTCAAGCGCGTGGATGAAGCACTCACGGGCGCGCAGCCACGGAATGTCAGAGGCGGGGATAGTGGCGCCGCGTCCGCTGATGACCTGGGTTTCCCAGCGGTCAGCGGGAATGGTGCCGAGGTCGTTGGCAAGTTCTTCTGCGACTTCGTGCGACATGGTGATGACGTCCCCGTTTTCTAGAAGTGCGACGTCATCTTCGATGGCTTTGTCGCGGGCCTCACGGGAAGGGTACATGTGGGTTTCCTCGCCGGTGCGGGCCCAGTGGAGGAGACGCATGAACCCTTCTGCGTTGTGCATCATGTGCACTGCCACGTGTTTGCGCGACCAGTCAGGTAGCAGCGACGGTTCGTCCAGGTTGGCCCTGGAGAGCTGGTCGAGGGTTTGAAGGTAGAAGGCTTCGGCCAGGGTGCGGAAGTCGAGGTCTTTTTGTAGTGGCATGGTTTTAGCTTAGTGGGGTTGAGGTGGAGTCACACCAGGCCGATCCACTTCCAGTAGGTCGCTGACAGCAGCAGAACCAGCAGGTAGCCGACGATGGTGATGGGGATTCCTGTTTTAAGGAACTGCTTGGCTGTGAAGGCGCCGGTTCCGTACGCGAGCATGTTTTGTGGCGCGGAGATGGGGAGCAGGAAGCCGAAACAGATGAGGAACTGCTGGATGATGACGAAGCCGATTCCGCCGTTTGCCGCACCTGGTACGGACTGTGCCAGGGCGATGAATACGGGGATGAGGGCGGAGCTGAGCGAGGTCGCTGATGCGAAGCCCAGGTGGATCAGGATGGTGAACAGGCCGACGATCGCGATCATGGCGAGCATGGGCATGTTTGTGATGCCCAGTGCGCCGAAGGTTTTTTCTGACAGCCATTCGGCGGCCCCGGTTTTCAGGAGGAGGCTGCCCAGCGAGATACCCACGGCGAACACGATGAGGGTTCCCCAGTTGATGAGTTTTTCCGCAGTCTTCCACGAGAACACGCCAACTTTGGGTAGCAGCAGGAAGCCGATGGCCACGATGGTGACCGTGGCGGAGTCGAATGGGTGGAGGGACTTTTCGGTGGCCCACAGGAAGAGCAGTGCGACTGCCACGATGATGAGGCGGATTTCTTTTCCGGTGATGGGGCCGAGTTCTTTCAGGTCGCGTTCGATGACGGCGCGGCCACCTTCGATGTGGTCGACTTCAGGTTTGATGGCCCACCGCATGATGAAGAACAGGGCGACACTCATCATGACGGACCAGGGGGCAGCCCACATGAACCACTGACCCCAGGACACCTGCTGTTGCATGGAGGATTCGATGAAGTTGGTGGCGACGATGTTTTGAGCGGCTGCGGTTTTGATACCCACGTTCCATACGGAGACGGCTTGTGCCGCGGTGATGATGAGGAGGGCGCCGAGGCGGGAGTTGGTTGCCAGCCCAAAGGCGGCGACCATGCCCAGGAGGATGGGAACGACGGCACCGGCGCGTGCAGTGGCGGATGGGACG
Source organism: Brevibacterium mcbrellneri ATCC 49030 (assembly GCF_000178455.1). GTDB lineage: Bacteria > Actinomycetota > Actinomycetes > Actinomycetales > Brevibacteriaceae > Brevibacterium > Brevibacterium mcbrellneri. The sequence goes on along the minus strand of NZ_ADNU01000077.1, from coordinate 16,445 downwards.
AAGAACGCCAGGATGGTGGAAATGGCGATGGCGCCGATGACGACGTTGCTGGTTTTTTCGCCTGCGAACTTGAGGACGATGAGGGCGAGGCGTTTGTGAAGGCCAGTGGCTTGCATGGCGGCTGCGAGGGCGAGGGCAGCTGCGACGAGGGCTACGGCTGAGCTGGCGAATCCGCTGAGGGCGAGCTTAATCGATTCGGTGGTGCCCATGGCTTCTGAAGTTTCGCCGGTGAGGGGCGGGGCGAATGACAGCGCAATCGTGATGATGCCGACGATCAAGATGGAGGACACCGTGTAGCTGACGGCTTCGGTGACCCACATGATGATGGCGAATGCCAGGATGGCCAGTGCTTGTTTGCCCGCGAGAGTGAGGCCTTCGCCGGTGGGGAGGAGCAGGATTCCGAAGAGCGCGATGAACGCGGCTGCGAACCAGATGGGTTTGAGGTTGAGGTGGGCGAGGAAGCCGTCGGGGTGTTTGTTGGACTCTTCGGCGCTTGCGCGGGCGACTGCTTCTTTTTCGCGTTTGACCTCAGCTGAGGCTTGTGAGCGCTGTTCAGCCTTTTTACGAAGTGAGCTTTTGGCTGGCTCGGCCATGGCGTTCCAATCGTTGAGTGCGGGTGTTCCTGCGGACACAGACGACGATACGCCCTGTGTGTGACATTTTCATGAACTGTCACATTGTGGGTGGGGGCTTCTAGGAATGTGGGCAGAGGGGTGGTTGTAAGTACACAAAAGGGCCGAGGCTGTTTTGCGTGCCCCGGCCCTTTCGCGTGCCGTATTTAGTTGTTGCGTTGTTTTATTTGGTTTTACTTGGCGCGACGGCGGGTGATTAGCACGGTTGCTGCGCCGACGGTGAGGAGTGCTCCACCGGCGATGAGGCCGGAGAGTTCCGTACCGGTGCGTGGCAGGGTGTTTGAGGACTTGTCGTTGCCCTCGTTCTTGTCGCCACCCTTGTCTTTACCGTCACCCTTGTCGCCTGGCTTAGCTTCGTCCTTCTTGCCAGGGGTGTTGGTGACCTTGAAGGTGTCGGTGAGTTCGCCTTCTTCGCTCTTTACGGTGACCTTGTAGGTTCCCAAGAAGCCCTTGAGTCCGTTGCCACCGTCAATGCCGTAGACAGTGTGTGACCAGACACCGTCCTTGTTAGCCTGTACTTCCTTGAAAAGGTCCTCGACCTTTCCGCTGCCACCCTGTTTGGACACCGAGTAGGTGAACTTCTCATTTGGCTTCAGCCCAGTCACAACAAGCTGAACACCCTTGTCCTTGTTCACAAAGTCAGCAGGCTTGAGCTCCTTAGGCGAAACCTTCAGACCGTACTTAGCTGCCTCTTCCTTAGGCTTGTCACCTTCACCAGGCTTAGGGTTGTTCGGCTGTGGTGTACCAACATCTTCACGGTCGTCGACTACAGCAAATGAAATCGATGCGTCAAGCGTCTTACCCGACTCATCCTTCAACGTAAGGGTGTACTTACCTTTGAGTTCAGAGTCGGACATCTTGTCAGCGCCTTCTACCTTGGCATAGAAGGTGCCACCATTCTTTGAAACACTGTTTGAGTTGAAGGTTCCAGTCGAAGTCTTACCGGATTCCTCGTGCTTGAGAACCCAAGTGAATTCCTTGCTACTCTCGAGGTTTTTGTACGACACCACCATTCCGGCTGCGCGGAAGGCGCCCACGTGGTACTTGTCGAACTGAGCTGACAGCTCAGGGTCACCGGCAGCTTCCTTGTCCTTGTCGATGTAGCGAATAACACCGGCGTTGACCTTGGTGCCGTCTTCGAGGGTGACAGTGACGGTGTAGTCCCCGTTAGGGTTCTTAACGCCGTCGCCACCGCCCGTGATGCCGTCCACGCCGTAAACCTCGAACGTCGGTGTTTCAGCAAGTTCGTCAACGCGAGTGACCAGCTTGAGGCTTGGGTCAGCGCTGTTAGGAGCGTCCACCGTCTTGATCTTGGCGCCCGCAGGCAGGTTCGAAACGCTGATCGAAACCTTCTGAGCTTGAACCTTGTCAGCGTCAAGCGTGATGGTGCACTGTGCGCCCTGCTTAGCGTTCAACGTGTTGTTGGAGCATTCGGCAGTGGGGGCGGCGAATGCAGGGGTGCCGGAAAATGCGATAGCACCAGCGACCAAAGCAACGGCCGGTGCAAGAACGAGCTTCTTCATGCGAGTCCTTAGGTTCAGTGAGTAGTAGATTCGAGGGGGCAAAAGTGACTCCTCACACTTAGAATCAACCACTCACGAGATCCACGCAACTTGTGGTCATTTTGGTCACAGTTGAGCCTGTTCGCGTGCTAAACCTCGTCGCCCGCCGTAATAGCCGAAGCCTCTTCTTGCGAGGTGACGTGCGGGCGGTCGATGTCTGCAAGAAGTCCGCGTCCGCTGACGAGAATAACCATTGACCCAAGCACAGCGGCTGTTGCTAGGCAGTAGGGTGCTCCCGCACCTGCTATTTCTGCGAGTGGGCCAGTAACGAGAGGCGCGACTGCTCCACCTAAGAACCGTATGCCGGAGTACGCTGAGCTTGTGATACTGCGTGGAAGGTCTGTGGCCTCCATGACCGCCTCAGTGAGTGCAGTGTTGAGAACGCCGAGAAACAATCCGGCCACGACGACTGTGCCAACAAGTGTCGGCAAGCTGTGGGCTCCAATTGCCATAGTGATGAGGCACGCGGCAAACATGGCAAAGTTGATCGAAAGTACCAGGAGGAGCCCGAACCTGCGGGTCAAGCGCGGCGCCGCGAGCACCGAGGTGAAAGCAAGTGCAAGACCCCACCCAAAGAGAAGCTTTTGTCGCCGTGTTGGTGGGTTTTGGTAAAAGGGCGATAATCGCAGCAAGCCCAATCGTCATAAGCGCCGCTGTGCCAAAGAACGGCATTCTCCACGAGATTGAACCAAGGGCTCCTCCGACAAGTGGGCCGACTGCTAAGTCAACTCCGAGCGCTGCCTCATAGAGAATGATGGCCTGGCCTGATCCTCCTGAAGCTGCGCCAACGATTGCCGCGAGCGCCGTCGAAATAAAGAGTGCGTTGCCTAGCCCCCAACCGGCTCGGAAACCGATAATCGCGTCAACGCTCCCTGCGGTACCAGCGAGTGTCGCGGAAAGCACGATGAGAGCCAATCCTACGGTGAGCGTGCGTTTTACGCCGAGCCGACTTGAAATGAAACCAGCGAAGAACATTGCAGCGGAAGTGACCAGAAGGTAGCTCGTAAACAGGAGCATCGTTTGGGAAGGAGTCGAATTCAGTTCGCGGCTGATCGCGGGAAGAATCGGGTCAACGAGACCAATCCCCATGAACGACACCATGCAGGCGAAAGAAATTGCCCACACCGCGCTCGGCTGATGGAAGATTGAGGGCCGGTTTCCTTTTTTCTGAGCTTCAGTGTCGCTGAGTTCAGTGCTGTTTGGCTTGTTGGAGTTAGGGGGTGTGGGGAACATGCGGATATGGTCTCCAATCGAAGTAGGTGGATTGCGTTATTCGGTGAGGGTGTCGCCGAGTCTGCCGAGGAGGTTCGCTGCGCGTTGAAGGATTTCGAGGTCGTCGGGGCTGAGGGTCTCGAGCGCAGGGCGTACGGATTGAGCTGCTGCGGTGCGAGCCTGCTCGAGTTCCTGCCGACCGGTATCTGTCAGCGTGACCGCGCTTGCGCGAGCATCGTGGGCGTCGGCACGACGTTCCACGAGGTTATCGGCTACGAGGCGGTTGACAATCCCGGTCATTGTGGGCTGGGTGACCGCTTCACGCGTGGCGAGTTCGCCTATGCGAAGCGGCCCTCCGGATTGAAGATTGGCAAGGACCCGAATTGCAATGAGGGAACGCCGCCCATCTAGGCCGCGTGCGTATGCACGTCGAAAACTTGAACTGTTCGCCACGAGCTCATAAGCGAGGCTGTCCAGTGTTTTCCCGTCGTGTTTAAAAGGCGGTCCGACAATATGCATAGCGACCCTATATAGGGAGGCTATGTAAACTCTCAATCTCGGCCGATGCAGAAAGTTAACGTTAAAAACCTGAAGCGCTGGGCATTCGAAAAATCTGCGCCCAACACAATCGACTCAAAGCCAGAAAGCTACCTACCGATTCCCAACGAAAGCGCGTCCAATCTAATGCGTCGTTCCTGCTCAGGGCTGGGTGTACGAACTGTTAGCGCGTTCGGCTGGACCGACAGCTCAAGGAAGTCAGTCTCACCCAAAACATCACCGTCGACCTGCACATCCAGTTTCTTCTCCGCACGCACAGTCACCGAACGGCACTTTGTCACATCCGCGTGCATGCCCTTCCGTGAGCGCCCAGCAATCGACGTGACCACGCTGGCCCACTCCGCAACATTGCGGGGCGTCACCGTCAACACATCCAGGTACCCGTCATCGATCACAGCACCGGGAATCAGCTCAATCCCGCCTTGCACTTTTCCGCAGTTCCCGCCAAGAATCGACCGAATCTTCCGCGTCTCTTCTTGTCCGTCGTCAAACTGGATGCGCACCTCAGTGGGCTTCCCCAACAGTTGGCGCCACCCCTGCCTGACGTACGCTAGCCATCCAATCCTTGCCTTGGCGTTTTCGGTCGTATTCGACATCACGGTGGCGTCGTACCCGATCCCCGCCATCACGGTAAACAGCGTGTCCTCACCGTCCGGCGACGTGCGCAAATGGGCCGCATCAATCACCCGGTCCTGTCCCCACAGTGCAACCCGAATCGCCCATTCGAACCGGTTGAGCGGTACTGCCAGATTCCTCGCCAACAGATTTCCCGTCCCCATCGGAATGATGCCCATAGGTACGTCGGTACCGGCCAGCGCCTGCGCTACCGCGCGCACGGTGCCGTCACCACCAGCCGCGATTACCACCTCGGCGCCCTTTTCACGCGCCTCATGAGCCATGGACGTTCCGGGGTCGTCCTTTGTGGTCTCAATGAAGAGTGGTTCGTCCCACCCTTCGTTGCGGAACACGGTCGCAGCCACGGACTTCAGCGTGTCCATCTCGCTCTTTGTGGGGTTGTAAATGATAGCTGCCCGGCGCTGCGGCTGGGCTGTTGTTTCGGAGGATCCCGCCGCCGAGGTGGTTTCCAGCGCAGCCTGCTCCGGCCCCTGGAGTTGGTTGAGGGTGCTTCTGGTTCGCGCGGCGCCTACGAGGTAGCCCAAGACGAGCGCAACGACAACTGCGACAGCCAGAACGATCCATCCGGTGAGGTTCATAAACCTAAGTACACCAGACTTGTCTGAGTACTTACACCAGTTTTTGTGATGTGGGCGCCAGACGAATCTGCTGAACAGGTAGGCTAAAGACGTGATCGATCTAGTGCAGCTCAGAGAGAACCCGGAAATTTTCAAGGCTTCACAGCGTGCGCGTGGGGCCAGCGTCGAACTCGTCGACCAGATTGTGGCGGCTGACTCAGCCCGCCGATCCGCAATTGCGGAATTTGAAGAGATCCGCGCTCAGCAAAAAGCGTTCGGCAAGAAAGTTGCGTCTGAAAAAGACAAGGACGCAAAAGCTAAGCTCGTCGCTGAAGCCAAAGAGATGTCTGACCGTGTAAAGGCTTTGCAGGCAGACAACGACGAGGCTCAGCAGAACTTTGAACGGATCCTCATGAAGCTTCCCAACCTCATCATCGACGGTGTGCCGTCCGGTGGCGAAGAAGATTCGGTGGAGCTGCGCCGGGAGGGCACAGTCCGTGACTTCTCCACTGACGGTTTTGAACCAGTTGATCACTTGGAAATTGGTGAACGCCTCAACGCCATCGACACCACTCGCGGTGCCAAAGTTTCCGGTTCACGCTTCCACTTCCTCACCGGTTTTGGCGCACGCTTGGAAATGGCGCTCCTCAACCTCGCCATGGACACCGCCATCAGCGCAGGTTTCACCCCCATGGTTGTGCCCACCCTGGTGAAACCAGAAGTCATGGGTGGCACCGGGTTCCTGGGCGAGCACGCTGACGAAGTGTATCGCTTGGAAGCAGACGACCTGTTCCTGGTCGGAACCTCCGAGGTTCCACTCGCCGGGTACTTCATGGACGAAATCATCGACCTGTCAGACGGGCCCATCCGCTTTGGCGGCATTTCGTCTTGCTACCGCCGCGAAGCCGGCTCCTACGGCAAGGACACCCGTGGCATTATTCGCGTGCACCAGTTCCAAAAAGTCGAAATGTTCTCCTACGTCCACCAAGACGACGCAGAAGACGAACACCTCCGCATGCTGTCACTCCAGGAGCAGATGCTGCAGGCGTGCGAACTGCCCTACCGCGTCATCGACATCGCTGCCGGTGACCTGGGTGACTCCGCTGCCCGCAAGTACGACTGCGAAGCCTGGGTCCCCACCCAGAACACGTACCGTGAACTGACTTCGACCTCGAACTGCACCTCCTTCCAGGCCCGTCGTCTTAAGATCCGTGAGCGCACCTCGGACGGACAGACCGTTCCTGTGGCAACGCTCAACGGAACCATGGCCAACACGCGCTGGCTGGTACCCATCCTGGAAAACCACCAACAAGCAGACGGCTCTGTCGCAATCCCGGCCGCCCTGCAGCCATACCTGGGTGGCATGAAGGCATACGGCCCCGACGGCGAAGTTTTCTAGTTCCCCCACACCCCAGGAGGTTCCGTGACCCCACACCTGATCGCGCTCGATATCGACGGCACGATTGTCGACTATGACGACAAACTTTCGGACCGTGTCCGCGGTGCGATCCGTGCGTGCCGGGAACAGGGTCACCACATTGTGATCGCCACAGGACGTTCCCTTTCGGGTGCGCTCGACGTGGCCAACCGCCTGGGCCTCACAGAGGGGTTCGTGGTGGTGTCCAACGGCGCCGTCATCGCCGCTCTCAACCCCAACACTGCAACGGGGTATGAATTGGTGCACGTGGAAACGTTCAACCCGGGACCGGCCCTGACCCGCATGAACCACGCCCTGCCCACCGCGTTGTGTCTGGTGGAAGACGAGAACCTGGAGCGCTGGGCTTCAGCGGATTTCCCCGTGGGCGACCTGGCCGCCGGCGACGACCTCAACATCGTGCGGTTCGCAGAACTCAAAACCCTGCGCGCAACCCGCATCGTGTTGCGTGAACTACACGGGTCCCGCGAAGAGTTCGCAGATGCAGTCGAAAAGATTGGTCTGCACGGAGTTACCTATTCGGTGGGCTGGAGCAACTGGTTGGACATCGCGCCAGAAGGCGTTTCCAAAGCCAGCGGATTGGCCCGAGTCGCCAACGACCTCGGCGTCGATCAGCAACACACCGTGGGGGCCGGCGACGGCACCAACGACCACGAAATGATGGAGTGGGTCACCCACGGCATCGTCATGGGACAGGCCGGCCAGAGGCTCAAAGACCTGGGAACGGTCATCACCGGGACCGTTCAAGAAGACGGTCTGGCCACCGCGCTCCAGGACTACTTCGAACTGTCAGAGGACGCGATCCGCTCCGCAATGCGGTGACATTCGTCCACTAATCTGGCCGCGTCGTCCACGTACCTTTGGGCCGCGCTGACCCCAGCTACCTCGGCCGGGCCTGCCGGGCTGGTTTCGTCTGTCTCGCTGTTTTCAGTGACCCCGCCCGAGGTCGTCCGCACCTGGGCGCGGACCATCGCCGCGGCCTGGGCCGCCTCGGCGACCTTGGTGGCCGCGCGAGACATAAGCTCCGGGAGGGTATCCACCTGTGTGCGCACCTGTGCCGGAATCGTTTGCTCATTGACGGGCACGTGCGTGTGGAGCGTGCGCGCACAGTGATCCACCTGCTGCGCCACCTGGTTGAGCGTGTGCGTGAGCGCGGCAATCTGTTCAGCAGCCTGAGCGTGTGCGTCCTGAGTAGTGCCCGCCTGGGTTTCCTCATGCAACCGGCTCGCGGTCACGAAGAACCTGTCCACCGCACGATTAAACCGGTCACGGTGTTGCCGCCAGACGCCCGTTCCGTACAGGTCGTCCGGTTGGGGCTCCTTCTTTCGCAACCCTTGGAAGAACTTAGCTAGCCCCACGGTTTACAGGTAGTTGCCCGGCCCGTACGCGCCTTCGGGATTGTGCTTCACGGGGTGTTCAGGGTGCGCGGGCGATTCTTCGTGCATCGCCTGACGCGCCATGATCGCGGTCTGGATGGACTGTAGCAGCCCCTCAATCCACCCCACCAGGCCCGCCTGAGCTAACAGCAATTCACTGTGGCTTGGCGTTGAATAGGACGACAACTTAGGAGTGAAACTCAAGAACTCGTCCTCAAGATCCTGGCCCAACGCTTCCTTCATCGCCTCGATCGTGTTTTCGTGGATCTGCGCCAAACGCTTGCGCCCGGCCGGGTCGGTTTCCGCCGATTTGAGCTCCTCCAAGATCTTCGCGTGCATGTGCCCCAAACGCACGAGCTTGCCCGGGTTCGTAATATCCGGCTCGTCTGTTTTACCCTCGGCGTCTTTCTTGTCAGCGCCGTCAGCGTCTTCTTCGTCGATGTCTTTCGTGTCGCTGGGCTCGCCGTCAACGCTGTCGCTGTCCGCGGTGTCCTCGTTTTCAGCTTCGGCAGGCTCGGCTGCCGCTTCACCTTCTTCGTCCCGAGGTGTTCCCGGCTGTTCTCCCGCCTCGGCTGTCGTGAGGTCGGGAAGGATCGTGTTTTCCTCGTCTTCGGGGATATCCGGTAGTTCGATGTCCTGCTGATCCTGCTGGTCAGGGTGCTCGCTCACGGGTTTACCTCCAAAACGATCTTTCCAAAGTGCGGCTGGTCCATATGTTCGTGCGCCTGCACGCAGTCATCAAGCGCAAACACCCGGTCAACAATGGGGCGGATCTTCCCACTGGCCACGGCAGGCCACACGTGTTTGCGCACTTCAGCCACAATATGCGCTTTTTGCTCAGCGGGACGCGCGCGAAGCGTGGTCCCCATGACTGACCGTCGCAAGGGGAGCAGATCACCCAGGTTAATCTGCGCCTTGGTGCCACCCTGCATCCCAATGATGATCAAACGCCCATCAGCCGAAAGCGCCTGAATGTTTCGCTCCAGGTACTTCGCGCCAATGATGTCCAAAATGACATCCGCACCCGGAACGCGCGCACCCGCAGAACCGTCCGCACCTTCACCGCTACCCGTGATCTCACGGATCCGCTCAACAAAGTCTTCGTCACGGTAGTTGATCACCGCATCCGCGCCCAGATCAGCGCATTTGCGCGCACGGTCGTCACTACCGACCGTCACCGCAACGCGTGCCCCCATTTGCTTGGCAATCTGGATGGCCATGGTGCCAATCCCGGATGCGCCTCCGTGAACCAAAAGCCACTCGCCCTCACTCAACCCCGCCTCCATGACGACGTTGGAGTACACGGTGGCAACCACCTCGGGCAGGGCCGCAGCCTCTACAAAACTCATCCCCTCAGGCACAGGCAAAACCTGTCCGGCTGGGACCGGCACGTACTCCGCGTACCCGCCACCTGTGAGCAACACAGCAACCCGGTCACCCACCTGCCAATCGTCAACCCCGTCGCCAACCTGGTGGACGGTCCCGGCGGCTTCGAGCCCCAGAATGTCCGTGGCGCCCTTAGGAGGAGTGTAAAAACCCATGCGCTGGAGGACATCGGCGCGGTTCACACCAGCGGCCTCCACCTTCACAACAACCTCACCAGGCTGAGCGGAAGGAACAGGGGAGTCGGAAAGTTTCAGGGCGTCTGGACCGCCCGGCTGAGGAGCTGTAATCGAGCGCATACGAACCACCCTACCTGTACGATTGGCGGACGTTAACGGCTAACGCGCCTTTTTCATGCACAATGGAGGAGTGCTAATAGAGGGACAGAAGACAACAACACCACCAACCGTGTCTGACATCGAAGACGCAGCCAAACGAATTGCTGACTGCGTCATCACCTCGCCTTTGCACATTTCCGAACGCCTCTCCGAACTCACCGGCGCCACCGTGTACCTCAAACGCGAAGACCTGCAGCCGGTGCGTTCCTACAAAATCCGAGGCGCTTTCAACTTCCTCCTGCAACTCGACGCGAAAGAGCGGGAACACGGCGTAGTCTGTGCGTCTGCTGGCAACCACGCGCAAGGGTTCGCCCGTGCCTGCAACACACTTGGTGTCCAAGGGCGCATCTTCGTCCCCAAAACCACCCCACGGCAAAAGATCGACCGGATCCGCCACTTTGGAGGCGACCGGATCACCATCACGGTCGCCGGGTCCACGTACGACGACGCCTCGGAACTTGCCAAGAAACACGCCGCCACCTCGGGGGCGCTGGTCGTATCCGCATTCGACGACCCGCGCACGATCGCCGGCCAAGGCACCATCTCTGCCGAAATCACCGACCAACTGGGCTTTGACCCGGACACCATAGTGGTCCCTGTGGGCGGGGGCGGTCTGCTAGCCGGAATGGCCGAATACTGCCACCACCGCACACCAAACACCCGCGTGGTTGGCGTCGAACCAGCAGGGGCAGCGTGCATGACAGCAGCGCTCGCCGCCGGGGCGCCCGTACAGCTGGACACCGTTGACTCGTTTGCCGACGGGGCCGCCGTACGCCGGGCCGGTGACCTGACATACGCAATGGTCCGCGACCTCGGCCTGCCCATCACCACCGTGGACGAAGGGCGCGTGGCAAAAGAAATGGTGGACCTGTACCAGGTTGACGGGATCATTGCCGAACCCGCCGGGGCGATCGCTCCCGCCTCCGTGGGCCCCGCTGACTCCAACGCTCCCGTGACCATCGAAGCCGGGTCGACTGTCGTGTGTGTCATCAGCGGCGGTAACAACGACCTGTCGCGTTACTCAGAAGTGCTCGAACGTGCCCTTGTATGGGAAGGCCTACAGCACTACTTCATTGTGAACTTCCCGCAAGAACCCGGGGCACTGCGACGCTTCCTCGACAACGTGCTGGGCCCCGACGACGACATCTCCATGTTTGAGTACGTGAAGCGCTCCGACCGCGAAATCGGGCCCGCATTCGTGGGCATCACACTGGGGTGCGCGCAAGACCTCCCCGGCCTGCTGGAACGCATGGACGCCTCCCCACTGGAAATCGAATGCGTTTCCCAGGACTCGCCGCTGTTCAGGATGTTCGTCTAATTGAATGCCAGGGCAGATAAAGTGGTGACGTGACCGTCATCGTTCGTTATCAAGGAAGAGGGCTCGCTCATGGCGATGAGCAGTGAACTCGAAGGTCTGCTTGCGCAATGGCTGCCTCGTCAGTCCTGGTTTCCAGTCACGTCTTTTGAACTGGCCGGCACTCCGGACGTCGTCCCCATGTCCGACACTCAAGTCTTTGAGCTGGACTTCCCCCTGCCAGGCGATGAAACCCTTACCGTCCAAGGTTGGATCGCGGTTGTGGGCATTGGAAGCGGTGACAACACCCGCCGCATTAGCGTTCCGCTGACCCTGCGCACGCGCGAAGACGAACCTCTGCGCCCGCACCTTATTGGGCAAATCGACGACTTCATGCTGGGGCCATGCTACGTGTACGACGCGGTTGCCGACCCCGTTTTCGTTCTTTTCGCCGCCACCGCAATGGCCACTGGTGACGCGAGCTTCGCGCTAGGGCGCGACGCGGCTTTCGACGATTTCGGGACGCCTTCTGAGGCTGGCTCGAAACGCAAGGACCCCATGGCCGAGGCGGCCGTGGGGATGCGCTCAGACGCTGCCGTGAGTACCGAACCGGTGAGTGTCAGCGAAGCCTTTGATAGCCAATTTGAAAACTCTGATCACTCGCAACTGACCGCGCTGCGCGTGGGCCACAGCGGGCGAGACTTTAACGACCTGACGAACATGTCTGTTCTGTGGCACCGCGCCACCACCACACAGCTGAAGTTCGACAATTCGCGCAAGGGTGAAACCGCGGTTCTCATAGACGACCACGCGTTCCCCAGCGTGCTGACCTTCTTCAGGACGCTCGACATCAGCGATGTGCCCGAATCCGTGCGACTACCCATTATGCTCACGATCGCCGAATCACAGGCCGTGGCACCCGTTCTGGGATGGATGGCGTCGAGGTGGTTCGACGGCGCCGACCTGCACACGCACACCGCACCTGTGGCCATGCTGACCCGCTCAGAAGCCAGCGCGACGAGCGCGTGGAGCGAGGCTGTAGCGGCGGCCCGGAACGCTGCGGAGGCCACGGGGTATGCCCGCCAAGCGCACGACCTCGGTGGCCGGGTAGCCAGTTTGCACGTGGACCTGGGCCGTGAGCTTGGCAAAGCGGAAGGCACCGGCGCGCCTACCGCGGAATGGGTCAAAAAATGGTCCGACCGCGTGGACTGGGCGCTTGCCCGCGCCACGCTTGCGCTCAAACCTCTGGAGAAGCAGCTGCGGGCTCACAAGCGAGCACTTGTTGACTTGCGATCAGTGGGCAACCTGCAACGCATTCACGGCGAACTCACCCTCAACCACGTGGTGAAAGCACCCGTTCACGGGTACACGGTGACGAACTTTTCTGAAACATCGGAGCTGCGCCCGCCAACGTTTGACCTTGTGGCGCTCCTGCGTAGCCTGGACTACGCGGCCGGGTACGCGTTGTTGGCTCGGACAGGGGCTCTTGACCCCAAGGCCACTCCTAGCACCCTGGGCGCAACTGGCCTGGTTGACGACGATCTGATTGCGCGCATGGACGGTGCGCCGGAAACTCGCTGGTCTCACGAGTCCCAAAAGGCACTCTTGGCTGGGTACTCGCATGTTGGTGGCGCAGACTTCAGCTTCAAGGACCCCGTTCTGCGGGCCATGCTCATCGACCGCCTGCTCGTTGAGGTTGTGAGCGAGCTGCGGAACCGGCCCACGTGGCTGATCGTGCCACTTTCCGAACTCAGGCGACTTTTGACCACTGACACTGAAGTGACTGCAGAACCAGCTCGTCTCAACCCGCGCACCTCCACCGAGGCCACGCGCGCCGCAATCGAAGAACGCTTAGCCGAACACCGCAAAGCACAAGAGGAAAAGGTCGCGCACGCCCGGGCTGCCGCGGCGAAGGCGCGGCAGGAGAATGACAGGCTTGTCGAAGCTTCGCAGGTAGCGAAGAAGGCTGGTCACCGGATTTTCGCTCCTGCCTCGCGCAACGTTGAGGCGGAAGTGCAGGACGCCGAGGTCGCAAAAGCGACCGCTGATGAGCCGGTGGACGAGGCTCGCTCGCCCCAGGGCGAAGATCAGACGGAAGATCGAGCTGAGCCCACCCAAGAGAACACCAAAGAGCCCAACCGTGCGAGCGGCTCTCACGCAGTGACACCTCGGCCTTCTTCTGAAACACCCACGTCAGGTGCCGCAAACACGGCAGACGACGCAGCGAATCCTGCAACGGTCGAACCAGCCGAGGAAGAGGTCGACGATCTAACCGACGACCCAGTGGACGACACCGATGAAGATGGTGACACTGACGGAGAAGTCGAACCGCCCTTCGCACCCAAGTCCGCGCGCACCGTGCGGTAAACGGGGGCGCTAGCTCGGGTGCGCCGGTAGCCCCCGCGCCAGCTCTGCGCGCTAGCCCGCGAACTCTAACTCCGCACCCGCTCCAGGAGGGCAACAGGGTTGGTGCCAAACACCTCGGCGACGGAGAAATCCACACCTGTCCATGTGCGCCCTGACAGCGCGTCACGCCACGTGGGCTCAACGTTCTCACGGATCACAGGCAAGGCCATGGTCTGCAAGGTGGGAGCAGACTCCGCGAGGTCCTGATCGTCTGCGACCGAGGTGGGAATGTGGAACCGCGTGTCACCCCACCCGCCGGTGGCGCGCAAGGTGATGGACAAACGTTCGACCACCACCACAACATCGGGGAACAGACCGTCGCCAAAGTGCGCCAGCCCAAACGCGTGTTCAGCGCGCTCGCCTGTGACCGCAACCCTGCTGGGTGGTGTGAGCGAGGATGGTTGGGCGAAAATGTGCGGGTGGCGCGCGCGAACCGCCAAGCCTTTTCGAAGCAACTGGTCATTGGGGTTGTTGTTGACCAAACGTTCGTGAGGGTTGACGAACAGCGGGTCAAAAACTTCAGGAATCCCGGGGGAGAACAGCTGCAACGCACGTGCCGCCTGGCTGTTGCGGTGTCCCGCGTGACGCACGGTGGCGGCCATGTGGTCGACCGTTGTGGCGACCTCGGGCACGGTGAGCGCCTTGTGAACGGCGTTGCGCACTGACTCAACAAAGCTGTCGTCCGATTCGTAACGGCGTCTGGCGGCCCGAACCGCCCGATTCACCAACTCCTCAACGTTCACCTGCGGATTCCACGCGCCCACAATCGACTGCCACAACAAAATGTCGAAGCTGGTGTCCGGGGGAGCTGAGGCTGGGGCGCCGGAAGTGGGTGCCTGCGTGCTCGCGTAATCCAAGGGGGCCAGGTCCCGCATGTCTGCCACGAACTCCATGAACTTCTGGGGGATCTCAGACAGCGCGAGGATCCGGCAACGTTCCGTGCGTGAATACTTGGTTACCGGGCTGGTGAGCCCGTTGATGACCGGCGCCGAGGTCGTCGAAGTTTGGAGGTGAAACTCGTCGATGATGCGGTCAGGGTGACCAGGTTCGGACGGGAGTCCACCGACTTCGTTGAGCGCGGCGAGAGTGCAGTAACGGTAGTGCGCGCGAGCCGTCACACCCAGGTTGAACACGTCGCTTGTGGTCTGAGAAAACCGGGTGCTCACGGGGCAGCCTGGGGTGGTGAGAAGAAGTCCCACATAGGCCAGCAACCGGTCAGAAGCTGTTCCTGAGGCCACTGTTGAACGCACTTTCGCTAGCGCTCGCGGAACCACCATAGAACCCGCGGTCATGACCGGGACTTCACCCGTGCTGTTGTGGCCAAGAAAGTCGTCCGGCTCTGACTCTGAAAGTGCTGATAAGAATCCTTCTCGAACGACCTCGGCCTCTTTATCTAAGCCGAGTTCAGGGCGGGCCACGGACACGGAAGCCACCAAAATCCCCAAAATCTGCGCCAGCGTATCGACGTCCACCTGGGCGGTGGGATCAGTGCGGATGCGGGCCCGCGTGGACTCATCCAGGCCATCCCACGCGTTCTTAGCAGTGACAGCCAGGTCCACCATTTCGCTACGCATAAGCGTGTTTGTGACTTCTTCTTTGCACTGGACTTCCTCCAGAGTGAGCAACCCGGTCACGGAGGTGGGGTTGAACCGAAGTTGCTTAGCAATGGGGGAGATTTCGCTACGGTCGTGAGGGTCCAGCCCGGCTGCCAGATGTTGCCGGAACGACTCGAGTTCGTAGAACCCGATTGGGTGCGTGAGCGCGCCGTCGATTGCCGTGATGAGCGGGTAGGTCGCGGACGCGGATCCTGGCCACGACGACGGCGTCACCTCACGCTGGCCTTCAGAGTTGAGGGCGAACCGCTTTTCCGTGATGATGTAGCCACCGGTCAGGTCATGGAGCTGTTCGAGGTACCCCTGCGGGTTCGCGATCGAGTCGATGTGGCGCACGCTCACCCCATCGATCAGGCCGGTGTGGAACCAGCGGGAGAGTTCGCGGTGAGTTTCTGTAAAAACGTGCGGGTCATTCACGCGGATCGTGGCCACGTTTGAATCAGCGTTGACACGCCGATAATTGAGCGGGTGCGCAGGGTTTGTTCTTTCAACGCACGTGTAATTCTGGGTGGCTAGGAGTTCCTGGGGGTCGTGTGAGTTTTTGGGGTGCTGTGAGCGCAGGGTTTCTGGGTTGACCGGGTAGACCGAGGAGCCGATCTGTAGCACCGGCTGTTGCGTTGCAGGGTGAGTGGTCAGAGTTGCTGTGCTCGCAGGCTGGTCGACCACCACCGAGACCTTGTCATGCGTCCACTGGATGTCGAACCAGTAGGCGTATTGGGAGTCTTGGCCGTGGAGAAGAACGTCCCACCAGTAGGGGTTCAGGCTGGGGTGCGCGATGTGGAGCGCGCCAGGCACAAAGTCAACAATGACGCCCAGGTGGGCGTTGTGTGCTGCTGTTGAGAGGGCTTCCAGTCCTTCAAGACCGCCGAGGTGTGGGTCGACGGTGTTTGGGTCGGCAGCGGCTCCGGTTCCGTTGGCGGTGCTAGCTGCCGTGATAGGGCTGATACGAATAGCGGTGAACCCCAGTTCAGCGATGTGGGGTATCACCTTGGTGGCATCGAAAAGCGTGACGTTGCGGTCTACTGGTACGCGGTAAATCGATGACGGCCACCAGCGGTCATGGCCTGTTTTTTGGGGCTGTCCGCTCATCGTGTCCCTTTCATCGACTGACACTATGACGATACCCGGAAAACTCTGGTGGTGATACGTCCAAAGCTGTTTTTGATACATCACTCAGGAGGCATGTTGCGGCTGTCCGTCGCAGGGTGCTGGGTGGGTGATGAGCTGGCTGGTTTGACGGGTAACTTGCGGACTAAGTACGGATGACTTGCTGGTGTCATGCGGGCGAGATTGTAGCCCCCGTGCGAAGTATGGAATAATCGTTTCTTGCGTCGCGTACCTGTGGCGCTGAGGTGAGTTGACAGAGCGGCCGAATGTGACGGTCTTGAAAACCGTTGTAGGGCAACCCCCTACCGTGGGTTCAAATCCCACACTCACCGCATA
>NZ_ADNU01000078.1 GCF_000178455.1 Brevibacterium mcbrellneri ATCC 49030 | reverse complement strand
CCCCACCACATCAGCTGTGGCTCCGCTGTATCTACCTGCGCTGTTCTTTGCCCTGTATGGCGGACTCGGTAACGCGGCGGCGCACGTATCGTGGGCGTTCATTCACGGTGCGTACTTTCCCGGTCTCATTACCGGCATCGGTCACGCCGACGTCGGTCCTTTCTTATTGCGAACGCTGTGTCCATCAATAGGTTGGAAGGGCGTTGCGGAAGTTGCACTCGCGGTTATCGTCATTCAAGGGCCACTACTCGTCATGACAGCCCATGCACTAGGCCGGACGCTCAACAACGAATGCATTAATAGGCATAGGCCACCACTTCGAGTCCTTAGTGAGCGGTATTGTCCGCCCACAACGAACGGGTCCACGTTTTGCATTGGCCGGGAACCCACTGTCACGCATTTGTGATCTGCATTACACTGGAAAGTATGAGCTGCAACATGCATAAAGTGCAGAAAAGGTTCTCGAAGGTCCACTGCGGCTACCACGATCTCTCGAGGCAACGACTGCCTACGGAGCTAATGTGGATCGATGGGGCACAACCTGCGTCGGCATTTCATTGACTACACAGCCGACAGGCTTTGAAAGGAGCTTATACTATGACCCGGCCACAAATTTCACGTTTCACGAGCATTACCTCTTGTTTGCTAATTTTCTCACTTCTTGGGCCCACCGTCGTCCATGCTTCTCCTGCATTTTCAGCATCTAGCACCTCCGAAGCCAAGCATGTTGAAAAAACAGTAGTAGCGGCATCGACATCCAACGAACCACTAGCGCGAAGCACCACTCAATCATTGCGTAGCGTTTATCGTCATCACGACGGAATCTCCACGTTAGTAACCTACGACCCGGGCAACTATGCAACAATTGATATCGACAGCGCAGTCTCGGTCGGCTTTTCCCTCACTGACATTTCTGCTGTCGAGCAGGGAACCGTGACACCTAACGGAACCACAGTGTTTCCAGTCAAAGGTTCAGGTGATGCCTATGCGTTTCAAATACACGAAAGCGGGTCAATCAGCGCAAGCGCAATAACCATGTCATCACAATCCAGCCAGACGTTCTCCTACAGCCTTTCCGACGGCATTACGCCTGTTGTTCAGAACACGGGGGCCGTGGCATTATATGAGGGAGAAACGCTAGTAGGTCTCTTCGAACACCCCAAAGCGCGTGACGCTTCGGGGCGCGAAGTCCCCTCTTCGTATTCTGTCGTTGATGGCAACCTCGTTCAGAGCGCCCACGCATCACCTCATACGTCATACCCTCTAGTGACAACAGCCAAGATTGGGATCTTCCAGACACAAGGCGACTATGTTCATGTCACTCGGGGGCAAGCATCAGGCCATGGGTGGTGGCTGAAGGGAACAACAAATGCCACTAAAGCAAAGGTAACCGTTCAGTTGCAGTATAAGCCGAAGAAAGGTTCGCGCTGGCATAACCGCGGTAAGGCCGGCGTTAGGGTCCTCGGACCCGGATCCTCCAAGCGAGCCAATGCGAGGATGACATGCCGATCCAGCGGACGAAAGCAGTGGCGCAGTTGGGTCGACGTCGACCTGATCGGATACCTTGATACTCCCAACAAGTACTACAGCCCTGCGAGAACCCTTAAATGCACCATATGAATGACCTAGACCCTCTAATTGTTAGCCTCACTGGATCGGTTACACTCTCTGCTCCGATCGTGTCTGCAATCGAGTCAGGCGAGTTGGAACCAGAAGGAGCGTTCGCACGTTTTTCTGGCACGTGTCACGCCTTGGCTCCGCAGTGGTTTGATTCAAACCAGCTTCAGGCGCATGAAGCGTTCTGGTGCTTCGATGATGGTGCACAAATCGACCAGACAATCAGCGGTGAACTGGCCTGGTTCCAAACAGGCGTTTACACCTCATCGGTCGCACTGCAATCCGTCCCTCTACTGGTCCATGCTGCAGGAGAGGCGGTCCAACAGCTAGGCACTTCCAGCTTCGACAGCATCCGCGTTCAAGTGCCACATGCCAGATGCGGCTTTGGTGAGAAAGCAATCCAGCAGCTCGTGGACCAGTTTTCAGCGCTAGCCAATGTGCGGTCTGCTGTTGAAGTACATGCGCAATTAATGTGCCGAAGGCACCACAAACGGTGGACCTCAGAAGCTACGGCATGGTTCGACAATACCTACCTGGTGCCACTAGCCTTGCAAAACTTAGAAATGGCGCAGGACCGTGTGAATCCTGACAACCGGTGGGCACTCCGACAAGCGCAAAGCTTGTGTACTGCAGTATTTTCTGCTCCTGAATGGTCTTTATCACTGGCATCAACAATTGCTGTGCTCATGGTCGAAGCAACACGCGCAACTTGCACCAATGGCACTCTAATTGTAGAAGTCAAACGCGGATGATACGAATTACTGCGTCGATGCGCTTTTGATAGTTTGTTGCCAATCGACTGCGGGGCACGGGGCTCGGCTATGGCGCCATTTTTCACCCCGCATGCAAGGGCGCCCTCTAACCAGTCTTCTTCCACCCATGCCCGTCCTTAGCTGCTCGGCCTTTCATCATGAGGACACCAACCACCGACCGTGCCTCATTCACTGTCACCCCAGCTTTGCTC
>NZ_ADNU01000079.1 GCF_000178455.1 Brevibacterium mcbrellneri ATCC 49030 | reverse complement strand
GTTTGTGAATAGTGGACGCGAGCATCTGATGAATGATCGTCGTGATTGTTTGTTGTTGTGTGTTATCTGGTTTGCTGCACGTTTTGTAAGTGTGGTGAGTGTGTAAGAGCGCATGGTGGATGCCTTGGTATCAGGAGCCGATGAAGGACGTGGTGACCTGCGATAAGCCTCGGGGAGTTGGTGAACGGACGGTGATCCGAGGGTGTCCGAATGGGGTAACCCCGCTGCATGTGATGTGTGGTGACCTGCCATTGAATGTATAGGTGGTAGGGGGGAACGTGGGGAAGTGAAACATCTCAGTACCCATAGGAAGAGAAAATAATAATGATTCTGCTAGTAGTGGCGAGCGAACGTGGATGAGCCTAAACCGTGTGTGTGTAAGCGTGCTGGTGTTGCATGCATGGTGTTGTGGGGTTGGTTTTTCTGCTCTCAGCATGGAGTGGTGCCGTGGTATGCGTGTAGGTGAATAGTCTGGGATGGCTAACCGTAGCAGGTGAGAGTCCTGTAGCTGAAATGCGTGTGTTGTGGTGTGACTGATTCCCGAGTAGGACGGGACTCGTGTAATCCTGTGTGAATCTGCCAGGACCACCTGGTAAGGCTAAATACTTCCTGGTAACCGATAGTGGAGAGTACCGTGAGGGAATGGTGAAAAGTACCCCGGGAGGGGAGTGAAAGAGTACCTGAAACCATGTGCTTACAATCCGTCAGAGCCCCCTGGTTGGGGTGATGGCGTGCCTTTTGAAGAATGAGCCTGCGAGTTAGTGATACGTGGCGAGGTTAACCCGTGTGGGGTAGTCGTAGCGAAAGCGAGTCCGAAGAGGGCGTTTTTAGTCGCGTGTTCTAGACCCGAAGCGGAGTGATCTAGCCATGGACAGGGTGAAGCGATGGTAAGACGTCGTGGAGGCCCGCACCCACCTAGGTTGAAAACTGGGGGGATGATCTGTGGTTAGGGGTGAAAGGCCAATCAAACTCTGTGATAGCTGGTTCTCCCCGAAATGCATTTAGGTGCAGCGTTGCGTGTTGCTTATGCGAGGTAGAGCTACTGGGTGGCTGATGGGCCCTATCGGGTTACTGACGTCAGCCAAACTCCGAATGCGTGTAAGTGTAAGCGTGGCAGTGAGACTGCGGGGGATAAGCTTCGTAGTCGAGAGGGAAACAGCCCAGACCATCAACTAAGGCCCCTAAGCGTGTGCTCAGTGGGAAAGGATGTGGAGTTGCGAAGACAACCAGGAGGTTGGCTTAGAAGCAGCCACCCTTGAAAGAGTGCGTAATAGCTCACTGGTCAAGTGATTCCGCGCCGATAATGTAGCGGGGCTTAAGTACACCGCCGAAGTTGTGGCAACACCACGTATGAAGGCTTAACAGCTGTGGTGTTGGGTAGGGGAGCGTCGTGTGGCCGGTGAAGTCGCCGTGTGAACGAGTGGTGGAGGCTATGCGAGTGAGAATGCAGGCATGAGTAGCGAAAGACGGGTGAGAATCCCGTCCGCCGGATGACAAAGGGTTCCAGGGGCAGGTTCGTCCGCCCTGGGTAAGTCGGGACCTAAGGCGAGGCCGACAGGCGTAGTCGATGGATAACGGGTTGATATTCCCGTACCGGTGAAAAACCGTCCATACCGAATCATGTGAGACTAACTACTCACAC
>NZ_ADNU01000080.1 GCF_000178455.1 Brevibacterium mcbrellneri ATCC 49030 | reverse complement strand
TGATGAGTTACCTACCCCGACAGAAGGGGTGCTGGCGAAGCTTTTAGATTGCACACGGTCCCAGCTCATAACCCGGGTGCGGAAAATCATGACAGCAGTCGTGCTCATGCCCAAACTCTGGGCCTTGGCTAAGGCCGGTGTGGTCGGGTTTGACCGGGTCTTATATACGGCTGGCAGGGTGGGGCGTGCTGGGGTGTGTATCCCCGTGTTTGATGACATGCTCACCAACAAGCGTGTGGACGTGCCCTGGAAAACCTACAGACGACACGTAGGCGAAATCCTTGCGATGCTTATGACTCCTGAAACCCGGGTGGAGAACGCGAAACGTAACCGGGGAGTGTCGTATTGGGTGAATGATGATGGTACAGCCACGTTGTCGCTGACGGGGCCTGTGTTGGAGATGGAAGCGTTTTATCAGCGTGTGCGTGGAACAGCCAGGGCGATCCTCGCCAACCACATAGAAGCGTTTTCTGCCACGTTAACGGATGAACAACAAGCCTTGTTCATTACTGAGAACAATGGTGAAACGACTGAAGTGCGG
>NZ_ADNU01000081.1 GCF_000178455.1 Brevibacterium mcbrellneri ATCC 49030 | reverse complement strand
CGGCCAGCGACAATGAGCCATGAGCTACAACAACCCCAACCTCGCAATCGTCAAAGCCGTGACCGAACAACACATGAGCATCAGCCAAGCAGCCCGCCACTTCAACCGCTCCCGACAATGGATCTACACCCTCCTCAAGCGCTACCACGCCGGCGGACCCGAAGCGGTACTACCACAATCCACCGCACCCCGATCCACACCCAACAAAACCACTGACACGACCATCAAAAACATCATCGCAATCCGCCGAGAACTCACCGCCAAAGGCGCAGACAACGGCCCAGAAACAATCGCCTGGATCCTCACCCAACGCGGACTCCACGCCCCCGCCGAATCCACCATCCGCCGCATCCTGACTCAACAAGGAATGGTCACCCCACAACCAGCCAAACGACCTAAAGCATCCCTACGACGCTTCGAAGCGACCTTGCCAAACGAATGCTGGCAAGCCGATGTCACCCACACCCGACTCCGCAACGGCAAAGCCATCGACGTCCTCGACTTCATCGACGACCACTCCCGCTACCTGCTCTACCTCGTCGCCCACCCCAGGGTGTACGGACCCACCGTCGCCACCGCCATACACACCATCACCGATACCTACGGCCTACCCCAATCCACCCTCACCGACAACGGCCTCATATTCACCGCGCGGCTAGCAGGCGCCAAAGGAGGAAAAACCGCCTTCGAAAAATTCCTTGAACACCACAGCATCAAACAGAAAAACGGTCGAGTCGCCCACCCACAAACCCAAGGAAAAATAGAACGCTTCCACCAAACCCTCAAAAAATGGATCCGCGCACAAACCCCCGCAGAAACCATCCCTGAACTGCAACAACAACTCGACACATTCCGCCACTGGTACAACACCGAACGCCCCCACCGAGCACTAGGACGCCGCACCCCACAACAAGCCTACGAAGCCCTACCCAAAGCATCACCCCAGCCCCTCGTCACCGAAGACAACCGAGTACGCAACGACAAAGTCGACAAAGCAGGCCGCATCACACTTCGATTCGCCGGACAAATGAGATACCTCGGCATCGGCCGCGCCCACACAGGAACACGCACACTCACCATCATCACCGGCACTCACGCACTAACAACCAACACAGAAACCGGAGAAATCATCGCCGAACACAACATCGACACAGGCCGTCGTTACCAACCAAACCTGATCAAGAACACCCGCCCCACCCAAACACAAACGCCACAAAGCTAGAACACTGCTCTAACCCTGCGGCGTAAAGTGTCAACCATGTCGCGACTGACAATGTCAACGATGTCCCGACTGATCACAAA
>NZ_ADNU01000082.1 GCF_000178455.1 Brevibacterium mcbrellneri ATCC 49030 | reverse complement strand
TGAACTGCTCCCCATTAGTTGGACTGAGAAATTCAGTTACCGATTAGTGGGGAGCAGTTTTATGCATTCACGTAGTTCGTTGAGTGAGTCTCAGCGTGAATGGTTGGTGGAGTGTTTCGAGCAGGGCATGGGGAGCCAAGCTGCTGCGAGGGTAGTCGGGGTTTCAAGAGATGCAACGCGCGCCCTCTATCGGCGGTTTCAGCTGCATGGCAGGCTATGTCTTGTGGAGAAACCGACAAAGCAGCAGTACCCATTCGAAACCAAAAAGGAAGTTGTCGAGCGTCACCTTGCCGGCGAGACAAAGATGGATCTTGCGCGTGAGTTTGGCCTGTCCTCAGACCGTCTCGTAGAGGTTTGGTCGCGGAAATGGCGTAAAGACGGTGACGAGGCGCTACGTCCGAAGCCGAAGGGCAGGCCTAGAGGATCTAGCAAGCCTAAGGTTTTGACTGAAGAGGAAAAGCTACGTCGCCAGGTTGAGCGGTTGGAAGCGGAAAACGCCTATCTAAAAAAATTGCGGGACTTGAGGAATCAGGGACACGCTTGAAAGTCCAGGCGATTGTCATCCTCAAGTCCCACCACCGCTTGGAATATCTCTTAGAGGCAGCAGGTATCCCACGGTCGACGTTCTTCTACCACCAGAAACGACTCAGCCAGCCAGATAAGCACGCGGCACTCAAGCAAGCGATCCGGGAAAGCTTCGAGCGCAACAAACATCGCTACGGCTATCGGCGAGTATTACTAGAACTGCGTAACCAAGGCTGGGTGATCAACCACAAACTCGTCTACAAGCTCATGTGCGAGATGGGGCTTCGAGCTAAGATCCGCCAGCGCAGGCCGTATGTTTCCTATGCTGGGACGATCAGTCATATTGCTGAGAACGTACTTGACCGTAAGTTCACTCCGGATAAGCCAAATACCGTCTTTGTCAGTGATGTCACCGAGTTCAGGGTCGCGGGCCGCAAGGTCTACCTGTCACCGGTGATGGATCTGTTCGACCGCTCAATCGTTGCCCACACTGTGGCTACATCGCCCTCGACAGCGTTTACCGCTGACTCTTTGACCAAGGCAATCGCGGTTTCTACGCCTGAACCCGGGTGGATGATCCACACTGACCAAGGCTTCCAGTATCAGCATTCATCCTGGCGCAACTTGATTCATAACAACGGTGGTGT
The DNA here is from genome assembly GCF_000178455.1 of Brevibacterium mcbrellneri ATCC 49030. Taxonomy (GTDB): domain Bacteria; phylum Actinomycetota; class Actinomycetes; order Actinomycetales; family Brevibacteriaceae; genus Brevibacterium; species Brevibacterium mcbrellneri. The sequence continues at coordinate 261 of NZ_ADNU01000082.1, read as the reverse complement.
TCAGTCGATGTCGCGTAAAGCTAACTGCTACGACAACGCCGTCATGGAGAACTTCTTCGGCCACGTGAAAACCGAGATGTACCACGGTGAAGTCTTCGACACCGTCGCAGAATTCACTCAGGCGATCGATGAGTACATCGGGTGGTACAACACCGAACGCATCCAACAACGACTCAAGGGCCTGACTCCGATGCAATACCGGAATCAGACCCTTGAAGCCTCAGCCGCCTAAAATAAAACCAGTCCAACTTTCGGGGGCTA
>NZ_ADNU01000083.1 GCF_000178455.1 Brevibacterium mcbrellneri ATCC 49030 | reverse complement strand
CGGTGATGCTGGGAGGTGAGGTCGGCGCCCGCCTCGACCGTCAGCGTGACCCGGGCCCGCGCCCGCTCGGGAGCAGCCACCTGCGCGAGGGCGTACGCCACGCCCAGTGCGGGGAGCGTCTCGCGAGTCGGCCCCCCGGGGTCTGTCTGGGGCGGCGTCCTGGCAACCGTCTGCCGCTGAGCGTGTCAGATGGTCTGTGTAAGCCGTACCGAGAGGAACGGTAAGAATCATGACCATGACCGACGAGAAGACGCCGGGAGGGCCCTCGGGCCAGGACCTGGTCGAGCAGTTGAAGGCCGCCGGGCAGCTTGACGCTCTGTTCGCCCAGATCGACGAGGGAAAGGTCGAGCTGACCGGTGATGGCGGGTTCGTTCCCGCGCTGGTCAAGGCCGCCCTCGAGCGTGGCCTGCAGGCCGAGCTGACCAGTCACCTCGGCTACGAGAAGGGCTCAGCGGAAGCGGCCAAGCACGCTAACTCCCGCAACGGCACCACGCCGAAGACGGTCGAGTCCGAGGTCGGACCGATCGCGCTGGAGGTCCCGCGGGACCGGGCTGGGTCGTTCACTCCGCGCCTGGTCCCCAAAGGGCAGCGACGCCTGGGAGGGCTGGATGACATGATCATCAGCCTCTATGCCGGCGGAATGACGATCCGGGATATCCGGCACCACCTGGCCTCCACGCTCGGCACGGACCTCTCGCACGAGACGATCTCGAACATCACTGACGCCGTGCTCGAGGAGGTCTCCGCGTGGCAGGCGCGGCCGCTGGAAGAGTTCTACCCAGTCCTCTACCTCGACGCGATCCGGATCAAGATCCGCCAGAACAACCAGGTCATCAACCGTGCCGCCTATATTGCGGTCGGCGTGGATCTGGACGGGATCAAGCACGTGCTGGGCATCTGGGTCCAGGACACCGAGGGCTCGGCGTTCTGGGCCCACGTCTGCGCTGACCTCGCCAACCGGGGCGTCCGGGACGTGCTGATCGTGTGCTGCGACGGGCTCAAGGGCCTGCCCGAGGCGAGCGAGGCGACCTGGCCGGACTCGATGGTCCAGACCTGCGTGGTCCACCTGATCCGGGCCGCGACGCGGTTCGTGGCCTACCAGGACCGCAAGAAGGTCGCCGCCGCGCTGAAGCCGATCTACACCGCCGCCAGCGAGGACGCGGCATGGAAGGCGCTGGTCGAGTTCGAGACCTCCGAGCTCGGGAAGAAGTACCCCTCGGCCGTCGCGACGTGGGAGAACTCGTGGGATCGGTTCGTTCCGTTCCTCCAGTTCCCGCCCATGCTGCGGAAGGTCATCTACACGACCAACGCGATCGAGTCGTTGAACTACCAGCTGCGGAAGGTCACGAAGAACCGCGGCCACTTCCCCTCGACGGACGCAGCCGTGAAGCTGCTCTGGCTGGCGATCTGCAACATCGAAGACAAGCGAGCGCTCGAGAGGGAGAAGGAGCGTGGTAAGCCCGCCAGCCAGCGCAAGGCCCCCGGTCGGCTCGTCGAAGGCCAGATCGTCACGAACTGGAAGCAGGCCCTCGCCCAACTCGCTGCGGCCTACCCCGACCGGATCACCCCCTACCTGTGAACACCCCGCTTACACAGACAAATTGACAAGCCCCTGCCGCTCCGGCAGGATCGCCACCTTGCAGATCCTGGAACGCACTCTGCCCGATTCCGGCGCCGGACTGGCCGAATGGTGGACCACCCGCGGCCAGCCCGAGGACACGAGCTGGGCTGCCACCACCTACGCCGAACTCATCGACCGCACCGAATCCGCCGGCGAACGCCACGCCACCAGCCTCTCCCTGTCCCTTGACATGAGAAACGCTGCGGGGCAGATTCGCACCCCCGTCGGCGGTATCCGCGGCGCCGCCGCCGTCCTGCGCCAAGAGATCAATACCCTCACCGCCGAGCCCCGTTCGGCCGAGCTCACTCCGTCGAGTTGGCTTTCCCCGGCCAGATTGCGGTGATCCTGCGCTCGGTCTGCGATCCTGCGATCGCCGCCACCCTGGAACGCCACGGCCAGATCGGCCACGACCTCGCCACCGCCGGCCCCGTCGCGGTCAACGAAACTTGGAGTCGTATCCGCACCGACTCCGCCCACCACGCCGTGCTGTGGATTAGCGAATGGCCCCGCTCCATGGTCTACCCAGGCTTCCTCTCACCCATCCTGCTCTCCAACGGGATCCAACGGTCCTTCTCCCTGATCTGCACCCCCATGCGCTCCGACCAAGCCGCCCGCGACATCCGCAAGAAGAACGTCGAGCACATCTCCGACTAAACCCAACGCGCCAAAATCGGACAGATCGAAGACGTCTCCCAGACGGCTGAGTACCACGATGTCCTCCAGCAAGAAGCCGACCTCACCGCCGGCCACGGCATCCTGCGCTACACCGGCCTCATCACCATCACCGCCACCACGATCGAAGACCTCGACGCCCACGTCGCCGCCCTCGAACAAGCCGCCATCCAAGCCAACTGCGAAACCCGACTCCTCGCCGGACAACAAGCCAAAGCCTTCACCGCCGCAGCCCTCCCACTCTGCCGCCAGGTCTGACGACGACTAGGAAGGGGTCATTCGGGCACTGTGACGAGGCAAAAGGGATGGCCTGCGGGGTCAGCGTAGATGCGCCAGGCTTTCGGGCCTGGGTCCAAGACGTCAGTGAGTGGGTGGCCGCCTGCTGCCTCGACGGCGGCACATGCCTCCGAGAGGTCATCGACTAGCAGGTCAAGGTGAACCTGCAGCTCGCCTCTGTGGCCCGGCCACTGCGGGGGTTCGTAATCGGAGACGCGATGGAAAGAGAGGCGTCCGACAGGCTCCCAGTCCAGCGTCAACCACTGGTCATCACCGGTGGCCGGTGCAAGATCCAGGACTTTCTGCCAGAAGAGTGCTTCCGCTGTGGGGTCCTTGCACTCAAAGACGAGTTGCGTGAAGCGTCCGATTGCTGGCATCTCTCCATGCTAGGACGCATCACCTGACCAGCCAAACGGTTCTATCGGGGTGCAGGGTGCTCACCGCGTGCTGCCTGATCGATCGCATGGGCAAAGCGGGAGTTCATCGGGTCGTGCAGGTCGAACCACTCGATCGCTGCGAGGTCGTCGACGTGCGCTCGATACAGCTCAGGCCACGCTTCGCCAAGAACTTCGGTGTTGGTCGGTGTCGCGTATTCCAGTGCATCGCTGGCGACGGGGTCGACGCACACTGCTTCGCCGGCAGAGAACCATGAGGTCACGATGTGCCGCTCAGTCTCCGTCAGTGGTTCCGGTACCGGAGCCGCCACCATTCCGTAGTACGTGTCGTCATCTTCATCGATGGTCCACCGCCCCGCGGCAAGCTCGTCTCCGACGAGGGCAACGGTAGAGGCAATCAGTCTCCAGCGCTGCTCGGAAGTGTCACTCCAACGAGGTTCACGGTGATCCTCCTGGTCCGGGTCTTCAGGCACCCATTCTCGGACATGCTGCGCTGCGCCTCTCCACCAGAACGCGGGCATCCACACAGGAACTGACAACTCCATGAGCACCTCGCATCCGTCGATTCGGCTGTCCTCCATGACAGCCATTAGAGGACACCATGGCACACCTCCCTGATAGGCGAACCGCCGCTGCGTAGAGAGGACTGTTGGGATGGCGACGTTTGTTGATCCGGTTGCGGATGCTGCTGAGGCCTGTGAGGGGTTGCGTGGGTTGGCACACGCCACCCGGGCCTTTGAGGATCCGGCTGACACGTACCGGGTGTTGGGCGAAGTGTCGGGGTCGGTGCGGCTGTTGCGGCAGGTCCTGGACCAGCTGTCTCGTGCGCATGCTGATCACCGCGATATCGCGTTCACCGATGACCGCGTGCCTGCGGAGGCGGTGGCGTTGGCGGCGGCGGATGAGTTGCATCAGGCCACCGACGTGCTGGATGAGGTCGCTGACCGGGTGGTGCGCGCGCACGAAGCGTCCGGTCGGATCGCCTGGCACACCCACACCAAACCAGAGCCTTCACGGCGGTGGGTGAATGTGGTGTTCCTCCAGGGTGCCGAGGCCGATGAGGTGCTGGACCTGATTGATGTGGAGGGGGTGCAGGCGGGGATTGCGCATCTGGCGCAGTGGGACTTCGGCGACGAAACCACTGGTGCAGCGTTCGTGAACGGTGAGGTGTACGACGAGCTGCCGGCCGGACAGTGGGATCGCACCTTCGAGGCCGACGGGTATGTGCTGACCTACAACCCGCAGATGGGATATGTCGGGCTGGTCCGCGAACACCCCGACACCACGCCCACACCCGGAGAGGAGGAGGTCGTCGCTGCACGGGACGCGTTCAGTGGTGTCACCTCCGAGTCTCCGCGTCGAGCAGCTGACGGTACGGACTGGTTCGCACCCAAGGTGGGTGGCGGCGCAGCGTCGTCTTCGGTGGGGCGGTCGCTGTGAGCAGCGAGAAGGAACGGCTGCACGCTGCGGCCCGGTTGCAGGCTGAGCCGGCCAGGGTCGAGCGGGATTCGCGCGACCACCGGCCGGCTCGACACGCTGGAGACGACCTACGAAAAGGCCAAGGTCGGGCTCAACGCGATAACCGGGTTAATGCTCAAAATGTGTGTACGGTAGGGGCTTCTTGCCCAGTGTTCCGTAGGGCTTTAAGCATTT
>NZ_ADNU01000084.1 GCF_000178455.1 Brevibacterium mcbrellneri ATCC 49030 | reverse complement strand
GCGCCCCCAGCAGGATTCGAACCTGCAACCTACGGATTAGAAGGCCGTTGCTCTATCCATTGAGCTATGGGGGCTCATACTTCGGAGCAGAGTCTACTGCTCCTCCAGCTTATTTGCTATCCGCGTAAGCTGGTGGGCTTGTTCCATCATGGTCAAGACCCGCGCCTCACGAATCAGATTGCGGTGCTCTTCAGGGTCGGTTGTTTTGCGCGCCGCCTTAAGAACCTCACGCGCTTCTTCAATTGCAGACTGTTTGGATGCCACACCTGTCCTTTCGCCAAAATTATCCTATCCGGTTCACCCCCTTCCGCGGGCGCTTTCCGGGTAACGTGGTGAACGGACCCGTTGCACACCCACATGTGGAGGAAACATGGCACTGCTTGAAGGTCGTACCGCACTGGTCACGGGCGGCACTTTGGGAATTGGTTTTGGTATCGCACAGACACTGGCAGCACACGGTGCGCAGGTCGCCGTTACCGGTGTCACAGAAGAAGAAGGCACACAAGCGCGCGAAGCTGGTTTTGACGCCTATGTACTTGACGTCCGCGACCGGGAAGCGTGTTCCGCCGTGGTCGCCGAGGTCGTAGAGAAGTTCGGCGGTCTGTCGCTTCTTGCGTCCAACGCAGGGATCTACCCACAGGCGCCCATCGCTGAGATGACTGACGACGACATTGACACGATCTTCGACATCAACGTCAAAGGCACCGTACACATCGTGCAGGCAGCGATCCCCGCGCTCACAGAATCCGGTCGCGGGCGCGTCGTCGTCACCAGCTCAATCACCGGTAACTACACAGGCTTCCCCGCGTGGTCGCACTACGGAGCAACAAAAGCCGCACAAATGGGATTCGTGCGTTCTGCTGCAATTGAACTAGCGCCCCACAAAATCACGGTCAACGCCGTTCTCCCCGGAAACGTACTGACCCCTGGTCTCAAGGAACTGGGCCAAACCTACCTTGACCGCATGGCCCGCTCCGTTCCTCTCGGATTCCTGGGTGACCCCACCGACATTGGTGAAGCCGTCGCGTTTTTGGGTTCCGACGGCGCACGCTACATCACCGGCCAAGACATCGTGGTCGACGGTGGGCAGATTCTCCCAGAATCACCAGAGGCGCTCGAAGACCTCCACTGAGAAGGTTTGCAACCCTCTAAGAAAGCCGCAACGCACTACGGGGTCCTCAGCAACCACGACGGCCCCAGCCCACGAACTCTATTACCCACTAACCCGAGGTCGGCTCGCTCAGGCGGGCCAACCTTCGGCGTTTTCTCAGAAATACCGGCGTGGTGAGTGGCTAAGCCTGCCGAAAATCGACAAAGTGGAAGCGTGATCGACGGTAACCGCACTCTCAACCCAGCCATTCACCAGACGCTGGGTGACCTTGTCACGCGCGTAGATGACGTTCAATTCCCTCTCGCAGTCGAAACGACGACGCCAGGTGAGAACCTGCAAGCCCAGCTGAAAAACCAGCTCACCGACTACCTCATGCCACGAGTGGCAGACACAGAAGCGCCGTTGCTGATTGTGTTCGGAGGTTCCACAGGTGCCGGAAAATCAACGCTCATCAACTCCATCATCGGAGAAGACGTGTCGATCGCGAGCGTCCTCCGTCCCACCACGCGCTGGCCCGTACTGGTGTGCAACCCCGCTGACCGCACGCACTTCACATCCGATCGGATCCTGCCCGGCCTTGAACGCGTCAGCCAAGAAGCGACAGACACGCAAACACCCCAAGTGCGAATCGTCGACCACCCAGCGATTCCCCCAGGTGTCGCAGTTCTCGACTCTCCAGACATTGACTCGGTGATGGATTCAAACCGCAAGCTCGCCCGTCAACTGCTGGCAGCCGCAGACCTATGGGTATTCGTGACAACAGCTGCCCGCTACGCCGACGCAGTGCCGTGGGAACTGCTCAAGCAGTCCGCGGACAACGGAACAGCTGTCGCCATGGTGCTCGACCGGGTGCCGCCAAACGCCAACCGAGAAGTCCGGCATCACCTTTCCTCCTTGCTCAAAGAAGCACGGCTTGGAACCGCCCCGATTTTCACCGTCCCAGAACTCACTCTGGAAGACGGTCGCCTGCCACAGTCCGCGATCTTCCCGCTACGGTCCTGGATCGCTAACCTGTCGTCGAACCCACGCGCACGCAACGCAGTCGTTCAACGCACACTCCACGGCGCCCTCGCCGCAGTGCCAGACAAAGTAGAGACCCTCGCCGAGTACGCGCAAGCGCAAGTCGACGCTCATGAAAGGCTCGCCGAGGTCGTTGACACAGAGTTCGCCCACGCCCGGCAACGCTTGGGAGAAGCCCTCGTGTCGGGGAACGTGCTCCGAGGTGAAGTCCTAGCTCGCTGGCAAGACTTCGTTGGGACTGGCCAGCTTTTCCGAGGTCTCGAACCGACCGTTGCGCGCATCCGCGACCGCATCACCGCCGCGGTAACCGGAAAACGGGACACGGCAGAACCTCTGGGGCAAGCCATCGAGTCTTCCGCCGCACTGCTCGTCCGAGAGCAGGCAGTAACCGCGCTGGGAGGCGTGGTCGACGCGTGGCACGAAACGACCTCGGGCGCGACCATCCTGAAAGACAACCCTCAACTGGAAAAACTGCCGGCCGACATGGACACCACGATCAAGCGCACCATCGCCGAGTGGTCAGACCAGGTCAACGACCTTGTCCGCGAAGTAGGCCAATCGAAACGAGCCCGCGCACGGATCCTGTCATTCGGCGTCAACGGAGTAGGGGCCGTACTCATGTTGGCAGTGTTCGCAGGAACTGGAGGCCTAACAGGGGCAGAAGCCGGAATTGCCGGTGGAACAGCCGTAGTTGCCGGCAAACTCCTCGACACAATTTTTGGTGACCAAGTCACCCGCGATCTCTCCTCGAAGGCTCGTCACATGCTCTTAGAAGCCACCGGCGAACTGCTCACGAGCTTCCGCGAACCGTTCGACTCGGTACTGAAAGACAGTACGGTTAACCCAGAGCAGGCGGCCGAACTCCGCACGATCAACGAGCGACTGAAAGGAATGCTGTGAAAGCTGCAGAAGAAATCAGCCGACTCCGCGATGGCATCAAACGCGCACTCGAACTTGAGTCTGGGCGTATCGACACGCAGACAATCACCGATGCGCTGGAGCTTTTGAAGAAAACGGAAGCCCGCCTAGACCTCGGGCTAGACCGAACCGTTGTTGCATTTGCCGGTTCAACGGGGTCGGGAAAGTCCTCGCTGTTCAACGCAGTGTCCGGTTTGGAGATCGCGCAGGTGGGCGTTCGTCGCCCGACCACGTCGAAACCCACTGCATGCGTGTGGGGCGACGGAGGCGAAGAGTTCCTCACGTGGCTGGGTGTTCCGATCGACAACCGAACATGGCGTGAAAGTGCCCTCGACGGAAAGGACGAAGAGCCACTGCGGGGGCTTATTTTGCTCGACCTTCCCGACCACGATTCGACTGCTGCCAGCCACCGCCACGAAGCAGACCGTCTGGTGGGCATGGTGGACATGGTCGTATGGGTGGTTGACCCACAAAAGTACGCGGACTTCTCGATCCACTCACGGTATCTGCGGAAACTCGCAAAGTACTCGCACAACATGGTTGTTGTTCTCAACCAAATCGACCGTTTGAACCCTGAACAACAGAAGGCAACAGGAGAACACCTGAAGAGCCTTCTCGAAGCAGACGGCCTTGAAGACGCCGACGTGAAGTTGGTGTCGGCAGTGACTCGCCAAGGTGTTCCGGAGCTACGCCAGGAACTGGTCAAAGTCATCAAGTCCAACCAAGCGAGTGTGCAGCGTCTCTATACTGACATGCGGCACATGGCAGACAGGATTCAAGAGCAACTGGGAACCCCGGTTGAAAGCCCCGATCAGCTGGCAGGCACAGAACGTCTTTTGGACGCGATGACCGATGCCGCTGGCGTCGACGCGGTAGCGCATACAGTTCATGACGACTATATGCGTCGCGCATACCGGGCGACTGGGTATCCGCTACTTGCGTGGGCACAGCGTGACAAGGCTGACCCTCTTGGTGCAAAACATGGTGGGGATCGTGACGACTTGATTCGCGCAGCCAGGCCTGAAACCACGCGCACACAGAACGCGCGTGTGAATCTCGCTGCTCACGAGGTGGTGGCGGACGCTACGTCGAGTTTGCCCCATTCGTGGCGGCAGGCGATTGGGCGAGCAGAAAAGCAGAGCACAGCACAGCTCACGCACACCTTGGACGAGGCGGTCACTGGTGTGGCAATTGAGGTTGTAAGTCCCGGGTGGTGGAAAGTCGCCAAGTTCTTCCAGACACTGTTCTTTGTCCTCACCATTGTGGGACTTGGATGGCTGATTGTGAACGTTGTTTTGCTCGCAATGTCGCTCGATCCTGGTGGCATCCTGATGTGGATAATTCCAGGTGGTCTCCTGCTTGTGGGGATCCTTGGGTCTGTTATCACGTCAAGCTCAGCAGCAGGCGCTCGTCGCAAGGGTGCTAGCGCTCAAGCAGACAAAGTTCGAGACGACCTTGTTTCCGCTGTTCGCGAGGCTGCAGCTGGGTCGTATTTGGAACCGATCAGTTCTGTTTTGCGTGAGCATAAAGAGGTCTACGACGCGCTGACCTAACGTTTGCACTCTGTGGAAAAGTCGCGCGTGAGCGTTGCTCCAGTGCTGTGGATGACGACGCTTTTTCCACAGAGCGCGGATGAGGTCTTTTTCCTGCTTCCTTTCTTAAGCCACGGTGGAGTCTCACCTACGAAAGGACAGCAATGAAGCAACTCAACTACTTTGTGGGAACGATCGGATCAGAAATCCGTAGCGGAACAACACAGGAAAACAACCCGTGGACAAGCTTTCGAGTCGCAGTTAACTACGACCGGTACGACCGCGAAAGTCGCGAGTACAAGAACGTCGATACCAACTGGTACGAAGTGATGTGTTACAACGCGCTGGCGTCTAACGTTCGTGCCAGCGTGAACTGTGGTGACTCAGTCATTGTGATCGGGCGGCTCCGGGAACGAACGTGGACCACCGACGAAGGGCAAACGGGATCGACCATGCAGATACTTGCAGATGCTGTAGGCCACAACCTCCAGTTCCACGGAGCACGGTCGCTTCGCCCCAAGAAAGCGACTAACGACGAATCTGAAAGTGAAAGCTCAGGTTGGGACGAAGTCACGCGGAAGGAACCTGCACTTGTTGGAGCCGGGGCCGGTAACACTGAATCGCTGAGCGCAGCGCCTGACAGCGGTGCAGAGAACAACGATCCACCTTTCTAAGAGGTACAGATTAAAAAGGCACAGGTGCTTTTTGCGAAGCCACGCATTGAGGAAACCTGAAGAAGTAGAGCTGACCCGCTATTCTTAAATGTTGTGAAACAGCAATCAGCTTCTTCAGGTTTCCGCGTGCGGCAGCACCTTGTGCGCGCGTGTGTGGGGACCATGACCGTAGTCGCACTTTCGGGCTGCGGCTTGTTCGTGAACAAGCCTGCTTCAGCCCCGCCCCAACAGCAGACAAAAGAAAAAGAAGCTCTTGTCACAAAGGTGCTCAAGGACGTTAAACCGCTGACGGAGATCGACGGAGTACCCTCCAGCCAGGAGTTTTTTGAACACATGATCAAAGCAGGTTATAAACCTGAAAATCTGGAAGCGACTATTGACCGCTCTCCGTTAGATCACGATGTTCCGTCGAAGATGTTCGGAGTGAAAATCAAAGAAAGCTGCGTCATTGGCGAAGTCCGTCAAGGGTCTGTTTCGGGGAGCCTCGTGGAACCCAATGCATCGACTGAATCGTGCCTCTACGGTGATGTAGACCGCCCTGAAGGAATTGAACCGCCTAAGGGCGATGAACGCTCTGACAAGGATGAAGACAACGGAGTGGGACACCTGCCTGGAGACGATCTTCACGAACGCAAGGCTGACGATTCATCAGAAGGCTCAGATACTCCAGAAGAAGAGAACACCCCTCAGCCAAAGAAGAAGAAAAAGAAGAAGGAAAACTCTGAAAGCGGCTCTTCGAACTCGATTGGGTAACTAGCTTTTCGCAAAGATCCCACGGTAGCCTTGAAGCACTATGGCAGAGTTCATTTACACCATGCATAAAGCGCGTAAAGCGCACGGTGACAAGGTTATTCTCGACGACGTATCGATGTCGTTTTACCCAGGGGCAAAGATCGGTATGGTCGGCCCCAACGGTGCGGGTAAGTCGACAATTCTAAAGATCATGGCTGGCCTGGATCAGCCATCTAATGGTGAGGCTCGTTTAAGCCCTGGCTACACTGTGGGAATCCTTCTCCAGGAACCGCCCCTCAATGAAGAAAAGACGGTTCGTGAGAACGTCGAAGAGGGCGTTGGAAGCATTAAAGAGAAACTGGACCGGTACAACGAAATCTCAAACGAGATGTCGAACCCGGATGCAGACTTTGACGCTCTCATGGAAGAGATGGGCAAGCTGCAAGAAGAAATTGACGCTGCGGACGCGTGGGACTTGGACTCACAGCTTGACCAGGCAATGGACGCCTTGCGTTGCCCACCCGGGGATGCGGATGTCCGCGTGCTATCGGGTGGTGAACGCCGACGTGTCGCGTTGTGCAAACTGCTCTTGGAAAAGCCAGACCTCTTGCTCCTCGACGAGCCTACTAACCACCTCGATGCGGAATCAGTGTTGTGGCTCGAACAGCACCTGAGCACATACCCCGGTGCTGTTATCGCGATTACCCACGATAGGTACTTCCTGGACCACGTGGCTGAATGGATCGCCGAAGTTGACCGCGGTCACCTGTACCCGTACGAAGGTAACTACTCGACGTACCTGGAGAAGAAAAAGGAACGTCTTCAAGTTCAGGGTAAGAAGGACGCGAAACTCCAAAAGCGGCTGGCCGAAGAACTCGAATGGGTACGCTCAAACGCCAAAGCACGCCAAACCAAGTCCAAGGCGCGTCTGGCTCGCTATGAAGAAATGGCAGCCGAAGCTGAAAAGATGCGTAAGCTCGACTTCGAAGAAATTCAGATCCCACCGGGCCCACGCCTGGGTAACGTTGTGATCGAAGCGGAAAACCTGCAAAAAGGATTCGACGATCGCACGCTCATTGATGGACTGTCATTTTCGTTGCCACGCAACGGAATCGTCGGTGTGATTGGTCCTAACGGTGTTGGTAAGACCACACTGTTTAAGACGATCGTAGGACTCGAGCCGTTGGACGGCGGGAACCTCAAGGTTGGAGACAGTGTCAAGATTTCCTACGTTGACCAGTCGCGTGGTGGAATCGACCCAGACAAGACCTTGTGGGAAGTCGTCTCTGACGGTTTGGACTACATCCAGGTCGGCGCGGTTGAAATGCCATCGCGTGCATACGTATCAGCGTTCGGTTTTAAGGGTCCAGACCAGCAGAAGAAGGCTGGAGTCCTCTCCGGTGGTGAACGTAACCGCCTGAATCTTGCGCTCACTCTTAAGCAGGGTGGAAACCTGTTGCTCCTTGACGAACCAACGAACGACCTCGACGTTGAAACTCTAAGTTCGCTGGAAAACGCTCTGTTGCAGTTCCCAGGTTGTGCTGTGGTCGTTTCCCACGACCGATGGTTCCTCGACCGTGTAGCTACCCACATTCTGGCGTGGGAAGGCACAGAAGAGAACCCCGCCAACTGGTACTGGTTTGAGGGTAACTTCGAAGCATACGAGAAGAACAAGGTTGAACGTCTAGGTGAGGAAGCGGCGCGTCCGCACCGCGTGACTCACCGTCGTCTCACCCGCGACTAGTCAGACTACTGTGTCAGACACATGTGGCCCTGCTTCAAGCAGGGCCACATGTGTATTCACTGACGTTCTTTCACCCGCACCATTCCTTGCTGGGCAACCGAGGCCACTAACTTTCCACTCTGGGTGAAAATGCTCCCCATGCCCAGACCTCGGCCTCCTTCTGCGGCGGGAGACCGGTAGTCAATGAGGTGCCATTCGTTGAAGTTGATGGGGCGGTGCCACCACATTGCGTGGTCAAGGCTTGCCATGCGCAAACGAGGGTCTGACCAGCTGAGTCCATGGCGTCGCAAAATAGACTCTAAGAGGCTGTAGTCACTGGCATAGGCTGCCGTTGCGGCGTTAATCACGCGGTCCGTACTCACAGGCGCGATGGCGCGTAGCCAGTAGCGTGTGTGTGAGGTTTTAGCTCCAGAGAATCCGGTATAGAGCTCAGGATCGACCGGGCGGATGTCAAAGGGGCGACGGGCAATCCAGTGCTTGACGAAGACATCGTCGGCTTCTCCCAGAATCGTATGCAGGTCTTGCAGTTCGTCGGGGCCGGGAATGTCTTCTGGAAACGCATTTGAGTGTTCCAGACCGTCCTGGTCGGTTTGAAATGACGCAATCGCTGAAAAGATTGGAACGTCATTCTGATACGCCTGCACGCGACGTGTGGAAAAGGATCCTCCGTCGCGCAAGTTGTCGACGCCTAGGAACAAGTCTGTGTCGTCACGCCCGGCCCGCAGAAAATACCCGTGAATCGAGTGAATAAACCGGTCGTCCGTGATGGTTTGAGATGTCGCTGCAACACACTGCGCTAGAACCTGCCCGCCGAAAAGCCGACCGCCTGGCTTTTTTTGATTCCACGCTTTAAAACAGTCGGCCTCACCGCCGGGTGCTGGACCGTCTACGCGCTCCACCTTGAGCACCTGCATGAGCTCGCTCACGTTTTCTTCCATTGAAACCTTCATGAAGTGAATCCTAGTGTCACAGTGACGTGCACTGGTAGTAAGAACCGCGGGCACTTTAGAGCATTTGCAGTGTCATTGCGTCTTTGACATGCGCTGTGCGCATGTCAACATTGAGTGTGCGTAGACCAACAATGTTTGTGCTGTGGTTCTCATAACACAAGTGGCAAGATAGTGCTATGTCATTCCAACTGGTAAACCCTCTGCTTACTGGCGCATTCACCCGTGTGCTTCTCGAGCTTCGTTGGGGCGATATGGATGCTTACGGTCACATCAACAATGTGACACAGATGCGCCTTTTGGAAGAGGCCCGTGTTCGCGCGTTTGGTTCACCCACTGCCGACAGAGATGCTCAAACTGTCGCTGGGCCACTTGGGGTGGTGCCGTCGTGTGTGGGCGTTGAGATCCCTCCGGTGTTTTCGGAAGTTGCCCACACTCATGACATTTTGGTGGCTTCTCACGCGATTGAGTACCGGGCCCCTATTCCGTATCGCGAAGGCCCAGTGGCAATCGACACGGTGATTAGCAAGGTTGCGCCGGTTGTTATGACGGTGGGGTATGTCATTGCTGAACCGGATGGATCGAAGGCGTACACCGTTGCCGAAACTGATGTTGTTTTTGTCGACCGTGAAAGTGGGCGGGCTCAACGCTTACAAGAAGAGCATGCGGAGGCCCTGCGTGCGGTTGTGAATCCTGGACCAGCTATGCGAAGGCGGAAGTAGATGGGCATCGAATTACCAAGTTCTGAGGTTCTTGCCGACCTCAACCAGTATTTGTCACGGGTTTTGCGCGTTGATGAAGACGCGGCGGTGCGCATTACGGTCCATGGTACGGTTGCGGTCATTTCGACGGCTCCGTTGTTCCCGGTGGGTTTGGGCGATGACATGCCACTTGCGCTTGCCATGCGGATGATTCCAATTGTGTCGAGTGCTGAGGGAAATATCGACGAGGTCGTGCCCGCAAGCGCTGTGGTTGACAGGTTGGTGCGTTCGTCTAAGACAGATTCATTGGAACTGCGGGTGCCTCCACAGCGGATGCAAAAGTCGTGGACGGGTATCGCGCCACCTCGCGCGGGGTGGGCCCCTGTTGCCGAGGTGGATGCAGAGTCCCTGCGCGATGTTGCGGACGCGGGGGTGCGAGAGATCGCTGAGGGTGTTCCTGAAGGTGCGGGTGCTCACGCGGTGAGCGCGTTGCGTAGGGCTGTATGGAAGCGCCCTATCGAAGGCATCAGTGACGAGGTGAAGTCACCAGTTCCGGCTGGTCTGGCATTTGCGATGGACGCGTGTGGGTTCCTGCGAGTTTCACGACCGGTGAAAGTTTTCGCAGCACCGCAGTGGTTGCGTCTTTCGGCGCCACACGGCCATGTGCTTACTCGTGTGTAGAGCGGTCCTGCGGAGTTTGTGGGTCCGTCTGCGATGCTGAAATGTCCAGTCTGGTGCGCCCATCCAGGGGGTCGGGTGTATTGATCATGGCTGTGGCTGCGCGTTCGAAGTAGTCCCACATGAGGTTGTCGTACATGGGCGGAAGCTTGACAGTGTCAAGTGCTTTGCGCATGTGGTGGAGCCAGTGCTCTTTTGCTTTCGTATCAACCGGATACGGGTTGTGGCGCATGCGCAAACGAGGGTGACCGCGTTCTTCTTGATATGTGGTGGGGCCACCGAAGTACTGTTCCAGAAATGTCTGTAGGCGGTGCTTGGCGCCGTCGAGTTCATGCCCTTCGGGGTACATGCTAATGAGATATTCGTCTTCCGCGACTGATGCGTAGAAGGCGTCGACGAGTGTTGTGAAAGTGGCGTGGCCGCCTACGGCGGCGAACACGCTGTCGGGTCGTTGCGGTGCGGTCATTCGTTGTCCTTGTTATCTGCGGTGTCCGAGGTGGTTGTAGCTGTGTGCGTCTGAGGTCCTGGCACTGTGCCGATGAGCGACTGTGCTGGGATCGCGATAGTGATTCCACGTTTGCGCAGTTCACGTTGGATTTCAGCGCGGAACGCGCGTGCTACACCCCATTGTTCGTTGGGCTTGGTTTTGATGACGGTACGGATGGTGACAGCGTTTCCGCTGATTTCCTGAACACCCCAAATTTCTGGTTCTTCCAGAATTGAAGGCGCCAAGTCCGGCTTGTTGCGCATCGATTCGACTGCTGCCTGAATGGCTTCGTCGACAACTTTCTGATCAGCATCGTAGGGGACTGGTAGGTCCATAACAGCGCGAGCCCATCCCTGTGACTGGTTCCCTACACGCAAAATTTCACCGTTGGGAACATGCCAGAGTGTTCCATCAATCCCACGAACTTTGGTTGTGCGTAGTCCTACGTCTTCAACGGTTCCTACGGCCTCACCTAGGTCCACGGTGTCGCCAATTCCGTATTGGTCTTCAGCAACGATAAAGAAACCGGAAAGGTAATCACGGACCAGCGACTGGGCTCCGAAACCGATAGCGACACCCGCGACACCTGCAGAGGCCAGAATGGGGGCGGGGTTGTACCCCAGTTCCTGCATGATCATCAGTGCCATGATGACGAAGATGATAATGGCTGCGATTGAGGACAAGAGAGACCCAACTGTTTGAGCGCGCTGTGCACGGCGCGCAACAGATGCTGGATCTGTCTTGATCACCCGGTCGCGAGCATCTCCTCCGAAGCGACGTGATGAAACAGCCGTGGTGCCTTCCGCGATTTTGCGGGCAAATTTCCGGATGAGAAGGCGAACCAGGAATGTCACAAGGATCGCCATCACAACCAAGATTGCAATGCGGAGCGGAGCCCCGATCAAGAATGTCCACCATTTGTCGACACCTTCGGCGGCACGTTCCACCGTTTCGGAAATGGGAGTGGGTTCGCACGTTGAAGCGACAATTGAGTAACTCATACGTTGTTCAACCATAGACATTGAACCTGGACTTTCACTCAGGCGTCACTCGAGCGATTCTGAGAGGTTTCGCGAACCCTGAGTGCGCGTTCAGTGGTGTCGAGAAGTTCCCGCATGATACGGCGCGCACCCTTGTGTGCTTGGGGGTGACTTTCCAACCATTCACGTGTGCGTGTAGCGGTCTCTTGCGACACCGGCGGGTGCAGGCTGAGAGTGAGTGTTTGCGCGATTTCGAGTGTGCGGTCGTTCCACCAACCTTCGACATGGGTGTAAAAGCGGTCAGCAAAGCTGTGCCCATCGCCACTGTCGACAAGAGCTCCATCAGCCTGCTCAATACCCATGGAGTAACCACGTGCGATCGCTGCGATAACAGCGTTGGGGAGCGATACGTCACTGGTGGCCAGGTCGTAGGCACGTTTTTTGCTGTGGGTAGTGGGGCGCGCACTCCTTGCGAGATGTGCGGAACGAATGCCAGAGGCTGTGTTGTCCTCTTGCATGAGTACGTCGATGTCTTCATCGCTGATTTGGTCGTGTACGGCCAGGGTCGTCACAATGCCCCATGCGAGGTCCTTATCAATCGTGATGCCATCCGGTGCATTTTGAGCTCCCGTGTGGAAGTCCGCAAGACGATCAACCTGTTCCGGGGTAGTCGCGTGTGCAACGAAAGCCCTGAACAGCTGGAACTGCTGATCGCTGTGTGCTGGTGACCGGAGAGTGGCGTCCCACAAGAAATCGGCTATACGTGCAGAAAGTGCACTACGGTTCTGGGGCTCCGTGTAGCTTTCAACTGCCGTTGCAAGCTGGCGGAGTTGAACGGTAAGTCCGGTTGAGTGGGTGAGCGCGTCAATGTTGGACTCAAGTAGTTCGATGTACTTCTCAAGCGGAATTTCTGCGTCACGCACCATGTCCCACACGGTTGAAAGTACCAGTAGCTGTGCGAGCGAGTCGTCAATGCCTGACAGGTGAGCAAGCGCGGTTTCTAGACTTGCGTCATCAAAGCGAACTTTGGCATACGTAAGGTCAGTGTCATTGACCAAAACAAGGTCTGGTTTAGGAGTTTCAGGCGAAAATGGAACGGAAGTCACTGCCTGGCTGACGTCGAGGTGAATGAGTTCAGTGCGGACAAGTTTGTCACCTTGCAACGAGTACAAACCTACAGCCAAGCGGTGCGGGCGCAGGGACGGTGTGGGCTGACCGTCAATGACCCACGGCGCCTGATGGATCAAGAGTTCGGTAAGAATCCCGTTTGCAACCTTCAGTTCGGGTGTAAGCACGTTCACTCCCGATTCCTGTAGCCACACGCGCACCCATTCGTCGAGATCGCGACCAGAGGCTTTTTCGAGCTCAACCAGAAGGTCGCGCAGTTCAGTGTTCTTCCACGCGTGGGCGTCAAAGTAGGCTTTGAGACCCGTGAAGAAGTTCTCACGCCCCACATACGCAACCAACTGTTTGAGCACCGAGGCGCCCTTAGCGTATGTGATGCCGTCAAAGTTCACTTCGACATCGTGAAGATCCGCAATATCAGCTTCGATGGGGTGCGTACTAGGCAACTGGTCTTGACGGTACGCCCACTCTTTTTCCAGGGTTGCAAACGTGGTCCAGGCTTCGTCAAAGCGGGTTGCTTCTGCTGTTGCGAGTGTGGACATGAACTCAGCGAACGATTCGTTCAGCCACAGATCATTCCACCACTTCATTGTCACGAGGTCGCCAAACCACATGTGGGCCAGTTCGTGAAGAATCGTCACATCGCGGCGTTCCACTGTTGCTTCTGTTGCGCGCGACCGGAAGACATACGATTCGACAAAGGTCACGCACCCGGCATTTTCCATGGCTCCAGCGTTGAACTCAGGAACGAAAATCTGGTCATACTTTTCAAACGGATAGGGCGTTTGGAAGTGTTCTTCGAAAAAAGCGAACCCAGCCTTTGTTGTCTCAATGATATTTTCGGCATCTAAGTGCGGCGCCAAAGACGCGCGACAGAAAACGCCCAGTGGCACGGTTTCGCCATCACTGCTGACAAGCGAGTCACGGACGCCTGTATACGGACCGGCGACAATTGCTGTGATGTAACTCGAAATTGGGGGAGTGGGGGCAAACTGCCAGATAGCTGACTCTTGGGACTCAGCTAGATCTGCGAACTCGCCGAGGTCGTTGGGGCGTGGCGTAGGTGAGTTAGAAAAGACTTCCCAGTGTTTGGGCGCGATGACGTTAAAAGCAAACGTGGCCTTCATGTCAGGTTGCTCAAAAACAGGGAAAACGCGACGGGAGTCAGGTACTTCGAACTGCGAGTACAGGTACGTCTCATTGTCAACGGGGTCCACAAAGCGGTGTAGACCTTCTCCGGTGTTCATGTAGAAGAACATGGCGTCAACGGTGAGTTCGTTTCGTCGCGCTAAGCCGGGGAGTGCGATCCGTCCTTCAGAGACAACCTGGGAGACATCAAGTTCTTCACCGTTGAGAACTACGGATGTCACGGTGTCAGTGATGGCGTCAATAAAAGAGTCAGCGCCTTCTTGAGCAGAAAACCTCACAGTTGTGATGGACCGAAACGTGTCACCATTGCCATCAAGAACTAGAGTGATGTCATAGGAGTCGACGTCGATCAGCTGCGCACGCGTGCGAGCATCGTCACGAGTGAGGTTTAGTTGAGACACGAAGGATCCTAACGTTAGAAGAACTGTTTCTCCCATTCAATCACGGGGGACTGACACAGTTTTGGAGCTCGAACTTCTCACACGCGAAAGGTGATGCAGAATGGCGAAAGAAACCCTCCACATGTGGTTCGATCCAACATGCCCGTGGGCATGGATGACCTCGCGCTGGGCGTTGGAAGTTGAAAAAGTGCGCGACGTTGAAGTCCAGTTCCACGTCATGAGTCTGTCCGTGCTCAACGAAGGACGCGACCTCGACCCTGAATACCTTGACCTCATGAAAAAAGCGTGGGGCCCTGTCCGCGTCATCATCGCTGCGGCCCAAGAACACGGAAACTCGGTCATTGCAGATCTCTACACGGCCATGGGAACCCGCATCCACCTCGGCGAAAATAAAGACTTCGACCAGGTGATCAAAGAATCACTTGCTGAAGTAGGGCTGCCAGAAACGCTTGCGGAAGCTGCCCACACGGACGCTTACGATGACGCGCTCCGTGCTTCCCACAAAGAGGGCATCTCCCTGGTTGGTGAAGATGTAGGTACGCCCGTGATTGCAGTTGGTGACGTGGCGTTCTTTGGACCCGTCGTCTCACCTGCGCCCAAGGGTGAAGCTGCTGGAAAACTGTATGACGGCACCCTCTTGGTAGCCGGCACCCCCGGGTTCTTCGAAATTAAACGCACTCGCACCGTTGGCCCGCAGTTCGACTAACACATACGAAGGGACGCTCATGAAAATCCACCTCGGAACCGACCACGCCGGATACGAATTCAAAGAGTCACTCAAGAAGCACCTTAAAGACAACGGTTACGAAGTCGTGGACCACGGTGCCCACGAATACGACGCCTTGGACGACTACCCAGCGTTCTGCATCGCGGTAGCACAAGGTGTTGTGGCGGACCGGGCAGAAGGACTGGACTCGTTAGGAGTTGTCATCGGTGGATCCGGAAACGGTGAACAGATGGCTGCCAACAAGGTGAAAGGTGCCCGCTGCGCACTATCGTGGAACCCTGAGATTTCCCGGCTTGCACGCGAACACAACGACGCATGGCTGGTCTCTGTAGGAGCCCGCCAACACAGCGAAGAAGAAGCGATCAGCATCGTTGACGCGTTTATCAGCACACCATTTTCCAACGACGACCGTCACGTACGTCGCATTGGCATCATGAGTGAGTTTGAAACGACAGGACGCGTCTAAGACTCACGTCCCATCCCGCACTCCCGCCGAGGTGGTTCCCACAGATCTGTTGGGGCCACTTCGGCCTTTTAATACCAAAAAATAGGTAGCGCTTGCGGATGGTGGGCGTGCACGATGGACAGGAATACAACAGCATCAAAGAGCAGGTGCACGGTCACGGTGTACGGAAGCGACTTGGTGCGTGTGAAGATCACTGCCTGGACCAGGGCAAATGGGATCGTGATGAACGGCGCCCACGACCGGTAACCCAACTCCCACAAGAACGACACAAAAATGATGGATGTGACGATGTTTGCGGGCCAGAACGAAAAGTGCCGGTGTAAAAGGGTAAACACTGTGCAGATGAAAAAGAGTTCGTCCCATATGCCAACAGCGTTCACCCCAACAAACAGGCGGGCGATCTCGCTGGGCGTGATTACTGCGGGCCAGTTGAGATACGCGCCGGAATAGAAGAAGTAGCGGGGGAGAACCAGCCAACCCACAATCACCACGAACGCCAACCAGCCAATTTCTAGACGCGACCATTTCTGCCCCTGACGGGCGGGGAAACGGATGGCATGATCGCGGTAGCCCCACCGGCTCATAGCGTATGGAACGAAAACAGAGGCGCTGAGCACCGTGCCCATGAGGAACATGTTGGGCCAGGAAATATCGGCCTCAAGCGAGATAGTGCTGAGGATGCCCAAGCCCAGGGCGATCAGCAGGATGTCCTTGGCAAACGCTGTTCCCGCGCACCACGAAAGGGCCACAGATGCCGCTAATGCTGCAAGCCCCCACACGTAAAGTGGCCGGTCGTACAGGCCAAAGAGCACGACAGCTGAACCAGCGAGCAACGCAACGGTTGCGTATTTTGCCAGTTCGGCCCAAGGGAACTGGGGCGAGTCCGTGGCACTTGGTGTCGTACTTGAGTTCGTCACACTGTGGACACTACCGAAGGTCGCGAATCGGTGCCTAAAGTACGAGGGTGCTTGAGTGCGCGTGGGGTGTGCGTGAGGTGAGGCGAACACGTGTAGTGTGATCTACATGACACGATCAAAGATGATTCGTTCCACAACAAAACGACTCGACACCGTTCACTCTGCCTCGTACTTCGCACAAGAGATGGTGGCCGAACTTGATGAGCTTGGGGTTCAGCGCGACGCACAGTACCTTGCACAACGTGCGGCACCGCTGGGGCAGGCGAGCGCCGAGTTAGTGACCGCGACTTTCTATAGTTTTTCACCGGCCTACGTTTCTGCTCATGTTCCTGCGTGTTGGGAACAGGCGGCGCCTAAGGAGATTCACAAAGCCCGGGTTCGCGCCGCAGAGAAGATCATTCAGAGGTTGGTGGCGGGGCCGGACGGCCAGGAACTTGTGGAGTCAATTCCGTTGATTCGTCGCGCGCTCGCGCCCGTTCTTGAGGCAGCGGACGTGTGTGGGAAGCCGTTGTATGCGGCGCATGTGAGTGAGCGGAGGGTGGCTGGTGAGGATGCCAGTGAGCTGGTGCAGTTGTGGTGGGACATCACGTTGCTGCGTGAGTTCCGAGGTGATGCTCACTTGTCTGCGCTCGTTGTGACGGGCGTGGGGAGTGTGGAGTCGATCGTGTTGGACTCAGCCACCGGCAAGTCTTTTGCCCCGTATTACATGCGGAAAATGCGTGGGTGGACGTCAGAAGAGTGGGCCGAGGTGGCAGAAAAGCTGACGATGGCTGGCTTCCTTACCAGCGCGGATGATGAGGCAACGCTGACGGAGGAGGGTGTCAAACTGCGGGCGCATGTTGAGGGGCTCACTGACTTGGCCGTTGCGAGTCCATGGGATGCGTTGTCGGATGAGCAGGTGTCTGACTTGCAGGGTTTGGCTACGTTGTGGGCCAAAGCCGTTGCGCAGTCGGGGATCATTCCGCAAAAGCTGTTTGGGTAGTTATTGACCCGGTAGCCACCAAGGTTGCTGAAACGAAAAAGTCCCGGAACGCGTGTTCCGGGACTTTTTGTGTGTTGTCGGGGTGACAGGATTTGAACCTGCGACCCTTCGCTCCCAAAGCGAATGCGCTACCAAGCTGCGCCACACCCCGTGTTTTGACAACTTGAAAAGCATAACCCACAAGAAAGTTTTTGCAAAGTCGAGGTGAAAAAAGCGTGTTGAGGTGCGAAAAGAGGCGCTTGGAAGTCGTGAATATAGGGGGTGACCTGGGAAAATACACGAATGTAGCCTTGGATTTGGTTTTTTGTTAGTGGTGTACTAGAGTTGGTTGAGCACTCGGGGATGTAGCTCAATGGTAGAGCCTCAGTCTTCCAAACTGATAGTGCGGGTTCGATTCCCGTCATCCCCTCGGATGTGAAGTCTCGGGACATCGTTCACTCGATGTCCCGAGATTTTTTGTGTTCAGGGGCGCTGATGTGTCGGGTCATCGTTCCCTTTTTGTGTGTGGGTGTGTCGGGTCATCGTTCCCC
>NZ_ADNU01000085.1 GCF_000178455.1 Brevibacterium mcbrellneri ATCC 49030 | reverse complement strand
GGACAACAAACCTGGACATCACGAACTTTTCATAACGACTCGCGTCCACACGAACAACACAAGAAACAACACCGTGCACACGCACTGTGTGTGCCCCCACTGTTTTTTGCGGTGGTTATAGCGTCAGGGAAACGCCCGGATCACCATTCCGAACCCGGAAGCTAAGCCTGACAGCGCTGATGGTACTGCACCCGAGAGAGTGTGGGAGAGTAAGACACCGCCGCAAAATCAACCTAAAAGAAAAGAGGAGACCACGAAACCGTGGCCTCCTCTTTTCTCATATTCAACACAAAACGGTAAGGCCCGACCTACTTACTGGTCATGCCCACAAACACATCACCGAACTGTTCCGTACACTCGGTTCCTTCGCACTAACGATGGTGTGTCGGGACTACCACCTTGCGCAACAACCGGCCCGGAAAACAACGTGTGCGTAGCAACCACATGACGTTGGACCACCTCGATCTCGAAGAACGCACACGCGCCTGCAATATGCGCGGGTCCTCGTTCACCCTCAACGGTGGAAATCTCGTTTAGCAAACCGTAGTTCGGTTGCCCAGACGCGCCTAACCACGCTGCGATATCTTCCTGATCACTATTGAGCACACTGAGCGTAAACATGGGCGCAGGTTCCAACACATCCATGATCCGTGACAACGTCAGAACGGACACCAGCATGGTTGGCGGGTCCCACGACACGTCAAGAAACGAGTCGACTGTGACCCCTGTGAGCCTAGATCCCTCACCAACAGTGACCACTGCCACGCCAGAAGCAATTGAATCACTCAACCGGCGGTAGTCGTCCACAAAGTCACTGGATAGAATAGGGGGCATGACTGAAACCTATCCGAGTACCGGTGGCACAGCAACACTCGACCGCGAGTTGCAGGAACAACTGACCGAACCCGGTGATCACGAGCGGTTTTCACATTACGCACCCAAAGCGAAGATCATGGAATCCATGGTCACAGGTACGCCCCTGGTAGCTCTGTGTGGCAAAGTATGGGTCCCCAGTCGAGACCCTCAAAGATTCCCCGTCTGCCCGCTGTGCAAAGAAATCTACGAATCCATGCCAGAAGGTCAGGAGCCTGACGACGAGTGAACACTGGTAGGGTTCCAGGAACCTCTGCCGCCGAACACCTTTCTCCCGCTTTCCCCGAACGCGCCGCGTGGGGAACAGCGGGAAAATTGCGTGCATGGCAGGCTGAGGCACTCGAACAGTACTTTCGCAATGAACCTCGCGACTTCTTAGCAGTCGCAACTCCGGGAGCAGGTAAAACGACCTTCGCCCTGCGTTTAGCATCCGAACTGCTTGCTCAGCGCAAAGTCGACCGAGTCACCGTCGTCGCTCCCACAGAACACCTTAAGGTGCAATGGGCAGCAGCCGCCGGTCGAGTGGGAATCAAACTTGACCCGAACTTCAAGAACTCACAAGGACGCTCAGCGCCAGGGTTTCACGGGGTTGCAGTCACGTATGCGCAAGTGGCCGCGAAGCCGGTGCTCCACCAAAACCGCACAGAAAAGTACCGCACGCTCGTCATCCTCGACGAGATTCACCACGCAGGTGATGCGCTGTCCTGGGGTGACGCCGTACGTGACGCTTTCGAACCTGCCCGCCGCCGACTCGCCCTCACCGGAACGCCCTTCCGGTCGGACACCTCGGCGATTCCTTTTGTCACCTACGTCCCCGACGACGAAGGCATACGCACCTCGCAAGCCGACTACTCCTACGGATACTCCCGCGCGCTAGGCGACGGAGTGGTGCGCCCCGTCATTTTCATGACCTACTCCGGCAACATGCGCTGGCGCACAAAAGCCGGAGACGAAATGGAAGCCATCCTGGGCGCAGACGCCACAAAAGACGTCCACGCACAAGCCTGGCGGACTGCACTGAACCCCAAAGGCGAATGGATCCCCGCAGTTCTCCGGGCAGCAGATCGCAGGCTGACCGAAGTACGACGCACAGTGCCTGACGCAGGCGGGCTGGTGATCGCAACCGATCAGCAAGTGGCCCGCGCATATGCCAAACAGCTCAAAGAAATTGCGGGCGAAGACGTGACCGTGGTGCTTTCGGACGAAGCTGGAGCCAGCGACCGCATCGAGGAGTTCCAAAACTCCGACCGCCGCTGGATGGTCGCGGTCCGCATGGTGTCCGAAGGTGTGGACGTGCCCAGACTGGCAGTGGGCGTGTACGCGACCTCGTCAGCCACCCCGCTGTTTTTTGCGCAGGCCGTGGGACGTTTCGTGCGAGCCCGCAAACGCGGAGAAACCGCCTCGATCTTCTTACCCAGTGTGCCTGTGCTCCTGGCTCTTGCCAACAACCTGGAAACTGAACGCGACCACGCTCTCGATGTGCGGCGATCCGAAGACGACGAGGAACAAGGGCTACTTGACGATCAAGCCCTCAATGAGGCGAACCGCAACGAATCTGCGTCGGGGGACTTAGCGACAGGAACATATGAAGCCTTGTCAGCAGAAGCGTCTTTTGACCGGGTGCTCTACGACGGTGGCGAATTTGGGGCCGGGGGAGCCGTAGGTTCAGACGACGAACTGGACTTCATTGGCCTGCCCGGGCTGCTCGAACCCGAGCAAGTGTCCCACCTTTTGCGTGCACGCCAATCAGAACAGTCCAAACGCAAGGGTCGGGTCACGCCCACCGAAGACCCTGACGAACTTGAACACAAAGCGATGAAAGAGGAACGCAATAAACTGCAATCGCTGGTGGGGGCATGGGCCCGACGCACCGGCAAGCCACACGGTTCCATCCACATTGAACTGCGTCGCGCGTGCGGTGGCCCCGCCGTAGCGCAGGCTTCGCGCGAACAGATCCAAGACAGGATCAAAACCCTGCAACGGTGGTTTGTGGGTCGCTCATAAATTTCGCATCGGGTATTCACATGGGCCATGACTCGTCAATAGGATTCATAAGAGATGCACTATGTGTGTCTTGCAGAAAATCTGCGATCTATAGCGACGAAGGAGTTGGCCCCCATGTCCGAAACAATGAATGCAGCTGTCGTCAATGAGTTTGGAAAAGACCTCGAAGTCAAACAAGTAGATGTTCCCAAACCCGGTCCATACCAGGCGCTTGTGAAAAACATTTCGTCTGGCGTGTGCCACACCGACCTTCACGCCGCACACGGTGACTGGCCGGTCAAACCAGAACCTCCTTTTATTCCTGGCCACGAAGGTGTTGGAAAGGTCGTCGCGGTGGGTGACTTCGTCACGCGCGTAAAGGAAGGTGACTTGGTTGGTAACGCGTGGCTGTGGAGCGCGTGTGGTGAGTGCGAATACTGCGAAACCGGCTGGGAGACGTTGTGTGAGAAGCAGGAGAACGGTGGCTATTCGGTCGACGGTTCGTTCGGCGAGTACATGCTGGTAGACAGCCGTTACTGCGCACTCATCCCAGAGGGTGCTGACCCATATGAAATCGCGCCGGTTCTGTGTGCGGGTGTCACGGTGTACAAGGGTCTGAAAGAAACCGAGGTGAAGCCCGGTGAGTGGGTTGTTATCTCTGGTGTAGGTGGTCTGGGGCACATTGCAGTCCAGTATGCGGTTGCCATGGGAATGCGAGTTGCTGCTGTAGACATTGCTGATGACAAGCTCCAGCTTGCTAAGAAGCACGGGGCCGAGGTGGTTGTCAACGCATTCGCGAACGACCCAGTTCCAGCGATCCAGGAAGCAGTGGGTGGAAGTCACGGTGTTCTGGTGACAGCCGTGCACCCAGACGCTTTCGGTCAGGCGATTGGAATGACTCGTCGCGGTGGCACGATTGTGTTCAACGGTTTGCCACCAGGTGAGTTCCCTGCACCGATCTTCGACATTGTGCTTAAGGGTCTGACGATTCGTGGTTCGATTGTGGGAACCCGTCGCGACATGGAAGAAGCTTTGGACTTCTACGCGCGTGGCCTCATCCACCCCACGTTTACTAAGCGTCCTTTGGGCGACATTAACGCGGTGTTTGATGAAATGGTCCACGGCAAGATCGACGGCCGCGTGGTTGTCGAATACTGAGTGAATCGCTGAGTGAACCTACATGAGCGGGGTTACAGGTGTGAAAGCCTGTAACCCCGCTCATGTTATGCGTTGTAGTACACGGTGGGGATAGCCGGCTCACCGTCCTGCAAGCGGTGCGCGGTACGGGGCAGTTCGCGAATGCAGTCGTGGTAGTGGGCGCGTGCTCGTTCCACACCTTCCGGGCCGGTGAACCCATCGACGATTTGGCCGTCAACCACGAGGTCAACGGTGAGCGGGCGACCACTGGAAACTTCTTCCGGCAAAGTAGGCACTCCGATTGCCTCTTCAGTTGCCACGCCACCTTCGAGCGCGCGCACGGCCTGCTTGAACCCACCGTGCGATCCCTTGCCAGCAGATTTCTTTTCAACCGAGACCCAGTCTTCACCGTTGTCGGAGCGGGCCACCAGTTTGTACACCAAATTTGCTGTGGGGGAGCCTGAACCGGTGACTAGGCGCGTTCCTACTCCGTAGGAGTCGGTTGGGGTGGCTCGGAGGGACGCGATTGCGTATTCGTCCAGGTCCGAGGTGACAGTGATTTTCGTATTGGTGGCGCCGAGTGCGTCGAGCTTTTCGCGGACCTCTGTCGCCTGGATTCCAAGGTCACCCGAGTCAATGCGCACCCCACCCAGCTCAGTGCCCGCGACTTCGATTGCGGTTTTGAGTGCTTCGTCGACGTCGTAGGTGTCTAAAAGCAGGACGGTGTCTTTGCCTAGTGCTTTGACTTGGGCGTCGAAAGCTTCGCGTTCGGTGTCGTGGAGAAGGGTGAAAGCGTGAGCAGCGGTTCCAATTGTGCGGAGCCCGTAGCGCCTTCCTGCTTCCAGATTCGAAGTCGACGCGAATCCGGCGATCACTGCGGCACGTGCTGCACCCACTGCGGCATACTCCTGGGTTCGGCGTGAACCCATGTCTGCACATGGACGATTACCGGCGGCCCGTGACATACGGGAAGCAGCGGACGCAACGGCCGTGTCGTAGTTCATGATGGACAAGATGAGCGTTTCGAGGACTACAGCCTGCGCAAAGGTTGCTTCAACGGTGAGGATGGGGGAGTGAGGGAAGTACATGTCCCCTTCTGCGTACCCTCGAATGTTTCCCGTGAATGTGTAACTTTCAAGCCAGTCCAGAGTGGTGTCGTCCAGGATGTTCGCTGATTTGAGAAAAGCGAGTTCATCAGGACCGAAAGTGAAGTTTTCGAGTGCCTCTAAGAAACGTCCGGTTCCTGCGACCACGCCGTAACGGCGACCGGGAGGGAGCCTGCGTCCAAAAACTTCAAAGAGACAAATGCGTTCTGCGCGGCCGGATTCCAGAGCAGCCTGAACCATGGTGAGTTCGTACTGATCGGTGAGAAGTGCCGTGGACTGGCGTGTGAGATCACTCATACCTGTGATCCTATTGCACCTTCCTACTGCGAGTCACAATCATATTTCGCATATGGTGAATATGTGAGCACTTCCATGAGCACCTTAGCTGAGCCAGAGGTTGACGAAGTCGTTGCGACTGACTCACCCTGGGTAACTATTGTGTTCAATGACCCAGTGAACCTCATGTCGTACGTGACGTATGTTTTCCGAAGCTACTTTGGGTATTCGCCGGCTAAAGCGAACAAGTTGATGATGGAAGTCCACAACAACGGGAAATCGGTTGTTGCAACCGGGACGCGTGAAGAGATGGAACGTGACACGGCAGCGATGCATGGTTTTGGACTGTGGGCTACGTGTAAGAAGGCTGACGCATGAAGATCACGCCCAGTGCGCGCTTTACGGCAATTGTTGAAGTCGAACCAGTTGAACGTCGTCTTCTCGCCGGACTTTTTTCTGACGCTGCAGAGTTGCTCGGTGGCGACGACGCCGAAACTGAAGCAGATGAACTAGCCATACTGGTAGGAATGAGCTCTGGAGAGCGACCCACCGACCCAGCTGTGCTCCGACTTCTCCCGGACGTGGACGCCGAAGACTCGGAGCGTGCAACAGAGTTCAGACGGTTGACTGAACGAGACATTCGCGAGTCGAAGCTGGCGAACTTCCGAACGGCACTATTCACCTTGGACAGGTCCGGCAGGGCGGAACTCACGGAGGAGCAAGCCCGAGCCTGGGCTACTGCCTTGGGCGACGTGCGTCTAATCCTTGCGACCCGGCTGGGAATCGCGACCGAATCTGACCTTGAAAACCTGCTGGAGACGCTCGACGAACAGCCCGAAAGCACGGTCATGACGGTGAACGTGTATGAACTTCTCACCTGGGCACAGGACCGTATCACGACTATTCTTTTGGAAGCTCTCCCCGACCTCGGCGAGGATGACGAGGCCGGCGGCAACGACCTCGGGAACGAAGGGCCTTAACAATGACTGACTTTTCGATCACAGCGGTAGGGATTTCTGGTTCCTACCCTGGGCCGGCATCTTCGGCTAGTTGCTACGTGGTGAGTGCACACGACGGGGAGAAAACCACCAACATTGTTTTGGACCTGGGCTCTGGTGCTTTGGGGCCGCTCCAAACGGTTCTCACACACACCCAGATCGACGCGGTATTCCTTAGCCACCTCCACCCCGACCACTGCCTCGACGTCACGGGCCTGTACGTGCTGCGCACATACGACCCCGAATTCTTCTTCGCTGACACGCCTCTCCCTAAACTTCCCGTGTACGGGCCCGGCGGGAGCGAGGACCGGCTCCAAGCAGCCCACCGCACACCCGCCGGACTGGCAGCAGGGCCTGGAAAAAACGCAGATGAATCGACTCTCAATTCCGCGTTCGAGTTCAAGGACCTCACGCCCGGCTCACGACACACAATTGGGCCACTGACCGTGATACCTCATTTGGTGGAACACCCGGTGGAAACCTATGCGCTTCGTATTGAGCACGCCAATGGTGCCGTGCTGACGTATTCGGGCGACTCAGATGCGTGCGACGGACTGGTGGCGGCCGCTCACGGAGCTGATCTATTCGTGTGCGAAGCAGCTTTTGAAGAAGGCCGCGACACTGTTCGGGGCATTCACCTTACCGGTAAGCGCGCGGGTGAAGTTGCGCAAGCAGCAAGTGTTAAACGCCTCATGCTCACACACATACCGCCGTGGACCAGCGAAGATAAGGTGCGTACAGAAGCTACGGGAGCTTTTGGGAGCACCCCCGAAATCGCGGCGCCACTGACTACATACACGGTTCCCTGAACGACCTCGGGAAACCCCGCCCCAACCAGCTAATCCGGCTCCCGCCACAACCAACCCATCCCAACGCAAGGAGAAACAGTGCGATTTGACGGACGCCAAGCAAATGAACTGCGCGAGGTAAAGATCACCCGCGGTTGGCTCGACCACGCGGAAGGTTCCGTGCTCGTGGAGTTCGGACGCACGCGAGTGCTGTGCGCAGCCTCGCTGACCGAAGGCGTCCCGCGCTGGATGAAAGGCGAAGGGCGCGGTTGGGCCACGGCCGAATACGCCATGCTTCCACGCGCCACCCACACCCGTAGTTCCCGCGAAAGCGTCAAGGGAAAGATCGGGGGACGGACACACGAGATCTCCCGGTTGATCGGCCGTAGTTTGCGTGCGGTTCTTGACTTGTCGAAACTTGGCGAGAACACGCTCCAGGTGGACTGTGACGTGTTGCAGGCCGACGGTGGCACGCGCACGGCCGCAATCACGGGTGCGTATGTTGCGCTCGTCGACGCGGTTGCGAAAGGCAAGGAGCTGGGGTGGATTCCTAAGAACGCCGAGGTGTTAAAGGACTCCGTGGCCGCGATCAGCGTGGGAATTGTGGACGGGACGCCCGTGCTGGACTTGCCGTATGAAGAGGATTCGACCGCCGAAACCGACATGAACGTGGTCATGACTGGCTCGGGCGCGTTCGTGGAGGTGCAGGGAACCGCGGAAGGCGCCCCGTTCGACCGCGCTGAACTGGGGTCGTTGCTGGATTTGGCGGAGCACGGGTGTGCGGAACTCGCCCGGATTCAGGCCAGTGCTCTGGCACAAGACCTGGTGCGCGGTTCAGATCAGTAAGGGTAGCCGTGACTCGTTTTGTTCTCGCAACCCACAACGCCGGTAAGAAAGTTGAACTGCAGGCGATTCTGTCGCAGGTGATTCCCACCGCCGAGGTCGTCACGGCTGGCGAGCTGGGATTGGCTGATGTTGTTGAAGATGAGCTGACGTTCGAAGAGAACGCGCTCATTAAGGCTCGCGCTGTTGCTGAAGAGACCGGCTTGCCTGCGATTGCTGATGATTCCGGTCTGGTCGTTGATGTGCTGGGTTCTGCGCCGGGGATTCTGTCTGCCCGCTGGGCGGGGGAGCACGGCGATGACCGCGCGAACCTGGAGCTGCTCCTTGCACAGTTAAGCGACATTCCAGACCGTGGGCGCGGTGCTCGCTTTGTGTGTGCGGCCGCGTACGTGAACGCCGGCGCCGAGGTGGTATGTACCGGGGAAATGCGTGGCACGATCCTGCGGGAACCAGTGGGAGACGGTGGCTTTGGTTACGACCCGATTTTTCAACCAGACGGCGAGAACGTGAGTGCGGCACAGCTGTCCTCGGAAGAGAAAAACGCGATCAGTCACAGGGGCAAGGCGTTGCGGAAACTCGTGGCAGAAATCGCTCCTGTGTGACGCATGTGTTGACGGCGGAATAGGCGCGGATTTGGGCGCAGTGGGCCACCAGAATGGTGCTAATCTTTGGGTAAACAATAGTACGGATGCACGCATGTGCTCACGGCAACTCATATGGCCTTTCGAAAGGGAAGACCATTGGCACGTTTCATTCGCTCAATTGTCGTAGTTACCCTCGTAGCTCTTGCTACTTCCGCATGCGCAATTGGTGTAATCAGCGAAGAAGAATTTGCTCAACAGATGTTTGAGCGTGGAGGAGGCATCGCAGCGCCACGGGTCGAACAGGCGCTCCATGACTTCGCTCAGCACGGTGGGTATGACGACGTCGAAAAAACTCAACTTCGGCGAATCAGTTTTCAGGGTTCAAACTTTTCGTTCGTTGGTGATGTGCTCAACGCACAGAATCCGGTAGAAAACGACTGGGTTTTCTCACAGCCCTCCCGGAAGGCTTCGCCAAGGGAAAACAGCACTGACTCGTATTTCTTGGCACAAGATATTCCGACTATTTTTCGTAAGGATCCTGCCACTCTCATCCGCAATATGCGTGACGAAGTCGACGGAGCAGAAATCACGGGCTTTGACCTCATGGTGCGAGTAGGCAACGAAACGATTGTGGCTGACGCGCAGGGAGCAGCCCCCGGGGGCGAGGTTCAGGACGCACCTGTTCCCCAGCGCACAGAGAATGTGTCACTGCACGGAACCGTGAAAGGTCCGCGAATTGGACTTGTGAGCTTCGAATTTGATCCTCAGACCGGGGAGGTCATTTCCCGTGATTAATTCGTCAGCGTCGGTTGGTCAGCAGCGGACAAGCCAAAAAGAATCTCTAACCGC
Organism: Brevibacterium mcbrellneri ATCC 49030; assembly: GCF_000178455.1. Classification (GTDB taxonomy): domain Bacteria; phylum Actinomycetota; class Actinomycetes; order Actinomycetales; family Brevibacteriaceae; genus Brevibacterium; species Brevibacterium mcbrellneri. Next base: position 35,389 of record NZ_ADNU01000085.1, on the reverse strand, counting down.
TAAAAGCAAGAAAAATAGCTTCGGCGGGCTTCTTGTAGCCGGTGTGGTCTCGTACATCATCGCTGGATGCATTGTGGTTTTCCCTATCGAGTTAATGTTGCCTATTCTCGATGCCCCACTTGCGCCGTTATTGTGCAAAGAACCGGGGGCGGAACTCATTAGCACCTCGGACGAATGGACCAACAGCGAAGGTGAAACAAGCGTCAGCGTCACCCGTTTCTGCGTTTCAGAAGCACAAGGGGTGCAACATCTGACATTCATGGATCGCCTGCCGGTGCGCCTTGGTCAGGCTGCGGTGGCTTGGCTACTGTTTGTCGTGTTGGTCAAGATGCGAGCTGCAGGTGCGCGCCGTAGGCGTTCGTGAGGGCTAGAAGCACTTAGTGTGAGCGGGGTCTGGTGGCGCCCCCGCACCCCCCAAAAACATCGGCGTCCCGGAATGTGCGTTGTGACATGGGACGACACTGCGTGTCGGCATGTGAACCAGTTTCTGAACATTCGTTAAATCTTTTGTAATCTTCATTACAGTGTGTGGAGTCGCCGGAGCCTCCACGAACGGAAGAAGGAGTCACATGAAAAAGCGTTTTGGCCTCGCGCTCGTAGCTGCAGCAAGTTCACTCGCACTTGTGGGATGCAACGCGGGGGCGTCATCATCGGGTTCCTCTGAGGCACGCACCGACATGGTGGTGGCGCACACAGCGGAACCGGCGAACCTAGACTTTACAACCTCGGCCGGGGCTGCCGTGCCTCAAGCACTGATGGAAAACGTCTACGAGTCGCTCGTTCGGATTGACCAAGAAGGACAGATCCAACCTGCGCTCGCCGAATCGTGGGACCTGTCTGAAGACCGCAAGACCTACACCTTTAAGCTCCGCAAGGGTGTCAAGTTCTCCTCGGGAGCCGATTTCACTGCTGAAGACGTTAAGTTCTCATACGAACGCGTGAAGTCAGACGAGTGGAAGAACGCGTTGAAGTCCAAGATGGACGTCGTAGACTCGATCAACGTTGTCGACGACGCGACGGTGGAAATCACTCTGTCCCACCCATCCAACCGGTGGCTGTTTGACCTGGCGTCTTTGGTCGGGGCGATCTTTGACCAAGACGGAGTATCCGACCTCGCCAACAAAGCCGTAGGAACCGGCCCGTTCACGGTCGACACATTTACACGTGGTCAGCAGATCGTGTTCGCTTCCCGTGACGACTACTGGGGCGAAGCACCAAAACTGGACAAGGTGACGTTTAAGTACTTCAAGGACCCAGTAGCAAGTGCCAACGCGTTGAAGTCTGGCGAAGTGGATGTTCTTGCTAACCTCCAAGCACCCGATCTTCTATCGAGCTTTGAAAAAGAAGGCGACAAGTTCAAGGTGGTTGAAGGAACCTCAAACGGTGAGGTGCTGCTTGCTCTGAACAATGCAGACGGCGTATTTAAGGACAAGAAGGTCCGCGAAGCCGTCATGTACGCGCTTGATGAGCAGGCCATCATTGACACCGCGTGGAGCGGCCACGGAACACTTATCGGGTCGATGGTTCCACCCACTGACCCTTACTACGAAGACCTCAACGACGTTTGGCCACACGATGTCGAAAAAGCTAAGAAGCTTGTCGAAGAAGCAGGTGTGAAGGACCAGACGGTGAAGTTCACCGTGCCAAACCTTCCGTATGCCACCGCATCTGCCAATGTCGTTGTTTCCCAGCTCGAAGCCGTGGGACTGAAGGCGAAAGTTGAAACTCAAGAGTTCCCGGCAGTGTGGCTGGACAAGACGTTCACCAACCATGAATACGACATGTCCATCATCAACCACATTGAAGCTCGCGACATTCTCACGGTCTTTGGTGAGGGCTACTACACGGGATATGACTCAAAGAAGATCAGCGACATCGCTGCCAAGGCTGATGAAGGTTCAGAAGAGGAATACACAGAAGGCATGAAGCAGGTTGCACGCACCATCACAGAAGATGCAGCCGCTGGCTTCCTTTTCCTCTTCCCCAACCTGGTTGTGACCAACTCGAAGGTCACTGGGGTAGCAGAAAACCAAGTCTCTGACGCATTCCGTATCGCCGACCTCGGCTGGGAGTAACCGCTTTGACAAGCTACTTTCTACGTCGACTGCTCCAGTTCATTCTGACAGCGGCAGTCGCCTCGGTGGTGGTGTTCGCACTCATGCAAATCCTGCCGGGTAACGCCGCGCAAGTTGCGTTGGGAACGAGTGCCACCCCCGAGGCCGTAGCAGCTTTGGAAAAACAGTACGGCTTGGATCGCCCCATCGTGGTCCAGTACTTCGATTGGATCGGTCATGTGCTCATTGGTGACTTTGGCACGTCGTACGTGACGGGCGCGCCGATCGCTCCGGTCATCGCGAACTCGATTCAGGTCACGCTTATTGTGGTGCTGGCGTCAATGGTGGTTGCCCTGGCCATCGCAATTCCGCTGGGTACCCTGGCTGCTGTCAACCACAAGAACATGTTCGGTTCGTTGATTTCCGGTGCCAGCCAGATCGGCGTGGCGATCCCGAACTTCTTAGCGGGTATCTTGCTGGTCATGCTGTTTTCGCTTCAGCTCGGATGGTTCCCGTCGTCTGGGTGGAAAGCGCCGGCAGAAGGATTTGGAGAATTTCTGGTCCGCCTAGTGCTTCCGGTCTTTGCGCTCGCTTTGGTTCAAGCTGCCATTTTGACCCGGTACGTGCGTTCGGCGGTTCTGGAAGTCATGGGTGAAGATTTCTTGCGAACCGCCCGCGCTAAAGGTCAAACAAAAGGTCGCGCGCTCATGAAGCACGGTCTGCGAAATGCCGCGATCCCCGTTGTCACCGTGGCCGGTGTGCAGTTAGCCACGTTGCTCATTGGGGCCGTTGTGATCGAGCAGGTCTTTGTGATCCCTGGGATGGGGTCAGAACTGGTTCGCGCAGTGAGCAACCGTGACCTGATCGCGGTACAAGGAATCGTTTTAGTGCTTGTGGTTCTGGTGCTTGCACTTAACACCATTATTGACCTTCTGTACCCCATACTCGACCCGCGTGTGAGGAGGGCCGCGTAATGAACAAGCGAATCTTTTCGCACATGAGCCTCATCGTTGGCCTGGTGTTTGTGGCCCTCATCATTATCACCGCGCTCATCAGCTTCATCTGGACGCCGTATTCGCCCAACCACATGGACGCTCGGTTGTCTGGTTCTACGCCTGAGCACTGGTTAGGAACCGACCAATACGGCCGTGACACCTTCACCTGGGTCATGATGGGTGCGCGGATCACGCTGTACGTGGGTGCCGTCGCGGTGGGAATCGCGGTTTTCATTGGTGTGCCTTTGGGCATTTTGGCTGGCATGACCAACATTGGGTGGCTGTCCAGCCTGATTATGCGCACCAACGACCTGTTGTTGGCGTTTCCAGCGCTCTTGCTGGCCATGATTTTCGCTGCCGCCTTGGGGCCGGGAACCTTGCCTGCCATGATCGCGGTGGGAATCGCGTCGATCCCCGGATTTGCGCGAGTAGCCCGATCCGGGACATTGCAAGTGATGAGTCGTGAATTCATCATGGCTGCGAAGTCTGCAAATCGAAGTGCGTTCGCGATCGCGCGCACACACGTTTTGCCTAATATCGGTGGCATGGTGATCGTGCAGTGTTCGGTTGCGTTCGCGCTGGCTATTTTGGCCGAGGCGGGTCTGTCCTTCCTGGGACTAGGTACCCAGGCGCAAACTCCGTCATGGGGCAGGATGCTGTACGACGCACAGCAACATTTGGAAAGCCACCCAGGACTGGCGATTTGGCCAGGCATCGCAATCGCGATCGCGGTGTTGGGCTTCAACCTGTTGGGTGACGGTCTCCGCGATCGACTCGACCCCAAACTGAAGGGACGGTCGTGATGTCAGAACTTTTACACGTCAAAGACCTGCGCATTGCAACAGACACCACGGAGCTCGTGCAGCCTCTGTCCCTTGACCTTGCGCCAGGGGAACGGGTGGGGTTGATCGGTGAGTCAGGTTCAGGAAAGTCCCTCACCGCCTCGGCGATCATGGGACTCCTTCCAGATGAACTGCACGCCTCAGGGACCATTGAACTTCAGGGTCACGCCGGAAACCTGCTCACGCTCAGCGACGCCCGCATGTCCAAACTGCGTGGAAAAGACTTCTCAATGGTGTTCCAAGAACCCATGAGCGCGCTCAACCCGCTCATGCGGGTGGGCGACCAAGTAGCTGAAGTCATGAAGCTCCACGGAAACACCACAAACCTGCGCGACAAAGTCATTGATCTGTTGACGCAAGTGGACCTGCCGGACCCACAAGCCGCCGCAAAAGCCTACCCACACCAACTTTCAGGGGGCCAACGACAGCGCGTGGTGATTGCGATCGCAATGGCGAACTCACCTCGGCTATTGATTTGTGACGAACCCACCACCGCGCTCGACGTGACCGTCCAGTCAGGAATCCTGGACCTCATTGGGCACAGCGTGCAGAAAAACAACACGGGACTTTTGTTCATCACCCACGACCTCGCGGTCGTTGCGCGCGTGTGCGAACACGTAATGGTGATGTACAAAGGGGAACTCGTCGAACGAGGCACGGTCACAGACGTCTTCACTAACCCGCAACACGAATACACGCGCGGGCTGTTAGCCGCCTCGGACCTGTCTGCAACCGATGAAAACGGACGCCTCTTCACCATCCAAACCGCCCACAACTATCGGCTCGAAGAAGAACACGACGCCGCCCGGGAGACCACCAGGGCGGCAGAAGGTACCGAGGTGGCGGAAGACACCGAGGTGGGGGACACCTCGGTAGGGGGGAGTGTCAAGGTGGCGGGCACCTCGGGGAAGGAAAACCCTGGGACGGTCGTCCAGATCCGTGACCTGAAAAAGGACTACGAACGCAAGTCAGGGCGCCTGTTCGCGCCACCCCACAAAGTCCACGCGCTCAAAGGAATCGACCTGACGATCCAGCCGGGGCAACGGTTCGGAATCGTGGGGGAGTCCGGTTCAGGAAAGTCGACCCTGTTGAAGATCTTGTCTGGGTTAGAAACAGCGTCAAGCGGGAAAGTGACCGTGGGCGACTACGACGTCACGGCTGGGGCGGAGGCGGACATCCGCAAGGTTCGAGAAGACCTGCAGATCGTGTTCCAAGACCCGTTCGCGTCGCTTGACCCGCGCATGAAAGTGCGCGAAATTGTCGCTGAACCGCTCATCGCAATGGGGGTTCCCGCCAACGAGCGCGTCAACCGAGTGAGAGAAATGCTCATCGCGGTCGGGCTCGACGAAACAGCAGAAAACCGGTACCCACACCAGTTTTCTGGCGGGCAGAGGCAACGTATCTCGATTGCGCGCGCCCTGGTGTGCAGGCCACAGATCTTGGTTGCCGACGAACCTGTTTCAGCGCTCGACGTTTCGGTTCGCGCGCAGGTCCTTAACCTGCTTACAGACCTCGTTGAGGAATACGGCCTCACCTTGATTTTTGTCAGCCACGACCTGTCTGTAGTGCGCTACCTGTGTAGTGATGTTGCAGTCATGAAAAGTGGCGAGATTGTGGAAACTGGGACAGTCGACCAGATCTATGAAGCACCGTCCCACCCGTACACGCAGAAGCTCGTAGCTGCGACTCCACAACTTGAGGATGCACTGTCGCATCACGCATAAACAACCACGTGGTGACCGGGTGACGGGGGCACCACACAGTCAAAATACGTCGATACACGTCGACATATCTGCAGGAAGGAGCGCATTATGCTGGCGGATCTGTCCGCTCAAGAAGCAACAGCTGGATACGCAAACGGGGAGTTTAGCCCAGTTGATGTGCTCGATGCGGTCGCGGAGCGCATCGCTGCGTGCGAACCAACCATTAACGCGCTGTGGGACAACGCCACGGCAGACGGGCCAACCGCGGAACGCACTCGACAAGCGGCACAGGCGTCAGCCGAACGCTGGCGGCGTGGCGAAGCGCTGAGTGCCCTCGACGGTGTGATGGTCACTGTGAAAGAGAACATTGCGCGTGCCGGGGTCGCGATGCCGTCAGGAACCCAGCCGGGCTCGCGTATCCCAGAGAAGGACAACGCGCCAATTGTGGACCGGCTGGAAGAAGCCGGGGCCGTCATCGTTGGTTCGACCGTCATGCCGGACTGGGGCATGCTGTCCTCCGGGGTGTCTTCACTCCACGGGATCACCCGTTCGCCAATCAACCCGGACCTGACAACGGGAGGCTCGTCTTCTGGTGCTGGTGCGGCCACTGTTGCAGGCTATGGCCCGATACATATCGGTAGCGACATTGGCGGTTCGATCCGCCTTCCTGGAACGTGGTTGGGACTGGCGACTCTCAAGCCCAGTTTTGGCCGCGTTCCGCTTTCCGTTCCGTATCAGGGACGTTGCGCGGGGCCGCTTGCTCGTCGCACGAGTGACGTGATTGCGGCGATGGAAGTGATTGGACGTTCCGATGCGCGCGACTATTCTCAGCTCCCACCGTTTGAAGGGGCTTATCAGACCAGTTTTGATCCGGCTTCCGTGCGCGTGGCCGTGCATGTGGACGCTGGGTGTGGAATGGACGTAGATCCGCAGGTGGCCGAGGTGGTGCGAGGCGCTGCGCGCGCGTTCGAGACCGCGGGTGCTCAGGTGGAAGAAATTGAACCATTCATGGATGACGAACTGCTGAGCCTCATCGATCTGTTCTGGCGCGTGCGGTCATACAATGACCTCATGAAGCTCAGCGAAGAAGACCGTGCCCGCGTGCTTCCGTATGTTGTGCAGTGGTGTGAAGTTGGGGCGGACGTCAGCGGTCCTGAACTCATGGACGCGTATAACTCGATCCATAGGATGCGGAAACGCACGGTGAGTGCAACTGAACCATATGACCTGGTGTTGTCACCGGTGGCTCCCGTTGCGGCGTTTCCTGCTGAGTGGCCTATGCCGTTTAACGATCCGACTCAGAGCATGGGGCACACGTCGTTTACTGTGCCGTACAACATGTCGGAGCAGCCGGCATCCACGGTGCACGCGGGTTACACGGACGACGGGCGCACTGTGGGAGTCCAGGTTGCCGGTCGTCGTTTCAATGATCCGTTTGTTCTGTCTGCATCGCTGTGGTTGGAACAGGCCCTGAACGTGGAGCTTCCCGCGCGTACCGTGGGAGTGTAGCCAGAAACATGTGGGCCCCCGGACGTAGCGTCCGGGGGCCCACATGTGTGAACTACGGTCAGTAGTCCTCAATTTTCACGGAGTCACCTTCGATGAAGACTTTTCCGGCCATCTTGAACTTCATGTTGTTCACTGACTTCCATGCGTTCTTTCCGGCCCGCTTTGAGTCGGCCGTAAACGAGGCTTCGCCTTCCTCGTTCGTGTAGTACACGCCGTTTCCAAGGGCTCCGGAGTACGAAACGCGTATCTTAGGTCGCTTTTCGAGCTTCCAGTGAACGTCGCCGTCTTTGACGTCGTCCTTAATCTTTACGCCCTGAGACTCTGACGTCGTGTCCACGGAGAAAGGGCATCCTTTTGGAGCGAAATTACCCGACTTGACGCATTCGTCGAGTTTTTTGTTGATGAGGTTTTCAACCTCTTTGTTCAGTTCGTCTTTGACGTCTGTGCGCAGTCGAACCTCTTGCGGCTCGTCTTTGTCTTCTTCGCTGAGGAAACCCAGGGAAATGGACTGCTTGTCCCCGGTCAGGAACTTACTCTCAGGCGATTCAACCTCGTATGTGCCGGGGAAAACTGCGAACACGGTGGCCCCGGGTTCAACGTTGAGTTCTTCACCGTTGACCTTGAGCTTGTCGGAAGGTGACTCGAGGGTCACAGGCTGAACCTGGGGGCCTTGCATCTGCCAGTCGTCGAAGAACAGGCCCTTCTTGCCCTTCTTTTCAGCGTGCAACTTCACAGAATGTTCTTGACCGCTGATGGTGTATGACAAGCCGATCTGTGCGGTATCGCCCCTTCGTTCAACGTTTTCAACCGTGACGTCTTGAATCTTGTCGGGAGACGACTCAATAAAACGGGGGTCGAGCAGTTCTTCGCGCGCACCCTTGGGCACGCGAACCTTGGCGATTTCGTTGGCTTTTTTCATGTCGCCGGCGTTGACGGCATCAACGTATGACTGTGCGAGGGCCTGCGGGCTGTGCTGTTGTTTGTTGACAACATTGACCACAATGATCCCAGCGACAACCAGAAGGATGACACCTGCAACCGCGGCGAGCGAAATAATGAGTGGGGCCTTGGAAGATTTCTTCTTTTGTGGCCCAGCTTGAGGGTTTCCGTAACCTGGAGCGGGCGCCGGCCGAGGTGGCTGGTTAGGTCCCGTCCCCATGGGAGTTTGGGGTGCGGAGCCGTTGTTTGGCGTTCCGTTGTGCTGCGGTGGCCGGGGTGGCTGCGGCGGCATACCAGGGGGGAAGTTATTCCCTGAACTCATATAATCCTCACAAAACGTCTATATATACCGTCTCCAAGGTATCACGCAGGCCCTATGTCGGGTGTGTCTTAATTGGAACACCCGTTGCTGGGACGGCAAGATGTATGTGTGCCAAAGACTTCCCAATCGTTCAATGAGTTTGCCCGTCCTGTGGGGCTCGGTGCGCTGGCCGGCGTCCGTGTCCTTGTTGTTTTTGTTCTCAGCGCATTGGGTTTGTCTTTTGTGATGTGGCTGGTGGCGGTGGCCAAAATGTTGCCGATTGCCACGATTCCTGACTGGGCAACTCGAGGTGCGTTAGCGGCTTTCGGGTTCCCGTTCGAACAGGCTGATTTCGCTCTGAGCTTGCCTCCTACGTTGCTTTCGCTCGTGATCGCGTGGCAGATGTATCGCGCTGGCAAGTCACTCCGTGCAGAAGACAGTGTTTCTTCCGAAGACCTGCTGAAAACTCAACTGTTACGGCTGACCGGTCTGTCACTGAGCGTTTTTCTTGTCATTGCGGTTGCGCTTGTGGCCAGCGGTGCCCCCATTACTGGCTCTGCTGTTGTCCGTAGCATCATTCTTCTTGTCATCGCCCCGGCTTGGGGCATCCGTATAGGTGCTGAGCATGTAGCACGTTGGTGCGACGACCGTTTGAGCTTTGCGTGGGGTGATGCTGTAGACGGTTCAGTGGCGCTTGTAGCGCGGTTGCTTTTCGCTCTTGTTATTGCCGCGCACATTGTTTTTGCGGTTGCCGTGTGGAGGAATTTTTCCGCCGGCGCCGAGGTCGTTTCTTCTTACAGCGCGCCAGTGGTTGCCGCTGTTGGGCTCGGTATTGTGCAGGCGATGTTTGCGCCTACCGTGTGGGCTGCGACTCTGACGTGGGTGACAGGTTTTCCGCTTCAGTTGGGTGGTGACATCCACGCTTCAGCTATGTCCGGGTTTGAGGGTCCGCTGCCTGCCATTCCGACTTTTTCGGTCATTCCACACTCGCCGCATCCGGCAGGGATTGCGTTGGTAGCTGTTCCCGTTATTGCGGTTGCGATGGTGATTGCGTTTTCGGATATGGCGACAGTGCAGAATTCCGTGGTCGCAGGTACCCAAGCGTTTTTTGCTTTGGTGCTGACTTCGCTGTTTTTCTTCGGTGGAATCGGTCCGGGAGGCTTGCAAGCTTTGGGTGTGGTCCCGTGGACGTTTGTGGTGGCAAGCGCCGTTTGGCTTATTGCCGGGATTGGAATTGGCCTAGGGATGAAAAAACTGCGCGACTTCTATGTCTCAACGTCTACTTCTCAGGGCTCGGACCCTCAATCAGCTGGGTAGGGGCTGTCCGGTTATCTGCTCGTAGAGTTCCTCGACACCTTTTTTGTATTCGGTTTGGCATGCGACGCTGGCCTCTTGAGTGATGGCAGAGGTTGTGCATTCTTCGAGCGATTTTTGTATGGGGTACAGGACGAGCGTTCCGGCGGCGGCTAGGATGCTCATCACTGAGGCAACCACACCGATGACTGAAAACACGAGCATCGCGGCAGGACCCTTAGTCTTCACACATGCGATGAACAGGCGGATACCCCAGATGAGTGCACCGATTGAAAACACGCCTGCGAGCAAGGAAAACGGCAAGCGGTAGAACGAGAACATGAAGGAAAGCGCACACAGAGCTAAAAATGTGTAGCCCAAGCGCCGGCGCTTTTTCTCATCGGGTCCGATCGCGTTGTTTTCAGTCGTTTCATTCTTGGGAGGCATCACGTGTCTAAGTGTGGCATACGAACCCAAGCGGTGAACTACAAGGCATAGAATGGCGACGTGCGTATTCTTCTGTTGGCTTCTGGTTCAGGGACATTAACCCAGGCGGTTTTAGATGCTGCCGGGCCCTACAACGTTGTCGCGGTGGGGTCAGATCTTCCTGACGCCCCGGTTTTGCAACGCGCTGAGCAGGCGGGCGTCGATGCGTTTAGTGTGGATTTTTCCTCGTATGCGGATCGTGCGGAGTGGAACCGAGCACTCGCTGATGCGGTTGCGAGCTATCAACCAGACTGGATCGTGTCAGCCGGCCTGATGAGGATTCTAGGACCAGAATTTGTCTCAAGGTTTGCAGGCACAATCATCAACACGCACCCTGCTCTTCTCCCAAGCTTTCCGGGCGCCCACGCGGTGCGCGATGCCCTGGCCCATGGAGTCCAGGTGACGGGTACGACTATCCACCTCATCGATGAGGGCGTGGACACGGGCCCCATTATTCGTCAGTTTCCTATTGACATCCGCCCCACTGATACTGAAGAAACCCTTCACGAAAGAATTAAAGAAGTCGAGCGGGCACAACTCGTGCGACTTCTATCCGATTTGGCGACGCATACGTTGACTCTCAACGGGCGCCGCGTCACTCTCACACCAGCAGAAAGCGAGTCCTCACGTGTCTGAACAACGCCCTATTCGCCGTGCTCTCATCAGTGTTTTTGACAAGACCGGGTTAGAAGAGTTCGCTCAGAGCTTGGCATCTGCAGGAGTCGACATTGTCTCGACAGGTTCAACAGCCTCGACGATCGCACAGGCAGGCGTCACAGTCACCAAGGTGGAAGAACTCACCAACTTCCCTGAGTGTCTGGACGGGCGTGTGAAAACGCTTCACCCGCGTGTCCACGCGGGGATCCTTGCTGACACGCGCAACCCCGACCACATGACGCAATTGGCAGACCTGAACATCGAAGCGTTTGACCTGGTTGTGGTGAACCTCTACCCGTTTAGCGAAACGGTTGCCTCCGGTGCAGGGTATGACGACTGCATTGAAAAGATCGATATTGGTGGCCCTTCCATGGTGCGGGCCGCTGCGAAGAACCACGCCTCCGTCGCGATCGTGGTCGACCCCGTTGACTACTCTTCTGTTGTCGAAGCTGTGCAGGGTGGCGGTTTCACACTCGAGGATCGCACGGCGTTTGCGGCAAAAGCGTTCGCACACACCGCGGCGTATGACGTTGCAGTCGCGTCGTGGTTTGCATCACACAGCGAGACCCCGGAGTTCTTTGGGGCTACGGGGCAGTTGAAATCCAGTTTGCGGTACGGCGAGAACCCGCACCAGGAAGCGCGCGTGTACGCAACCGGTGGGGGACTGGCATCTGCGAAGCAGTTGCACGGAAAAGAAATGTCGTACAACAACTACCAAGACACGGATGCCGCAGTGCGCACTGCATATGATTTCGACGAACCTGCTGTGGCAATCATTAAGCATGCCAACCCGTGTGGGGTAGCGGTGGGTTCCACGATTGAAGAAGCTCACACACGTGCTCATGAGTGTGATTCGGTTTCTGCTTTCGGTGGGGTCATTGCGACAAACCGGCCGGTGACGGTGGCACTTGCGGAGCAGATCGCACCTATTTTCACCGAGGTCGTTGCCGCTCCGTCCTTCGAAGAAGGTGCCGCTGAGGTTTTGCAGAAAAAGAAGAATATCCGCCTGTTGGAACTGGGGGATGTGTCGTTTGCTCCAACCGAGTTCCGATCGATCAGCGGTGGGATCTTGGTTCAGGAACGTGACGTGTACCAGGCCCCAGGCGACAAGCCAGACAACTGGACGTTGGCTACTGGCGAACCTGCTGATGATGCGACACTCGCCGATCTGGTGTTTGCATGGCGAGCGGTTCGGTCGGTGAAATCCAACGCAATTCTGTTGGCAAAAGACGGTGCTTCCGTGGGAATTGGAATGGGGCAGGTCAACCGGGTTGATTCGGCTCGTTTGGCAGTATCGCGTGCAGGTGAAGAGCGTGCGCGCGGATCTGTTGTGGCGTCTGACGCCTTCTTCCCGTTCGCTGACGGTTTGGAAGTGCTCATCGAAGCTGGGGTTCGCGCGGTGGTGCAACCTGGCGGGTCGATTCGCGACGAAGAAGTGATCGAAGCTGCACGCAAAGCCGGTCTGACGCTCTATTTGACGGGTACTCGCCATTTTTTCCACTAAAAGAACTCGGACGAAACGACGAGGTCGCGGGCCGATTTCCAAACGGTGGATCGTATGGAAACGCAGGTTTTCCAACCCTACCGGCCGTGACTGGGCCTTGTTGGTGACCCTTCTGTGGATTCTCACGGCCTGCGCACTGGCATTTGTGAGTGTGCTCTATATGGCGGTCTGTTTAGCAATCTGCCTGGTAAGCCTGGCGTTCGTGCGCTTGAGTCCGTGGAACGCGTGGTGGAGTAACCGTAGCATGATTGCCGATGTGACCACGCTGATGATTCTGGCTGGTGTGGTGTTGACACTCGCGCTTACAGTCCCTGGAGTGTAGGTTATTTTGTCCGACTAGCTGGACACTGGTGTGCGGGAGAAACTGAATGTTCAAGCCCAGGCTGGGACAATTGATGTATGTCACATTCACCGTTTTCTGGCGTCACAATCGTAGATTTCTCACGAGTGCTTGCCGGTCCCTACGCGACCGCGATGTTTGCTGATCTAGGTGCTGAAGTCATCAAGATTGAAATCCCCGGTGTAGGCGATGACGCGCGACACTTGGGCCCGTTTAAAGATGGAGAGAGCGTTTACTTCTCCGGTCTCAACCGCGGAAAGAAGTCGGTCGAAATCGACCTGAAATCCGATGAAGACCGTGCGCGTTTGGACACTCTTCTAGAGCGTGCCGACGTTGTTGTTGAAAATTTTCGCCCCGGAGTGGCCCAGAAGTTGGGTATTTCAGCTGAACAGTTGCGCGCTAAGCGCCCTGAACTGGTGTACGCATCTATTTCTGGCTATGGGCAGGCCGGTAGTTTCGCAAAGAGCCCAGCGTATGACACCGTGGTTCAAGCGCGAAGTGGCCTCATGGCCGCCACGGGAACAGCTGAAAGCGGACCTACTCGTGTAGGCGAGTCCATTGCCGACGTCGCCGCCGGAAACCTCGCGGCCTTTGGGATTGCGGCTGCTCTGTACAAGCAAAAGGTCACCGGCGAAGGTAGCCACGTCGACATTCCCATGTACGATGTGCTCGTTTCGATGCAACCCACCAACGTTGCAGTGTACGACTCGACAGGTGAAGCGCCGGTTCCTTCCGGGAACGCACACCCCGTCACTGCACCTTTTGACACCTACCAGGTGTCCGACGGGCTCATTGTTATTGCGGTTGCAAACGATCGCCTGTTTGCCCACCTCGCTGAAACCCTTGAACGCCCTGAGCTCGCAACTGACGAGCGTTTTCTGACGGACCCTAAGCGGAAAGCGAACGAAGAAGAGCTCCGCACCGAAATCGAAGCAGCACTGGGCTCCCACACCGTAGATTCGGCGCTTGAACTGCTCGGATCCAACGGAATACCGTGCTCAGCGGTACTGGACTTGAAGCAGAGCCTCGAATCCGACCTCGGCCGGGAACGGGACCTCATCCGCACTGACGAACGTACAGGGCACCGCTACGCGGGACACCCACTGCTCTTTGACGGCGAGCGACCAGCCGCCGAACTGCCGGTTCCCCGTCTGGGCGAACACAACGACGAAATCTAGGAGGAAGCACATGTTTGGTGTATCTGACGACGAAAAGATGCTCATCGACGCCGTCGAGGAGCTGTCGAACGAAGTTCTGGAACCCCAGGCCGCGCAAACCGACGAATCTGAAGAGATTCCTCACGAGGTCATCAAGGCGCTCGCGAACATGGGCGTCATGGGACTCAACCTGCCAGAAGAGTACGGTGGCCCAGGAATCAGTTCTGTCGCAATGACGCACATGGTCGCCGCTGTTGCCGGCGGATGCGGATCGACGGCTTCAATTGTTACCGCTCACTACCTGGCCACCGACTCCGTGCTGATCGGTGGAACCGAGGAACAGAAGAAGGCGTACCTGCCACGCGCTGCCAGCGGTGAAGTCATTGGTGCGTTTGGTCTCACTGAGCCAGGTGCAGGTTCCAACCCAGCGGAAATGAGCACAAAAGCCGTGCGCACCGAAAACGGCTGGCACCTCAAGGGAACCAAACACTTCATTACAAACGCCGGGTTCGCAGACTTCGTTGTTGTGTACGCAATTACTGACCCCGAAGCCGGTCACCGTGGCATCTCGGCTTTCTTGGTCGACACCGCCAAGGTCGAAGGAATCGTCGTGGGTGGTCACGAAAAGACTATGGGGCTGCGTGGCTCACCCGTGTATGAAATCTCCTTTGACTGCGAACTGCCCGCAGATGCCCTTCTGGGTGAAGAAGGCCAGGGCTTCAAGACGGCTATGAAGGTTCTAGACCGAGGTCGTATCGAAGTTGCCGCGATGAGTATCGGGATTTCGCGCAAGGCAATGGAGCACGCTGTTGCATGGTCCAAGACTCGCCACATCAACGGCAAACCAATTGCGGCTTTGCAGGCGATCGCGTTTAAGCTCGCCGACATTCACGCGCGTTATCAGCAGGCGTTCCTTGTGACCATGGACGCTGCTCACTCGCGTGACACGGGTGAAGACTTCACTATCAAGTCGGCTACAGCGAAACTGGTGGCATCTGAAGCGGCCGCGTTCATCACGGACGAAGCTCTGCAGATCCACGGTGGTTATGGCTTCACCAGGGACTTCCCCCTTGAGCGTTACGCTCGTGACGTCCGTATCTTCCGGATTTACGAAGGATCGTCGGAGATCCAGCGCACGATCATTGGGCGCCAGCTCACACGCTAACTGAATGAACAGCGAAGAGAACCTGAACGTCGCGTGAGAATCCCTGCATTTCGTCGATGGGCGGTTGTTTCACAAGCTACTGAGTGGAAACGTTAATCACAGGTTGCTGATCGCAACTGTTCACGTAACACGAGGAGGACTAATGGGACTCGGAGACTTCGCAGACAAGGCAAAGGACGCAGTTAAGAGCGAACAGGCTGAAGGCGTTACTGACGACGTACTCGACAAGGGTGCTGACTTCGCTAACGACAAGACCGGAGGCAAGTTCGAAGACCAGGTTAACCAGGGTCGCGACGCCGCTGACGGCCACCTAGGCAACGAGTAAGGACACGCGTTCTTATTAAAGGGGTGGGAGCGAAAGGCTCCCGCCCCTTTTTGTGGTGTCTGGAGTCTTACAGCTTTTGCACGGGCGCGTAGCGCATGAGCAACCGTTTGGTCCCTTCTGAACCAAAGTCCACGTGCGCAACGGTTTTATCGCCCGAACCTGTCACCTCGACGACAGTACCCAAACCAAAGGAGTCGTGGGAGAGAGTATCTCCAACTGCGACCTCGGGAACCTCCCTTTGCGGCCGGATCCGCGAACCGGACCTTCCTACGGAAGCCGCCGTACGCCCTCCCGAGGTGTACCGGCCGGCTGACAGCGAACGGTTGGCTGAGCTTGCAACAGGCGCGGTGACCGAGCCGGTCGACTTCCAATCGATCAGCTCCTCTGGGATCTCTTGAAGGAACCTACTGGGCGGGTTATAGGACGACTGGCCCCACATGGAGCGGGTTTCTGAGCGGGACAGAAAGAGGCGTTGCATTGCGCGCGTGAGACCCACATAAGCCAACCGACGTTCTTCCGCCAGTTCCGTAGCGCTGGTAAACGAGCGCTGGTGCGGGAACGTGCCATCCTCCAAGCCTGTGAGGAACACCACGGGGAACTCCAGGCCCTTAGCGGTGTGCAACGTCATGAGAGTGATTTCGCCGGCTTGAGAGTCGGGGACAGAATCGGCATCTGCGGTCAGTGAGACGCGTTCGAGAAAGTCGTTGAGCGTAGCTTCCGGTTGTGTGTGCTGGAAGTCCTCCGCAACCGCAACCAACTCCGCGAGGTTGTCCACCCGCGATTCGTCCTGAGGGTCGGTACTGCGGTTCAGCCCGTCTAAGTAGCCGGTCTGCTCCATGATCGCTTCAAGGACGCGCGACGGCTGCGCGCCCTGGGACGCTTCGAGGAGATCGCTCAAGAGTTTGGCAAAGGTCTGGAGTGGCCCCAGTGTTCGTTTTGTCATTCCGGGGGCTTCTTCAGCCCGGAGGAGAGCATCATAGAAACTGATGCGTTCGCGGTTTGCAAGTGCCGCAATAAAGGCTTCGCCGCGGTCACCAATTCCACGCTTGGGCACGTTGAGAATACGGCGCAAATTCACGTCGTCTGACGGGTTGGACAAAACGTGGGCATAGGCCAGAACGTCTTTGATTTCCTTGCGCTCATAGAAGCGGGTTCCACCAACCACTTTGTACGGAAGGCCTGCCCTCACCAGGGCATCTTCAATGGCCCGTGATTGAGCGTTGGTGCGATAAAAAACGGCGAAGTCGCCGTACGTGAGGTCTGATTCGTCCATGAGTTCGTCGATCGTGTCGACGATGAACTGCGCTTCTGCGTGCTCAGTAGAAGCGACCCATCCCACCACTTTTTCGCCGCTTCCTTGGTCTGTCCACAGGTTCTTGTCGCGACGGTCGTCGTTGTTCCGGATGACCGCGTTGGCAGCTGAAAGAATGTTTTGGGTGGACCTGTAGTTCTGCTCGAGAACAATCGTCTGTGCGTGCGGGAAGTCTTTTTCAAACTCCACAATGTTGCGAACAGTGGCGCCTCGAAACGCGTAGATCGACTGGTCAGCGTCACCTACGACGGTGAGCTGGCCAGTGGGCTCAGGCAGGTCCGCGCCCGCTAAGACCCGGATCAGAGCATATTGAGCCGGGTTCGTGTCTTGATACTCGTCGACGAAAATGTGCGTGAAGCGTGCACGATAGTTGCGCGCGATTTCGGGATTGTGCGTAAGCAACCGCACGGTTTCCATGATGAGGTCGTCAAAGTCGTACGCGTTAGCTACTGCCAAACGTTCTTGATACCGGCTGTACACCCGCGCAGTCGCTTGCTCTAGCGGGTTGTTTTCCTGAGCTGTGGCTTCGAACTCTGACGCGGTCACACATTCGTTCTTGAGGTTCGAAATACGGTTCCGCAGCGTTTTGGGAGCGAATTTTTTAGGGTCGAGGTCAAGCTCTTTTGTCACCTGCGTAATGAGCCGTAAAGAGTCTTGCGCGTCGTAGATGGAAAAGTTCGAAGTGCGATCCCGCGCCTCTCGCCGCAGAATGCGCACACAGGCAGAGTGGAACGTAGAGATCCACATGCCACGCGCCCGTTCACCCACCAGGGAGGTGACACGATCGAGCATTTCACGAGCAGCTTTGTTAGTGAATGTGATCGCAAGAATCTGCCCGGGGTGGGCCTGGCCAGTCGCCAAGATGTGGGCAATCCGTCGTGTGAGAACGGTCGTTTTTCCTGACCCAGCACCTGCGACGATCAACAACGCCGAACCTGAATGCATCACAGCCTGTCGCTGCTGAGGGTTGAGGCCCTCCAAAAGTTCGTCCTGGTGTGGTGCGATGTGCGCTACAGGTTCTTCGGGTTGTGAATCGGATTGCGAATCAAGGAAGTCAAAATTCATGATGTTTTACTTTTAAGCGACTGGGAGCTGATACACAAACGAGCGACACCGCGCGGGTGTCGCTCGTTAAAACGCAGGCTGTTACAGCGTTACTGCAACGATGACCGCGAGGATTGCGAACACACCGGTCAGGTGAGCCATTGTGGCGGACGGCTGTGGTCCATCGGCTTGGTCGTGAGCCTTCTGCTTGCGGTTGCCAATGAATGCAAAGACTGTGACCAGAATTGCCAGGACCAGTTTGATTCCGATCTTCATGTGGTTGGCCCCACCCATCGCCTCTTGGATACCCACAAGAGCCAGACCTGTCACCAACTGCAGGAAGGAAGCGTGCAACATGCCTGCCTCGACGCGCGGTGAACGCATATAAGTAAAGTAACCACCAACGATGATGGCCATGCCGACAAGGTGCAAAATAAGCAAAATGCTACGCAGAATTTCCATGTTTCCCATCTTAATGGCAAGATAGAAAAGCCTTGTTCATCGTATGAACAATCCGCCCTGGTGTAATGGCAGCACGCCGGCCTTTGGAGCCGTGCAGTCTAGGTTCGAATCCTAGGGGCGGAGCTAGCGCCGCTAGTCCAAGGAGTGCACATGACGCAGCAGTCGCCAGCTGCCGTAATCGTTCTCGCCGCTGGAGCGGGAACCCGTATGAAGTCCTCCACGCCCAAGGTGATGCACCCCATTGGTGGTCGATCACTGTTGCACCACGCCGTCGACGCGGCTGCGGGGGTCAACCCAGATCATCTGGTGGTCGTTTTGCGCCACGAACGTGACCGTGTGGGTGAGCACGTTGCAAACATTGCACAGGCACGTGAATGCGCGGTGCTGGTTGCCGATCAGGACGACGTTCCAGGGACCGGGCGCGCAGTCGAATGTGCACTCACACAACTTCCACAAAACCTCACTGGAACGATTGTTGTGACCTACGGGGATGTGCCTCTCTTGGAGGCGGACACCATCCACGACCTCGTTGTGTTCCACGAAGAACATTCCAACGCTGTCACGGTGCTATCTGCCCACGTGAAGCAGCCTCGCGGTTACGGTCGCATTGTGCGCGATGCAACCGGAACGCTTGAAAAGATCGTGGAAGAAAAAGACGCCACGGAACACGAGCGCGCAATCACCGAGATCAACTCCGGAATTTATGCATTTGATGCAGGAGTTTTGCGCACCTCTTTGGCTGCTGTCGGAACGGACAACGCGCAGGGCGAAAAGTACCTCACGGACGTTATTGGGATCGCCCGTTCGCAAGGTTCTGCCGTGGCGGCTTTGGCTATTGACGACGTGTGGCAGGTTGAAGGTGCAAACGACCGCGTGCAACTTGCGACCCTTGGAAAAGAACTCAATCGGCGCACTGTTGAAAAGTGGATGCGCGCGGGTGTCACGGTCGTTGATCCTGACACCACGTGGATTGACTCAGATGTGACATTGAACCCAGACGTGACCATCTTGCCTGGCGTTCAGCTTCACGGGGCTTGTGAAATCGCTTCGGGAGCTGTGATTGGCCCGGACACGACTTTGGCTGACACCGAGGTGGGAGAAGGCGCGCAGGTGATTCGGACTCACGCTCAGCTCGCTGTTGTGCGAGCAGGTGCCACGGTAGGTCCGTTTGCGTACTTGCGACCCGGGACTGACCTGGGTGAAAACGGCAAGATCGGAACTTTTGTCGAAACGAAGAACGCTCAGATTGGAACCGGTTCTAAGGTTCCGCACCTCACGTATGTTGGAGACGCGACGATCGGCAAGAACTCCAACATTGGTGCGTCGAGTGTTTTTGTGAACTATGACGGTGTGAACAAGCATCGCACTGTGGTGGGTGACAACGTGCGGACAGGGTC
This sequence comes from Brevibacterium mcbrellneri ATCC 49030, assembly GCF_000178455.1. Taxonomy (GTDB): domain Bacteria; phylum Actinomycetota; class Actinomycetes; order Actinomycetales; family Brevibacteriaceae; genus Brevibacterium; species Brevibacterium mcbrellneri. Next base: position 15,904 of record NZ_ADNU01000085.1, on the reverse strand, counting down.
CGACACCATGTTCGTTGCACCTGTGACTGTGGGTGACGGGGCATACTCCGGGGCCGGCACGGTGATCAGGAAAGACGTTCCTGCGGGTGCGCTCGCAATTACGGTTGCACCTCAGCGTAATATTGAGGAGTGGGTGGTTAAGAACCGACCTGGAACCCCCGCTGCCGACGCTGCTTCTGCCAATAAGGAGACGGACGAACAGTGAACTCGATTACCGCCACAGGAGAAAAGAAACTTGTTCTCGTTTCTGGGCGCGCACACGAAGAACTAGCTCAGCAAGTCGCAGAGAATCTGGGCACGGAACTGCTCCCAGCTGATGTGTACAACTTTGCGAACGGCGAAATCTATGTTCGCTTTTCAGAATCGGTACGCGGTTGTGACGCGTTCGTTCTTCAAAGCCACTGCGCACCCATCAACGAATGGTTGATGGAGCAGCTCATTATGGTCGATGCTCTCAAACGCGCATCAGCAAAACGCATCACCGTGATCGCCCCATTCTTCCCGTACGCGCGTCAAGACAAGAAGCACCGCGGACGCGAACCTATTTCAGCTCGCCTGGTTGCCGACTTGTACCGCACTGCCGGGGCCGACCGCATCATCACCGTGGATCTCCACACCGCGCAGATCCAGGGGTTCTTCGACGGTCCTGTTGATCACTTGGTGGCTCTGCCAATTCTGTCTGACTATGTGCGCAATAACTACGAGCAGCCTCTCGCAGTCGTCTCCCCAGACGCAGGACGCATTAAGGTCGCTGAAAACTGGTCAGCTGCTCTAGGTGGTTGCCCGCTGGCCTTTATCCACAAAACTCGCGATATTGACCGCCCAAATCAGACCAAAGCTAATCGCGTGGTGGGTGACGTCAAGGGGCGCATGTGCGTTCTGGTTGACGACATGATCGACACCGGTGGAACTATTGTGCAGGCAGCCGAGGCGTGTATGGCTGAAGGCGCAAAAGGCGTGGTCATCGTAGCAACGCACGCCGTGTTCTCTGGTCCTGCTGTTGAACGGTTGAAGAATTCGGTTGCAAACGAAGTGATTGTGACAAATACTCTTCCGTTGAGCGAAGAGAAAGTCTTTGACAAGCTCACGGTTCTGTCAATTGCCCCGCTGCTGGGTCGTGCAGTTCACGAAGTGTTCGAAGACGGTTCAGTCACCAGCCTGTTCAACATCTAAGCACCTCACAGACGTAAAGTAACGAGCCTCGGCGCACGCGTTCAACAGACGCGTGCGCCTGTTTTTGCGCTTGTGGCGAGTGACCGTATAGAATGTTTCTCGCCTCGGCGAGGGAGGAAAAACTTCTCCGTTATCGACGCGGTTATTCGTGAAGGTGTTATCTGACCGCGAAAACTGTCGCCGTGGTTTGGATAAACCACACGAAAGGACATCATGGCTGACATTAAGCTCGAAGCCGAACTCCGTGAAAACTACGGTAAGGGATATGCCCGCCGTACCCGCGCCGCCGGACGTGTTCCCGGTGTTCTCTACGGTCGCGGAAACGAACCCGCGCACCTCTCATTTGATGGCCACGCCATCATGATGGCGATGAAGAACCCAAACTCGCTGGTCGAAATCTCAACCGCTGACGGCAAGGTTAAGAGCCTCGCTGTTGCTCGTGACATCCAGCGTCACCCTGTTCGTCGCGACATCATCCACGTTGACTTCATCATCGTTAAGCGCGGTGAAAAGATTGAGGTCGAAATTCCAGTTTCACCTGTGGGCGAAGCAGCTCCTGGAACTCTTGTATCGGTCGAAACTCAGACCCTGCGCGTTCTTGCCGATCCAACCCAGATTCCAGAACTCTTCGAACTGTCAATTGAAGACCGTAAGGTCGGCGAACACGTCTTTGCTAAGGACGTTGAGTTGCCAGAAGGCGTCGAACTGATTGACGACGAAGAAATGATGCTCATCCACGTTGCAGCTGAAATGACCGAAGCTGAACTCGAATCCGAACTTGAATCCGAGGCAGTGGACGAAGAAGTTGCAGCATCGACTGGTGCTGAGCCTTCAGAAGAAGCTGCTAGCGAATCATCTGACGACGAGTAATCGCCGTAAACTGAGTGGGGTGTGCATCATGCACACCCCACTTTTTTAACCGAAGGACGGCATGCGCTACCTCATTATTGGTCTGGGAAACCCGGGGCCACGTTACGCGAATACCCGGCACAACATTGGGCACATGGTGCTCGACGAACTCGCCCGCAGGTGCGGGGCCACTCTGGTATCCACGAAAACCCGTGCTTTAGCGGCCAGTGTGGGCGACCTCGGCGGGGTTGTGGGAACAAAGGCCGTTCTGATGAAGTCCGCAACCTATATGAACGAATCTGGGATTCCCGTGCGCCAGCTTGCCGACTTTTATTCGATCGACCCCGAACACGTGATCGCAATCCATGACGATGTGGACCTGCCGTTTGACTCGATCAAACTCAAACTGGGCGGGGGAGAAGGCGGCCACAACGGCTTGCGTTCAATGAGCAAACACTTGGGTACGCGTGACTATTTGCGCGTGCGCGCAGGTGTTGGCCGTCCTCCGGGGCGCATGGACACCGCGGACTATGTTTTGCAGAACTTCTCAAGCACAGAACGCAAAGACCTGCCCATTTTTGTGTCCGACTGTGCCGACGCTGTTGAAGACCTTGTGCTCAAGGGGCTGACGGAAGCCCAGCAGCGCTACCACTCGCGTCAGAACTAGTCGAGGTTCCGCAGTATCGCGTCGAGTTCCGGGTCCCCGGTATCAACTGTTTTCCCACCGGAGGTGCCAGAAGTCCCGGCCCGAGGTCGTTGCGACTTCCTGCGTCCCGCCCAGGCGAGGACGAACCAGGCTGCGAAGACCCCGCCTAGCAGCCCGAACAGGTGTGCTTGCCACGAAATGTGGCCCAAACGGGGGAGGACGCCAAAGAGCATGGCGCTTCCGTAAATCCCAATGACGAGCAGGGAAATGATTCCTCGGGCAATCCGACCTGACCATGTGCGGGCGAAAAACGCGGCCACTGCCAGATACCCAAAGTAGCCGAACACTAAACCAGACGCACCAACCGTGAGAGTGCCCGGTTCGTTAACAAAAAACGTCCCAACCGCGCTGGTGACCATGACGATTCCGGTGACGGCCCAGAAACGGACAACCCCGTCGGCGACAACCAGCCCACCTAGAACTAGGAACGGAAGCGAATTCGCTAACAGGTGAGGCCACGAAGAGTGCAAGAAGGGCATGGTGAAGATCCCATACCAGTGCGAAAAGTCCCACGACCGTAACCCGGCGCCGTTGAAGCGGATAGGAATCACAAAGTCAGCAATACGGATCACCCACATGGCCGCGAGCATGATGAGGGGAGACGCTAAACGTTTTGCAACGTCAACCCCAATAGCGCCCAGACTGTCTTCGTCACCGGTTTTGTGCGACTGGCTCATGCAATAAGTGTTTCACAGGTAGACTAGCCGCGTGTCTTTGACGGGAATCTCTGCAAGCGTGACCGAACTGCCTGGCTTCAACCAAGCCGTTGATGCCCTCAACACAGACCCAGGAGGGTCCATTGATGTAGTGAAGGGCCTGTGGCCGTTCCTCATCGCCCGGGCTAGCGCAACTGCTCCCGTGGTTGCAGTAACGTCGACGGGACGAGAAGCCGAAGAACTCACAGAAGCCCTGGCTGACCATTTAGGTCCCACCTCCGTAGTGTTCTTCCCCAGCTGGGAAACCTTGCCCCATGAACGCTTGTCACCACGGTCTGACACGGTGGGTAAGCGCTTGTCCGTTTTGCGTGCACTCAGTCACCCAGGGGAACGCCCGCTGTCCGTAGTGGTCACCACGGTTCGCGCGCTCTTACAACCGATTGTTAAAGGGCTGGGAGATCTGGAGCCGGTTACCCTCAAAGTGGGTGACGAACACGATCTCACGGAACTCGCTGAACATTTGTCGCACTTGGCGTATTCGCGCGTGGACATGGTGTCACGGAGGGGCGAATTTGCCGTCCGAGGTGGCATCATCGATATCTTCCCACCCACCGAAGATTCGGCCCTGCGTGTCGAGTTCTTTGGTGACGAGGTAGAAGAGATCCGGCGGTTTTCTGTTGCCGATCAGCGTTCGATCGAGCCGGAGGAAGGCGCGGAGACCCCGCATGTGTGGGCGCCACCGTGCCGTGAAGTTCTCTTGTCAGCAAAGGTGCGCGAACGTGCAGCCGCCTTGGTGGAACAGATCCCAGCAGCTGCGGACATGCTTAACAAAATCGCTGACGGGGTTGCCGTGGACGGGATGGAGTCGCTGGCCCCCGTGCTGGCCGACGGCATGGAGCCGTTGTTGGCCCGCCTCCCCAGCACCACTCGCATTGTGGTGCTGTCCCCAGAACGCGTCGAAACACGGGCTGCAGACCTCGTGGCGACAACAGACGAGTTTTTGGCGGCCGCGTGGACAGCGACCGCCTCGGGAGGGGAAGCTCCCATTGACCTGTCACCGGCGAGCTTCCGCACATTGGAGGAGACCCGCACGGCTGCAGACCAACTCAGCCTTCCGTGGTGGGAAGTGGGCGGGTTCGCCCGCGATGAAGAACTGGTGGAGGCCACGGAAAACCACGTCACAGTAGACGCCCGCGAACCGCGCGGTTATGCGGGTGATGTTGAAGCGGTGCTCACTGACGTGCGCGATCATGTTTCGCACGCCTGGAACGTGTACGTGCTCACAGAAGGTAAGGGCTCTGGTAGCCGACTCGTTGAGGTGTTCTCAGAAGCCGACATTCTAGCCCACTTCGAACCAGTCATCGAGGCGCCCGCGCCACCAGCCACCGTGACCGTGACAACGGCTGCCACGTACGCGGGATTCGTGAGTGAAAAGGCCAAACTGGCCGTACTCACCGAATCCGAGGTGTTGGGCCGCTCCGTGCAGAATAGCCGGCGAGGGCGCAAGTCCCTTCCGCGCAGGCGCCGCCGGGGGCAAGTGGACCCGCTTGACCTGAAACCAGGTGACTATGTGGTGCACGAACAGCACGGGGTGGGACGCTTCGTGGAGTTGGTTCAGCGCACCACGCGCAAGGGCAAGAACTCCCTGACCCGCGAATACCTAGTGATCGAGTACGCTCCGTCCAAACGCGGCCACCCGGGCGACCGCTTGTTCGTGCCGTCTGACTCGCTTGACCAGATCACCCGCTACGTGGGTGGGGAGAGCCCATCCGTGAACAAGATGGGCGGGGCCGACTGGGCGAAGACCAAACAGCGCGCTCGCAAAGCGGTCAAAGAAATCGCCGGCGAACTGGTGAGGTTGTACTCAGCGCGCATGGCCTCGAAAGGCTTCCAGTTCTCACCAGATACGCCGTGGCAACGGGAGCTGGAGGACGCATTCCGGTACGTTGAAACCGCTGATCAGCTCACCACGATCGACGAAGTCAAAGAGGACATGGAAAAGCCTCTTCCCATGGACCGTCTGATCTGCGGTGACGTGGGTTATGGAAAGACCGAGGTGGCAGTCAGGGCCGCTTTCAAGGCAGTTCAGGACGGCAAACAGGTGGCGGTGCTGGTGCCTACCACCTTGTTGGTTCAGCAACACTTTGAAACGTTTAGGGAACGGTACGCAGGATTCCCCGTCACGGTGGGTAGGCTTTCGCGTTTTCAGACTCCCAAGGAGTCACAGCAGACGAAAGACGACATCCATTCCGGCAAGCTCGATGTGGTGATCGGAACCCACCGACTGCTTTCCGGTGAAGTGCGGTTTAAGAACCTGGGACTCGTCATCATTGACGAAGAACAGCGCTTTGGCGTGGAGCACAAAGAGACGCTTAAGGCGATGCGCACAAATGTGGACGTGCTGGCGATGAGCGCGACCCCGATTCCACGCACCCTGGAAATGGCGGTGACTGGGATCCGCGAAATGTCCACGTTGGCCACTCCGCCGGAGGAACGTCACCCCGTGCTCACCTACGTGGGTAAGTACGAGGAAAAGCAGGTCACTGCCGCGATTCGTCGTGAGCTGTTGCGCGAAGGTCAAGTGTTCTTCATTCACAACCGGGTCCAGGACATTGACGCGGTAGCCACTCGGTTGGCTGAGTTGGTTCCCGAAGCTCGCATCGCTGTTGCGCACGGAAAAATGAGCGAACAGCAGCTTGAAAAAGTGATTGTGGACTTCTGGGAAAAGCAGTATGACGTACTGGTGTGCACCACGATTGTGGAAACTGGAATCGACATCGCGAATGCGAATACACTGATCGTAGACCGGGCTGACCGCATGGGCTTGTCTCAGCTGCACCAGCTTAGGGGCCGGGTGGGGCGTGGACGGGAACGCGCCTACGCGTATTTCCTCTACCCATCGGACATCGAACTGACCGAAACCGCTCACGACCGCCTCGAAACCGTTGCCGCCCACACCGAACTGGGCGCAGGTATGCAGGTAGCCATGAAAGACCTCGAAATCCGCGGGGCCGGAAACCTGCTGGGTGGCCAACAGTCCGGACACGTCGAAGGTGTGGGATTCGACCTGTACGTGCGTATGGTGGGCGAAGCGGTCGCCAACTTTAAGGGCGAAGCAGAAGAAGAGCTCCCAGAAATGCGGATCGAGCTCCCCATCGACGCCCACTTGCCAACGAACTACATCGAGCAGGAGCGTCTGCGCTTAGAGGCCTACCGCAAGCTCGCAACAGCAACCGATGAAGCTGGCGTTAACGAAGTACTGGCCGAACTCACCGACCGCTACGGCCCCTACCCGCCAGAAGTTGCCGTGCTCGCTGATGTAGCCCGCCTGCGTATCCGCGCACGCGCCTCGGGCATCAGCGACATCGTTACGCAAGGAAACAACATTCGGTTCGGGCCTGTTGAACTCGCCGATTCGCAAGTCGTGCGACTCAAACGCCTCTACCCGCGGTCCCTCATCAAACCAGCGCTGCGGTCCGTGCTGGTACCCAAACCCACCTCGGGACAGGGATTCGCCGCCAGCGACGTCACTGATACAGCCCTGCTGGAATGGTGCATGAAGTTCCTCAACGCGATCCTGCCAGTCGAAAAAGCAGACAGTGGTGAGACGGCGGGCGATAGTGGAAATCCGGGTGGTAGCAGCGAAAAGGGGGAGTCGTGACGCGGTGGGAACCGGTCGACCCTGAGACCCTGTCAACGGCCGAGGTCGTTGCCTACTTGCGTGCCCGCTGCCCCTGGGCAGCCGCGCACACGCATGCCAGCCTGGCCCCGTACGTGCTTGAAGAAACGTATGAACTCCTCGACGCGATCGAGGAATACAGCACGAACCCCAGCTCCACGACCCGCGAGGAACTGGTAGGGGAGCTGGGCGACGTGGCATATCAGGTCCTTTTCCACGCGGCGCTGCTCGACCAGCCCAACGCAACCCCCACCTCGGCGAGCCCACCTACCGGAAACTACGTGAGCCCCCGCGCCATCACCGAGGTGGCAGACAGGTTGCGTGCGAAGGTGGTCCGGCGGCACCCACACGTCTTTGAAACCACCGGCCCCACCAGTATTGAGGACGTTGAACGGGCCTATGAACGCATTAAGGCCGAAGAAAAACGAGACGCGGGCGACGGTGACGCTGTGGACGTGTCCGCGGGTGATAACTTGGCACATGAAGCGTGTGCGTCGATCCCAGCCAGTATGCCTGCGCTCGCAAGGACACAAGCGGTGTTGAGCCGCTTGGACAGAGTAGCCCTGAGCGTGGAGAGCAACGCGGACGTTGCCGGCGTGCCGGAGACTGAAGACGAAGATGTCACCGAAACCACAATCGGCCAGGAACTGTTAGCGGCTGTTCGCAAGGCCCACGCGAACGGGATTGACGCCGAAGGAGCTTTGCATCGCGCCACCGACGCACTTATCGACGAAAGAGGTCAACGTGCACCAACCGACACGCATTGAGATCGGCGGAACGTTCAACTTCCGTGACATTGGAGGTTGGAACACACCTTTAGGGCAGGTCGTGCAACACAAAGTGTTTCGCTCTGACGGGTTGTCCGCCCTGACCGACGACGCACGGACGCGCCTTCACGAACTGGGCATCGTCATGGTGATCGACCTGCGTGAGGAACGGGAACGCACCAACGCGCCTAACGCGCTGGGGGACCTGCAGGTCAACCACATTCATGCGCCACTGTTCGGTAACCGGCTTTACCCAGCGGATCGTGAACGACCCGACCGGTTGGTGCTAGAAAAGCGTGACTTGGAAACTCTGTATGGTGTCTTGCTCGATCACTTCGCCATGAACGTTGCGCACGTGATTGACTTGGTCGCCAATGCCGAAGGTCCCTTGGTGTACCACTGTTCGGCCGGAAAAGACCGCACAGGGGTGGTCACGGCGTTCATCCACGAACTCGTAGGGGTTGCGCGTGACGACGTGGTGACCGACTACAACGCGACAGAACAGTTCCTTGGGGCGGAGTTTCTGGCCGCGATCAGTGCGAACTTTGCTAACGCCGGAATTGTGGCAAACCTGTCAGAGACTGCCACGCAAGCCCCGCGCGTCTACATGGACAACATGTTGCGGCGGGTAGACGAAGAATTTGGAGGAGTGGAGAAGTTTCTTTTGTCAGGTGGCATGGATGCAAAAACGCCGGACCTCCTCCGTCACAAACTGCTTGTGCATTAGAGTTACACGTGAAGCCTCTCGACGTGTTTATAAGGAGACACCATGGCACAGATCATCGCGGCGAATGCTCGTGAAATCCTAGACTCCCGCGGCAACCCCACTGTCGAAGTTGAGATCCTTCTGGAGGACGGAGCAATCGGTTCCGCATGTGTCCCCTCCGGTGCATCAACCGGCGAATGGGAAGCTGTTGAACTTCGCGATAACGACCCAGAACGCTACGACGGCAAGGGCGTCCTGTCCGCTGTTGACTCTGTCCTCGATGAGATCCACGACGCAGTTGCCGGTATCGAAGCCGATGACCAGCGCATCATTGATCAGACACTGATCGACCTCGACGGAACGCCAAACAAAGAACGCTTGGGTGCCAACGCGATCCTGGGAACCTCGCTGGCAGTAGCACACGCAGCGGCCCGGTCAGTAGACCTGCCACTGTTCCGCTACTTGGGTGGCCCCAATGCGCACGTCATGCCTGTGCCCATGATGAACATTCTCAACGGTGGCGCACACGCAGACTCCAACGTTGATATCCAGGAATTTATGATCGCCCCAATTGGTGCAGCGACCTTCAGTGAAGCTCTCCAGTGGGGCGCCGAGGTTTACCACGCACTTAAAAAGGTGCTCAAGGCCAAAGGTTTGGGAACCGGCCTGGGTGACGAAGGTGGGTTTGCGCCTAACCTCGAATCCAACGCGCAGGCCCTGGACCTCATCATCGAAGCAATCCAGGCCACGGGCCGCACGCCGGGCAAGGACATTGCTCTTGCACTCGACGTCGCATCCAGCGAATTCTTCAAAGACGGGTCGTACTCTTTTGAAGGTGCGCAGAAATCTGCAGAAGAAATGACTGCGTACTACACCGAACTGGTGGAAAAGTACCCACTGGTGTCAATTGAAGACCCACTGGACGAAAACGACTGGGACGGCTACGTCCACCTGACAGAAACACTTGGAGACCGGGTTCAGCTGGTGGGTGACGACCTCTTTGTGACCAACCCTGAACGCTTGCAGACCGGAATCGAAAAAGGTGCCGCCAACTCACTCCTGGTGAAGGTCAACCAGATCGGAACCCTGACAGAAACCCTGGAAGCAATCGCACTGGCACACTCCAACGGTTACACCACCATGGTGTCCCACCGTTCGGGTGAAACCGAAGACACCACGATTGCTGACCTGGCGGTGGCCACCAACGCCGGACAGATCAAGACCGGTGCACCGGCTCGTTCGGAACGCGTTGCTAAGTACAACCGTCTGCTCGTCATCGAAGAGTTCTTGGGAGACGCTGCCCGCTACGCAGGTGCGCGCGCATTCCCACGCTTCAACGGGTAGTCCGCACAACGGATAATCAACACACCCGCGAATAGCCTTCGCGTTCAACGAAAAGCACGGCACACTACAAGTGTCGTGCTTTTCCCTTCCCCTACGCGCGAATGACGAGGTCTCATGAACAAGAAAACGCAGAGTCATCGTGTGACCTCGTCCTCAAAATCTTCCGGTCGCAAAAAGCCACGTAAGCGTCTGAGCTTTGGGCGCAAAACTGCACTTGCAGGGGTTTTCATCTTGGTGGCACTCATGTTCGTGCCCACCGTGACAACAGGGATTAGGCAAGCTCAACAAATCAGTGTTCTGGAGCGCGACAACGCAGCGACAGAACAAGAGATCCGAGACCTCGAGAAGAAACAGCAAGAGCTCAAAGACCCCAAGCACATCGAACGGCGTGCGCGTGACGAATACCATTACGCCAAGCCGGGTGAAAAGATATTTATCGTAGAATCTGACAAGGACGAACACGGTTCAGCAAATCAAGCGAACAAGGGTGAACGGCAACGTCCCTGGTACGTTGAACTTTCGGATTCCTTGAAGACTGTGGGGCTAGCAACGGAGGAATAGCAATGGTCGGCCTGGCGAGTAAGGCAGATTTGGAAACAGTGCGCCAACAGTTAGGTCGGATCCCCCGGGGAGTACTTGGAGTCGCAGCTCGATCCGTCACCGGGGAACCGCTTGTGATTGCCACAGCACCGCGCTTAGAAGACGGTTCACCGTTCCCCACCACGTACTACCTGACACACCCTGACTACGTTGCGGAATGTTCGCGACTAGAAGCCTCCGGGATCATGTCCGAATGGACCGCTGAACTCGCAGAAAATGAAGAACTGGCCGCTCAATACTTGGCAGCTCACCGCGCGTATTTGCACGATCGCAAAACACTGGGGGATGAGGCCGGAATTGAGTTCGTCGAAGAAATCGCTGACTTTTCCGCCGGTGGGATGCCCAACCGTGTCAAGTGCCTACACGCTCTGGTTGGTCACGCGCTGGCCGCCGGTCCGGGTGTCAACCCAATTGGTGACCGTGCAATTGAACGCATGAACAACGTTCCGGGGGTACAAAGATAATGCGAGTTGCTGCCATTGACTGCGGAACCAACTCAATTCGACTCCTCATCGCCGACACAGACGGCACCACGCTGACCGACGTGGTGCGCGAAATGCGTGTTGTGCGTTTAGGACAAGGCGTTGACGCAACAGGCGCGTTCGCCCCTGAGGCACTGGAACGAACCTTTTCAGCAATCGACGAATACGCTGAACTCATCACAGATCACGGCGCGGAACACGCACGCTTCGTTGCCACCTCGGCCACCCGCGATGCCACCAACCGCGAAACGTTTTTTGCCGGCGTGCGCGAACGCTTGAGCATTGAAGCGGAAGTCATCACGGGGGAAGAAGAGGCCGGACTGTCGTTCATTGGGGCGACAGCCGGGCTGGGCGCAAGCGTTGACTACCCGGCACTCGTCATGGACCTGGGCGGCGGCTCAACCGAGCTGGTTTTGGGAACGGATGCCGTTAACAGTGCATTTTCGATGGACATCGGGTGCGTGCGCATGACCGAGCGACACATGCATTCTGACCCGCCTACCGAGGAAGAAGTAGCGGCAGCGGTGGCCGACATCGACGAGTGGTACGACCGTGCACGTCAAATAGTCGACACTTCGCAGGCACGCACTTTGGTGGGGGTAGCCGGGACTATCACCACAGTCACGGCAGCGTATTTGGACCTGCCCACATACGACCCCCACGCTATCCACGGTGCGCAACTTGAGGCAGACCGCGTGTTGGAAACGTGCCAGAAACTCGCCGCCATGACACGTGCGGAACGGACCGCGTTACCGTACATGCACCCTGGACGTGTAGACGTCATTGGCGCAGGCGCTACCGTGTACGCCCGCTTGATTACTCGGATAGTCGATGACGCTCCAGGGCTGACGATTCGGAGTAGCGAAACTGACATTCTCGACGGAATCGCACTTGGCGTGGCGAGGTCACGTGCCTAAACTCCGCCAGGTGCTAGGTTCACTTGCAATCCTGGTGTTGGGTGGTTCACTGTTGAGCCCCGGCGCCCCGGTGCACGCCGCCCCAAAAGCGTCACCCGGTCAGTGGTTTATCGAGTCGTATGGAATCGACAAGGCCTGGGAACGCACAACAGGGAAGGGCGTCAAGGTCGCCATCATTGATTCCGGGGTCAAGGGTGACCACGAAAACCTCACGGGCAAAGTCGTTGGGGCAAAGGACTTCTCCGGGTCAAAAACGGACGGCCAAACCCCGGTAGGGCCAAAGGACACAGTGCGGCACGGCACGGCTGTTGCCGGAGTCATCGCAGGGAACGGTTCTAATCTGGGTCCACGTGGAGTCGCTCCAGACGCTGAACTCTTATCCGCGTCCATGTGGCTGGGTTCAGGTGGACCAGCGGACGCACCTTCTTCGCGCCAACAGGCAGCTGACGCCATTAAGTGGTCCGTGGATAACGGAGCCAAGGTCATTAACATGTCGCTTGGGTGGGCCGATCCCGCGTGGCCAGAATACTGGGATGAGGCGTTTTCTTACGCCTATGAAAAAGACGCGGTGATCATCGCGTGTGTGGGTAATGCTTCCCAGGGCGCAACTCGAGCCTGGTCGCCAGCTACGGTTCCGGGAGTCGTAGGTGTTGGGGGTCTGAAGAAGGACGACTCAATCGATTCGGAGTCGACCGCGCCAGGCATTGCGGTTGATCTGATGGGGCCGGCGCAAAAAATTCCTGTTCCGTACTATGAAGGTGGGTACGCCGAGGCGGAAGGCTGTTCCTTTGCTGCCCCCTTTGTATCCGGTGTAGCTGCGCTGATCCGTTCCGAACACCCTGAGTATTCGGCCGATCAGGTGGTGGCTGCCGTGACCTCCACGGCGAAACCCGTGAAGGGTCACGACCAGGAAAAACCTGTTGACCCCATTGTGGGACACGGGCGGATCGACCCGGTTGCGGCCCTTGATGCGAAACCTGGCAAGGATGTGAAATCGGCAAAGAAAGAGCTAGCCGAATGGGTGCGCATGCACCGCCGGGCTCAAGAGTCATCCAAGCCAGGAAAAGACGTTATCGAAGGTGACGCGGACAACCCGGGAACCACCTCGGCCCATCAACCCACCCCTCACGACCGCAACCAACTGCCGTGGTTTTACGTACCTCTTTTGAGCGTAGGGGGTGCGCTAATTCTGTCCGGTGTAGTCGTGTGGTTGGTGCAAAGTCGACGCGGAAAAAACGACTCAGGAAAGATGCGATGAACATTCAGGGGGCGCGTTCGTGAAACACCGGATCAAGCGATAGCATGAGACTATGGCTTTGATTCGTAATAGCAAATTGCGTCCACGCGTCCTCGTAGTAGGTGGAGGTTACCTCGGACTGGTTACCGCCCAGAACCTGCTGAAGAACCTGGGTCGAGGTGAAGCAACTGTCACCGTTGTTGACCCCAACCCGTACATGACTTACCAGCCGTTCCTTCCAGAAGTTGCCGCTGGTTCAATCGAACCGCGCCACGCTGTGGTGCCACTGCGTCGCAACCTCAAGGGTGCAGAAGTTGTCACCGGTTACGTGCGCTCCATCAACCACGCCAAGAAGTACGCGGTTGTTGAGCCTGAAGGTGACGAAGCATTTGAACTGGACTACGACCACATTGTGTTGGCTGCCGGTTCGGTTGCACGTGCACTCCCGATCCCTGGTTTGGACGAAGAAGCTATTGGTGTCAAGCGCATTGAAGAAGCTGTTGCTCTGCGCGACCACATCCTCAACCAGCTCGACGCTGCGGCTCTCATGGAGAACGACGAAGAACGTCGTAAGGCCCTGACGTTCGTGTTCGTCGGTGGTGGGTTCGCTGGAATTGAAGCGCTCGCTGAAATCGAAGACATGGTGCGCTCTGCAGTTGCGCAGCACGAAACCCTCACGGAAGCTGACGTTCGCTTTGTTCTGGTTGAAGCTGCACCTCGCGTTATGCCAGAAGTTGGCGAAGCGCAGGCACGCTGGGTTGTCGACCACCTGCGTGAACGTGGCGTTGACGTGTACCTCGAAACCTTCCTGCAGGACTGCACTAACAAGCGTTGCAAGCTGTCCAACGGTGAAGAGTTCGACGCTGACACCATCGTGTGGAACGCCGGCGTGAAGGCTAACCCACTGCTGGTTGACTCGGACCTTCCACTGGACGACCGCGGCCGCCTCACGGTTCGTGCTGACCTGCGTGTTGAAGACGAAAACGGTGTTGTTGAAGGCGCTTGGGGTGCTGGTGACAACGCTGCGGTTCCTGACCTCTCCGGTGGCGGTGTAGGTGGCTATTGCGTGCCAAACGCTCAGCACGCTGTTCGTCAGGCTCCTGTTCTGGCCGCTAACATCTTGGCTGCTCTGCGCGGCGAAACCGAATTCCGCCAGTACTTCCACAAGTCACTGGGTGCGGTTGCCGGTATGGGACTGTACAAGGGTGTCGCTCAGATGGGTGACTTCGAAACCCGCGGCTTCCTCGCATGGCTCATGCACCGTGGATACCACGGCTACGCAATTCCTACCGTGGACCGTAAGCTGCGTGTGTTCACCAACTGGTTCCTCAACTTCGTGGCTGGTCGCGACCTCACCGCGTTGAAGGACCTGGATGTTCCACGTAAGAACTTCGTAGAGGCTGCTCACTCCAAGCCAGCTCCTCGTAAGGAACCGGCTAAGAAGTAAGCGTTAGACGTGTGAGAGGCGACCATGCGTGTGTGGTCGCCTCTCAAACTGTTGTAGGGTAAAACCCTGCCCCCCATAGTCCAATCGGCAGAGACAGTCGACTTAAAATCGATCCAGTGTGGGTTCGAGTCCCACTGGGGGGACACACAAATAACAAGCAAAACCCCTGGTCAGAAGGCCACAAGCACCAGGTCAGGCTCAGCGAAAACAGGTTTCGACCACATTTTGCCCACACTTCCACTGCAGGTTTTGGGCCTAGTCGTTTGTTTTGGTTATTTTTTGCGTAGTGGTTTTTGGTCGGTAAACGGTTTCCAAGCGTGTTCGGCTGCTTGGTGTTTCTCATCATCGTGAGAAGGCAGTCCAAGTGAAGCGTTCCGAAGCATTAAGCCAAGCCCAGACGGCGCAATACGGCATCGGTGAAGTTGCAGAGTCTGATTTGCGGTTGCCATCGCGGATAGATTGCCGTGAACCTAGTCGCGTTTCGTATGCTGGGTTTGTAAACGGACATTGTGTTCGTGTTGCTGTGGTATTAAACGCGAAGTGCCAATCTCGTGTGGCCAGTATTTACAGGCTGGGATAGTCAGGGGTGAGGTAGCGATGCGCAGGCAAGATGAACTGGATAAGCTCACTGAAGCGGCGCGAGAGTTTGCAGTTAACGAGCTGGGCCGCACTGACTATGAGCTGTCTGTTATTGACTCGCTGATTGAGCACAACGAGACGCACGCAGCGCTTGAAGGGCTGTGGTTGGAGGCGTGCCACGAAGGCGTGTTATGGCCGGATCATTTGGTTGAGCAGTTCCGTGATCTTCCTGAACGGTTTGATCTTGGGCAGGAATTTGAAGAATTCATGGAGTGCCAGGACAACATTAGGAAACAGAACGCTATTGACCACGACGGGAATGCTCCTACTTACCATCTACCAGATACGATGTGAGTGAAGGTGGCAGCCAGCCCACCGTGAGTTCTACTCGAGGGCAGGCCAGCCACCTTCGCTCATTCATTGCTCTTATCCACCCGGGTTTCTGGGTGGGTTTTGTTTTCCCCTTTTTCTTACCGCCAGGGGTTATGGGGGCGGGTGTTCCAGGTGTACGGCAAGCACGTTAGGTGGTTTTCTCTACAGTTCTGCGCTGCGCTGGACTAGGCGTGTAGAGTAACGTGCCGATTTTGGTCCGAAAACGTGAACAAAACGATCAAAAAGGGTGTTTACTCTACAACCCTCCGCGAAGGTTGTAGAGTAAACGGCTTTCGTGCGCACGATGACCTCAAAGTTGCTTGGTCCGTCCCATCCTTATGAGAAGGCAGTCCAAATGAAGCGATCCGGGGCATAAAGCCAAGTCCAGAC
>NZ_ADNU01000086.1 GCF_000178455.1 Brevibacterium mcbrellneri ATCC 49030 | reverse complement strand
AGAAGAGTTGCCTACCCCGACAGAAGGGGTGCTGGCGAAGCTTTTAGATTGCACACGGTCCCAGCTCATAACCCGGGTGCGGAAAATCATGACAGCAGTCGTGCTCATGCCCAAACTCTGGGCCTTGGCTAAGGCCGGTGTGGTCGGGTTTGACCGGGTTTTGTATACGGCTGGCAGGGTGGGGCGTGCTGGGGTGTGTATCCCGGTGTTTGATGACATGCTCACCAACAAGCGTGTGGACGTGCCCTGGAAAACCTACAGGCGCCACGTCAATGAAATCCTTGCGATGCTTATGACTCCTGAAACCCGGGTGGAGAACGCTCGGCGTAACCGGGGAGTGTCGTATTGGGTGAATGATGATGGTACAGCCACGTTGTCGCTGACGGGTCCTGTGTTGGAGATGGAAGCGTTTTATCAGCGTGTGCGTGGAACAGCCAGGGCTATCCTCGCCAACCACATAGAAGCGTTTTCTGCCACGTTAACGGATGAAC
The DNA here is from genome assembly GCF_000178455.1 of Brevibacterium mcbrellneri ATCC 49030. GTDB lineage: Bacteria > Actinomycetota > Actinomycetes > Actinomycetales > Brevibacteriaceae > Brevibacterium > Brevibacterium mcbrellneri. Next base: position 50 of record NZ_ADNU01000086.1, on the reverse strand, counting down.
AACAAGCCTTGTTCATTACTGAGAACAATGGTGAAACGACTGAAGTGCGT
>NZ_ADNU01000087.1 GCF_000178455.1 Brevibacterium mcbrellneri ATCC 49030 | reverse complement strand
AGCAGGTTAAAGATTGGGTAGTGAAGTGGCGTAAGGGTGGCGATGAGTCGTTAAAGCCTAGGCCCATAGGCCGACCGAGAAAGTCGGGCAAGCCGAAGGTGCTTACTGAAGAAGACGCGCTACGGCGTGAAAACGAGCTGTTGCGGGCGGAGAATGCGTATCTAAAAAAATTGCGGGACTTAAGGGAACAGGGACACGCCTAAAGGTCCAGGCGATCGTCGCCCTTAAGTCTGACCACCGTTTAAGCGACCTTTTGTCTGTTGCTGGCATGGCCAGGTCGACGTTTTTCTACCACCAGAAACGTCTTACGAGTCCTGATAAACACGCAGTCCTGAAAACCGCGATTCGGCACAGCTTCGAATCCAACAAGCACCGTTACGGGTACCGCCGCGTGTGGCGCGACCTGCGTAACAAAGGCTGGGTGGTCAATCACAAGCTGGTATACAAACTCATGGACCAGATGGGGCTGAAAGCCAAGATCAGGCGCCGTCGACCGTATATCTCCTACGCGGACACGATCAGCCGTATCGCCCCAAACATCCTTGATCGCAACTTCACCCGGGATAAACCCAATACCGCCTGGGTCAGTGATATCACCGAGTTCAACATCGCCGGCCGAAAAGTGTACTTGTGTCCGGTCATGGACCTGTTTGACCGCACAATCATCTCCCACACCGTGTCAACCTCAGCAGCGACAACATTTGCCGTGGCATCGCTGAAAGAATCGATCACGGCCCAGGCCCCGGAACCTGGATGGATCATACATACCGATCAAGGATTCCAGTTCCGGCACATAGCCTGGCGCACCTTGGTCGAGAAACACGAGGGCAAAGTATCGATGTCTCGCAAGGGCAACTGCTACGACAACGCCGTAATCGAGAACTTCTTTAGCCACCTGAAAACAGAGATGTACCACGGCGAAACCTTCAACAACATCAAAGAGTTCACCAACGCAATCGATGAGTACATCAACTGGTACAACAACCAACGACTACAAGAAAGACTCAAAGGCCAAACACCCATGCAATACCGAAACCAAACCCTTCAAGCCCTAACCGCCTAAAATAAAACAAGTCCAACTTTCAGGGGCAAGTCCAGATCCACTGCGTTGAGTAAACGCCTGTTTTGTTCGTTTTGTTCACGTTTTCGGCCCAAAATCGGCCAGTTACCCAACACAGCAAGTCCAAAACCATTGTCTTGTGGTGGGTAACTGGGAGGTATAGCCCGCACTTCACCACACAAAAAATCTCGAGACATCGAGTGAACGATGTCCCGAGACTTCACAACGCCGTGAGTGCGGCGTCTGGTTCAGGACATCGTTCACCTTTAGTCACATGAACCCGCCAGCAGGTGTGTCACGACATCGTTCCGATCATGTGTCACGTCATCGTTCACACCCCGCGACCTTTACCCTTGAGCTTCTCTCCTGAACTAATGATGCTTACGCACCTACCACCACGGGCAGCAGGGTGACCGGAACAGGCACGTCCGCCTCGGGCCCCAGAACGTAAGTGGATACAGTCGAATCCGCCTACTGTAGCCACACGAAAGCCGTTTACTCTACAACCCTCGAACATGAGTGTAGAGTAAACACCACTTTTGTTCGTTTTGTTCACGTTTTCGGCCCAAAAACGGCCCGTTACTCTACAACCCTCGAGAAAAATGAACTTGGAGTGTAGAGAAAACCACCTAACGTGCTTGTCGCACAAGCGACACACCCGTCCCTTAAACACTGAGGGCCTATAACCCGAACTCGCCTCCAAAAGGGAACGATGACCCGACACATCAACACCTCTGAACACAAAAAATCTCGGGACATCGAGTGAACGATGTCCCGAGACTTCACACCGTACGCGAGGAGG
>NZ_ADNU01000088.1 GCF_000178455.1 Brevibacterium mcbrellneri ATCC 49030 | reverse complement strand
AAGTGAGCGAAACTGCGCGTTATAACGCGCCGTATCGCTCGCTTTGCGCTGTTTCGCCCCACTCAACCGGCTACTTCTGGGGTGTGATGTCGATGGTGTCGCGGGTGAACTTCGCTAGGGTTTCACGGTTGACGGTGACACCGAAACCTGGGCCGGTGGGAACGTCGACAACACCGTCGTGCTGAACGATTTCTTCCGTGATGTCTTCGTGGAAGAAACGCTTGGACCCAGAAATGTCGCCCGGCAGGGTGAACCCAGGCAGGGACGCCATCGCCGCGTTGGCAGCGCGTCCTATTCCCAGCTCCAGCATGCCTCCGTGCCACACTGCGACACCGTGAGCTGATGCCAGGTCGTGAATCTTCTTCGCTTCGAGGTAGCCACCCACACGGCCTGGCTTGATGTTGATGACGTCGGCGGCGCCCAGCGAGATCGCGTCGGCGGCGGCTTCGGCAGACACGATCGATTCGTCCAGGCACATGGGCGTGCTCATCTGCTTGGCCAGCAACGCGTGCTGGCGAATGTCTGCTTCACCCAGTGGCTGTTCGATGAGCAGAAGACCGTAGTCGTCCAGCTTCTTCAGATGGGCGGCGTCGACCAGGGTATAGGCGGCGTTGGCGTCGACCTGGAACAGGAAGTCGTCACCGAATTCCTTGCGCACGGCCGCAACAGGTTCGATGTCTTTGCCCGGCTTGATCTTGAGTTTGATGCGGGCGTAACCCTCTTCCATGTACCCGCCAATGACTTTGAGCAGTTCAGGGATGGAGTCCTGCATCCCCACACTCACACCGGATGGAACCGTGTCCGTCACACCACCCAGGTAGTCCTTGAATGACAGCCCCGCTACCTGCAGTTGAGCATCCAGGACGGCCATTTCCATGGCTGCTTTAGCCATCTGGTGGCCAATGATGTGGCGCAAGTGCCAGGCGACGCGCTCGGCGCGCAGGTTTTCCACGTCAAACAAGATGGGGGCGATCCACCGGCGGGTCACGTCGATCCCGCCCTCTACATACTCCGAGGAGTACAGGGGCGCCGACATCGCTACGGACTCGCCCCAACCAGTGACCTGGCCAGAATCGGTGTCGAAGGTCGCCTCAATGAGGTAGCACTCTTTTTCGGTTTCGCGCATGAACGACGTTTCGAACGGGGTGACCAGCGGTACGGCTACGTTGTGCAGTCGGATGGATGACAGTTTCACGGTTCCTCCTTGGGCGTGGGTGGTTAGGCGAGGTGGTCTGGTGGTCCGGCCTGTTAGGCGAGTTGGTCTGCGATCAGGGCTGCGAGGAGCGCCGTCCGAGGTGCTATCTGGTCGACCAGCGCGTGCTCGTGTTCGGCGTGGGCGCCGTCTCCTACTGCACCCAATCCATCCAGGGTGGGCACGCCGGCTCCGGCGGTGAAGTTTCCGTCCGAGCCTCCGCCCACGGCAACCGCTGTTGGAGTTTCGATACCCAGTTTTTCAGCCAGTTCAACTGCCCGGTCGAACAGTCCTTGCGCCATGTTGCGTTCCATTGGGGGGCGGTTGATGCCACCGATGAGTTCAATCCTCGCGCCTTGAACAGACGGGGTGAGCCCGCGCATGAGTGCGTCCACGCGTTCTTGCTCTTCGACGGTTTTAGCGCGCACGTCCACGTTGACTGTGGCGAATGCGGGGACTGTGTTGGTAGTGGTTCCGCCGGAAAACACGGTGGGTGTCACGGTGGTGCCGGCCCCAGCGTCGGCGAAGCCTGCGATGACCTGCATTTGGTGGGCGAGTTCCAGCCCGGCGTTAATGCCCTTTTCTGGTTCGAGCCCGGCGTGGGCGGCTTTTCCGTGAACGTTGACCGTGTAGATCGACGAACCCTTACGTTCCACCTTGAGCGCACCGTGTTGGGAGGCTTCCAGGACGAACGCTGCGGCCGCGCCTTTCGCTTCGTTGACAATGAAGTCCGCCGAGGTGGTTGACCCAACTTCTTCGTCGCCCGTTACCAGGATGGTGAGTCCATCTAAGTCTGTTCCGTTTTCCTGTAACAGTGCAGTTGCGTGGACGCTCATGATGGCGCCGGTGATCATGTCGAAAACACCGGGGCCGCGCAGAACACCGTCGTGGTTGCTGAAGGGGAGACGGTCTAGGGTTCCGTGGGGCCACACGGTGTCTTGGTGGTTGACCAAGATGACTTTGCGGGCCCCGTCGCCAAACCGCAGGCGCACGTGGGTCACCCCGTCGATCTCAACGAGTTCGGGTGTGGCGCTCAACCGCTCATCCATGAGTGAGGCGAAGTCTTGTGCTCCACGCTTGACGGCGTCTTTGTCCGATGAAGGGGTTTCGATGTTGATGACTCGTTCGATGTCGGCGATCATCTGGGGGAGTCGGTCGTGTGACTGTTGCAAAATGTGTTCAAAATTCATGTTCGGTTTCCTCCCTTGTCAAACATCGCTGCCTTCATAGTAGTCTCGCAGTTTTCTTTAGTGCTTGTGGTCCCACATTCGTGACAAGTTATGCAAGGCTATGGGTATGGGTGACGCAATTTCCGCACAGAGCTACACGCCCCGCCAGCGGACTGACTACCGCAAACAGCTGGGCCACGACCTCGAAACCTTTGACGCGTATTTGCAGGACGCGGATTTCTTGGCGCGCGGAACCATTGGACTGGAGCTCGAACTCAACTTGGTGGATGAGAACCAGCAGCCGGCGCCGGTGAACCAACAAGTGTTGGAAGCAATCGATAACCCTGACTTTCAAACAGAGATCGGGTCATTTAACTTCGAACTCAACCACCCGGTGTTGTCTGTTGAGGGCGCGGGACTGAAAAACCTGGAAAACGGTTTGGACGCCCGACTTTTGGCGGCACGCGCTGGGGCCAAGAAATGTGGCGCGCGTGTTGCCTCAATTGGCACGCTGCCCACGCTCACCAAGGAGTTCTTGGACGCCCCTGAGTGGATCACGGATGAAAACCGGTACCGTGCACTGTCCAACATGGTGGTGCAATCCCGTGGTGAACTCGTACACATCGACCTGAGCAACCGTGAATCGTTTTCAGCCGAGTTCAACGACGTTGCCCCGGAAGCGGCGTGCACGTCTATGCAGTTGCATTTGCAGGTAGCACCCAACCGGTTTGCTGACGCATGGAACGCGTCTCAAGCGATCGCCGGTGTGCAAGCTGCTTTGAGCGCTAACTCCCCACTGTTCTTGGGTCGCAAACTCTGGCATGAATCCAGGGTGCCTGTGTTCGAGCAGTCTATTGACACGCGAACCCCGGAGCTTGTGGTCCAGGGGGTAAGACCTCGGGTGTGGTTTGGGGAACGCTGGATCACCTCGATCTTTGACCTTTTTGAAGAAAATGTGCGGTACTTCCCACCCCTGTTACCGGAGTCGCGTGAAGATTCCGGCGCGCCCATCATGAAAGGCAAGGCGCCGGCCTTGCACTACTTGAACTTGCACAACGGCACTGTGTGGCGGTGGAACCGGCCAATTTACGCGCCCAGCGACTCAGGAGATGGAACCGCGCACGTTCGGGTGGAGAACCGCCTGCTCCCAGCTGGGCCTACCGCAACTGACATGGTTGCTGACGCCGCGTTTTATTACGGCATGGTCAATTACTTAAGTGAACAGAACCGGCCAGTGTGGTCGCGCATGTCGTTTAACGAAGCGCGCGCCAACTTTTATGAAGGATGTCGCAACGGTATGTTTGCGCGCGTCAAATGGCCCACCTTGGGCAAGATCGACGTGGCAAGGCTAGTGCGTAACCACCTGCTTGACCGAGCCCGCAAGGGTCTGGAAGATCTCAAGGTCGATCCTGAGCTCATCGACTATTATTTGGGCATTATTGACCAGCGCGCCGCCACGCGTCAGAACGGTGCGGTGTGGCAGCTGCGAACGTTGTCGGCCATGAACCCAAGTGTGTCAAAGCCTGATACTGAGGCCCGCCGTGCAGCTCTGGCCCGCCTGGTGGACCTGTACATTGAAAATCAGGAGTCAGGTAAGCCAGTGCACACGTGGCCCGTCATTGAACCGGAGTACCGCTCCAATTAGGAATGGCTTGAGCAACTAGGCACAACGAGGGCCACGCGTCGATCAACCGCTGATCCCCCACACATCGGCCAGAATTTCCAAGGACCGCATGGTTGAGTCAGTGTCTGGGGACTGCAACGAGATCATGAGTTCATCAGCGCGAGCTGTTTGGGTGAAGTCGGTCAAGTACGACCGCACCTCTTCACCAGTGCCGATCGCCCAGTACTTGAGCATGGCAATAATCTGCTTGCCCTGTGGTGATTCGACCAGCATGTCGATTTCTTCGTCGGAAAGGCGACGCCCAGCCTGCCGTCCCAAGAACGCCTTGACGCGACCTCGGCGGACATGCTCAGCGTGTTCTTCAGCGACCTCGGCGGTGTCCGCGGCTGTCACATTGACGGCGGCGATGACGTAGGGTTCCGGGAAGCGCTCTGACGGCTGGTAGTTGCCCCGGTAGTGGGCCACGGCTTCTTCGAGCGCCTGCGGAGCAAAGTGCGAGGCGAAGCTGTACGGCAGTCCCATTTGCGCGGCCAGGTTGGCGCCAAATAGCGATGATCCCAGGATGACGAGTGGCACGTGCGTGCCTTGCCCAGGGGTGGCGTTGATGCCGTGAATGCGGGATTCGTCGCTCAGGTAGCCGGCGAGTTCTGCGACGTCTGAGGGGAAGTGGTCGGCTGCGCTGGGGTCGCGGCGAAGTGCCAGGAGGGTGCGTTGGTCGGTGCCTGGGGCACGTCCAAGGCCGAGGTCGATCCGGTTTGGGTATAGCTCCGCCAGAGTGCCGAACTGTTCTGCGACGACGAGTGGCGAATGGTTGGGGAGCATGACCCCACCGGCACCGAGGCGGATGCGGGAGGTGTGTGCGCCCACGTGAGAAATGAGGACGGCAGGGGCAGCCGAGGCGATAGAGGACATGTTGTGGTGTTCGGCGTACCAGATGCGGGAGTAGCCGAGCTCCTCTGCGCGTTGAGCAAGCGTGACGGACCGGGCGTAGGAGTCTGCGGGGCGCTCGCCAGAAAAGATGGTGGCGAAGTCGATCAGGGACAGAGGTGTTTTGTCTGGGTTGGGTTGGTAGCTGTTGTCTGCCGTGGGTGCACTCATACTGTTCATGGTGTCACTAATAGCGATAAGTGGGGTGTGTTTATTCCGGCAGGGGAATAGAGATGGGGATCACACCATTTCGAGTTGCCTTGGGTGCCCGAGGTGTGTAAATTAGTTATCACTGCTCAGGCGGGAAAACACCGAAGCGAGCGGGCTCCAATACAAGATTCGTTCAGAATCAAGCGCGGCCCCGTTTCCACTGGAACCGAACGCCAATCAAGCAGATTCCATTTCGATAGATTAGATGAATCGACGAGTTTAGCTGTGCGGAATTACTGCACTTGGCTGATTTGCGAAATGAAATCCAAATGGTTTAGAGTAGTGACTCGGCCGCCGCGGCTGAAACACCAAAACTCCTGGTGAGAAGGTTGCTGTGCGTC
>NZ_ADNU01000089.1 GCF_000178455.1 Brevibacterium mcbrellneri ATCC 49030 | reverse complement strand
CTAAATCCGGGCGCAAATCCGGCACGTTAGGCTTGCAAGTGGTTCTAGGCACACGTCCTTTACTCTTGCCAAAGACACCGGCCAGGCGCATCAGCCGAGCAGTTTGCTCACGACCGATATCGATTCCGTCGCAGCGAAGAGCATGCCACATCTTCCGCACACCGTAAACACCGTAATTATCTCTATGCACTGTACTAATGCGTTCAACCAGCACAGCGTCACGAAGACGACGAGCACTGAGTCCACGGGCTTTGAATGGGCGATAACCACGCGAGGTGATGAACCCACCAACCCGGCTATTCTTCAACGTCTTACAGATGAACTCGACACAGAAACGATTCCGATACTCATCAATGAACCGGATCATTTCCGACGTTTCGGGTCGAGTTCCGAGGCGAAAAAAGCTGAGGCAGCTTTCAGCAGCTCATTCGTATCACGCAACTCCTGATTCTCACGGCGTAGCCTCACGTTTTCCGCGACCAAATCCTCAGGCATTGGCTCTGAGATCCTTCCAGCGCGGCGGGCCTGCTGAGTCCACTGACGAGCCGTGTGCCATGAAACCCCCAATTTAGGGGCCACTGCCTGACACGCGGCCTGCATCGACATGTTCTCCGCCAAGATACGGTCCTCTACAAGACGGACCACACGGTCCTTCGCATCCTGATCAAACTTCCTTGGCATGCTCCAAATTTTCCCATCTACTCAAACGGAACAAAACCTGGGACACTTCATGATGATGCAAGATCAATCACAGCCAGCAGTAATGCACGAGGATACTGAGTACGTAAAGCGTCAACCACACGGGTCTTATGACTATTGCTCAGTTAACCGGGGATGACGCTGTCGTCTTTTTTTATAAGTTCCAGCTCCTCTTCCAACACAGCTTTCTCTACTAACAGCCGCGCCATCTGCTTCTTCA
>NZ_ADNU01000090.1 GCF_000178455.1 Brevibacterium mcbrellneri ATCC 49030 | reverse complement strand
TTATAGTTCTGTGATGTAAATTACATCGCATTCCTGCAAACGAACGAAAGAAATCACAATGAAGCGATTCCTTTACGGAGCCGGAGCCAGTGTTGCTGCTCTTGCGTTAGGTGCCTCGGTGGCATCGCCGGCATTTGCCGCGCCTGAAACCCACTTCAACACCATGGGTGTCACAGGCGAGGACACTATGGCGTATCTGAAGGACATTTCAGATATCACGTGGAAGCACAAAGACGAAGAGTTCCGCGCACTCGGAACCAAGGGTTATGAAGAAGCCAGCGAATACGTCGAAAAAGTGCTCACTGACTTGGGCTACGAAGTTGAGCGCCAAGAGTTCACCGTTCCTAGCCAGAAGTTCGGCAAGATCGAACTGACAGTCGACGGCGAAAACGTTAAGGCGAAGTCCCTGTCGTACACAGAGGGAACTAAGGACCCCATCACCGATGCGGCCCTCGTTCTGCCTGTTGATGACAAATACGGCGACAAAGCCGGCGGTGAGCTCGGATGCTCAGCTGACGACTTCGACGAAACGGTCAAGGACGCAATCGTGCTGGTTCAGCGCGGTGAGTGCGCATTCTCGGACAAGGTAAAGAACGCCTCTGAAAAGGGTGCGGCCGGTGTAGTCATTTACAACAACACTGAGGGCGACTTGAACGGTACCCTTGGTGAACGCTTTGAAGGGTCTGCCCCGGCAGTTTCTGTGGACCAAGCTACAGGTGACTCGCTCCGCGACAAGGCGACTGCAGAAAACGCTGACGTCAAGGCTTCGCTCACACTAGAAACTCAATTCACGGAATCCAAGACGTGGAACATTCTGGCTGAGACCAAAGCCGGTGATCCCAACAACGTACACATGCTTGGTGCGCACCTGGACAGCGTTCCAGAAGGCCCAGGTATCAACGATAACGGCTCAGGTGTAGCCGGTGTTCTCACCGTAGCCAAAGGCCTTGCAAACCAGGAACGTGAAGTTGACAACAAGGTTCGCATCGGTATTTGGGGCGCTGAAGAAGTGGGACTCGTGGGTTCCACCTACTACGTCGAATCCCTCACTGATGAAGAGCGTGGCAAGATCACCTCGTACCTCAACTACGACATGATCGGTTCGAACAACTACGCAGTTTCCACTCTGGACGCTAACGGTGACTACCGCGACATCCCGGACGGCGTGAAGGTTCCCAAAGGCTCGGTTGAACTTGAGAAGCTCTACACGGACTACTTCGACTCTGTTGACCAGCCATACATTGGTGCCGAATTCTCCGGCCGTTCCGACTACCAGGCGTTCATGGACGCCGGTATCCCCGTTGGTGGTGTGAACTCCGGTGCTGACGAAGTCAAGACGGAAGAGGAAGCCAAGCTGTTCGGTGGAGAAGTTGGCAAGCAGCTTGACACCAACTACCACAAGATCACGGACTCCTTGGAGAACGTGAACACGGACTCCGTTAACGCGATTGTTCCATCGATGGCGAACGCCACGTACCAGCTGGCGTACACTGATGAGCACAAGGCTGAAGACGCTCAGAAGCCTGAAGAAGAAGCTCCTGAAGAGGAAGCTCCGGGCGAAGACAAGCCGAAGGAAGAAGACCCTAAGGATGAAAAGCCAGAAGGTGACGCCAAGGATGACTCGAGCGACGCTAAGGAAGACGACGCCAAGGCTGGCGACTCCAACCTTCCACGCACGGGTAGCGAAATGATGCCGTGGGTTGCTGGGGCTGCAGTGCTCGTGGCTGTTGGATCGGCAACCGTGGTGCTGACCCGTCGCAAGCGCCAGTAAAAACAGTGCGAACCAGCACTAGAAATTAGATAGAAAAGCGCGTCTTGAGTTGTTTCTCAAGACGCGCTTTTCCTATCTGGTTGTCTACTTTTCCTGCTATCCCGTCACAGTTCCAAAAAGCATGCCCAGAAGAATCGTTATTAGGGCTGCGCCATAGCCAATCGCAAGTTGGCGGAATGCCCGAGGTGTAGGAGCCTTCCCAGACAACACGCCTACCGCTCCACCAGTGAACATCAGCGCGATACCCACGAGGACAGCAGAAACCGCCATCGCTGGGATGCCTTCCATTCCAAAGACGTACGGCAAGATAGGGATGATTGCTCCCGTTGCAAAAAACACGAATGAACTGGTCGCTGCCCCTAGCGCTGTTCCCAGGTCCTCAGTGTCTTGCTCAGTTATTGTCTTAGGCAAAAAAGTGGGGTTGCGCTGGTCATTCGCTTTGCTGATCGCAGTGCGCGCTGCTAGCTCAGATTCTTGCGCATCCATGCCTCGAGCCCTGAACACTAAAGCCAGCTCATTCGCATTAATGTCTAACCGGGTCAGGTCATCAGCAGCGTGGGGATGAGGGTTCCCCGCCTCGATGAGTTCACGTTGCGAAGACACCGAAATATACTCACCAGCCGCCATTGAAAGGGCGCCAGCTAACAAGCCAGAAATACCCGTGAGAAGCACAATCTGCGGGCTCACTCCTGCAGCGCCCACGCCCAGCACCAAGGCCACGTTGGACACGAGGCCATCATTAGCGCCGAAGATTGCTGCTCGAAAGTTCCCCGACATGCGGGCGCGCGACTTCGCAGCGAGACCCCGAATAACCTCGGCGTGCACCCTCTCATCCGCCGCCATCTGCGCAGTGGCCCCGGATTCACTGTCATAAGGCGAGCGGGTTTCTGCCTGCTGCGCCAAAGCGAGTACAAAAATTGACCCGAACATGCGAGCCATCAGAGCGAGCAGCTGAATATTGAGCGACGGGCGCACGGTGTCGTTTGCATGCTCGCCAAGCCGGGCGATCCAGTGGTCTTGATGGCGCCGTTCAGCATCGGCGAGTTCTAATAAGATTTCGCGTTCTTCACCCTGCCGTTTTTGGGCCAAAGAACGGTACACGCGCTCTTCGACGCGCTCATTGGCCAGGTGTTTTTTCCAGCGACGAATGTCTTGTGCTTGAGTGGTCACGGCATAACTGTATGAGCATTCGTTAATGATTTCAACATTTGCGCAATTGATTAAATGTCGCGTGTTCGGAGAGTAACCGGATCAACCATTTGGCTGATCCGGATGTCAGGCGAATCCGTCATACTTGGCAGTGTGACACCGAAAAAACTATTCTCTCTTTTCGCTTTTGCAGAAGCCGTGACATGGACGCTCCTGATCGCCGGAATGGTCCTGAAATACACCGGCGTAACTGAAGTGGGCGTGCGAATCGGTGGAGGTATCCACGGTTTTGTGTTTCTTGCCTACTGCGTGGTGACCGTTCTGGTAGGAACTTCGCAGCGCTGGAAGTTGGGACGCACCCTGCTTGGGTTGGTGAGCGCGGTTGTGCCTTACGCAACCATTCCCTTTGAAATCAACGCCAACAAGGCTGGTGTTCTGGATGGTGATTGGGAACTGCCCCACAACCGCCAGGCACGCAACTGGTTTGAACGCTTATGCGGCTGGGCGATCACCCACCCGTTCTTGGCAGTTCTTGTTGGGTTCGTGGGCGTGGCAATTCTGTTCACTGTTCTGCTTATCCTGGGACCGCCCATTCCGCAAAACTAGTTCGAGTTAGGTGGGCACACGTTCACTCTGTGGTTTATGCGGAGGAAAACCGTATCGCGTGGGTTGAGTTCATGTGGGAGCCTTGAAGTATGGACTCTGACGACATTATGTATGAACTGACTCACATCCGAGCAGAATTGCAGTCGCTGCGCCGCGAAGTCGCGTCCCTGCGACGTCACCTGGGTGACGTTGACGAAGCGCGTGACACTGCTGAACAGTCAGAAGCGAAAGGCTCTGACCAGCACGAACGCGAACCTCGCACTCACTCCGAACGCTGCGCTCCACCCGCACAGATTCAGGAGTTTCTGGGTGATCTCATGCGCGACTTCCCTTTCACCTGGGGCGAAGACCCTCGCCCATCGCGCAGGGCAGGTTTTTCTGCAGATCCCCAGGGACCACCTCGGCCAGAATCCCACGCAGGTTCTCAAGTGGAGTCTCAGGCGGAGTCTCACCAGGACCCCCGCCCATGTTCTTACCCGGGCGCCGCTGAGATCGCTAAGTTCATCAGTGACGCGCTTGCAGAACGTGACCGCCGAGGTCGTGGCGACCACAACGCTGACGACGACTCAGACGGCGCAAAGGGGGATGCGGACGGATTCTTGGAGGATTCCGTATGAACCGTTCGTATACGAAGGAGCAGCGTCGTTTGGCTTTGCGGGTTTTTAAGCGTACGCAGTCGGTAACGAAGACGATTCGTGAGCTTGGTTTTCCTGGGCGGCGGACGATGCATAGGTGGGTGCGTGAGGGTGTGTCACCGGGGCGTCGGCGCAGGAAAGGGAAGGCTGCGGCTAGTTACCCGGTTGAGGTGAAGTTAGAAGTTGTTGAGCTTTTTCATGCTGGTTGGCGACCTGAT
>NZ_ADNU01000091.1 GCF_000178455.1 Brevibacterium mcbrellneri ATCC 49030 | reverse complement strand
CAACGCGGAGTCGGTGGGATTTGAACCCACGGTCCCCAGTTCAAGGGACTCCACCTTAGCAGGGTGGTGCTTTCGGCCGCTCAGCCACGACTCCAACTGTTTTCACGCCCGTCAGCTCAAGGCCAAAAAGCGCGTAACCACATAAAGGTTACCCAAGGGCTCGGCTTCGAGCAAAACGCGAGGCAGCTACACCGCCTGAACCAAGCTCGCATGTCGCCCTCGACCGGCACCCACAGCCACAAAGTTAACGCCATACATATATACGGGGCACGTTCATACAGTTTGCAGTAAAAGAGACTAAAATTCTCGTGGACTCAATGAGCCATAAATAATTTGAGTTGTGTTTTGTCAATCGAGGAGTACGTGTGGGGCAGACAGGCGAGGAACAACCTCAATCGGGCACATCTAAACCCGTCAAGCAGTTCCGCGCTTCGTCACGGCCCAGCTTTCGGGGACAGCATGCCACCTCTGACAATCAGAACTCAACAGGTCAGAACTCAGCAGCACACGCGGACAACAGGGCAGCATCTGCCAGCAACGACTCCGCACCCCAGTTTCGCACCCGCCGAGAACAGCTGGCCAACGAGAACCGCCACCCCGCCCAAACTCCTCCCTCACCACGAACTCCCCCCACCCAAACACCACCCCAAACTACCCACCAACCTGAGCCCCCAGCTTCGCACAATCGCCCTGAGTCGGTGCGCGCAAACGATCACGTCAACGCGCAGTCACCACGGCACGCAAATAACTCACGCGTAAGCCTAGCCAATCTGAGGACCCGCAAATCCACGGACGGCGAGCGCCACACAAAACAGCGTTATGACGCGTTCCCTAAGGTGGTGGGCTGGACAAGCTTGGGCACACTGTTGCCCGGTCTAGCAATGGTGAGAAAAAACCGTTCCAGTAAATTGGGCTGGTTCCTGCTCATCGGGTTCTGCGCCGGAATTCTTATCACGGGAATCATGACCCTGGCTCTCGGACCAATCCGCGTGATCGCCCGTGTAATCTCCAGCCCCACCATTTTGAACATCCTCGCGTTCACATTGCTGGCCGGCCTGGTCATCTGGGTGCTCATCATCATCCGGTCCTACATTGTCAGTTCTCGTGGTGCCACAATGTCGAACCAGCAGCGTGTCCTGTCAGGCGTGCTTGTGGTCTCGCTCATGCTGATCGTCGCGATCCCCTTAGGCGTAGGTGGCGCCTACTCAAAAGTGTCCAGCAACACGGTCTCCAAAATCTTCGGCCCAGAAGGCGCACCCGGAGGCACGGGCAAGGAACAAGTATGGGCTGACAAACCCCGCATCAATGTGTTCCTCATTGGACGAGACAACGGCGAAAACCGCACAGGAACACGCCCAGACACCATGCTGGTTGCCTCCATCGACACCCGCAACGGCAAGAGCACGCTGATTTCTGTGCCCCGTAACCTAACGTACCCCATCTTCCCGGAAGACTCGAAACTCGCCAAGACGTTCCCTGACGGGTTCAACGCACTGGGTGAAGAAAGTCTTATCAACTCAGTGTGGTCGTGGGCCGAGGACAACGCTGAGTCCGTAGGTGAGACTCACGGACTGGAGACCGGCATGTGGGCAACCATGCAGGCAGTTGAGGGCTCTCTAGACATCAAGCTTGACTACTGGGCGTCGGTTGACATGCAAGGTTTCCGGGACCTAGTGAATGCAATGGGCGGGGTCAAGATTGACGTCGAGCGCCCCATTCCCATGGGTGGTGGTCAAAACCAGCACACTGGAGCGAAGAACCGAATCTTCGGTTGGATCGACCCCGGTGAACAAAAACTCAGCGGGATGCAGGCCTTGTGGTATGTGCGGTCACGTGACGGGTCAGACAACTATGACCGCATGTGTCGCCAGCAGCGGATGCTCAAGACCACTTTGGAGCAGGCCAACCCATCAGAACTGGCGTTGAAGTTCCCCCAACTTGCGAACTCCTCCACAAAAAATGTCGCAACGGACATCAACCAGAAGGAACTGGGCGGTTTTGTGGAACTGGCGTGGGAAATGAAGAACACCAAAATCAAATCAGCGCAGATCAACAACGAAGTCACACCTACGTATCGTCCGGATTACGACGAGCTTCACAAGTGGGTCAAGGACCAGATCAACCCGCAGAAGCCTAGCCAGAAAGAAGAATCCAAGGATAAAGGCAAGGACAAGGAAAAACCTCAGCCCACTGAAGAACCCACAAAAGATGCTGGTGCTCCCGCTCCTGGCATCGAAGACGACGAAGGCAAGTGCTATCCCTCTGGCTACACCCCCGGTGATCCATGGCCCGGCTACCCTGGGCCAGGTAACCACGGAGACCACTGATGGCGCATCTCAGTGTCGCTGTCATTGGTGCCGGTCCACGCGGCCTGTCCGTGTGCGAACGCTTAACCGCCCTGGCTCCTCAGTACAAACACCCAGTCACTATCCACGTGATCGACCCGTACGCGCCGGGCCCGGGCCGCGTGTGGGACACGGAACAGTCCCCTGAACTGCTCATGAACACCACCATCAGTGAGCAAACGATTTTCCCTGATGATTCGTGCGATTTCTCCCCCACGAACACCGGCCCGTCCATGCGCGACTGGTACCTAGCCACAGACGGCACAGAAGACCCTGACACAACGTTCTGTTCGCGCGCCCTGTACGGCGAATATCTGTCTGACGCGTTCACCCGAGTCCGCGAAAATGCGCCGGAAAACGTCACCTTCGAAGTCCACCGCGCCCAAGCTTTGCGTATCGCTGACCCAGGCTCCCCTGTGGAGCTGTCCCAGATCGTGCGCTTGTCCGATGACACCTCGGTCACGGTCGATGCCGTTGTGTTGTGTGTGGGCCACATTCCGTCCCGTCTCACTGACGAGCGCATCCAGTTGGAGCGTTACGCCACCGCCAATGGTCTGAACTACTGCCCGCCGTCGCTCCCGGCGGAAACCCCTGTTGACCGGGTTGTTGCCGGTGAGACCGTCATTTTCCGTGGCTTTGGGCTCAATTATTTTGACTTACAGGCGTTGTTGACCCACGGCCGAGGTGGCGCCTTCGTCCCGCGCGCCCCTTCCCCTGACCGTGGTGGTAGGTGCGAGCCCTGGGAGTTGGAATATGTCCCCAGCGGCAAGGAGCCTGTTCTTGCGCCCAGTTCACGGCGGGGTATTCCGTACCGGTGTAAGCCGGTGACGCCTGATCACCCCATGGAGCCGTACGCTTTGCGGTTTTTCACTGACGACAATGTCACCACATTGTCCAGCGGGAAGCTTCTGCACTTCGATGATCAGTTGTGGCCGTTGATTCTCACGGATCTGCGGTATGCGTGGTATGCAGCCCTGTACCGCAGCCAGCCGGAGTTGTTTTTGCGTGACCCGGCCCCGTTGAAGGAGGCGTTGACCGAGGCGGTCGACCGGCACCTTGCGAGGCGCTCGGGTGCGGAGACCCAGGGGCGTGTGACGGGGCGTGAAACGCACGAGGCTCCTGCACTACACGAAGTCCTCGACTCGGTGGTTCCCCGCGAGCACCAGTTGGATCTGCAAGCGCTTCTGCGTCCGCTTAACGATAAAGAGTTTGAGAGCCGGGACCAGCTGACAGTGTGGATCAACGGTTTCCTCGAACAAGAACTCCGGGACGCGTACGCGGGGCCGGAGTTGGCTCCGAGCAAAGCAGTTTTTGCTGTTTTGTGGGCTGCGCGCAGCTTCTTGAAGGAACTTGTGGCTGACGGCCGGGTGAGTCCCGCCAGCTTTGCGACCGAGGTGCGGGGCTGGTTTGAATCTTTTGTTTCCGGTATCTGTGATGGGCCGCCACCGCAACGGTTCGCTGAGTTGTTGGCGCTGAGCAAAGCGGGCCTGGTGACGTATGTTGGCCCGCAAGTGAAGATCGACACCAGTGATGAGGAACCTGCATTCATCGCCTCGACGCCGGTCGTAAAAGGGGACATCATTGCCCACAATCTGATCGATGCAGCCTCGCCCACTAATCACATTCGGTTGGCTGATGACGAGTTGATCACGTCCATGCTGGATCGTGGGCAGCTCACTGTCGCAACGATCACTAGCGATGAAGGAACCCTGTTGCCCACCTCGGGCCCGTTAGTCGAACGAGCCACGCTGCGCACAGTCGATTCCCGCGGACGCGTCCACCCAAACCGGTACGTGATGTCGATTCAACTGTCGTCGCTACAACTAGGATTGGCGATCGCGGCAAACCCGAACTCTAATGCTCGGACCCTGCGCGACGCTCACGGGATAGCTCGTCGCATTTACGGCATGGAGACAGAGCGCTAAGACTGGCAGCCTGGCCGCTAACCGCGCTGGCGGCCTAGCTACCCCTCTGAGCAACTAGGCCGCCAGTTCAACGTCCACGCGACGTCTCCGCGTGATCCACCCGTGGTCTACGCGTGGGCGACAGACGCTACGGACTTCACGCTCCGGGCGCGCGCAACCGCAACAATCGACGCGCCAACACCTAGCAGGAGCCACAGGAACAGCGTGCCCCATGCCCCACCGGCACCGGGTGTGCCAGTCACAATCGCAACAGCGCCCTCGATTCCGTGTGCAGGCGGCATGAACCCTGCCAGACCGGTGAGCACCTGAGGTGGAGTGGTGAACAAGTGCGCGGCCACGGCCACCACAATCATGACCAGTGAGATCATCTGACCGAAAGCACCAAACAGTCCCACCAGCGCAAAATTCAACACGGTGAACACGAGGCTGGCAAACAGTGCGAACGCAAACAAGTGAACACCCTTGGAGACCGGAATGTCCATGACCGGGACTGCCAGCGCAGTAACCAACAACGCCTGAACAGCCGCAACAGCCAAGCCGGGTACCAGACCGCGGAGCATGATCGCTACGCTGCTTCGGCGTGAGGTCAGCGCTGTCGCTGAGACTGCGCGCACCACCGTGTAGGTAAGGAGCGAGCCCACCCACAGGGCCAAGATCAACATGAGTGCAACGGCTTGTGCCAGCGCTCCGTTCACGAACTTGGTGCTCGAACCGTCGATTGCAGCGGACACCACGGTGGACAGTTTGTCGCGTTCCGGTGCAGTGTAGCTAGGGATCTTTTCCTTGCCTTCTTCGATCCCCTCGGCGAACTTGCCGGTTCCGTCTGCGAGCTCGTCGGCGCCGTCGGCCAGCTGCCGGGTTCCGGTGTTGAGTTTCTGCGCCCCGTCGGCGGCTTGCGAAACACCAAAGACGTACTGGCGGAGACCTCGGGACAGTTCGTGTCCTCCGTCTGAAAGCTTGTCAGCCCCGTCGGAAAGTTTCACGGCACCGTCCGAAAGCTTTTTGGAGCCGTCGGCGGCTGTTCCGATTCCGTCTACCAGCGGTCCGGTTCCCTTTGCGAGCTTGCTGGTTCCATCAGCCAGTTTCTGTGAACCGTCGACCAGTTTGTCGCCGTTCTTTGACAGTTTGTTCGCCCCGTCAGACAGGTCACTAGCGCCCTTGCGCAACTGCTTGGAACCGTCCAGCAGTTGGT
This sequence comes from Brevibacterium mcbrellneri ATCC 49030, assembly GCF_000178455.1. Classification (GTDB taxonomy): domain Bacteria; phylum Actinomycetota; class Actinomycetes; order Actinomycetales; family Brevibacteriaceae; genus Brevibacterium; species Brevibacterium mcbrellneri. The sequence continues at coordinate 8,195 of NZ_ADNU01000091.1, read as the reverse complement.
CGGTGCCCTTCTTGAACTTATCCAGTTTCTGTTCCAGTTCGTCCAAGCTCTTCCCGACGTCACCCAGGTCGATGTCCTTGTACTTGTCGAGCGTCTTCTTAATCGCAGTGACGTGGTCGTTGATGCGCTTAGCAGCTTCGTCCAGCGATTCGGAACCGTCAATGATGGACTTACCCGTCGAAGGGTCCTTCTTGTCGAGCCCGTCAGCTGCGGACTTCAGACCTTTGACATACCCGTTGACCAGCCCAGACACGTATGCGCTTTCAACCACATCGCATGCTGGGTCCTTCGTGCCTTCAGGCAGTTTCTGACAGATCTTGCCACGGATCTGTGCGGCCTGGTCCTGAGTGATAATGCCCAGCTTTGCCGCCTGGTTCAGATTGGTGACCTTGCTGGCATCAATCTTTTTCGCCTGAGCGCGCAGTTCCTTCTGGTACTCCGAAAGCCCACTCTTGAGACTTTCGATGCCCTTTTTGAAACGCTCCAGGTCTTTTTCATTGTCTGCGATCTTATTGAGCCCATCGGAGTCCTGCAGTTTCCGCAGTTCATCCAGGTCAATTTTTTCAAGTTCAGACGTGAAGTCGCGGACCTTAATAACGACGTCATCAATGTTGCCGGTGAACTCGTTGACACCCTTGGACAGTTCGCCGGCTCCGTCAGCAAGTTGGTCCACTCCGCCGGTGTACTTTTCAACACCGTCTGACAGGTCCTTTGCACCCTTAGCAAGCTGCTGACTTTGCTTAGGCAGGTCCTTGGTTTTGGTCTTCATTTCGCCGAGGCCGTTAGACAGTTGGCTAGCCCCGTCAGAGAGGTCTCCCGCTCCCTTAGACAGCTCCCCGGCACCGTTGGCAAGTTGGGTCGCACCACTGGTGAGTTTGCCACCGTTGGCGTCGAGTTTGCCGAGGCCGTTAGACAGTTGGCCGGCCCCGTCGGCAAGTTCTGAAGTCCCGTTGGACAGTTGACCTGCACCGTCGTTGAGTTCGCCTGCGGCGTCACTCATGGTGCGCATTTGGTCTTTCATGTCGTTGAAACCAACGAACACTTTGTCCAAAAAGGTTTCCGTCACATCCGAGTTGAACTTGGTACGCGCGGCTTCAATCAGAGCCCGCGAAACCACCGCGTTGTTAACGGGAGAAACATCTGATGTTTGCACCCGGATCGTCGCTTGCTTGACGTCCATGGGGTCGTCTTTTGCGGTAGAGAGAACCTCACGTGAGAAACCTTCAGGAATGGTGACAACCGCAGCGTACTCTCCGCTTTCAAGGCCTTCTTGGGCGTCCTCGTCAGTCGATTGAACCCAGCGGTAGTTTTCCGTGTCCATGTCGACAAGCGCTGCGGAAAGCTGGCGCCCCATGGGGACGCGTTTGCCGTCAATTTCGGTTCCGTCGTCGTTGTTCACAATGGCTGCTTTGATCTCGCCAAAACGGGTGTCGGCCCCACGGGTAGCCAGAACAAAGCCACCCGCGATGAGAACCGGAACCAGGATGAGACCAACGAGCGACCACAGGGTTACTCGCTTCCCTGAAAATGCTCTTTCTAGGATTGGCATTAGTGTGTTCCTCCAAACGCATGAGCGGGAACGTGTTCGGTACGGTTGTGATCGTCCAAGTTCAACAAGGTGTAGTCCATTCCGTTGGGGATCATCCAGTCAACGTCAGGATTGTGTAGCCCCAGAATCACTGCCGAGCCACGAGCAGCAGCAACATCAATCAGGTTCTTTACGGCTTTCGCAGTGGCGTGGTCATTCGGGGCATCAGCGTGGTCAATAACGACCACGGGAGGCAGACTCTTGATGAATCCGCGGATGTACTCTGGTTTGGGCACCAATGAGTCCTCACTGTGTCGCAACGTTAAGAACGGAGTGGAACGGCGAACCTTGTTCGCCTGTTCCGGTAGAACGTATTCGCCCACTTTCAGCTCCCCTTCTTCCAACGGCGCACGCCCGGCAAGAGCCAAAAGCAAGGCGGTACGACCTCGGCCGCTTACGGCCAAAACTTCACCCGGTTGCAACGCCACATTGACGTCCTCAAACAACGGTCCGCCAGTACCGTACACGCTCAAGTTTTCGCCGTAGATCCGGTATTCGGTGTCGGTTTCTGGCCAGTTCTGCAGCTTCACCTGGTGGTACAGACCCTCCCCTTCCACGTCGAAGTGCGGAAGGATGCGTTCCAACCACTTGGGCAACCACCACGCGTGCTCACCCAGCAGGGTCATAACGGCTGGAACCAAGGTCATGCGCACAAGGAACGCATCGACGGCAATACCAACGGCCAAGCCCAACGCGATCGACTTAATGATGGCCTCACCGGTGGGCACGAACGCCGCGAACACGCAGAACATAATGATTGCCGCGGCAGTCACCACAGACGCCGAACTCATGAAACCTTTCTTCACAGCCTCGCGAGCGGGTGTTCCGTGCGCATACGCCTCACGCATACCCGACACCAAGAACACTTCATAGTCCATGGCCAGACCAAACAGAATACCCATGAGAATAATGGGCAAGAAGCTGATCACTGGGCCAACGTGATCCAGGTTGAGCGCGGTTGCGCCGTGTCCTTCGATGAACACCAGCTCAACCACACCGAACCCGGCGATCACAGATAAAAGGAACCCTGCGGTGGCCTTGATGGGGACCCACAAAGACCTGAACACCATCATGAGCAACACAAGTGACAGCCCCACAACGAACAGACCGAATGGCACAAGCGCGCGCCCCAGCTGAGCCGACACGTCAATCGCAACTGCCGTCGCACCGGTCACTGCGGTTTGGTAGCCGTACTTTTCTTTGATCTTGGGCTCCATGTCGCGGAGCTCTTCCACGATTTTTTCGGTCTCAGGGTCACTGGGACCTGTTTCTGGAATGATCTGGAACATGGCCGTGTCTGCATTTTCGTTAGGTACGGCCAGGATGACCTTTTTGACACCAGGGATCTTCTTGATCTCATCTTCGATCTTTTCGACGTCGTCCAGAGGGTCGTCACTGGTGACGATTTCAGCAGTCATGACCAGTGGTCCGTTGTGGCCGGGGCCAAATTCTTTGTCGATCAAGTCAAAGGTTGTACGCGCCGGGGTTCCTTCCGGCTGACCCCCGTTGTCAGGCAACGCGAGCTGAAGTTTAGATGCCGGGATCGCGAAAACGCTCAAGGCACCCACGACCACAATGATGGTGATGAGTGGGAATTTGGTCGCGGCCGTCACCCAGCCCCGGTAGAACTTGGTTGCGAACGTTTCCTTCTGGGCGAGGTTGTAACCTTCCGCCGAGGAGGTTGACACTTCCGTCTGTTCAGCAGGTTTTCCGTTTTTGGCTTGGTTCTTAGCCGCTTTCTTTTGAGCTTTCTTTTGGGCCTTGCGTAGCGGGTTGATGCGTTCGCCAATGAAGCCCAGGATCGCGGGCACAAGAGTCAGAGCGACTCCAACTGCAACCGCCACGGTCGCGGCTGCACCGAATCCCATGACTGCCAGGAATGGCATTCCGGTGAGCGAGAGTCCCACGAGCGCAATGATCACCGTGATACCTGCAAACACCACAGCCGAACCAGCTGTAGCGTTTGCGCGCGCCACTGATTCTTCTGCGTCGTGGCCTTCGAGCATAAAGGAGCGGGCACGCGAAATGATGAACAGCGCGTAGTCAATACCCACCGCAAGCCCCAGCATGAGTGCCAGCATGGGGGCGGTCGATGAAACGGTTGAAAACGCGGTGAGCCCCACGATGCCCAGCAGTCCGATAATCACACCGACAACTGCGGTGACCAGGGGAACACCGGCGGCTAGCGCTGAACCAAAAGTGAAAAGTAGCACGCAGAACGCGATCGCTACACCGATACCTTCAACCCACGAAATGTGGACACTGGTGGTTTTAAAAACCTCTCCACCTGCGCTGACCGTGGATCCTTGAGGAAGCGCGTCGCGGAGTTCGTCTGCCTGTTTCTGCAGGGTTTCACGGTCTTCGTCCGTGAGTTCTTCAACCGGCGAATCGTACGACACGTTGATGATAGCCGCGTTCTTATCGTCGTTGATATTGCCTGTGACAAATTCACTAAACGGTGACGTCACACCCTCAACGTTCTCCACGTCTTCGAGACGCTCAACCGCGTTTTCGATCTCCTTCTTGTATATCCCCTGGTCCACGCTCTCATTGTTGGCACTCACCACGATGATGTCTGCGCGCGCGCCGGATGCTTGCGGGAACGTGAGTCTCATCGAGTCGAGGGCTTCCTGCGACTCCGCACCGGGCAGTTCGAACTTGTCGTCGAACGTGTTGGCAAAGAGCCCCACAAAAGCACCCATTAAAACGATGATCAGCAGCCACACACCGGACGTGACAAGGCGGTGCCGGTATGTTGCGCGACCTAATCCATAGAGAAAAGAAGACACAGATTCGCTTTCGGTTGCATGAGGGAGATTAAGCCAGACGGGCTCAACCACTGTTTGTGAACTTTAAGTTTTACTGTCGATACAATACTGTATCGAATACATTAGTGTTTTGAAGAATCACTCAGAAAGAGCCCGATGACCCTCCACCCTGACGTAGCACCAACCGCCAGTCGACAGCGCACACGCAACCGCCTCCTGGGGGCCGCTGTGATCGCTTTCGCCCGCCGTGGCATCGTCAGCACGCCCATCGAAGAACTCTGCGAAGAAGCAGGCATGACGCGTGGGGCGTTCTACTCGAACTTCACATCGATCGACGAATTGGTGGTCAATCTCATTGACTGTGCCGTGGAGCACACGATCGCCGGAATCCGCGGAATCATCGCAACCACGGAAGACACATGCTCAACAGACCGGGCTACAAACACCTCGGACCCGCACTGCCGATTCACAAACCTGCACCAGTCCGCCAAGACCGCCTTCGCCACACAGCGCCTGGGTTGGACCACCTCGGTCGCGTGGACCATCACGGAAGCCGAAATCGAGCTGTACTCAATCCGCAACCCCGACGTCCGCGAACGTTACCTTGAGCTGCAGAACGCGCAGGTGCGGGCCGTGGGAGTCGAAGTTGAACAGCTCCTTTCACGGCACGGCGCACGCACCACAATCCCCACCCAAACCGCAATTCAACACCTCGCCGCAACCGACATTCGGACGGCGCGCCAGTCCATTCCACCTCGGGCGGTGGAGCTTGCACCCACGCCGGACGCTAGCGAACTGATTGCCCAGATCATGAGCCAGCCTGGAGCAGAGTTCGACACGTCGAAATTGCCGGAGCACTCGCTTTTGCACCCGGTCGAACGCGAACTGGGACCCGTTTTGGACTTGCTCAGCATGATGGTGGAGTTTTAGGGGCAGAAGACCGTTAGGCTGAAAACATGAGTGTTCACGCGAATGAATTTTCGGCCTTCATGTCAAGCATGCCCCTGCGACTAACCTCGTTCATCGAGTCTGACCTACCCGAATCGGTGACGCTTGAGAACGACGAAACGCGCGAGTTCCGTAAAGACCTCTCCCCTGCTTCGCTCCCGTGGATTGAAGCGTTCGCCAATTCTGCCTTGGCGTCTCCCGCGGTGGCAGTGGCACCGGAAAACCAGAAGTTCACAGAAAACCTCATGCGGTATGTGGGCGAGGTTTTCCTGCGTGGGCTCGGAGGCGCGTGGGATTACGACGAATCCGGCGAAGTGGGCGAAGGCTTCCCGTTTATTCGCCCCGATTCGCCGGACGGGGATTGTGAAGGTGAACCGATTTCGATGATCGGCCTGGTGATGACCGCGTTGCAAGCACGCAACGGGCAAGTGTTTGTCAGTCGCTATGCGCAAGAGCTGGAGAAGTTTGGCGAGGACGGGCCGCGGCGCTCGTGTTCAGCTGTGGATGACGCTGCTGACGGTGGGGCTGAGGCGCCTTTGGAAGAAGAAGAACGTAGCTTCTTGGCCACGTTCCTCCCCACGGTGGAGTCCGGAGTTGCCGCGTGGGTTCAGGATCAGGCCACGCCGCACGAATGGACATTTGGCACAGAAGGCCTGCTCAAACTGAGCAAGCAACTTGTTGCCCGGTACTCAACGGTGGACGAAATGCTCGCTGACAGGTCAGACTTCTACATTCAGGGCGCCCTGCGGTTTGCCGGCGAAACTTTCCGCCGGGAAGGCAAAGGCGCGTGGCGCTACGGAACTCGATTCGACACCGACGACCCGCGACAGAAGCAGCCGTTCGTCCACTTCTCCCAGATCGAGGTGGACGTGGTCCCGTGGGCGATTCTCACCTCGGCGTTCAAAGACCCCCACGCACCGTCCGAGGCCTTGGGCGCTCTGCGTTCGCAAGTGGACGGAGCGGGGGCGGGCGCCTAGCCCTGCGAGCCTGCAGCCCTAGTTCTGCGGGACCGTGAAGTTCACGGTCATGTCCGATGCGAACTGGGGCGCGCCTGGGCTCAGGTCGATGCGGCGGTTGGCAGGGTCGATGCGCACGGTCACCAGTGTGGCGCCTTTGTTGGGTGCGGCTGGATCCGGGAGCACGCTGACCAGGCCATCTTCCAGCGGTGAGCACAGAACCTGCAGCATGTCGTCCAGGTCGTGTGGTTCCCCCGCCGAGGTGGTCGCCGCCTCCAGGTAGTCCATGCGGTCGTGCGTGTTGGAGTCGGGGGTCAGCAGTTGCGCGCCGTCCGCTTGGCTGGGGCATGCGAAGTGGTTGGTGCGCAGTGCCCAACCGTCGCGTGAGTTGAGCGCCACTTGGTGTGGATTGATTTCCATGTTGACGGCCCGGTCGCGGTCAAGGACGGTGATGATTGAGGACGCCGAGGTGGGCGCGTCCTTGGCGATGCTGATGGCTTCGTCAACTGAGCTGGCGGTGCTGAGGATCCGGGCGAGCACCGCGTGGATGGGCACACCGCCGGAGGCGTCGTCAGTGTTTTTGAGGATGTTCAAATGGACACCTAGGCCAGCGGAGTTAAGGCCGATTTTCCCGGTCATACCGTGTTCTGCGAAACCTGCGTAGGACTGGCCGCCGGGCAGGGCCGCGACACGGTGGAAGTGCCAGTTGCGCACCAGTTCGGGTTTCCAGTCCCAGGTTTGGGCCGACATGGTTCGGCCGGGCTGTTGGAAAGTCACGGTGCTGCATTCTTGTGGCTGTTCTTTTGCCAGCGTGAGAATTTCGGTTCGCCCCACGATGAGACCCAGATCTGCCGCGGTGATACCGGATCCGGCGGCTACGCCCAGAAGTTCGAGGTGTTGGTCGGGGTCCCAGTTGCGGATCGCGTCCATGGATGCGCGCGCGGCTGCAGTGGCATCTGTTTCGGAAATTCCTTGTGCGGAGTAGAGCTCGCTGTACGCGCGCACAGTTGCGCGGATGTGTGCTGCGATTTGCGAGGCTCTGGCCATTCCGCGCTGCCGAGGTTCTGTACCGTCTACGTAGATCGTCTCGGTTCGAACCAGGTGCGGTTGGTTTTTCTTCATTGATCCTCCCGGTGCCACTTGGGTCTGCAGTGCGTGTAGCTTGCAGGGCTTATAGTCCGTAAGGTCTTTAGCCCGTAGAGCCTGTCGCTTTCTGGCCACCATACATGGAAACGGCCAAGGCGAAACGGCGCACCACCCGCGCAGAAGCCGTTTACCCAACACAGCAAGTCCAAAACCATTGTCTTGTGGTGGGTAACTGGGAGGTATAGCCCGCACTTCACCACACAAAAATCTCGAGACATCGAGTGAACGATGTCCCGAGACTTCACAACGCCGTGAGTGCGGCGTCTGGTTCAGGACATCGTTCACCTTTAGTCACATGAACCCGCCAGCAGGTGTGTCACGACATCGTTCTGCTCATGTGTCGCGTCATCGTTCACACCCCGGACCTTTACCCTAGAGCTTCTCTCCCGAACTGATGACAGTAATGCACCGACCACCACGGCCAGCAGAGTGCCCCGAACAGGTGCGGCCACCTCGACCCCAAAGCGTAAGTGGCTCCAGTCGAATCTGCCTACTGTAGCCACCCAGAACCCGTTTACTCTACAACCCTCGAACAGGATTGTAGAGTAAACACCCTTTTTGTTCGTTTTGTTCACGTTTTTGGGCCAAAATCGGCCAGTTACTCTACAACCCTCGAGAAAAATGAACTTGGAGTGTAGAGAAAACCACCTGACACGCCCAACCCATACACACATTTTGAGCATTAACCCCATTATGATGCGTAGTTTCGCTCGCTTTGCGCCGTTTGGCCAGACAAGCAAAAACCCCGGTAGCTCAATGAACTACCGGGGCCCTACGCGGAGGATAGGG
>NZ_ADNU01000092.1 GCF_000178455.1 Brevibacterium mcbrellneri ATCC 49030 | reverse complement strand
AGGGGTGTTTTCCGGCCCATCCTTGTCGGAGTTTGATGCCGTCTTCGTAGGTGAATCTGGTGTCGTATTCTGCTGGTCCGATGGGTTCGTCGGGTTGTGTGTGGGTGTGTGGTTGTGGTGGGTTCCAGTGGGTTTCGGTGACGAAGTCCCAGGGGTCTTTGGGGTTGTGTGTGGCTTTGTAGAGTAGCCAGTCGATGCCACGGCGGGCGTGGTTGATGGTGAGTCCGCGGTGGTTTCTTAGGAAGTCTTTGATGGCTTTGTTCGGACCTCCTTCTAGCGGGTTTGTTGTGTTCGCGACTGGTCGTTTTGTGTGGGTGTTCAGCCAGGTGAAGAGCTCGTTAGTGGTCAGCAGTGTGGCTAAGAGTTTGTGTGCGCGTCGGGTGTGGATGTGGGTGTACCACCATTTCTGGTGCGGGCTTGCGTGGGCTGGTCGTGGCGTGTTCTTTGTGGCGTAGGTGCGTTGTTTGAGGAACGTGTTCCAGGTGGCTTCCCAGTGGAGGAATCCTGCTGTCCAGGTAGCGGCTTGGTCGGTGTTTTGGACCTTGGATAGGGCTTTGTATAAGGCGAGGAGTTCTTTGTTTGCTGGCAGTTTTGGTGTCCGGGTCAGGTGTCGGTGTGCGGTGTTGCGGATGTGGAAGTAGCAACGTTGGATTCGGGTGTGTGGCCAGCAGTTTTTGATTGCTCGGTGTAGGGGCCCGTTACCGTCGATGATGGCGTAGTCCGGTGGTGGGATTCGGGCTAGTAGTGCTGTCCAGGAGGCGAGTTTTTCGCGGTCGCACCATTGCCAGTCAATGACATGGGTGCCGGTGTGTGCGATGAGTACGCACCACCCGTTGAAGTAGGTGCCATCAAGCATGATCTGGTGGTGTATTTCGCCGGTAGGCACCACGGTTGGTGCCACATTCCAGCACCACTGTGTATGCCGGGTAAACGAACGGGTGCTGGTACTGAAGTCGTGGCGAGGTTGGTTGCTTTCTAGCCATTTC
>NZ_ADNU01000093.1 GCF_000178455.1 Brevibacterium mcbrellneri ATCC 49030 | reverse complement strand
CTCGCGCACATTTTTCGGGGTCTCACCGGTTGGTGGGGCCCCGAGTTTTTTGTATTCACATGCGGTTGCGCCGTTTCGTCTGGGGTTAGTCGCAGGGACGCATCATTTGGCTACAGTCGAGTTCGATTTTGGGGCTCGGTTGTATCCAAAAGAGCCCAAAACTGTGGCGCACGTCACTATTTACGGGTGTTTTGGGGTTATTTGGCTACAGTCCACAAATTGGACTGTAGCCAAACGCGTTCTAGGGGCCGAGGTGGGGGATGCCCTGCGTGTTAATGCGGTTATCGCGGGTTACCCACCACGCGTGAGATGTTTTTCGTTTGCTGTGTTGGGTAACTGGCCGATTTTGGGCTGAAAACGTGAACAAAACGAACAAAAAGGGTGTGTAGTCATCACATTAGATTGAGCTGTGTTGGGTAAACGGTTTTTGCGCAGTCTGCTCCATTTTTAGGACCTCTTAAGGACAAGGTGTTCCATCTCCGGGCTGTGCTGGTGGGTAGACAGTTACTGGTCGAGCCATGGTTCCCCAACCTCCAGCTCTGTTCACCCTGGCGCAACATTCATGCAAGAACGTGTTCACCGCAAATGTGTAAAAACGTGTGATGAAGTGTCTGCCGGTGTGCCCAGCTAAACGCGCTACGCACCCAAACTGGACCAGTCCCATTCCCCTCGGGAAACACGCCTGTAAGAGGAGCACATAGATGCCGCGCAAAATCAGCACCAAAATCATGGCCAGTGGACTGGCCTGCGGACTTGTAGCATCCGGAGTTGCTTTCGGTGCTCCAGCACTTGCTGAAATCGCAGACCAGAACGGTGCAAACAATTCCATGGCGGGGCCATTCGTGCGCACCGCAACATACCCCGTGTACCAGAACGTGCCCAAGGACGTTGACCCCAACGACGAAACGGTTGCAGAAATTTCTACCGTAACCCCCGACGGAAACACCATGATTTACACCGATGCTGCGGGGAAGCGCATCGGTTTCCTGGACATCTCCGACCCGGCTAACCCCAAGGGTGACGGAAGCCTCAATCTCGCAACTCTGGGTAACGCGGATGACCAACCCACCTCGGTCGCGGTAGCCGGCGACTACGTACTGGTCGTTATCGACGAAACCGGTGGCGACTTCGAAAACCCTAAGGGCCGGGTTGACGTCGTTAAATTGCCCGACCACTCCCGTGTTGCATCGATCGACCTCAAGGGCCAGCCTGACTCGATCGCCATCAGTGAAGACGGCAAGCACGCCGCGATCGCAATCGAAAACCAGCGCGACGAAGACAAAGGCGACGGTGGCCTCCCACAGATGCCAACCGGTTTCCTGCAGACCATCAACCTCGACGGTGACCCCTCAAACTGGGACGCCAAACCGATCATGTTCAACGATGAGGACGGCAACCCGCTCCCAATCCTCAAAGACGCTGGCCTGGACACGCCAGAAGACCTGGAACCCGAATACGTGTCCTTTAACTCCGGCCACAAGGTTGCGATGACGTTCCAGGAAAACAACGGAGTCGCAATTGTTGACGTTGCCACCGGGGAGATCGAATCAGTTTTTAACGCTGGCGCTCCCACGATCAAAGGCGTTGACGCCACCAAAGACGGCCTGATCAAGGCTACGGACTCCATCACTGCGCCTCGTGAACCCGACGCAATCGAGTGGATTGACGACGAACACGTGGCCACGGCCAACGAAGGTGACTGGAAGGGTGGTAGCCGCGGATGGACCGTGTTCGACACCAAGGGTAATGTCGCGTGGGACGCGGGGAACTCGTTCGCAGAAATTGCAATCCAGCACGGTCTGCATAACGAAAAGCGCGCTGAAAAGAAGGGGCCAGAACCAGAAGGTATCGCAGTAGCCGAAATGAACGGCACGCGTTACGCATTCGTCGGTTCAGAACGCTCCAACTTCGTGGCCGTGTATGACGTCGAAAACCCTGCCGAGCCTAAGTTCAAGCAGCTGCTCTTCACCACCAACGGGCCAGAAGGCATCCTGCCTATCCCAGAACGCAACCTGCTCGCTATCTCCTCAGAAGTAGACGAAGCAGACAACGCTGTGCGCTCCTCGGTTGGCCTCTACGAGCTGGGCGGCAAGCAGCCAGAAGTCCCACAGCCGTCCATCGTGTCGGACAAGGCGGAAGGCCAGTACATCGGCTGGACCGCATTGGGCGCTCTGACCGCAGACCAGAAGGACGCAACGAAGCTCTTTGCCGCCTCGGACTCCGCGCTGTCACACGGGCAGGTCTACACGGTTGACGCTTCCCAGACTCCGGCCCGCATCACCGAAGCTCGCGCAGTGATGGACCAGGGTGAGCCGGCAGAAGGCCTGGACATCGAAGGCCTAGCAACCCGCAAGGACGGCGGATTCTGGCTGGCTTCAGAAGGAAAGACCGGTGCTGAAAATGCGCTGATCCGCACCGATGACAAGCTCAACATCGAAGAGCGTGTGTCGCTGCCGGAAGAAATCTCGAAGCACATCGGCAAGTGGGGTCTGGAAGGCGTGGACAGCCACGTCAACGCGGCTGGTGAAGAGGAAGTGTTCTTCGTGGTGCAGCGTCCACTGTGGGAAGACCCTGAAGCCAAGAAGCGCAAAGCGCTCGAAGGTGAAAACACCACGCGGATTGGTAAGTACAACGTCAAGACCAAGGAGTTCGACTGGTTCAGCTACGAACTCGAAGGCACCGACACCAAGGGCGACTGGATGGGACTGTCCGAGATCACCGTGATCGACGACAAGACCGTCGCTGTTATTGAGCGCGACAAGCTCAACGGACCAGACGCCAAGGTCAAGCGCGTCGTCAAGGTGACTCTGCCAGACGTCCCTGACGCAGACGCCGGCGGAGTCCCACCAGCCCAGCCGGTCACAAAGGCTGACGCTGTTGACGTGCTCCCATACCTCAAGGCCACAAATGGTTGGACGCAGGAAAAGCTCGAAGGGTTCACAATCGCAGCTGACGGCCTGGCCTACGCTGTGACTGACAACGACGGTCTGGACGACGCGACCGGTGAAACCGTGTTCTTGCGCCTGGGCAAGATTTTTGACGCCGAGGAACCTCCCGCAGAAGAGCCTACCGACGAACCTTCGGACGCACCTTCGGAAACCCCAGGTGAGGAACCGGGCGAGCCTGCACCTTCGGAAGCCCCTGCCCAGCCGGGTGATGGTTCGGACGATGATTCCACCTCGGGACAGGGAGATGACAACGACGGCAAGCCTCTTCCACGCACGGGTGTGAACGTGGCTGTGAGCCTGGGACTCGCCGCCCTCCTCGTAGGAGTTGGTGGGGCCGCTGTGCTCCTGGCGCGTCGCAAGAAGTAAGTAGCGCTGGCGTAACGCTTGAGGGCCCGCCCCGCACTGGCTTGGTAGTGCGGGGCGGGCCTTTGCGTGTTGGTGGGACGGTTGTTGGTGGGTGGGTGCGCCAGCCCAGGGCGCCCGAGGTGTACCCGACTGATGACGTACGTGCCCGTTTGGGAACAGGAGGCGGCACCGATCATGGCCAGGGCCGCCGTAACCTGAACACATGAGAGCAAAACTGTGGGCACGAACTCGAACCGTCGCGATTGCCATGAGTGTGTTTCTTGTGGCTACGGCAGGGACGGCATGTGACGTGCTGTGGCCCGGACCTGGGCCTGACCCTGCGCCAGTGCCAATTTCCACGAGCGCGCCTCAGAACATGACCCGCGAAGAGTTCCGCGATTTTTCTCAGTCGCAGAAGGGCATCAAAGATGCCGAGGTTAAAGGAGACCGCATTCGCATTGAGGTCGATGAGAAGGCTTCGCCGGGGGAACTTTCGACAACCATGGACAAGCTCGAGGAAAAGTACCGCAAGGCCCGTTTTGACGGTGGGGCGGACCTGGTGATTGCCAGGGGCGTGTTTGAAGCTAAGGTGACGTACGTTGACCCAACGAGCTCCCCGTCTATTCCGCGCCGTGCTTTTCCTTCATTCGACCTGGTACATCAGCTTGCGGGGCACAAACACATCACGAGCGGCACAATCCGAGGAAAAAGAGTGTCTGCCACTGTGGATAAGGACCCGTTTGACTGGATGCGCACTGAAGCAAAAGATGTCGACGGCGTTTTCACCGCGACGAACGGGGAGAAGGAAGACGCAAAACGCACCGATGTCACCATGAATCCGCATGATGTGGCTCAGCAACGCCTCGCAGACGCGATCCACGCAGAGGTCAAGAAAAATGGCGGGGAGCTACGAGAGCTCGAAGTGGGATTTGAACCCCAGACCAGCTCCGATCATGTATCCGTGAACGCGAGCTTCCCAGATGCGAAAGCTGTGGACAAAGTGAGCGGGGTGTTCGCGAAGGACCACAAGGACGTGTCAACCCGTTTTATCACCTCGGGCCTCCGGGTCATCCAGAGTGCTGAAGGTTCTTTGCCTCGCCACCGTAAACAGATCGACTCTGAACAGGCGCTGGGCGTGTATCGCCAGTTGACAGCAAAAAACATCAATGTGGAGATAGTTGACCTGTCAGAGGCGCGGTTTGAGGTTGCTCTAGAGACGTCGCAACAGATAAGAACAACACTTTCGGAAGTGAACGGACTTCCAGCGGGCGTGGGCTCCGTGTCCGTGCGGCACAAGGATCAGAGGGCGGACAGTAACACATATCTGAACCGCGATGAATGGGGTCAGTACGCATCCGTTGTTGCGAACATGTGGGATGCCGGGTTCTACGATTTCACGTTGTCGACGATGTTCGTGCGGAATGCGAAGTTCAGCGTGGATTTCGAGACTCCAGTGGAGGGGCCGGCTTTGAGGCCGAGTCACGCGCGCGCCGGTATTCAAGCCCTACGCGCAAGCGGGTACGACGGGGTGGCCTACATCAGCGTGAACGAGGGTAACCACCTGGACTTTGTATCTACCGTGTGTGGCAAAGCGAAGAAAGCGCGGAACGCGCTAAGTGGCGCGCCATCCAAACCTGACGGTGCTGAACGCGCCTTCCTTGACGAATGGAACCGCACGGCTACGTGTTAGTTGCCCGAGGTGGTTCCAAGCGGGACTGGGCTTGAGTTTCGCGGCCTCTTTTCCTTCGTATGTCGGTGTATTCTTTTCCTGTGGTGGCTGTTGGCATTGAAGGACTGTCATTTTCGCGGTCGCGTTCACGTGAGGTCTTTGAAAACTTCTCCGCGCATTTCGAACCAGGAAAAACACTGTTGTTGGGTCCGAACGGTGCCGGGAAGACCACGCTCATTGAAATTCTCGCGACCGTGCTGCGTGCCCAGCGAGGTGATATTTCGCTTGTTTCGTCCAAAGGGTCGATAAGCATAAAGAACGATGTGCGTCGCTATCGGCAGGCTGTTGCATGGATGCCTCAGCACTTTTCGCCAGTCCGAGGGCTCACCGTTGAAGAACACGTTCAGTATGTCGCGTGGTTGCACGGTGCGAAGAGTCAAGAAACGAAGCCCCGCGCAACGCATGCATGTGATCTCGTTGGTTTAGAAGGGATGAAAACTGCACCTGTGACCGCCCTGTCAGGTGGTCAGAAACAACGGTTGGGTCTCGCTGGTGTTCTGGCCACTGGTGCAGACGTTCTTTTACTCGATGAACCAACTGTCGCTTTGGATCCGGCCAGTCGCGAACGATTCATGGAAATACTTCGCGAGCTACCCGAAGATAAAACAGTCATTCTTTCAACGCACCAAACTGATGACGTTGCGCAGACTTTTGATCATGTAGCGGTGTTGCAGTCAGGCAACTTGCAGTTTCAAGGAAGCATGCATGAGTTTCTTCAGCGTGGTCGCGTTGCCTCCGCACCTGAGTTGACGGTGACGAATGCTCGCGCCGAAGACATTGGCCGGTCGTATGCGGCCACCATCCAGAGGGAACTCTAGTGATCAGGCTCAAGCGAAGGCCAGCATGGTGGATTGCTGGGGTCGCCGCAGTTTTGGCAACCCTTTATCTGTTGGCGTATGCGGACAGGGATTTTCTCGTTGCTAACCGCATAGCGTCCGTGACTACCGGGTCATTTCTTCTGCTGTTTTCCTGCGCCACCGCTTCCCTGTCAAGTGCGATCGAGGCGGGACGCGAACGCGAAAGCCGAGGTGTTTTCGAGAATTCGCGCCGACCGTTCACCACGCAGGTTATAGAAAGAACCTGGCCAGGAGTTCTTTCCGGTGTTCTAGTTCAACTTGCTGGCGTGGCAATTCTTCTAGTGCTTGCGGGCAGTTCTGACCGGGGAATCCCGTGGTTTCTCATTGTGGGGCAGGTTCTTGCTGTGGTTATGCACGGAATGTTGGGGTATGTGCTTGGAGTTTGGCTCCGACCAGTCTTAGCAATTCCACTCAGCGTTGTGGTTCCGTACGTGTGGATTGGGGCAACGTGGTCAATTGACTTTTTTGGAATCCGGTATTTAGCGGGACTGGCGTTTGAAGGATGTTGCACTCCCACCTCGGTATTAGATACCAAAGCCGTCGCGGGCTTCATAGTGTTTTCAGCAGTTGCGACCGTAGCGTGCTTTCTCGCGATCAATAGTCACCGGTATTCAAGGCAACGCGACCTTCCGCGCACGTGGGTCCGAGTCGCTTGTTCGGCGCTTGTGTTGATAGTTGGACTGGTTCTGGGCTTGGGCTTGACCGCGGGTGTTGGCCCTAACCCAGATAGCCCGCGACCCACAATTGAACTGGTGTGTGACCAGTCCGAGCCACAGGTGTGTTTCTTTCCGGGGCAGTTTTCACGAAACGACAACCGCGCGGTGTACGTGCATGTTTTCAGTCAGGCGAATGAGACGGGGCTACCGAAAGTGGTGCGCATCGAATCCACCGCGGACCCCTCAATCTTGATGGCTGGTCCGAACGGCGACTGGACGGTGAACGTTGTCGCTCAACCAACGTTTGACGTTTATGACTCTGCGCTGGCAGCGGCAAGTTCTTATGCTGCGCATGTTGTTAACACCGACTGTTCTGACGACAACGTGCACGCTCAGATGAGTGCGGTGACCGCCTGGTTGTGGATCAAAGGTTTGCAGGCTTCAGGAGTTCGCGCAGATGTTGAGGATGCAAAGGCAATTCTTGATCCATCCGCTGAAACAACCTTGCAGCGACTCTTACAAGCTAACAAGTCAGAGGCAGGTGCGTGGGTTGCCCGGACTTTTGATTCGGCCACGCGCTGTGAACGTCCAAAGCCATTCGCATCATGACGTATCTTTTGAAGGCTCGCCAGTGGCCAATTCTGCTTGTCATCAGCGTAATTACGGGTGTGATCGCGGGAGGTTTCGTCGAGGTCGATATTCCCCTGCCGTTATTAAGCGTCGCTGGTTTACCGCAACCGGTGCTTCCTGCGCTTGGATTTGTCATCGTTGTGTCCGCATGTGTCCACCGGGCTGAAGAGTCCTGGAGTTGTGCATCGGTTCGTAACACGATCTCGCACTCTCACGTGGTCATGGTAGGCGCGCTCGTGCTCGCGGTTCTTGCGAGCGTGGTGTCTTCAAGCTTCTCTGCCCAAAACTCAGTATTGATCCTGCGCGATTTTGTTGGTCTTACCGCGCTGGTGCTGGTAGGTCGTCTAATGATCAACGGACGTTACGCGAGTTTGGTCCCTGCTACATATGTGATCGTCGCAGGCGCATTTGCTCGTGATCGGTTGGGTGAAATACGTGCCTGGTGCTGGATTGTTGACCGTGATATTTCCAACCCGTGGGCGTGGCTCACGTGTTGCGTTGGGATAGCTGCTGCTATCGCTTATCAAACACGGCGCACGCCTATCTTTAACTGACGAGCGGAACTTGCGACGACCTCGGCGGGGAAGCGGGGTGAGCGGACGCAACGGGGCAACATAGCCGCCCAGGAACACAGAAGCGGGCACTGTTCTGGCTCAAGAACAGTGCCCGCTTCCTCGATCAGCGCTGACGCGGGGGCCTTACAGTCCCAGGCGCGTCCGCAACTGGTCGACTTCGCCCTGCAGTTCTGCAGGAACGTCATTGCCTAGCTGGGCGTACCACTCTTCAATCGACTCGAGTTCGTCAGCCCACTCTTCTGGTTTGATCGCAACGGCCTTGGCGATCTGCTCAGGGGTGACATCGAGGCCTTCGAGGTCAAGCGCGTCAGCGGAAGGTGTGTTTCCAACGGGGGTTTCCTCAGCGTCAGCCTTGCCGTCGATACGCTCAAATACCCACTTGAGCACGCGCGAGTTCTCCGAGAACCCTGGCCACAGGAACGAGCCGTCTTCATCGCGACGGAACCAGTTGACGTAGAAGATCTTTGGAAGCTTCGCGCCTTCCGTCTGACCAATGTTGAGCCAGTGCTGGAGGTAGTCGCTGACGTTGTACCCGATGAACGGACGCATGGCCATTGGGTCGCGACGAACCACACCGACCTTACCGGTAGCGGCAGCCGTGGTTTCAGACGACAGAACTGAACCCATGAACACGCCGTGCTGCCAGTCGCGAGTCTCCGTGACCAGTGGCATCGTGGTCTTGCGACGTCCGCCAAACAGGATCGCCGAAATTGGCACACCGTTGGGGTTGTTGTACTCCTCAGCCAGCGTTGGCACGTTGGTGATAGGCGTGCAGAAACGCGAGTTCGGGTGAGCGGCCGGAGTTTCGGACTCAGGGGTCCACTCGTTTCCGCGCCAGTCAGTGAGGTGTGCAGGCGTTTCATCCGTCATGCCTTCCCACCACACGTCGCCGTCGTCGGTGAGCGCGACGTTCGTGAAGACGTTTCCGCCTGCTTCGATTGCGCGCATAGCGGTTGGGTTGGTGGAGTAGCCGGTTCCTGGTGCAACACCAAATAGACCGTACTCAGGGTTGACGGCGTACAGCTGGCCGTCTTCACCAAAGCGCATCCACGCGATGTCGTCACCCAGGGTTTCAGCCTTCCAACCAGGGACCGTGGGTTCAATCATGGCCAAGTTGGTCTTACCGCACGCGCTTGGGAACGCAGCAGCGATGTACTTGGATTCGCCTTCAGGGTTGGTGAGCTTGATGATGAGCATGTGTTCTGCCATCCAGCCCTCTTCGCGGGCAATCGCTGAAGCGATGCGCAGCGCGTAGCACTTCTTACCAAGCAGAGCGTTACCGCCGTAGCCGGATCCGAACGACCAGATCGCGCGGTCCTGCGGAAAGTGGGTGATGTACTTGGTGGGGTTGCATGGCCATTTGACGTCTTCCTGGCCTTCTTCGAGAGGCGCGCCCACCGAGTGGACGCATTCCACGAATTTGCCGTCGTGGTTCTCGATCGCACGCAGGACTTCGTTGCCGCAACGTGCCATGACCAGCATGGACAGGACCACGTATGGCGAGTCTGTGACCTCGATGCCGAACATGGGTTGGTCAGCTTCCGTGTGCCCCATGACGAATGGGATCACGTACATGGTGCGACCCTTCATGGACCCGGTGAACAGGTCGTTGAGGATCTCTTTCATCTTGGCTGGGTCCATCCAGTGGTTGAGTGGGCCAGCGTCTTCTTCTTTTTCGGAGCAGATGAAGGTGCGGTCTTCGACACGGGCGACGTCGTCTGGGTCAGAAGCCGCGTAGTAGGAGTCTTTTTGCTTGTCGAGCTTTACCAGGGTCCCAGCTTCGACCAGCTTGTCAGCGATTTCGGCGCGCTGTTCTTTGCTTCCGGTGATCCATTCGATCTGGTCTGGGGTGCTGAGCGACGCTACACGCTTAACGAACTGAAGAATCGTTTCGTTCTGGGTTGGTGCGTTCTTGAGAAGGTCTTCGACTGAGCCAGGGTCGAGGACGGTCATAAGTAACTCCAAACTGTTGAGCCAAAAAATATTGTTCATTCACCGTACGAAGTTGAGAGAATGGGAATGGCTGCTTTTGAGGGTCTGTACCTGAGCGCTGGGTCACATTACGTGGGTATATGGCGGGTTTGTGTCATTTGTATGACGTATTTTTGCATGGAATGGCGAAAATGTGACATGCGGGGTTGGTTGGGTTTTTTGTGGGTGCCGCGATTGGCGCGACGGCCGAGGTGTGTTGAAGGTCACTCGGTGCGCGTTGTGAAGTTCGAGGAACTTGTGTAAAGTAGTCCAAGTTGGTTTACCAACGGGCGCCACTAGCTCAACGGATAGAGCATCTGACTACGGATCAGAAGGTTGGGGGTTCGAATCCCTCGTGGCGCGCCAACTGAAATCGCGCGATACAGCACCGACTGTATCGCGCGATTTTGTGTTTTGGGGTGCTGAGTAACTGGCTTTTGC
>NZ_ADNU01000094.1 GCF_000178455.1 Brevibacterium mcbrellneri ATCC 49030 | reverse complement strand
GGTAGTCCGTGTTGGTCTGTGGCTTCTAGGAAGGTGTCTACGACGATGTGGCCGGTGATTCGTGGGTGGGCACTGATGTGTGTGAGGTAGCGGGAGTGGTCATCGAGCCAGGAAATGATTTCGGTGTCGGTGCCGTCGGCTAAGGGCCAGTGTGTGAAGTCGGATTGCCACAGGCTGTTAGGGGCAGGTGCTTGGAAGCGGTGCCAGGATGAGCGGGGTCGTTTTTGTGGTTGCGGGGTGATTTCGTTGGAGGTTTTAAGGATTCGCCAGATTGTGCTGGTTGATGGGCGGGTGTTTTCGGGTAGTCGGTCGTAGATGGATTCGGCTCCGGCGTCGAGGCCGTCGCGGAGGAGTTGGTGGCGTAGTTCCACGATTGTTTCTCGGATGTGTTCTGGGGTTTTGTTGGGGTTGTTCAGGGGGCGTGTGGAGCGTGGTTGGAGTGCTTCGAGTCCGCCGGTGCGGAAGCGTTGGAGTAGGGTTTTGGCCCATCGGGTGCTGATGCCGAAGTGTGTTGCTGCGTCTTTGACGCTCATGCCGCTGTTGACGATGGCTAGAACGACTGCGCGGTTGCGTGAGTATGTCATACCCCAGCTTGCCTGTTCGGGCGTCTTTGAGGTGAACGATGTCGTGACACATCAGTGAACGATGACGCGACACATGATCGGAACGATGTCGTGACACACCTGCGGGCCGGTTTAAGGGTTTAAAGGTGAACGATGTCCTGAAACCAGACA
>NZ_ADNU01000095.1 GCF_000178455.1 Brevibacterium mcbrellneri ATCC 49030 | reverse complement strand
GACACATGAGTCGACACATACTTGACACCCATGACACCGCCCAAGATATGAGTCGGCACATAGTTGACACTGCGTAACACACGATCATCAATGCATGAACAACAGCAACAAAAACCTCACCATCGTCTTCGCAGTAACCAAACAAGGCATGACCGTAACCCAGGCCGCACGCAAATTCGGGGTCTCACGCCAGTGGATCTACACACTCATACGCCGCTACACAACCAACGGCAAAAACGGTTTACAACCCGCAAGCAAAGCACCCAACAACCCATCAAACCGGCTACCACAAGCCCTGATCGACCACATCATCGCAATCCGCAAAGAACTCCACACCACCGGCCACGACGCAGGCCCACTATCCATCCAACACGCCCTAGAAGACCGCGGCCACCGAGTCCCATCAGACTCAACAATCCGCCGCATACTCCACCGCGAAGGACTCATCACCCCACAACCAGCCAAACGCCCCAGAAACAGCTACATACGCTTCCAAGCAGACCTCCCCAACGAACGCTGGCAAGCAGACATCACCCACTGGTACCTCAACGACGACACCACCCGCGTCGACATCCTCGACTTCATCGACGACCACTCCCGATACCTCCTCGGCATCCAAGCCCGCCTGCTATGGACAGGAGCACACGTCACCACCTACACCCAACAACTCTTCGACACCTACGGCCCACCAGCATCAATGCTCACCGACAACGGCATGGTCTTCACCGCCCGCTACACATCAAAACCAGGAGCCCGAAACGGATTCGAAAAACTCCTCAACACCCACCACATCCGACAACAAAACGGACGCCCCGGACACCCACAAACACAAGGAAAAATCGAACGATTCCACCAAACACTCAAGAAATACCTCAAAGCCCACCCCCGCCCAGAAACCATCCCAGCACTCAACGAACTACTCGAAGAATTCCGCACCTACTACAACACCCAACGAAGACACCACGCCATCGGCAGACAAACACCACAAACCGTCTACACCGCAAACCCAAAAGCCACACCAAACACAACCCCAGACAACGAACTACGCACCCGCACCGACATCATCGA
>NZ_ADNU01000096.1 GCF_000178455.1 Brevibacterium mcbrellneri ATCC 49030 | reverse complement strand
AATGTGTGAGTAAACCAGGTAACACGGACAACAAACCTGGACATCACGAACCTTTCATAACAACTCGCGTCCACACGAACAACACACAAAAAACAACACCGTACACACCCGCAGTGTGTGCCCCCACTGTTTTTTGCGGTGGTTATAGCGTCAGGGAAACGCCCGGATCACCATTCCGAACCCGGAAGCTAAGCCTGACAGCGCTGATGGTACTGCACCCGAGAGAGTGTGGGAGAGTAAGACACCGCCGCAAAACCACTCTTACGTTAAGGGCCTGACCCACTACCGGTCAGGCCCTAAACAATTCATGACATACTGACGCACATGGATGTGCTAGATACGCTGAGTGTTCCAATCATGTGCGCCCCCATGGCCGGAGGCCCATCAACACCAGAACTCGCAGCCGCAGTGACAAACGCTGGAGGACTTGGCTCCATCGCCGCAGGCTACTTAAGCCCAGAAGACTTCGAACAAGTCCTCGCACAAACACGCGAACTCACCGACACCTTCAACGCGAACCTCTTTGTCCCAGAAACAGTTCGGCCAGACACCGATGACCTCAAACGCTACGCAAGCGCGTTACAACGAGAATTCGGCGAAGCAGTAGACGTTCCAGAATTCAACGACGACCACTTCAGCGACAAGATTGACCTTGTTCTTGAACACACACCGGAAGTAGTGACGTTCACCTTTGGACTCCCAGACCCGTCGACTATACGGAGCATCCAATCCAACGGGAGTTATGTAGGCGTCACAGTGACTAGTTCGGTCGAAGCCGTCGCCTCGGTTGAAGCTGGCGCCGAGTTTCTCATCGTCCAATCAACCGACGCAGGCGGGCACCTGTCAGTGCATCGACAAGACCGCGCAGGTACCCAAAGGGTGCTCCCAGACCTAGTACAAGAAGTACGCCGTAAGGTGTCTGTACCTCTCATCGCAGCCGGAGGGATCGGTACTGTCCGACAAGCACAACAGGCCCTCGACGCTGGCGCGCAGGCCGTATCTTTAGGAACGCGCTTCCTCACAGCGGGTGAAGCAGGAACCAAACCCGCACACGCAGACGCTCTGGTCAGCGGCGAGTTCACAAGGACAGTTCAAACCCGAGCCTTCTCCGGACGGATCGCACGCGGACTCGCAAACACCTTCACCAGCGCGATGGAGGCAGAACAGATTGTGGGATACCCACACGTGCACTACATGACCTCACCAATCCGCAAAGCACATGCCCACGACCCGCAGATGCTCAACCTGTGGGCCGGAACAGGCTTCGCCCATTGCGCAACTCAGAGCGCCGTCGACATCGTCCGCGAATTCTCAGCGTTGAGGGCTGATCGCACACACGGGTAAAATATAAGTTCGATCGACAAGAACGGAGTGCAGTGAACAACTTCAAGGGACGTCGCCCAGCGCGTCGTGGCGGACAAGACAAACGACGCCAGCAACAGCCCGGAAAACACTCCCGAGGTTATGACCGACCTCGGAAAATGAAAGAACCTGAACTTCCGGAAGGCGTCACAGGGCGCATCCTTTCAGGGCCCGTTCTCCAACAGCTCTCTCCACTTTCCCGCGAGCACCGGGAAGTTGTATCCAATCATCTGGCAGCAGCCGGAACCCTCATCGATTCAGATCCTGAGACTGCGTATCAGCACGCCCGTTACGCTGTGGAATCCGCTGGACGAATCGCTGCAACCCGCGAAGCCTTGGGACTCGTTGCGTACCGCCTCGGCAAGTACGAGGAAGCCTTAAGGGAGCTTCGTACCCACAAACGCATCACCGGCGCGACCGAAAACGGTCCAGTGATCGCAGACGCAGAACGCGGACGTGAAAAACCCCAAAAAGCTCTCGACATGTTCGCTGAGGCGAAACAGTCGGACTTCGACCCACAGACGTGGATCGAATTCGTGCTCGTTGTAGCTGGGGCCCACATGGACCTCGACAACCTGCCCGCCGCAAAAGCCCTCATCGAAGCACAAGGCTTCACTGGACACGCCCCCGGGTCAGCGGTGCGACTCTTAAGCATGTACGCCGACATCCTGCGTGCTCAAGGCGACACCGAAACCGGTGACAAATACGAACAACTGGCCCGCCGAACCGCGCAGCGCACCAACGTTCTCTTCGGTGATGAAACCCCGGACCCCAACGAGGGCATCCAAATCATCACCATCGAAGAAGAACCAGAAGAAGAGATCGCTGAGGACGAACCGGCGACAGCGGAACCCGACACACCGCCAGAACCAAGGGACACCTCGGCGCCGGACCCTAACGTCGACGTGGAAGATGAAGTAGACGAAATTCTGGCTGAAGCCGGGATCGACCCAGAAACCGTTCGCTAAACATGTACGACGCGATCCTTCTTGACTTAGACGGCGTGATCTACCGGGGTAAAGAACCAATCCCGGGCGCTTCCCACACACTCCAAACGTGGCACAGTAACGGTACCCCGTACGCGTTTATCACCAACAACGCGGCGCGTGACGTCGAAGAAATAGCGCACACAATTTCGTCGTTCGATATCCCTTGCACGTCACAGCACGTGCGGACGTCTGCACAGGCTGCCGCTGAGAAACTCGCGCACGATATTGATACCGGCTCCGCCGTGCTCGTGCTGGGCGGCGAATTCTTGCGATCCTGTGTCGAATCGTTCGGTTTCACGGTCATCACTCCTGAAGATCGCGACTGGCTTACTCAGAACACTCCAGCGGCAGTGGTTCAAGGGTTCGGTCCCCAAACCACGTGGACCGACATCTCGTGGGCCATCACAGCGATCCGCAACGGTGCCCAATACCGGCCAACCAACCCAGACAAAGCGATTCCCACCGGCCGTGGAATCATGCCCGGAAACGGCACGTTCGTGGACATCGTGGCGACATTTAGTGGCACTACCCCCGTCTACGCCGGAAAGCCCGAACCCACCATGCTCACGCAGACTATTGACGCGCTGGGCGCGACCCGCCCGCTCATGGTGGGGGACCAGCTGGAAACCGACATTGAAGCGGCCGTGGCTGCCGGGATTGATTCGGCCCTCACGCTCACGGGCGTGACCAGCATCGACGTTGCATTGCGTGCCCCGCAACACCAGCGCCCCACCCGGATCGTGTCCGGGTTGCCTGATCTACTTGAAGAGCTCCCCGCCGCCGAGGTGGGCCCCACCGAAGCGCGCTGTGGTTCGGCTTCCGTAAAGGTTGAGGCGGGTGTCGTGGCCCACGACGGTGACCCTCTACTGGCAGCGAATGCGGCCCTTGCATACATGCACGCCCACAACACTGCCTTGGACGCTGGAACCTTGAGCGGGCAGCTATGAACTGGGAACAGCGGGCCCAGGAGATTCAAGCGCTGCCTGGGGGAGACCTCGGCGAAATTGACACCGCGGTCACTCAACTCCATGAACTTCTCGACTCCATGGCCACCGAACTGGATGGGTTACGCCCCTAGTGCCCAGGCTCGACACTGAACTGGTAGCCCGTGGGCTTGTCACCTCCCGTAACCGGGCTGCCCGCGAAATCATGGCCGGCAACGTCACGGTCAACGGTCATAAAGCGACAAAACCCAGTCACACGGTAGGGCCAGATGACCACGTCGCACTCACCCAGGCTGATCCGTGGGTAGCCCGCTCGGCGCACAAACTTTTAGGCGCCTTAAGCGATCTAGGAATTGATCGAGTAGACGGGCTCACATGCCTGGACGCGGGCGCATCCACGGGCGGATTCACGCAAGTCCTACTGACAAAAGGAGCCGAACACGTCTACGCCGTAGACGTGGGTCATGACCAACTCCACACCAGCCTGCGCACCGATCCGCGCGTGACAAACCTCGAGGGACACAACTTACGCGAGCTCACCCCTGAGTGGACACGTGGCTTGGTGGACCTAGTTGTCGCAGATGTGTCGTTTATTTCGCTCACCCTGTTCATCGACCGGCTCGTGAAAGTTACCCGTCCGGGTGGCCACCTACTCCTAATGGTGAAACCCCAATTCGAACTGGACCGTTCAGCCCTGGACAAACACGGGGTGGTCACGTCTGCGAAGAAACGCCAAGAAGCTGTAGACCGGGTGACCGCACACTTAGACTCGGTAGGGGCGCACACTGTGCGAAACTGCGAATCTCACCTTCCTGGACCCGCAGGAAACGTCGAGTATTTCGTCTACGCTGAAAGTCCGATAGGTTCGAAGGGGGAGGTGACATGAGAAATATCGTCGTTGTTTTGCACCCGCATCGGGCGCATGCCAGGCAGGCTGCCTTGGACGTGTGTTCACTCCTCCACGCAGAAAACGTCACCCCTGTGATGTCCCATGATGACTACGCAGCCTTAGTGAGTTACGAAGGTGAACCGTCGACCCCCATCAAAGTGCTGTCAATCGGTGAGCTTGAAACCGCAAAACCTGAACTCATCATGGTTCTGGGAGGCGATGGAACCATTTTGCGAGCGGCTGGGATGTACCACGAAACAGAAGTCCCAATCATGGGAATCAACCTGGGCCACGTGGGTTTTTTAGCGGAGTCCGAACGTCAAGAACTCGAACAAGCCACCCAAGCGGCCATCAAGCGCGAGTACTTTGTAGAACAGCGCATGGCACTCGATATTTCGGTCACCCAAGACGGCCACTTGCTCCACCGCGATTGGGCCTTAAACGAAGCCACCATCGAAAAGGGGCGCTATTCCTCAATGATTGAAGTGGTCGTGGGAGTGGACTACCGTCCAGTGTCGTCTTTTGGGTGTGACGGAGTTATTTTCGCAACTCCCACGGGCTCCACTGCATATGCGTTTTCCGCGGGCGGTCCAGTTGTGTGGCCAGAAGTCGAAGCGCTTCTTATGATTCCCATTTCTGCGCACGCACTGTTTACAAAGCCTCTGGTGGTGTCGCCGCGTTCACGTTTAGGTGTGGAGTTCCTGCCCTCTCAGTCGCACACTGACGCGCAACTGTGGTGTGACGGGCAACTGAGGTTCAAAGTCCCGGCCGGTGCCCGTGTGGAAGCTGTGCGCGCCCAAAAGTCAGTGTCTTTGGCCCGCCTCAACCGCGACCTTTTCACCGACCGTCTCGTGGCCAAATTCCAACTCCCCGTGAGCGGGTGGAGGGGGCCACAAGCGTGATTGAGTCGCTGTCGATTCACAACATGGGCGTGATTGAAAACGCCCACGTGGATTTAGGGCCGGGGTTCACCGTGGTGACAGGTGAAACCGGAGCCGGGAAAACCATGTTCGTGTCTGCGCTGAATCTGCTCACGGGTGCGCGGGCAGAAACTCAGGCTGTACGCAGTGACGCCTCAAAGGCCGTTGTCGAAGGGATTTTTTCTGTGGAATCCCAGCCCGAGGTCGTCGCCCGGGTAGAGGACGCTGGAGGGTCCGTAGATGACGGCGAGTTGGTGGTCACGCGGACTATTCCCACCTCGGGAAGGGCCCGGGCCACAGCCGGGGGACGTACGGTCCCTGTTGCCGTTCTGTCTCACGTGGGAGAGCGGCTTGTCAGTATGCATGGCCAGTCTGAACAGCTGACCCTGCGTTCAGCTTCCAAGCAGCGTGAACTCCTTGATACGTACGGTGGCGAAGAACTGGCACACGTACGTGACGCATATGTGAACGCGTACGAGGAATGGAAGTGTGTTCATGAGCGAGCCCGTGAGCTACACGCAAGTGAAAAGGAACGCAACGCGCGCATTGAGTATCTTGAGGGGGCGCTTGCGCACATTGACCGGGTACGCCCGGTAGCCGGTGAGGATGCACAGCTCAAGGCAATTGTGCTGAAGCTGGAAGCCGCCGATGACGTGAAGCAAACCGTGCAAACGGCATGTGACATGTTGGTCAGCGACGGTTTTACCGAAACTCCGACCGTTGTGGATCTTCTTCACCGGGCCGCCGACCACGTCAACCACGCGCGTGCCCATGACAATGCGGTGAAAGAACACGCAGAGGCACTCACAGCTCTGGCGCTCTCAGCTTCGGATGTTGCGTCCGAACTTTCTGCGTACCTTGCGAGCTTTGCTGAACTCGATGATGTGTCGCTCGAAGACACCCACGCGCGAATCGCTCAGTTGGCTGAACTCGACCAGTACGGCGACGGTGTGGACGCTGTTCTAGAGTTCGAAACTCAAGCGGGTGAAGAACTGCTGCAACTGCGCGCGGACAGCTCCGATCTAGCAGGGATCGACGAACAGCTGCGCCAGTGTGAAACCTCTTTGCACGAGCACGCACAAGCTCTTACCGAGGCGCGTACTAGTGCCGCACAAGATTTCACTAGCGCAGTTCAAGGAGAACTCGCGGCTCTTTCCATGCCTCACGCCCGCGTGGTCTTTGACATCAAACCCGCAGAGCCCGGCCCCCACGGAGCAGACGCGATTCGACTGCTGTTTTCTGCTCACGGAGGTACTGCGCCAGGCGATATCGCAAAACTTGCGTCCGGCGGTGAACTTTCCCGTGTGATGCTTGCGATCGAAGTGGTGATCGCTCGAACTCACGCATTCCCCACGTTCATTTTTGACGAAGTCGACTCTGGAGTGGGAGGTGCTGCGGCTACTGAAATTGGTCGCCGTCTGGCGCTTTTAGCACGACACAGTCAGGTGATTGTTGTCACACATTTAGCTCAAGTTGCGGCGTGGGCTGACACACACTTAGTCATCCGCAAGGACGACTCCAACGAGTCAGGAGCAGTGTCTGGGGTGACAGAAGTCGCGGATAATCAACGCGAAGCCGAACTGGCGCGCATGTTGGGCGGGGTAAGCGATTCTGTGGCTGCCCGGGAACACGCAACCGAACTCATGCAGACCGCACGTACCCAGAAACAGGGCTTTACCGACTAAACATGTCACAATGATTCGATAATGACGCAAAAGAACGACCCACGCGCTCAGCTCGACTCGCTGGTTGGCGAGTTCGCGAGCGAACTTGGCGCCACATTACACGAACACCCGGACCTCGTTGAGTCCGACATTGAGCTTCCTGAACTTCCCCAGTCGCTACGCTCGCGGCAAGCGCTGGTTGTGGTTGCCGGCGCGCACTACAAAGAAGACCTCGAAATGTTGCGCGGGTACATCAAGGAGTACAAGCCGGTCCTCATTGGTGTCGATAACGGGGCTGATGCCTTGCTGGACGCCCGGCTCACACCTGACATCATCGTGGGGGACCTCAACTCCGTCGCTGACGCCTCAGCCAACTGCGGAGCAATCCTCTTAGCCCACGCGCCAGACGAAAACAGCTCAGCGGGAATCGAGCGCATGAAATCCCAAGAGTTAAAGCACCACAAACTTCCCACGCTGGGAAGTAACCGTGATGCAGGTTTGCTCGTGGCAGATTCTTTGGACGCACCTCTGATTGTGGCGGTAGGTAGCAACGACATGCTCACCGACATGGTGAACGATGACGCAAACGTTTTAGGCCCAAGCCTCATCACCCACTTGCGTTTGGGATCCCGCCTCATCAACGCAAAAGGTGTTTCACTTCTGTACCGTCGGCAGTTTTCAAACTGGTTCTTGGCGGGACTGGCGCTCGCTGGCCTGTTCGCTCTCTTCGTCGCTCTCATGGCAACCGCTGCTGGCCAGACATTCCTGGGTCTCTTGGGGGCGCAGTTCGATGGATTCTTTAGCTGGTTAGGTAACCTGTTCTCTTGGTGATACCTGCCCGGATGGAAGGACTACTGTGATTGATTTTCGCTATCACCTGGTGAGTATCATCTCTGTTTTTCTGGCTCTAGCCGTAGGAATTGTTCTTGGCGCGGGGCCACTCAAACAACCCATTGGTGAGTCTCTCCAGTCGCAAGTTGATTCATTGCGGACTGACCGCGACGACTTGCGGGCAAAACTCGATGAGGCAAACGGTTCAATCGAGGATTTGAACACGTACATCACGGAGTCAGCGCCTGCGCTTCTCGCCGAGACCCTCAAGGGGACGAAAGTCACTCTGGTCTCAACCCCAAACACGACGTCTCAGACCATTAAGGATGTGCAGGGTCGTTTAGAAGACGCGGGTGCTAACGTCAGTGACGGGGGACAGCTGACACCCGAATCACTCAAGCCTGAAGAGAGCGAAAAAGCACTTGAGGCACTCAAAGAGATCGACCCTAAGTTGCCAGCAGATCCACGTGAAGCATTCGAAAAAGCCATTGCGCATGCTTACGCCGGTGAGCACGAAGGTGCGTATGATGCCGAGAAAGCCGCACAAGTGATTGACGAGCTGCGTTCGGCTAAGCGCCTGAACGGGGGAAGCTACGCACGCGCTGACGTCGTCGTTTTCTTGCTGGGTGACTCAACCGAAGAAGACACACAACCAGCCGAGGACTACACGGGTCTGTTGAACGCACTTGGCTCAACAGCACCCACAGTGGCTACTGGATCAGTGGACAGCGGAAACAACGGAGCTGTCAAGCAACTGCGTGACAGGAAGATCGCCGTCACCAGTGTCGACGGAGTTGATTTGTCCGCTGGCACCGTCATCACGGCCCTTGCAGTTGCCGATCTCCACGCCACGAAAAAGCACCAGTCTTATGGGTTCGCTGACAGTGCAAAAGCGCTTGTGCCTAACCCTTTGCCTGAGCCTCAATCTAAACCTCGCGAGGGCTGATCCTGAACTCGAAGTGAGTTCGATAGGCTAGGAGCAAGGGCCCCACTGGTGAAAGGAACACAATGAGTGAACTGCTACCTGCAGACACGCGCATTATGCACGTTTTGACTGACGCTAATTCGGTTCTTGCAGAAGTAGCACGTCACGCAATTCAGGCGCAGCTTGACGCTGGCTACCGTGTGGCGGTTGCGTCGCGTGAGTCTGTCTTTAAGGCCCTGAACGTGTCTGGTGAGCGTCTGCGTCACATTGAGATTGGGGCAGGTGCGGGTCTGCGCCTGGGTGATCCCAACACGGCTCTGACATTGCACAAGTACTACCGTCACATTGATCTCGTGCATGCGCATGGCCTGCACGCAGCGGCTCTTTCTGGGGCTGGGCTCACAGGTCTTCCGCAGTCCATGCACCCCACGATTGTCGCGTCAGTGGGCCGTGATGAC
The DNA here is from genome assembly GCF_000178455.1 of Brevibacterium mcbrellneri ATCC 49030. GTDB lineage: Bacteria > Actinomycetota > Actinomycetes > Actinomycetales > Brevibacteriaceae > Brevibacterium > Brevibacterium mcbrellneri. Next base: position 27,090 of record NZ_ADNU01000096.1, on the reverse strand, counting down.
AGCATGATCGCAGAGGCCCAAGCACAGATCGTTTCCAAGACCGCAACCGTGGTTTTGGGCACCACGGAACCTATCGTTGAAAAGTACATGGACACGGTTGCGATCGTAGAACGTGCCCAGTTGCTCTCAAGTGACATCGACCCGGTGGCTCAGCCGCGGCTGTCACGCGAAGATGTCCGCGATCTGCTGGACGTTCCGTCTGGTTCGTGGCTCGTGTCCAGCCCGGTTGCTCTGATCGATTCGCCTGCCGTGACGACCATCGCCGAGGTGGGTGTCCGGTTGGCATCGTACCGCCCCGACCGTTCGTGGGTGTTCGCGCTGACTGGTGGTGGACGCTCCCGATCGACAGTGCGGAGTGGAATTGTCGACCGGGTAGAACACATGCGTTTGGCAGAAGAAATTTCCACGGTCGATGTCCTGGCAGCCTCTGATGTCGTGGTAGCTTCTGACCGCATGACTGCGGTGGACGCTGAACGCCTCATGCAGTTGGGTCGCCCAATTGTTTTTGTTGGTTCAGAACAGCACGGCCGCATGTACGGTGACGGGGTTCCTCAGTTCGCTCCAGACAATGTCGACGGAACACTGCGTGCGGTTGCGGAACTCATCGACCGTCCAGCAGTGCGCGTGCAAAACGGAATCCACGTTAAGAACCGGGTAAGTACTGCCCGTCACACTTTCATCGCAGAACACCTGTTGAGCCTGTACGCTCAGGCACTTGTTCTCAACGACGACTAATGCGTGACCAGTACGTCGACACACAAATCCTGGACAGCGACGTGGTTTTCACGGGTGCTGTGTGGGATGTAGTCGAGCAACGTTTTGTGTTGCCGGGAACTCAAACTACGCTCACCCGCCAAATCATGCGCCACCCCGGTGCTGTAGCCGTTGTTGCTCTCGACGACGACAACCGGGTCATGCTCATGCAACAGTATCGACAGCCGTTACGTGTCATCGAATGGGAAGTGCCGGCAGGACTTTTGGACCACGCGGGAGAAGAACCACACGTGGCAGCAGCCAGGGAACTGCGCGAAGAAGTCGACTTAAGCGCCAGAACCTGGAATGTATTGGCCGATCAGCTGACCTCACCCGGCGGTTCTTCGGAAGCGTTGCGCATCTACCTGGCCCGCGACATCACCACGCACCCAGCGAGCGAGCGCACTGCAGAAGAAGCCCAGATCAAACCACACTGGGTGCCCTTGAACGACGCCGTCCAAGCCGTCATGGCCGGCCACATCACCAACGCAACAGCGTGCTTAGGCATCCTTCACACAGCCAGACATGCTGAGGCCGGGTTTGCGGACCTGCGCCCTGTCGATGACCCGTGGCCAGCACGCGATCACCTGCTCAACGGATTCCTCAACTCATGACCGGAGCACGGCACGGGGCAGCGCTCTTGCCGGACGCCCCCGCCGACTTGATCCGACCAGTGAGCGAGTACCTCACGTACCTGCAATTGGAGCGGGGGAGTTCACGCAACACCGTTGACGCGTACGCCCGCGATCTCGCCAAGTACGTCACTTACCTGGCAGACACAGGGGTGAACGACCTCGGGAGCGTCACCAGCGAACACGTTGCCGGTTTCATTGAACACATTGCGCACCAGAATTTTGCCGTGACGTCTAGGGCCCGCATCACGGTGGCTGTACGCAGGCTTCACCATTTCACGGCGGGTGAAACCGGGGGAACAAGCCCCGCTGATGACGTGCAGCCACCCACCGACACGATGCGGCTACCCAAGGCGCTGAGCGTCGATCAGGTGAGCCGGATCATTCACGCAGCAGGTGACCCTCAGAGTGCGGATCCCGCCCAGCTGCGCGCGGTTGCGCTCATTGAGTTCTTGTACGCTACAGGCGCTCGCATCAGTGAGGCCGTAGGCGTGGATCGGGACGACGTGGATGTGGACGCAGGTATTGCGCGCGTGTACGGAAAAGGCAACAAAGAACGTTTGGTTCCCCTGGGCTCTCACGCAATCGAAGCGTTAGGGGCGTGGTTGACGCGTGGCCGGCCTGCGTGGGCTGCCTCAAGTCCCGCGGTCTTTCTCAACGCCCGAGGTGGCAGACTGTCCCGGCAGAGCGCGTGGGCGATCGTGAAAAAGGCGGCTGAAATTGCCGACGTCCCGCGCGTCACCGCGCACTCGTTGCGACATTCGTGCGCAACTCACTTAGTAGAAGGTGGAGCGGATATCCGAATTGTCCAAGAACTTTTGGGACATTCGTCGGTGACAACCACTCAGATATACACTCAGGTCACGAGCCAAGCGCTCAAAGAGGTCTATGCATCGACTCACCCCAGAGCGCGATAGGGTGAAAGAACATCGTTTCGAAGAAAGGCACGTGCGTGGAAGAACAGGAACTCGGACCCACAGGCCGACCGGTTCGACAATTTCCAGAACCGCCACCGCTTGAAAGCCACGGCCCGGCACGGATCATCGCGATGGTCAACCAAAAGGGTGGCGTGGGCAAAACCACATCGTCGGTCAACCTGGGTGCAGCCTTGGCTGATTACGGACGTCGCGTGCTTCTGGTCGACTTCGACCCACAGGGTGCTCTGTCAGTAGGGCTGGGGCTCAACCCACACGATTTAGAACTGAGCGTGTACAACGTTCTCATGTCCAGCCGGGTGAACCCGTCTGACGTCATCCAGCCCACGGAGCACCAGCTCATCGACGTTTTACCGGCCAACATTGACTTGTCAGCCGCCGAGGTTCAACTGGTCAACGAAGTGGCGCGCGAACAAGTGCTGGCCCGAGCCCTGGATAAAGTCGCCAACGAATATGACGTCATTCTCATCGACTGCCAACCATCCTTGGGTCTGCTCACCGTCAACGCGTTGACAGCAGCGCACGGTGTCATCATTCCTCTTGAAACCGAGTTCTTCGCATTGCGCGGTGTTGCTCTGCTGGTTGAAACGATTGAGAAAGTTCAGGACCGCCTCAACCCTGGTCTTGAAATCGACGGTATTTTGGCCACCATGTACGACGGGCGCACGCTGCACGCACGTGAAGTGATCTCACGCGTTGTCGACGCGTTTGATGACAAAGTTTTTGAAACTGTCATCAACCGCACAGTCAAGTTCCCAGACGCCTCCGTGGCCGCCGAACCAATCACCAGCTTCGCCCCCAAACACTCGGGCGCGGAGGCCTACCGGCAACTGGCTCGTGAACTCATCTCCCGAGGTGGGGCTCCCTGAGCCACGAATTCGTTGTTGAACTCGACAACTTTTCCGGCCCGTTTGACCTTCTGCTAGGGCTCATCAGCAAACGTAAACTCGACATCACCGATGTAGCCCTCGCAGAAGTCACCGACGAGTTCGTCGAACACGTCAACGCGCTTACCACCTCGGCCCAGGAAGCCGGCTGGAGCACAGCCAAAACCTTGGACCAACTTTCCAACTTCCTCCTGGTCGCCTCAACCCTGCTCGACCTCAAAACCGCGCGCCTCCTACCCGCGGGGACGGTCGAAGACGAACTCGATTTAGAACTTCTCGAAGCTAGGGACCTGCTCTTTGCCCGACTCTTGCAATACCGCGCCTACAAAGCGGTGTCCTTTGAACTTGGCGAACGGATCACGCAAACTGGATATTCGGTCGCTAACAGTGGGAACATGAGCGACTTCCAGGGCGTGCTGCCCCCTCTCATCATGTCGGCGACTACCGAGATGTTGGCAGCAATGTACGCGACCGTACTGGCCCGCGACACCACCCCGCCCACCGTGTCGATCGACCACATTCACCTCCAACACGTCAGCGTTCCCGAACAACGCGCCCACATTCTTGGTTTGCTCACCGAACATGAGACGATTACATTTGATGAACTTGCCCAGACGGCAGACTCCACCCTGGTGGTCGTCGCACGGTTTTTAGCACTGCTGGAGTTGTTTAAAGCAGGCACAATCGATCTGGACCAAGAAGCACCGCTGAGTACACTCGTCATCTCCGGGAGGACACATGACACCACTGACCACACGGATTGAAGCGATCCTGACGGTCATTGGCGAACCGGTGACGACCGACGAACTCGCAACCGCGCTCGAAGCCAATCCAGAAGAGATTGAGCTGGCGATTGAAGAACTTCAACGCGAACACTCCACAGGGCGGGTCAGCGGTTTCGAGATCCGTAAATCGGCAGGTGGGTGGCAGTTCTACTCCCGCTCAGAACACTACGACACGGTCAAACACTTCCTGACCCGAGGCCAGACCGCCAAACTCAGCCAAGCTGCCCTGGAAACCCTGGCAGTCGTCGCTTATGCGCAACCTGTAACCCGCGCCCGTATCGCAGCCATCCGCGGTGTGAACGTCGACGGGGTGGTCCGGACCCTGCTCATGCGCGGTCTCATCGTTGAAGCTCCAAAAACAGAAGGACCCACGCAGTTCGTCACATCCCATGTGTTTCTCTCAGCCATGGGAATTGACAGCCTCGACGAACTTCCCGCCATCGCCCCATACCTCCCAGAAGACGTCCCACAAGAAGCCACCTTTGAAACGAAGGAAACATTATGAACTTTGAGAAAAAACGCCCCAGCCGTAAACAGCGTGAAGCCAACATTGCCCGCGCTCAGAAACAAACCACCTCGGACCCTCACACCCATTCCGGGGTGCGTCTCCAAAAAGTCATGGCAGATGCCGGACTGGGCTCGCGGCGAGCATGTGAACAGATGATCCTCGATGGGCGAGTGGAAGTCGACGGCCACATTGTGATCGAATTGGGAACCCGCATCGACCCCACGAAACAGCGCCTCGTCGTCGACTCCATGCCCATCGAAACGAGCACTGAAAAAGTCTACTTCGCGCTCAACAAGCCCGCCAAAGTCGTCTCCTCCATGGGCGACCCCGAAGGTCGACGCAACCTCGACGAGTTCGTACGCGATCGCACGGAACGCCTCTTTCACGTGGGACGTTTGGACTACGAAACAGAAGGGCTGCTCCTGTTGACCAACGACGGGGACATGGCCAACAGGCTCACCCACCCGCGCTATGAAATCCCCAAAAAATACCTCGCCCAAGTCAAGGGCCCCGTCGCCAAGGACGTGGGAGCTCGCCTGCGTGAAGGAATTGAACTAGACGACGGTATTAGCCGCGTGGACTCGTTCAAACTCATTGACTCCCAACCCGGAGTAGCACTGGTGGAAGTGATTCTGCACTCTGGAAAAAACCGGATCGTGCGCCGTTTGCTCAGTGCGGTAGGCAACCCGGTCCTACGCCTGGTGCGCACCGAGTTTGGCCCCATTGAACTGGCCGAGCAACGCCAAGGAAAAATGCGCCAACTGCGCCCCGAAGAAGTCTCAGAACTCATGAAAGCAGTTGATCTGTGAACGTACATATCGTTGGGACCGGGCTGTTAGGCACCTCGCTAGGCCTGGGTCTGTCTCGGCACGGTTACCGTGTCACGCTCGAAGACCTCTCACCCACGTCCGCTCAACTCGCAGCCGACATGGGAGCAGGCGAAGTAGCTCGCCCAGAAGACCCTGACGTTGTCGTCATTGCCACGCCTCCGGACGTGGTCGCCCAGGTTATTGTCGACGCCCTGCGCACATGGCCCAACGCCACCATCACCGATGTTGCAAGCGTCAAGACCGCCATCCTGGACGCGGTCAAACAGCACACCCGTGACCGGGAATTGGACCGCTACATCGGTTCACACCCCATGGCTGGACGCGAAAAGTCCGGCGCGATCGCAGCCCGGGCTGACCTGTTCATGGCGCGCCCGTGGGTGGTGTGTTCAGACGAGGACACGCCACAGGAACGTCTGGAGCAGGTCGTGACAATCGCTCAGGCCGTAGGCGCCTCAGTCATGCACCTAGACCCGTTATTCCACGACTCCGCAGTCGCCCGGGTTTCCCACGCCCCGCAAGTCGTGGCCTCGATCATGGCTGCGCAGCTGGTCGATATGCCCTCAGAAGGAGTTGCGCTCGCGGGTCAGGGATTGAGGGATACCACCCGGATCGCTGATTCAGACCCAGGGTTATGGACCCAGATTTTGGCGGGTAACGCCGCCGAGGTGGCAACGGTCTTGCGCGATATCCGAGGTGATCTGGATAGAGTGATCGACGCGTTGGACATGCGACCGGGGTCGCTTAGGACAATTGCTGGGTCGCTTGCGGCCGGTAACGATGGCCGGGCACGGATTCCAGGCAAGCACGGACTGGCGCCTGCCACGTATGAAACAGTCACTGTCTACGTGGACGACGCGCCGGGAACTCTGTCCCGCCTCTTCACCGATATTGGTGACTTGGGCGTGAACATTGAAGACATCCGGATCGACCACGCGACGGGCGTTAAACTGGGTAGCGTCGAACTTTCAGTCGTGCCCGCTCACGTGCAAGTTCTCATCCAAGGCTTACGTGAAAATGGGTGGCGTCTACCGGAACAGGCTCTCGACCCCAAGGAGGAAAAGTGACCGTTATTGCTATCGATGGCCCCAGTGGAGTAGGGAAGTCCAGCGTTTCACGCGAGGTTGCCCGTCGTAACGGCTTTGGGTACTTGGATACGGGGGCGATGTACCGTGCAATGGCATGGTTGTGCTTGCAACGAGGAGTAAGCGACCCAGGAGACGTGGTTGAACAGATTCGGGGTGTGGACTTCGAAATCTCGACCGACCCGGAACACGAATCAGTCGAAGTTGACGGGATCGATGTGACATCGGACATCCGATCGGAAAACGTGTCGACGAATGTGCAGATCGTTTCCAGCGTGCCCGATGCACGTGAAGAGCTCATCGAGATGCAACGCGACATTATTTCTCGCGTGAGCGCAGACAAAGGCGGGATTGTGGTTGAAGGGCGCGACATTACAACGGTCGTTGCTCCTGACGCCGATGTTCGGATTCTCATGACCGCTCGTGAAGACGTTCGGATTGCTCGTCGAGCAGGCGAGATCCACGGCGAAGCAACCGAAGAATCGGTCGAGGCTACGCGTGCTCAGGTTGCAGACCGTGACCGTAAGGATTCGGCAACCACCAGTTTCCTCACCGCTGCCGAAGGCGTGCACACGCTGGACACCACCCACATCGACTTTGATGAGTCGGTTGCAGCTGTCATGGGGCTCGTTGAAGAGGCGGACGGCGGTAACAAGTGACCAAGGAACCCGATTTTTCGCCCGTTCCTGACGAGGACTTCCACGAACGGTTTTCCGCTATTGACGGCGATGAGGAACGGCTCAGGGAAGAGAGCCTGCGGGCCGGGCTCGACGACTACGAACTCGAAGACGAAGACCGCGAACTTCTGGACCGGTCCCCAGAGGACCTCGAAGCCGCTGGCACCTCGGGCCCGTCACCGATTCTTGCCATTGTGGGCCGCCCCAACGTAGGCAAATCCACCCTGGTGAACCGAATCTTGGGCCGCAGGGAAGCCGTTGTCGAAGACGTCCCTGGGGTGACGCGTGACCGGGTGAGCTACACGGCTCACTGGGCTGGTCGCGACATCACTTTAGTGGACACTGGGGGTTGGGACATCGATTCGAAAGGGATGGCCTCACGAATCGCAGAACAAGCTGAAATCGCGGTTGAACTCGCTGACGCCGTTGTATTCGTCCTCGATGTGCACACAGGCATCACGTCTACCGATGAGCACATCGTTCGTATGCTCCGCAAGACCGGCAAGCCGGTGATTGTGGCGGCGAACAAGGTCGATGACGAACGATCTGAGTTGGCTGCGTTTGAGCTGTGGAACCTGGGGCTGGGTGAACCGTCTCCGGTTTCGGCTATGCACGGCCGAGGTGTTGCTGACCTTCTGGACCGTGCGGTGGAGATTCTTCCGGAAGTGTCCGGGGTTGACCAGATGGTAGAAGAAGGCGGGCCGCGCAGAGTTGCTCTTATTGGCCGCCCGAATGTGGGGAAGTCTTCGCTTCTGAACCGTCTTGTGGGTAGCGAACGCGTCATGGTGGACAATGTCGCTGGAACCACGCGCGACCCCGTGGACGAACTGGTGGTCCTGGGGGACCGGCAGTGGCGCTTTGTGGACACGGCCGGTATCCGCAAACGGGCGCGGCAGTCGTCCGGGGCTGACTATTACGCCGCCTTGCGTACGCAGACTGCGTTAGAGCGCGCCGAGGTGGCATTGGTTTTGTTGGAAGCCGATCAGCCCATCTCGGAGCAGGACCTGCGCGTGATCAACAGCGTCATTGAGGCTGGGCGTGCCTTGGTTTTGGTGTTTAACAAGTGGGACCTGCTGGATGAGGACCGTCGTCTCGAACTTGAAAAAGAGATCGAGATGCAGCTGGGTCATGTGTCGTGGGCGCCGCGCGTAAATATTTCAGCGAAGACTGGCCGTCATGCCGACAAACTGGTGCCCGCTCTGGACGCTGCGTTGAAGGGGTGGGACACACGTATTCCTACCGGACGTCTCAACGCGTTCCTGGGCGAACTTGTGGCTGCCAATCCGCACCCGCTGCGTGGTGGGAAACAACCGCGCATTCTGTTCGGTACTCAGGCCCACCCGCGTCCTCCCAAGTTTGTTCTCTTCACCACTGGGTTTTTGGACCCGGGGTATCGGCGTTTCATTACGCGCAGATTGCGTGAAACGTTTGACTTCACGGGAACTCCTGTTGAGATCAACATGCGAATTCGTGAAAAAAGGAAGCGGTAGTGGCCACTGATTCTGCGCGCCCGGCGATGTTGCCGCGATTTCTCATTATTGTTTTGGGACTCGCTGGCCTGGCGTTTGGAATCCAGTTTATTCAGGGGCTTCAAACGATTGTGGCTCCAGTGTTTTTGGCACTCAACCTGGTGGTTGTGGTTCACCCACTGCAGGCGTATCTGATTTCAAAGCGTGTGCCAGCAATTGTTGCAGCGTCGATCACGGTTGTGATCGTGCTGGCGTTACTCGTGGTGTTTTTTGCGCTCAACGCATGGGCGATCGCCGAACTTGTCATTGTGCTCCCGAGCTATTCGCACAAACTGGCGCAACTGTACGGCGAGGTCATCCGCTTCACGACGTCGTGGGGACTGACCCCGGAAGTGATTCAGAACCAGCTCAGCGCGTTCGACTTTTCGTCTATGACTGACGCTGTTCTCCAGGTGCTGTCAAATGTGTCGGCAATTCTCGCGCTCCTGACAACGGTTGTCATGACTGTGTTCTTTGTCATTATGGATTCGCTCCAGTTCCCGGCGCGTCTGCGGGAAGTTGGTAAAGTGGCGCCACAGTTCTCCTTCGCAATGCGCTCATTTGGACAAGGCGTACGGCGGTATTGGGTGGTGGCCACGATTTTCGGTTTGATTGTGGCCGTTTTTGACGTCATCGCCCTGTGGATTATCGGGGTTCCCCTGGCCCTGGTGTGGGGTGTTCTCGCTTTTACCACCAACTACATTCCCAATGTGGGACTCATTATTGGGTTGATTCCACCCGCCCTCATGGCACTCCTCGAAGGCGGTTGGTGGGACGCGTTTTGGGTGGTCGTCGCATATCTGACACTCAACTTCGTGATCCAAGCGATCATCCAGCCAAAGTTCACAGGCGAATCTGTGGGAGTGACCCCCTTTATTTCATTCCTGTCGCTCTTGTTCTGGTACTGGGTTTTAGGACCCCTGGGCGCTCTTCTGGCGCTCCCCGCAACCTTATTGCTCAAAGCTCTCTTGGTCGACGCGGACCCGCGTGCTCGGTGGATCAACCTGCTGATCTCATCAGGCTTCAACAAACACACAGGCAAAGTCCTCGCCACCTCCGGGGAGCCCATCAACCCAGCGCCCACCTCGGAACCGGAACCAACTGTGGAGCCGGAAGCCAACGCAGAAAGCCCAGAGCACCCAGAAAGCCCGGAGGACCCAGACAACCCAGCACCCACCTCGGGCGACCCCATAAAATAAAGCATGGCTGAAATTCTTGAAATCCACCCGGAAAACCCGCAACCACGACTGATTTCATCGGTTGTTGACGTCATCAATAACGGTGGCTTGATCGCGTACCCCACGGATTCGTGTTACGCGCTGGGGTGTTCGCTGGACAACAAAGATGGGATCGAACGCATTACGCGGATTCGGCAGCTGAGCGCCAAACACCACTTCACGCTCATGTGTCACGACTTTGCGCAGCTGGGACAGTTTGTCATTGTCGACAACAGCGCGTTCCGCACTATCAAAGCGTTGACGCCTGGGCCCTACACCTTCATTCTCAAAGCCACAAAAGAGGTTCCACGGCGCATGTTGCACGCCAAAAAGAAAACGGTGGGCGCGCGGATTCCGCAAAACCGCCTGTCGCTTGACCTCATCGAGCAGGTCGGAGAGCCGATCCTGTCGTCCACCTTGTTGCTGCCAGGGGAAGACGAACCCTTGACGGACCCTGTTGATGTGGAAGCGCGAATTGGCAAACTCGTCGATGTGATCGTGGCATCTGGGACCCCCGCGACCACTCCTTCGACCGTCGTGGACTTCTCGAGCAGCACGCCAGTTGTCAGGCGAGTGGGGGCAGGGTCGATCGACCTGTTCGACATTGTTGAAGAGGACTGAGCGCACGTGAGAATCGGTTGCATCTAAACGAGTGTTCGGTTAAGAATGTGAGAGACCACACAGACGTGGAGAATAGAGGTTGATTGTGAACAGAACTGCAGTAGTAACCGGCGGAGCTCGCGGAATTGGCGCGGCTATCGCACTTCGACTCGCAAAGGACGGGCACAACGTAGCTGTCATCGACCTGCGCGAAGAAGACACCCAAGACGTTGTGCAAGAAATTGAAGCCGTTGGCGGAAAAGCGCTGGGAATCGGTGCCGACGTCACCGACGAAGAGTCGGCAAACCAGGCCGTTGAACGCATCGCACAGGAACTGGGTGCCCCCACGATTCTGGTGAACAATGCAGGCATCATCCGTGACGACATGCTCTTCAAGATGCCACTGGAAGGCTTCACCAAAGTCTTGGACGTGCACCTCACGGGTAACTTCATCATGACCAAAGCCGTGCAGAAGTACATGGTGGAAGAGAAGTTTGGTCGCATTATTTCCATGTCCTCCACCTCGGCGCTGGGTAACCGTGGGCAGACCAACTACTCGGCAGCAAAAGCCGGTATCCAGGGCATGACCAAGACATACGCGATTGAACTGGGGAAGTATGGGGTGACCGCTAACGCTATTGCTCCCGGATTCATCCAGACCGACATGACCAAGGCAACGGCAGAACGCATCGGCATGGACTGGGAAGAGTTCGTTAAGCTCAACATCACCCAGATCCCTGTGGGACGTGCGGGTGTCCCAGACGACATTGCCCACACCACGTCGTTCTTGGCATCGGAAGGCGCTGGGTTCGTTTCTGGCCAGGTCATTTACGTCGCCGGTGGGCCACGCAACTAAAGGAGACGACTCATGACAGACGCAGTTATCGTTTCAACCGCGCGTACCCCTATTGGTAAGGCTTACCGCGGGGCGTTCAACAACACGCAGTCGCAAACACTCGCCGGCCACGCGATCGAACACGCTGTTAAGCGTGCAGGTCTTGAAGGTGGCGAAGTTGAAGACGTCATCATCGGTGCTGCACTTCAGCAGGGTGCCCAGGGCGGTAACGTAGCGCGCCAAGCTGCGATTCGCGCTGGCCTGCCCGTTGAGGTTTCCGGTATGAGCGTGGACCGTCAGTGTGCCTCTGGTCTGATGGCTATCTCGATTGCCGCTAAGCAGATTCTGGTTGACGGCATGAACATTGCCGTGGGTGGCGGTGTCGAATCCGTGTCGCTGGTTCAGAACGACAAGATGAACACGTTCAAGACCAAAGACCCGTGGATCGTTGAGCACCGCCCTGACACGTACTACTCCATGTTGGAAACCGCCGAGGTCGTTGCTAAGCGGTATGGCGTGTCCCGTGAGGCACAGGACGAGTATTCCTACCAGTCGCAGATGCGCACGGCGGCAGCCCAAGAAGCTGGCAAGTTCGACGACGAGATCGTTCCTTTGGAATCCACCATGTTGGTGCAGGACAAAGAGACAAAAGAGATTTCGGAAAAGACGCTCACCCTGACCAAGGACGAAGGTAACCGCCCGTCCACAACGCTTGAAGGGCTCGCTGGTCTCAAGCCGGTGCTGGAGCCGAGCGAACTGTCTGACACTCCGTGCATCACGGCTGGAAACGCGTCCCAGCTTTCCGACGGTGCATCGGCAGCGGTTCTCATGAGTGACGCTGAAGCTTCACGCCGTGGACTGGAGCCTTTGGGTATCTACCGGGGTATCGCGGTAGCGGGCCTCGCGCCTGACGAAATGGGAATCGGGCCGGTGTACGCGGTTCCTAAACTGCTCAAGCAGCACGGGCTGACAGTCGATGACATCGACCTGTGGGAACTGAACGAAGCGTTTGCAGTGCAGGCCCTGTACTGCCGTGACCGTTTGGGAATTGACCCCGAGAAGTACAACGTCAACGGTGGCGGAATCTCAGTTGGGCATCCGTACGGAATGACGGGTGCGCGCCTGACTGGGCACGCGCTCATCGAAGGCAAACGACGTGGCGCTAAGTACGTTGTTGTCACCATGTGTGTTGGTGGTGGCATGGGCGCTGCAGGACTGTTCGAAGTCTGTTAAAAGCCCTGACACCGGGTGGCCACAGTGTCACCCGGTGCCTACGTCACAAAGGAGTGACCAATGAGTTGGATTGACGAAAAACCCTGGCTCAAAACTGCGTATGACAACCCTGAGGATGTCACGCCTATCCCTCAGACACCTCCGCTCGACCTCTGGATTGACGCGGTCAACGAGGTTCCAGACCACCCGGCGATCTACTATTACGGGACCGAACTGACCTATAGCGAAGTCGACCGCATGAGTAACGCGTTCGCTGCGTACCTATCTGAGAACGGCTTTGGTGAAGGTGACCCGCTGGGTGTGTACCTGCAGAACGTCCCGCACTACATGATCACGGTGATCGCCGTGTGGAAGCTGGGCGGAATTGTGGTTCCCCTCAACCCCATGTACCGCGACGAACTCGATCACATCTTCAGCGACGCGGGTGTTAAGGCACTCGTCGTTTCAGCAGCCGCATTCATGGACCGAGTCAAGGATCACGCTGGAAACATACCGCTTGTTGTGACGGTGGGCGAACACGATTTCGTCACAACAAACGAACCTGCAATCTTCGATATGTTCCCGCAACAGATCGACACGGGTAAGCCAGACTTCCTTACCGTGCTCAAAGAACACGACGGTGCCACGGTCACCGTGAGCAAACGGGCACACGACCCTGACGAGGTGGGTCTCATCGGTTACACTTCGGGAACCTCCGGCAAGTCCAAGGGCGCGCTGTTGTCATTCAAGGGCTTGGGTGTGAACTCGCTCATGATGGTGCACCGCTACAAGTTCGAACCGAAACTGTCCTTCTACCAAATGGCACCGGTTTTCCACATCACTGGTTTCGTGTGTATTTTCTTGGCCTCGATCGCTACAAAGGCCACTCTGGTGCTCAACTACCGGTTCGACCCCGCTGTTGCGCTTCAGCAGTTCCGTGACACGCGCCCGGTTTTCATGGCCGGACCAGCCACGGCTTTCACCGCCCTGCTGGCTCAACCGGACTTCACACCGGACGATTTCAGTTCCTTCCGCTCCATCATGTCTGGGGGAGCACCGTTGCCTGAAGGTCTGGTCAAGAAGTTCGAAGAACGCGCGGGTGTGTATGTGGGCCAAGGGTACGGGCTGACAGAAACCAGCGCCCAGTGCATCACGGTCCCGCACTGGTTGCGTGCTCCCGTGGACCCCGAGTCAGGCAATCTGTCATGTGGTCTGCCTAGTGTGGAAGCACACGTGCGTATTGCCCGTGAGGACGGGTCCGACTGCGACCCAGGCGAAGTGGGCGAAGTGTATGTCAGTGGCCCCATGGTGGCACTCAGTTACCTCAACAATCCCACGGCCACAGAAAACGACATTCCGAACGGCGAACTGCACACCGGCGACGTGGGATTCATGGACAAAGACGGATGGGTATACATCGTGGACCGAAAGAAGGACATGATTAACGCGTCCGGCTTCAAAGTATGGCCACGTGAAGTCGAAGACGTCCTGTACCTCCACCCAGCCGTTTCCGAAGCAGCTGTCGTGGGTGTGCCAGACGACTACCGAGGCGAAAACGTGGTCGCGTTCGTGACTCGCCGGGCCGGTGAGGACGTGACCGAAGACCAGATCATTGAGCACTGTCGCAAGCACTTGGCAGCCTACAAAGCGCCACGCCAGGTGAACTTCATTGACGCGTTGCCAAAGACCGCCTCGGGCAAAATTCTGCGCCGCGAAATGCGCGAGGTCGCTGCCGACCAGTAACCCACACTGCGGCACAAGAACCGCAATCACCAGCACGCACGGGCTATCCCACTACAATGGGGGCCCGTGCGTGCTGTTGACCGTGACATTCTTCGTTTAGCGCTCCCGGCCTTAGGAGCGCTCGCTGCCGAGCCCATCTTCCTGCTCGCCGACACCGCGATGGTGGGGCACCTGGGGAAGGACGCGCTGGCCTCCCTCGCCCTGGCCGGTGTGGTGATCCAGACAGTTCTGGGGCTCATGATTTTCCTCGCCTACGCGACCACCCCGCGTGTCGCCAGGTTCGTGGGCGCAGGGGACTACACACGAGCCGTGAGTGCCGGGTTTGACGGCATGTGGTTGGCCCTGGTGGTGTCCGTGGTGCTGGTGGCGGCCGGTCTGCCCCTGTTGGGGCCGGTTTTGGGTATGTTTGATCCCTCGCCCGAGGTGTTCTCCGGCGCGCTCGCATATGTCACCGTGTCGTGGTGGGGCTTGCCGTTCATGCTGATTGTGATCGCTGCGACGGGACTTTTGCGCGGCATGCAAGACACCGTGACTCCGTTGGTTGTGGCTGCTGGCGGCTTTGGACTCAACATTGTGCTCAACGCGGTGTTCATCTACGGAATGGGCCTCGGGGTCGCTGGTTCGGCGTGGGGGAGCGTGCTGGCCCACGCGGCTATGTGCACGGTGTACCTGGTTTTCGCCGGGCGGGCAGCCCGGCGCCACAACGCCTCCTTGGCACCCGACTGGGCGGGGGTGCTGTCAGCGGCGACGACCTCGGGCTGGCTTCTCATCCGATCAGCGAGCCTGCGCGCGGCGCTCATTGTGCTGGTATCTGTTGCCAGCGTGATGGGCACGGTGAGCCTAGCGGCCGTGCAGATCGCCCAGACGCTGTTTAACTCGCTGGCGTTGGTGTTGGACTCGTTGGCGATCGCTGGGCAGGCAATGATCGGTTTGTACGTGGGTAAGGACGACACCCAGAAGGTTCAGACTGTCAAAACTCGCCTGATTGTGTGGGGTGTTGGGTTCGGAGTCGTTGTGGGGCTTGTGTTGGCGGCGCTGAGCCCGTTTGTTGGCAGGGTGTTTACCTCCAGTCCCGAGGTCGTTTCCACTGTTGCTGGGCTGGTCCTGATTCTGGCTGTGAGTATGCCCTTGGCAGGGTACGTGTTTACGCTCGACGGGATTCTGTTGGGCGCCTCCGACGCCCGCTACCTGGCCGTAGCGCAGTTTGGTGCGGCAACCGGGTTTGGTCTACTTGTGTGGGCGGCCATGGGTATGAGCTTCACGATTAGCGCGCTGTGGGCGTGTTTCTGCTTTGGGTTCATGGCCTTCCGTGCCGTGGGCTTAGGAGCCCGGATGCGCGGTAACGGGTGGATTCGACGCGCACGTGCCGTTGCGGTACTCGACGCGAAGCAGAAAGATCATTAGCCTGGTGCCATGAACTTTCGTGGCGCGACAGAGCCGTCGACATCGCAACTTCTAGAACCGTTTCTTTTGCAGTGCATCAACTGGTCTGGCACCAATACCAGTTTTGACGAACTTGACCAGCAGGCACGTTCCTATGTGGAGGACTGGGGCAGGGAAGGCGACCACGCGTTGATTGCGTGGGACGGCGACAAGGCTGTGGGTGCAGCGTGGGCGCGTTTTCTACCCAATGGGTACGGGTATATCGCAGACGATATTCCTGAACTGGGCGTCGCGGTCATTCCGGAGTACCAAGGACGCGGAATTGCGACCAAGCTGATTTCTAAATTGCACGCGAAACTGTATGACGAAGGAATTGAGTCGGTGTGCCTGTCAGTGAATCACGGCAATCCGGCGGCAGCACTTTTCGCCCAGCTAGGCTACATCACGGCCGGTGAGAGCGGTAACTCGAGCTTGATGATCGCGTCGATCTAAAACAGTCCACCTGGGAAGGGCGGGAGCGACTTTTCGTAGAGCCACGGTGTGAGGACGGCGTTCGTTCCCTCGCCACACACCTGATTCGTGAGGGTGAGAAAATCTGTTGTGGTGGCGTTGGCGTGCTTAAATGTCCGAGTCCACGTGCGTAAAAGAGTGAAGAACTTCTCATCACCCACGTGGTGACGAAGCGCATGGAGTGCCAGAGCACCTTTTTTGTACACCCGGTCGTCGAACATGTCTGGTGCTCCCGGGTTGGTCAGAATGAGGTTGGGCTTGAGCTTCAGCAAGCCCCAGTGGCGCTTCGCGTGGCCGGACGCTGCCTGGTGGCCTTTTGACTCTGCCCACAGCCATTCGGAGTAGCACGCGAAACCTTCGTTGAGCCAGATATCAGACCACGTGGTGAGGCTGACAGAGTTGCCGAACCACTGGTGAGCAAGTTCATGTGCGACCAGACGTTCGGCCTCCCAGGACCGGCCCACATGGTTGGGGCCCAGAATCGACAGAGGTTGGCTCTCAAGCGGAATCTCTAAGTGTTCGTTGGTCACCACTACGCCATAACGGTCGAACGGGTAGGGGCCAAAAAGATCTTCGAACACGTTCATCATCTGGTGCTGCAGGCTCAAGAAGTTTTGTGCTTTAGCCCAGTTGTGCTCAGACGTCGCTAGTGCCAGGGGGACACGGGACGGCCGGTGCTGTCCCGGTTCAAGCGGCCCCATCTTGTAGGGACCGATCTGGACGGTAGCCAGATACGTGGCCATGGGGACCTGGCAATCCCACACCCACTCGGTGCGTGATGCCTTACGCCGGGTAGATGTGAGAGTCCCATTTGCGATCGAAGCGTAATCGGAGTCGGACAGGATTGTGATGGTGAACGTGGACTTGTTGCGCGGGTGGTCGTTGCATGGGAACCACGTGGAAGCACCATTGGGTTGGCCAGCAACCAGCACGCCTTCTTCGAGTTCTTCCCAGCCCACATCGCCCCAGGTGCCCATGGCGGGAGCGGGATTTCCGTTGTAGCGAACTTCGGCTCGAACAGGTTTTCCTGGGGTGAGCGCGGACCGGACGGTGACTTGACCAGGGGACTGCTTAAACCGGGCGGTCTTGCCATTGACGTACACCTTGGTGACTGTGAGTCCAGACAGATCGAGCTTAAAAGAACTCACGGCTTCAAGAGGTTCAATCTCGAGTGTCGCAATTCCGTTTAAACGGTTCGGGGCAGTGTGGTAGTCCAACCGCAGATCGTAGTGCGCAACTTTGTATGAAGTGCTCCCACTCTGCGGCAGATACGGGTCAGTCACAAAAATCCTTACTCTTGATCAACAGGCGCATCCACCCAGGGGACAACTGGGTTGCCTGTAAAGTACGCGTTCGCGGGAACGAACTCCCCACGCATCACCAGGGACGTGGGTCCCACAGTCGATGACCGGCCCAGCGTAGCAGCCGGCAAAATCACGCTATTGGGCCCAAGGGTAGCACCGTCTTCCAAGGTCACAGCGTCAAGCGACATGACACGGTCGTGGAACAGGTGCGTTTGCACCACGCACCCTCGGTTCACCGTGGAGTTGTTTTCCAAGACCACCAGATCGGCTTCTGGTAGCCAGTAGGTTTCACACCACACACCGTGGCCAATTTTGGCGCCGAGTGCACGTAGGTACCACACGAGAGCTGGAGTGCCCACTGCTTTGCGGGTAAACCACGGGGCTGCAATGAGTTCGACAAAACAGTCAGCGACTTCGTTGCGCCAGATAAACGACGACCACAGAGGGTGTTCACCCGCGGGGATACGGCCAATAAACAGCCACTTAGTGACCACTGCGACACCGGCGGCAACAGCACCGGCGCACATCATGACGACACCAGACAACAAAATGGCCCACAGGGCTGAGTGACCCGCCTGGGTGATCCACATGAGCGTGAGGATTACTCCAGCGACCATGAGTCCAGCCACACCCACGGACAACAGACGCAGAGTCTCCCACGCTCCACGCGCCACCTTGAGCTTCTTCGGAGGTGCGTACGTGAGCGATTCGTCGGCTGCCACCTCGGCGCGCCTGAGCTCAACAGGAGGCGAACCAATCCACGAACTGCCCTTCTTCGACTTAGGCGGAGCTGCCGAAAGCACCGCAACCAGGGCGTTCTTTGGAACTCTGCGCCCGGCCGCCGCGATCCCAGAGTTACCCAGGAACGCGCGCTTACCCACCTTGGCGTGACCAATACGCATCCACCCGTTACCCAGTTCGTAACTGGCAACCATGGTGTCATCAGCGAGGAACGCGCCGGAAGCGATGTGCGTCATCTTAGGAACCAACAACACTGTCGAAGCTTCGACACCTGAACCCACCTTGGTGCCCAAAAGACGCAACCAGACAGGCGTGATCAGACCGGCGTACATGGGGAACAGGAGGTCGCGGGCCATGTCCATGATGCGTTCGGTAGCCCAGACCCTAAAGCCCATGAGCGAACGCACTGGATACGTGCCTTCGCGCAAACCGATAGACAGCGTGCGCACCGCGATGAGAACAAACAGGGCGGTGAAAGCAAACCAGATAAGCGCCAGGAGAGGCGACCAGGCCAGAAGGGTCAGCGGTTGGGTAATCACCTCAACACCGTAAATCCATAGCATGAGTGCAATGGGTGGCACTGCTGCCAAATAGGGAATCAACGCGTGGAGTACCGAACCGATCGCATACAACAAGAACGGCAAGTGGGCACGTTTCTCAGGTGGTGCGGGCCAGCGGTGGTGCTTCTTCGACGTCCGCTGGGCAGGCGAACCGGAATACACCTGCTTTTTGCGCACTTTGCCTGTTACCGCCGAACCAGGCGCCACCCGTGCTTCCGAGCCCACGCGCGTGCCTGGCATGAGAGTCGAACGGGAACCAACAACGGCATACTTGCCCACGTGGATGGGGCCAACTCGCAACAGGTCTCCGTCGACCCACCAGCCCTTGAGATCCACCTCGGGCTCAATGGCGGCACCCTCTTCCAAGGTGAGCATTCCGGTCACCGGCGGGATGGAGTGGAGGTCAACATCGCGCCCCAACTTGTTACCCAACAGGCGCGCGTACCACGTGACCCACGGGGCAGAACCCACTGAGACAGCAGAAGCGTTGTCGGCGATGTGTTCGGCCAACCATAAGCGTAGGTGGACCCACCCAGAGCGCTGATACACGCCGGGTTTGAGGCTGCCCAGGAGCAGGCGCGCACACGCGGCAGACACCAACATGCGTCCCCACGAGGTGACGAAGACCAGGTACAGAACGGCGATCAGCCACCACGACGTAGTGACAACTGGGGCGCCCATGAGCGCGAACACGTTCATTGCGGCCAGCGTCATGACGATCCAGTGCATCGCTGCCAAAATGTGTACTGGAATGCCCAGGAGCGTTTGCATCCACTGCATAAACCGGCTGGTGCGTTTGACTGTGCGTTCGGAACGCTGAGTGGTGGGTTCGGTGCCCGTGCACATCTCAGCAAGTGCCCCAAAGCGGGGGTGCGCGTAAATGTCACCGACCGTGATGGCCGAGAAGTTGGTGCGTAGCCGGCTCACCAGTTGAGCGGCCGCCAAGGACCCGCCACCGGCGTTGAAGAAGTCGGTGTTCATGCCGGGGGCTGCGCCCAGGGTGGCCTCCCACTGTTCGGCGATCCACGCGTATGCGGCGGGGACGTCCCCGGAGTCGTCAGTGACTTCCATGCCGGGAAGCGGCCAGGGGAGTGCGTTGCGGTCGACCTTGCCCGAGGTCTTTGTGGGCAGATCGTCCACGATGGCTAGGCGCGGAACAAGGGCAGGAGGTAGCACGTCACGGAGTTGCTGGGCCCAGGCTTCGAGTTGTTGCGCGTCACCAGTAACACCGGGCGAAGGGGCCAAGTAACCAACCAACAGTTGAACCCCACCCGAGGTGGTCTTTACCGCGGCTGCGCCACCGTGGACGCCGGGTAGCGACTGGAGGGCAGCGTCAACCTCACCCATTTCGATGCGGCGGCCGCCCAGCTTGATCTGCTCGTCGGCTCGGCCCACGAAAATCAGGCCGGCAGGGTCGTTGATGACCAAGTCACCGGAACGGTATGCTCGCTCCCACCCCAGTGTTTCCATAGGGGCGTACTTTTCGGCGTCTTTTTCCGGGTCCAGGTAGCGGGCAAGTCCCACTCCACCGATGATGAGTTCGCCCGTTTCACCTTCGGCAACCGGGATTCCGGTCTCTGGGTTGACGACAGCTAAGTCCCAACCGGCCAAAGGAAGTCCAATTCGCACCGGCTCTTCGCCCAGCGGGGCGGCACACGCGACTACGGTGGCCTCGGTGGGCCCGTACGTGTTCCACACTTCACGGTCGCCGTCCGACAGACGCTGAGCAAGTTCAAGTGGGCAGGCCTCCCCACCAAAAATGAGGAGACGCACATTGTCCAAGGTTTCCGGTGGCCACAGGGCCGCCAACGTGGGGACCGTAGAGACGACCGAAATGCGGCGGCTGGCAAGCCACGGTCCCAAGTCCATTCCAGACTTCACCAACGCGCGGGGAGCAGGGACCAAGCAGGCTCCGTGACCCCATGCGAGCCACATTTCTTCACAGCTCGCATCGAATGCCACAGACAAACCAGCCAGGACCCTGTCAGACGGGCCAAGGGGTTCGTCTTGACAGAAAATTTGGGATTCGGCGGCCACAAAAGCGGCCGCTGACCGGTGCGTCACGGCAACGCCCTTGGGTTTACCCGTGGATCCCGAGGTGAAAATCACCCAGCAGTCGTCTTCCGGGACCGGGGCGCGGAGTTCGGGCGGGGTTTCTCTGGTGGTGACTTTGGTGATCGTGGGGCCGTCAGTGATGACGGCTGCGACGTTGGCCTCTTCGAAGACTGTGCGGGCGCGTTCGTCAGGGTCGTCAACATCGACAGGGACATAGGCCGCGCCGATCATGAGAACCGACAAAATCGACACGTACAGGTCTACTGAACCAGAGGAGACGCGTACCCCAACTTTGTCACCGGGGCCCACACCGTGTTCGTGAAGGGTGAGCCCAAACGAGCGCATCTGCTCAATGAGTTCTGCGTATGTGAGTACCGTCGTGCCATCGTCGATCGCTGGAGTGTCCGGGTGTTCCGCGACGTTCTTTAAAATGAGGTCGATAAGTGTTCCGGGTTCACTCGCGAGGTGACCGGCCGGAAATTGGGGCGCGTACGTGTTCACAGACCACCTTGGGTAGGGCTTTGAAGTCGCCTTAATGGTACAAAAATTCACGGCGTCAGATTGAACGGAGGCGGGGGAGTGGACGCGCGAATTGTGCGGGATACAGATGTGTCGGCAGATCAGGTGCTCGTCGAACTTGTCTCCCACCACTACCGCATACACCCGCGTGACCTTCAGGTTCATACCCACGCTCGCGGCAATCTCACCGTTACAGACGGCACGTTCGAGGTGGAATGTTCGGTTTCTCGGTCACACCCATATACGGCTGTTGCAATTCTCACACCAGGCGAAACTGGCTGGATCGGGATCGACATCGAACCTGCGGACGCCCTCAAGGTTCCACCCCACACCTTCACCCACATCCTGGGCCCCCACGAACGCCCGCACTTCACAGACCTACCCGAGGACGACCTCGGCCGGGCACTTCTGCGCGCCTGGGTGCGCAAAGAAGCAGTCCTCAAAAGCATGCACACCGGATTTGGTGCGTATGAGCCTGCCCAGATTGAGTGCGGGCCGCCAACAGACGCGGAATGCACATCACACCCCTGGATCACGGTCTCCGATATGGTGACGGAAGACTATGTGGCTGCGCTCGCGGTGAATCCGGCAGGCGGTCACGGCAGGGAGTAACGTGCGGAACACACGCATAAGGAAGGCGCGCATGACGGAATCAGTTTTTGACCAGGCAATCGCGGTGAGCTTTGAAGGCAACCGGGCACACGCCAGCACCCACCCAAAGTTTCACAACATGGTGGGGCCATTCGGCGGGATCACCGTTGCCACCATCTGCAACGCCGTGCAGACACACCCTGACGCGCAAGGCAGGCTCGCAGCAATCACCACGAACTTCACGTCACCATTGAGTGAAGGCGACTATGAGTTGGAGCTTGAATGCGTGCGCACCAACTCCTCAAACCAACACTGGGTTGTCAAGGGTCACCAAGGCGAGAACACGCCGCTGACAGCCACGGTGTTGCTGGTGGCAGAACGTGGTGAGTTGCGTGCCAACGAGATCCCGTTCCCATCTGTGGGCGCGCCGGAAGAGTACGCTGTCGCCGACGGTGAAGAGCGACCGGAATGGTCAAACAACTACGAACTTCGGTTCGTTGAAGGCGGCTGGGAACAGATCGCGGAAGGACCACAGGACGACACAACGTCCACGTATTGGCTTCGTCACGCTGATGGCCGTCCGTGGGACTACGCAGCCCTTGTTTCATCCTCCGACACGTTTTTCCCCCGGTCGTTCTTGCGAGCAGGGCAGTGGCTACCGGCCGGAACCATCACGATTACCACGTACGTGTCAGCCGATGCGCACGTGCTGGAGTCGGCCGGGACCGACATCCTGTGTTCAGCACGGGCTCAGTGGTTCGGGTCCGGTTTGCACGACCAGACGGCCCAACTGTGGACACAATCGGGTGAGGTTCTGGCTGTCAGCCACCAGCTGGTGTACTCAAAGTTGTAACGCGGGTTGCTTATTCCTGTGGGCGGGGCTCTTCGTCGTTCTCCTGTGGCCGCGACGGCAAACGTGACAAACCTTCTACGAGGAAGTCGGTGTCACCTGCAAAACACACGCGCACCCAGCCTTCACCGTGCTGGCCAAAAGCTGTGCCAGGGGCCAGAGCGACCTTGTGTTCGAGGAGGAAGTTTTCGGCCCATGTGCTCACGTCGCCACCCGTGGCGTGGGACATGTTAATGAACAGGTAGATGGCTCCACGCGGAGTGAGGTACTCAATGTTCTTGGCGTCCAGGACTTCGCGTGCGCGGGCCAGGTTTGTGCGGTAGTGCTCAAGGGCCTTGTGGACGTCGTCTTGGGGACCTTCAACAGCGGCCAAGGCCGAGTACTGAGCAGGTGTGTTCACGCACGATACGTTCGCTTCCTGCAAAGCGCCTACCCGGCTCGTCATTCCAGGAGGCGTGACCAAGTACCCCACGCGACCGCCCGTGATTCCGTAAGTTTTTGAGAAGGAATATACGGACAGTACTCGGTTGTCGTGGTCAAGGGTGGCAGGTGAGATGAACTCGCCGTCAAACACCAAGTACTCATACACCTCGTCACTGATGACCCACAGGTCATATTCTTTTGCGAAGTCCATGAGCGCGACCATAACGTCGCGTTCAAAAACAACACCCAGCGGGTTCGACGGGCTGTTGAGCAAAATGGCTTTGGTGTTAGGTGTCACCAAGCTCTTGAGATCTTCGATCTGTGGGATAAAACCGTGTTCAGCCTTCAAGGGGTAGCCCACAGGGGTAGCCCCCACGGTGCGGGGAGTCATGAAAAAAGTGGCGTAGCCAGGGTCGGGAACCAGAATTTCGTCACCGGGGCCCAGCGCCAAACTCATAGCCATGTGCAACGAGTTAGAACCTCCCGCACCAATGTGGATTTGGTCCGGGTCAACCGGGTACTTATTGAACTCAGTCACTTTCTTTGCCAGTGCACGTCGCAACGGCATGATTCCAGAGTTAGGCGCGTACCGAATCATGCCGTCCTTAAACGCGCGAGCTCCGGCTTCCAGAATGTGCTGGGGGACAGGAAGATCAGGTTCCCCCACGCTTAACGGAATAACATCGTCGAGTTCAAGCGAAAGCTCAAAGATGCGACGGATTTCAGAGTCGGGGAAGCTGTGCGCAGTCTGGCTGAGTTTGGGCATAAGTAGTCCTCATTGATTACGTGGTTGCGAGTGCCTGTCACTGGGGCATGATTTTAAGCACAAGCTTACTCTTCATCAACAACCACATCAGCATGAGCGTGAGTAGTCCAATGAACATGTTCCACAGAGGCCCGCTCGCTTCAGTGACGATGACAATAAACGGCAACAGGATCGCCTGTAAACAGTAAGCGGTCAGTGAGTACTTGCCGAATGGAACCAAGATCCAGCCCAGATACTTCATGATGGGGTCGCGGAACACGTGGAAAAACGCGAGAAAACCACCAAACCAAATGAACGCGAGAATCATCCGGCCCGGTTGCATAGGGAAGTTAGAGAAAGCGCCGCTTCCCCAGTGGTACAGGGCAGATTGAAACTCGCCCAGTCCAATCCGGTTCATCAGGTATTCTCCGTGGATCGCAATTCCGCTCAGGATCATTGTGACGGCGGTGACAGAAACGAGACCCACGATGAGCAGGTTACGCCACGTCAGGTGCTCAGCCATCCAGTTGCGAACAGGGGTAAAAACATAACCCAACGCCGCTGCCAAGAAGAACAACAGCTGCCACTGGACGACCGCCTCGGGCGCGTCAAAAAACAGACTGACCGCGTACAACACTGTTGACGCAATTACTGCTATCCACAGCTTGCCCTTGCGGACGAGCCAGAGGAACAGGGGCGTGACCAGAAGCATCACCGTGTACATGCGGAGGAAGAAAATCCACGCGTGGAATGTGCGCATGAGCAAAGCATTCACAATAGTGGATCCCGCCGAGGAGTCTTCTGGAGGAAGCGATGGCAGGGTGTTGACGTTGTCCGGGGGAACCATAACGGTGATTGCGCTGAGGAAAAGAGTGATGCCCACGCCCCAAACGTAGAGTTTGAGAGCGCGACGCCACAGACTCTTAGTTATTGGCCACAGGTCCTTGTGTCGCCCTTTGTACGCACGAATGTAGCCGATAAGAAAACCGGAAATGAGGAAGAACCCTTCCGCAGCGCTGACCCAGAGCCACCCCTTGCCGGAGAAAAATGCAAGAGGGGAAGGCCAGTACGCCAAGTGGTCAAGTGTGATGACCATGATGAAGAAGCCCCGCACGAGATCAAACTCCACGATTCTGCGGGATTTAGAACGTGTTGCCATGTGTGTTTATGAATCCTTCCGTCTCTGAAGGATAGCCCACAAGAGTTTGTCGAACATGCTCTGGTGTGTTGTGTTCTGTTCAGGGTGGCGCCAGGCTTGGCCCGTGGACTTACGGGCAATGTCGTCTGCGATCGCGTCACCTATTTTTGTGCAGTCCTTTTTTGTGAAATGTGTGTCAAGGATTTCGTTCCAATAGTGCACAACCTCGCGGTGGTAACTGTGCCCGCGGCCACCGGGCAGTTGAACCGAACGGGGCATGTCGGCAAGCAGTTGCCAAAATGTGAGCCACGGAAACCACACCACGTACGGGCTCACGTCTTTTCCGCGGGGTTCGCGTAGCCAGTCGGGTTTGCGGATGACCATGGAAGGGGACCACCAGACGACTGGGTCGGATGGGTGCTGAGCGTACACGATGCGCGACCCAATCCAGGGGCGGTACGGGCCAAGGGGTGACTCTTTGAGTTGTTTGGGTTTTTGTACGAAACGCACGCGGCTCCCACGGCCGATGACTGGTTGGATTTCCGGAGAGAGGACGTGGCGCGATGCGATGAGGTTCTTGAAAATAGGAGTGGTGCGTGGGGTTCCCGTCCAGAGGGCGCCGTCCACGCGTTGTCGCATGTCGGTGAGGCTCGTGAAGGCGCCGTGGCCACCCAGGGCACCAAGCGATTCGCCGGTGACGTAAATGCGGGGGCGGGAGTGCTTGTCGAGTGTGCTGAGGTGACGCTCAACGGCTTCTAGTAGCGCGCGGCTGGCGTAGATGGCTTGGTCGCGGTGGATGAGGAACGCGAGCCATGAACCTGCGAAGCTGTATTGGATTGCGACCGATGCGCAGTTTCCGCCCATGAGGTATTCGAAGGCTTCGACTGACCACTGTGGGGTCCAGCCCGATCCGGTGTTGGTGACTAAGAGGAGGGCTTCGCGGTCGAACGCGCCAGTGCGGTCGAGTTCGCGAACTGCCGCTTCTGCTGCGTCTGAGAGGTCCGGGTGGGAAAGGCGCCCAATGAAGATGCGGATGGGTTCGTGGGCGGTGTCGGTTGGGGTGTGTGATTTTCCCGAGGTGCGTTTGAGTGTCGCTTGGATGCGGTCTTTTCGCGGGCCTGAGGCGACGAAGTCGCGTCCGTGATAGCCCAGGGTGGAGAAGCGTTCTTGTGAGTAGCGCGAGCCTGAGCGTTGTGGTTCGGAGGGGCGGCGGGCCAGTGATGGGCGAGCGAAGTCAGAGCGCACAGCTTGTTCAGCGAGTCGGAAGAGGATAGTGCTGATGAGTTTGCGCGATGAATACGCCATTGCGCCCACGGACAGCGCCGTGATGACCAGTTCGGGCATGAACGGCAGGCGTGTGTGTAGTCGCCGTTCGAGGCGTTGGCGGAGTCGGTTCATGCCGAGTGAAGCGAGGTCAAGACTCAGCCAGGCGAGTTCGCCCACGATGTAGCCGAAAACGTGTTCGCGTACAGAGACGGTGTGGTCGTTGGTGCGTTGCGCAATGTCTTCTTGTTCACGGATTGACCGAGAGATGGCGAAGGCGGACCCTGCACCTGCAAGGGAGAGGAGTGCGATGTTACGGCTCACGCTTTGAGTGGCTGGGCGTGCGATCCGGAAGCCGGGGGGAGCGGGGGAGGTGGACTTGTTGGGGTGTGAGGGGTGTTGTGGGCGGTGCTGTGCGGGGTGTTGTGTGCGGGAAGAGGTGGCAGGGGCGTTTCGGCGGTTTCGGTTGAGGAGAGCGTGAGCGAGTTCGCCTGCTTTTTGCCCGGCGTACGCGTTGACCGCCACGTTGATGGCGGTCATCCACCACGTGCGGGGAATGAGGCTAGGGGTGAGCGCGGTCCAGGAGCTCGCGTGACCAAAAGCGGCGGCAATACGTTTCACCACGTGTCGCTTTCTCTTGGTGTCAAGGGATGCATCGCTTAAGGAACGATGTCTTTAGCCTACACAAATGTAGAGGTGGGTTGCTGGGGTTGCTGTGGGCCAGCAAAGGTCGGTGTGGGTCATTACGTTGACGTCCTGTGACGCTTAGGCTGAACGGTTTTGGTTTATCGTTCATGGCCAGGT